>NZ_BCYZ01000035.1 GCF_001598455.1 Sphingomonas pruni NBRC 15498
TCGAGTGGAGCGAAAAGCGCCTACCCTCACCCTTCCGCCGCGCAACGCGCGGCTCCCTCCCTCTCCCAATGGGAGAGGGATTTTAAAGCCGGCCCATCGCCAGGAATTTGTCGCGACGGTCCCGGCGCAGATCATCGGGGCCGAGATTGTGCAGCCCGCTCAGCGCGTCGGCCATCGCGTCGCCCAGTGCCGCAATTGCCGCGTCGGGGTCGCGATGCGCACCGCCCAGCGGTTCGGACACGATAGTGTCGATCACACCCAGCCCCTTCAGATCCTGCGCGGTGACTTTCATCGCCTCGGCGGCGTCGGGCGCCTTGTCGGCGGTGCGCCACAGGATCGAGGCGCAGCCTTCGGGCGAGATCACCGAATAGACGGCGTGTTCGAACATCAGCACGCGATTGCCCGCCGCCAGCGCGATCGCACCGCCCGATCCGCCCTCGCCGACCACTGCTGCGATCATCGGTACGCCGAGCTTCAGGCACGCCTCGGTCGAGCGCGCAATGGCTTCAGCCTGGCCGCGCTCCTCGGCCTGGACGCCGGGAAACGCGCCCGATGTGTCGACCAGGGTCAGCACCGGGAGGCCGAACCGGTCGGCGAGTTCCATCAGGCGGATCGCCTTGCGATAGCCTTCGGGCTTGCCCATGCCGAAATTGTGCTTGAGCCGGCTGGCGGTATCGTTGCCCTTTTCGTGGCCGATCACCATCACCTTCTGCCCGCGAAACGTCGCGAAACCGCCCAGGATCGCCTGATCGTCGGCAAAGGCGCGGTCGCCGGCCAGCGGCATGAAATCCTCGAACAACCCGGCGACATAGTCCCCGAAATGCGGTCGATCCGGATGGCGTGCGACTTGCGTCTTCTGCCACGGCGTCAGCCTGGCATAGGTCGCCCTGAGCAAAGCGTCCGACTTGGTCTGCAGCCGCTTGACCTCGGAATCGATGTCGATCGCGCCATCCGAAGCGGTGTCGCGAAGTTCATCGATCCGACCCTGCAACTCAGCGATCGGCTTCTCGAATTCAAGGAAGGTTGCCATGGCCGGGCGGGTTAGGCCCGCCTCGGGGCAACGTCAACGAGCGGGTGACGCGTGTTGACCAACTCGATCAGCCGTTTGCTGTCGACATGCGTGTAGATTTCGGTCGTCGCGATATCGGCATGCCCCAGCATCGCCTGGAGCGCGCGCAGGTCCGCGCCCCCTTCCAGCAAATGGGTGGCAAAGGCGTGGCGCAGCACGTGCGGGCTGATGCGGTCGGGCGGGATGCCAGCATCGGCCGCCAGCGCCTTGATCAACTGGTAGAGGCGGATGCGCGACAAATGCCCCTTACCCGAGGGAAACAGCCATGGCCGGTCGCTCGAAACATGCGCGCGCCATGCCGCCACGGCGGCACGGGCTCGGTCGGAGACCGGCGCCAACCGCTCGCGTCCGCCTTTGCCTTTCAAGATGATATAAGGGCGATCGGGCTGGATGGCGTTGCGCGGCAGCGAGACGAGTTCGGTCGCGCGCAGTCCCGATCCGTACAGCAATTCGATCAGGGCCGAGAGACGCAGGTCGTTGGGATCGGGCGGAACGCGCGCTTGTCGCTCGGCGATCGCCGCGAACAGGCGATCGATATCCTGATGGCTGAGTACCTTGGGCAAAGGCCGCCGTGCGCCGGGCCGCGGCAAGGCGCCGCCTGGATCGTCGGCGCGATGCCCTTCATCGGACAGGAACGCGAAGAAGCGGCGCAGCGCCGCCGCCTTGCGCGCGACCGTCGCATGCGAAAGATCGCGCCAGCCGTTCCCAAGTCGTTCGACGTCCTTCACGCCGGCAGAGGCCAACCGCCCTTTCAGCGCCTCAGAGGCAAGTCGCAAGTCGCTGGCATAAGCGGCAACGGTGTTCTTCGCGGCGCCGGCCTCCGCGACCAGCATTTCGAGGAACCGCTCGATCAGCGCATGATCGTGAAGGTCGGTCGCGGCCATCAGGCCCGCGTCACGGCCTCGGCGGCGACCATCCGCGCGGTGCTGCCCAGCCCTACGATCCGCAATGCGTTGACGATGTGGAACACTGCCGCCGGCGACACACCGCGCCAGTCCTGCGTCTGCAAACCGACCGCGCTCAGCACCAGCACTTCACCGGGATGGCGCTGCGCCGCGGCGCGATCGATCGCACGAGTCCAGCTATTGCCGCCTTGCACGTCCGCTCCATAGCTTTGCGCCACTGCCGGATCGAGCCTGGCGAGCCCGGCAAGCGCGGCCGCGAACATCCGCTGTTTGGCCGCATCGCCCGAAAAGGCCCCGACTTCGCCCGAACCATAACGCGCATTGCTGTCGGGATCGGACACCAGGATCAGCGCCCACCCCAGGCTGCCCCGCGCCACCGTATTGCGCCACCGCGCCGCCGATCGATCGAGCCCGGCGCTGAGCATCGAGGCGACCAGTTGGTCGCTGCCATCGGTCTTGTCCGCGACCGGAATGCGCTTGGCGGCACGCGCCGTCAGCACCAGCCGGCCATAGCCGGTGAGGCCGTTGCTATTCTGGCCCCACAGCCCCCGCAGCGCACCGAGCCGCGCATCGCGCGATTCGCCCGCATAAGCGGTGCGCAGGTCGCTCGCGACGCCGTTGGCCGGATTGCCCTGATCGTCGCCCGCATCGATCAGGCCGTAGAGATCGACCAATGCGAGGTTGGAGAGAACGCCCTGCGCCGCCGCCTGGTCAGCGAATTGCGATCGCTCCACCGGCGTTTCCTGGGGCGCGAGCACTTGCCAATAGCGCATCTGAGGTCCGGTGCCCTCGAACAGCGTATCGGGAATCTTCTCGCCGGCGGCCATCGCCAGGCCGTAACGCCACGTATTGATGTTAGTGACGCCGTCCCATTCGATCACCACGTCGCCCTTGTTCGACCCGCGCCCCGCGATCTTCTGCGCGAGCGCCAGGTCGACGCCGGCGGCGACGCGCTTGGCCTGATTCATCAACGGCGTCGCTTGGCTGGGCGCCGACGATAAAGCAGCGCACATTGCGCGCGCCAATATCCAGGCCGGCTCGCTCGATACCTTGACCGCGTCGTTGGCCAACGGACACATCGCGCCGACATCACCGGTCGCCAGCGCCGCCTGCATAGCGACCTGATAGAGTTTCGGCGTGTAATCCTGCGGGTCGACCGATTGCACCATCGCGCGCGCGCCGACCGATTCGCCCATACGCAGCAGCAACCAGGCGCGCTCGGCGGCGAAATCCGCACCGTTGACGTTGCGGGGCGTGCTGATCGGCTGCAGCAACAAACGGCGCAGCGCGATCGACACCCAGCGCGAGGCGATCGGTGCGCGCGTGTCGCGCATCAGCCGCTCTATGTAGCGGCCATCGGCATTCCCGAACGCCGCGGGATTCATCATCCGCTCGGCGGTCGGCAAAATGCCGATCATCGCCAGATTGCGGCGCGACGATTCGGGCAAGGTGTAATGTACCTGTCCCGATGTCGCCGCGGGTGTCGGAGCCGCGATCGGCAGCCCGGTCAACGGATCGGTCGCGGCCGGCGCGGGTAGCGGCAACGCGGGAGCGGCCGGGCTGGCCGTCGGCGCGACGCTGATAGCGGGAGACGTCGTCGGCGCGGGAGCCGGCGCCGGAGCCGATGTCGGCGCCGGGGTCTGGGCACGCGGCGACGGACGCGGCGCGGGAGCAGGCGCGACCGGCTGGTCGAACCCTGGCGGCAGGATCGATTCGGGCTTTTTCTGCGCGAGCGCCGCGCCGCCTGCGGCGAGCAGCGCTATCGCCAGCGCCGACGCGCCAGCGCTAGCCTTGGAGATTCGCAAGCGAGACAGCCTTTTCCACCCGGGTCTGCTGCGACTCATGCGCCCGGTTCGACAGGAAGAACATGCCCCCCACCAACACCACCAGCACGACGATCAGCACCACCAACATTCGCGACATGCGACAATAACCTTTACACTCTTTCGGCGTTCAAACCGACACGCCGCCCGGCTCGGCGCTTGTGCCCGAGCGTGCGGTGCGCTGTATAGCCCCCAAGCCCATGTTGCAAAGCGCTCCTCCCTTTCTTTCCTGGACCGGCAAGCCGATCGTGCTCGTCGGGTTGATGGGCGTCGGCAAGTCGACCGTCGGCCGCCGCCTCGCCGCGCGGCTGCATTTGCCCTTCGTCGATGCCGATACCGAGATCGAGGAAGCCGCCGGCATGACCGTCAGCGAAATCTTCGAGAAATTCGGTGAAGCGTATTTCCGCGACGGCGAACGGCGCGTCATCGCGCGCCTGGTCGACGGGAAGCCCAAGGTGATCGCCACCGGCGGCGGCGCGTTCATCAACGACGAAACGCGGGCGCTGATCCTCGATCAATCGATCGCGATCTGGCTCGATGCGCCGACCAGGATCCTGGCCGAACGCGTGGGCCGCCGCGACACGCGCCCCTTGCTGCGCAACCGCAACCCGCGCGAGGTGCTCGACGAACTCGCCGCGGTTCGAAATCCGATCTATGCCCAGGCTCCGATTCGCATCGCCAGCGACCAGGCGCCGCACGAATCGGCCGTCAACGCCATCCTGAAAGCCATCGGCCTGTGACCATCGTTCCCGTTTCGCTCGGTTCGCGCAGCTACGATATCGTGATCGAGCGCGGACTGCTCGACCGCGCCGCCGAGCATTTGAAGCCGCTGTCGCGCGGCAGGTCGATGGCCATCGTCAGCGACGCCAATGTCGCGCCGCATCTTGCGACTCTGCAGGCCGCGCTCGCTGCTGCCGGCATCGCAAGTGAAGCCATCGTACTGCCGCCCGGCGAAGGCACCAAGAGCTGGGCTCAGCTCGAAGCCCTGACCGACCGGCTGCTCGCGCACGGCGTCGAGCGCGGTGACTATGTCATCGCGCTGGGCGGCGGCGTGATCGGCGATCTGGTCGGATTCGCGAGCTCGATCGTCAAACGCGGGTGCGGCTTCGTCCAGATACCGACGACCCTGCTTGCCCAGGTCGACAGTTCGGTCGGCGGCAAGACGGCGATCAATACGCGCGCCGGCAAGAATCTGATCGGCGCCTTCCACCAGCCGGGGCTGGTGCTGATCGATCCCGACGTGCTCGACACCTTGCCCGCCCGCGAGACGCGCGCCGGTTACGCCGAAGTCGTCAAATACGGCCTGATCGACGATTTTGCCTTCTTCGAATGGTGCGAGGCGAATGGCGACAAGCTGCTCGCCGGTGATCCCGAAGCGCGCGAACATGCCATCGCGCATTCGGTCGGTGCCAAGGCGCGGATCGTCGCCGAGGACGAGCGCGAGACGACGGGCAAGCGCGCCTTGCTCAATCTTGGCCATACGTTCGGACATGCGCTGGAAGCGGAGACGGGGTTTTCGGACCGCCTGCTCCATGGCGAAGGCGTCGCGGCGGGCATGGCGCTGGCTTTCGCCTATTCGGCGCGGCGCGGCCTGTGTCCCGGCCAGGACGCCGAGCGCGTCGCGGTACATCTGCGCGCAGTCGGCCTGCCGGACGGGATCAAAGCCGCGGGAATTGACGCGAGCGGCGCGACGTTGGTCGACCATATGCGGCACGACAAGAAGATGGACGCGGGCACCCTGCCCTTTCTCCTCGCGCACGGCATCGGCCGGACCTATCTCGACCATTCGGTCGACCTTGCCGATGTCGAGGCCTTCCTCGACGCCGAGCGGTGACCAGAAAGCACCTCGTTCGCGTCGCGCTGCTGACGCTGGGGTGTGTGGTCTATCTGCCGGCGATGGTCTTGATGACCATCCAGGTGTCGGGGGCCGTCGAGCTCCAGGCGCTGTTCGACTGGCTGACTGGGCGGTGCACCGGCGGTTGTGATGGCTGGAACGTACTGGCGACGGCGGTCCAGATCCTGCCGATCATCGTCACCGGGCCCGCGCTACTGTGGATCGGGATTATCTGGGTACGTCGCGGCCGGCGCTCCGACCGCGAGGCTCAGGCGATCGCCGGCGAGTTCGCGACGGCGCCTGATCGCGTGTCGCCGCATGCGATTGAGGAGGATGAGGATCGCTATCTGTACCGCGATCGCCAGGGGCGGCTCCGCCCGGTTTATGCCCCCCCTGCTCCATCACCAAAGCTCGATACAGGACGCTGATTTCCGGATATCGCCGCGGTCATGACTTAAGGAGGGTTCGATGCTTTTGACGAGCTTGCTCGCACCTGCCGGCACCGACGCCGGGTTGGCGCCATCAGGGAAATGGACAGTCGATTATCGCGCCGACAAGTGCGTCGCATCGCGCCCATTCGGTGCCGAACCCGCCACCTATATAGCGCTCCAGCCGTACGTATCGCTGGATGTCATAGGCGCAAAGCTGATCCTCGTGGCACCGAATATCGAAGGAAGTGGTGTCAGGAACGGAACAGCTAAAATCTCGCTGCAACCTGCTAACACCGAAAAGACGCTCGGATATGTCAGCCGCGACTCCCAACTTGATGGGGCTCGAAGTTACGAAATGTCGTTGGACGCAGACACGATGGCCCAGATCGGGCAGGCGACAAGCTTGGCGATCACTGCCGGAAAGGAAGCGGTAACACTGGAGACGGGAAAGCTTCAACCGGTGATCGACGCTGCGGAGAAGTGCAACGATGACCTTATGCGAAGCTGGGGCGTCGATCCGGCTGCGAGGGCGACGCCGTTAGGCAACCCTGGCCAGTGGTTCACTGATGATGACTATCCCCCGGCAGCAGCCAGACGACATGTGCAAGGAAACGCTACGATCGTCCTTACTGTCGACCCCAACGGTGAGGTAAAAGGATGCCGCATCGTGGCCACCACGGGCGACCCGGACCTCGACAAGGGAACTTGTGACATGGCGCGGGCCCATGCCCGTTATGTTCGCAAAGATGGGGCAGATCGTTTTTCGGTTCTCGCAGTGCATTGGTCGCTATCGGATCAGCGATAGACCGTATCACGCGCTGCTTTTCGCCACGCTCCACGCCAGCCACAGCCATCCCCCGATCAGCGCCAAGCCGCCAATCGGCGTGATCGCGCCGAACCAGCGCGGCGCGCCGAGTGCCATCAGATAAAGCGTGCCGGCGAACACCAAGCCGCCGATCACGAACAACGCGGCAGGTCCCTTGGCTTCCATCTTCAGCGCCACCAACGCCGCGACCGCGTGGATCAGCTGATATTGTCCACCGGTCTTGAGCCACTCCGCCGCTTGCCCACTCGCGCCATGCGCGCCGAACGCGCCCGCGCCGACCGCCAGCGCACCCGACAAAGCGGCCAGGATCGCGATCCAGTTCATGGTTCCTGCCCTCTTCCCAATTCCTCCGCGCCCACCGGTTCGGATGCGGCGTCGGCATCGGCCGCGATCTCGCGCCGGGTCGCGGCGAAAATCTCCTCGCGCTCGTCGCTGGTGATGATGCGGTCGCGCGCCGCGCGCAAATCGCCGGTTTCATATTGGAGCTTCAGCCGCTCCTTGTCGCGCGCGCGGTACATGTCCTCGGCGCGGTCGGCTTCGGCCGGATCGATGTCGATCGCGTTCATCGCCATCCGTCCCATCTTGATTGCCGATTCCATCACTTCGCGCACGACACCGGAGATCGGCGAGCCCTTGAGCTTGATCAGCGCACGTCGGTCGTAGGTGCGCGCGAATATGGCGGCCTTGGGAAATGCCTCGTGCACACCCTCGATCAGGTCGGCGTCGAGCTGGTCGCCATCGATACAGAACAGGATCAGTTCCGCCTCATGCGCGCCGGCCTGGCGCAAGAGATCGAGCCGCGTGCCGTCGCCATAATAGACTTTGGCGCCGAATTCGGCGGCGACGTCGATCATCTCGATATCCGTATCGATCAGCGTCACCGGCACGCCGGCGGCGATCAGCATCTGCGACACTGTCTGGCCAAATCGCCCATAGCCGACCACCAATGCATTGGCGCCGTCGGCGCGCGGCCCTTCGCGGTCACCGGTGACCTCGGGCGCCTCGCGGATACGCGCCGTCGCCATCATCAGGAAAGGCGTCGTCGCCATCGACAGAGTGACCACAGCGCTGAAGACGCTGACGGCGGCGGGCTCGATCAGGAAAGCGCGTTGCGCCTGCGCGAACAGCACGAACCCGAACTCGCCCCCCTGGCTGAGCAACAGGCCGAGCGCCAGCGCGCCGCGCCAGTTCATCCGGAACGCCATCCCGATGGCGAAGATGATCGCCGCCTTGGTCGCGATCAGGGCCAGCGCCATGCCAATCACGAAGAACGGACGATCGGCGATCACGTGGAGATCTAACAACATGCCGACCGCCAGGAAAAACAGTCCCAGTAGGATCGAGCGGAACGGCTCGACATCGGCTTCCAGCTCATGGCGGTACGGCGAATCGGCCAGCATCACGCCGGCGACGAACGCGCCCAGGGCGGTCGACAAATGCAGATATTCCATCACCGCCGCCGATGCGGTGACCGTGAACAGGGCGGCGAACACGAACATCTCTCGCTCGCCGAGATTGCCGATCACGCGGAACAATGGCCGCAGCAGGTACCGGCCCGCCAGCACCAGCCCGGTAATCGCCAGCACGGTATAGATGAACAGCAGATAGCCTGGCGGCCCCTGCTGATCCGCAGGATTGCGCGACAGGATCGTGACGAGCGTGATCAAGGGAACGATCGACAAATCCTGAAACAGCAGCACTGCGAAGGCGCGTTCGCCGAACGGCGTGCGCAAGCGCCCGGCAGATTGCAGCATCGGCAACACCTGCGCGGTCGAGGACAGCGCCAGGGGCATGCCGACGACCAGGGCGGCCTGCCAAGAGAAACCGACTATGCCATGAACGATCAACGCGATCGCCAGGCCGCACGTCAGCACCTGGATCAGCCCGATCGCGAAGATGTCCTGCTTCATCTTCCACAGGCGTGACAAATTGAGTTCGAGCCCGACGATGAACAGCAGGAGCGTGATGCCGAGCTCCGCGACGCTGATCTTTCCTTGCGCGTCGCCGATCAGGTTGAACGCCTGCGGCCCGATCAGCGCGCCGGCGACGAGGAAGCCCAGGGTCGCGCCCAGGCCGAGACGGCGGAACAACAGGACGAACACCATCCCGACGCCGAGCATGACGACGCCGTCGCGGAGCATCGATGCGCCGTGCATCAGGCGTCGTTTCCGGTGGTCGACATCGCCGCGATCGCCGCCGCTTCCGCCGCGGCTTCGAACGCCAGGCGAATCGAGGGATGGCGCGCGGTGACGGTCAGCGCGGGGATGAAGATGTCGAGATCGGGCCAGCTCGGCGCGGAGCCTTCTCCCGCCAGCCAAGCCGTAAGCTCGTCGCGCGCCGTCGCGAGTTCGGCGGGGGTCTTCCCGAGGATGTTAGCGGCGAGCAGCGAGGACGATGCCTGGCCCAGCGCGCAGGCACGCACCAGCATCCCGACTTCGCTGACGCGACCATCGGCCAGATTGACGTCGACGGTCACGCGGCTGCCGCAAATCGGCGAGCGCTTCTCGCTCGTTCCCATCGGCTCGGCGAGCCGCTGATGATGCGGGATCGACGCTGCGAGCCGCAGAATTTCAGTGTTGTAGAGCGGCGCGTTCATCCTGACGGCCATGTAGGCGAGCGTAACGAAAAGCGCGACCCCTTCGGCCGAATTTGGGAGCGGACCCTAATGCGCAGAGCGTGAACGATGCGGCCCAACCTTGCTGGCCTTCTTGGGAGCCGGAGCATCGCTCGCATTACCGGCATCCGCAGCATCGTTGGCATTGGTAGCGGCGTCGCTGGCATTGTCGCTGCCAAACATCGCCTGTCCCTTGCGGCGCTTGGCGACGAAATCCGCGACGAACGCACTGGTCGCGTTCAGCAACGGATAGGTTCGCGACTTGGTCAGCCACGTGGGGCGCTGCTTCGGCCCGCCATCGATCGTATCGTAGACCAATACCAGCAACAGGAAGGCGAGGCTGGCGAGAATCAGGCCCTTGAGCGCACCGAACCCGAACCCCATCGCGCGGTCGAGCGGGCCCAGGATCGATTGCTTTGTACGCCTGCCCATCGCCCGCGCCAGCATCCGTCCGCCGAAATAGGCGATCCCGGCGATCAGCGCGAAGGCGAGTATAGCCGCCCCCGAACTCGTCCCGACGATCCCGGTCAGCGCCGTGGTCAGGGGCGTGTGCAGCGCCTTCAGCGCGAACACCACCAGCACCCAGGCAAGCAGCGACAGCACCTCGGTCACGAAACCGCGCCACCAGCCGAGCGCCGCGGCCGCGCCAACGCCCAGAAGGACGGCGATATCTAATCCGGTCAGCCCCATACCCGGCCCGACAGCTAGCCCCGACCCAACATATGGTCAACGAGTTGACCGAGCGTGCGGAAACCGCTGATCTTGATTTCATTCTCGCTTTTGGTCGAAGCAGGCCCCAGCGCGCGGTCGAAGCCCAGCTTGGCGGCCTCCTTCATCCTGAGCGGCGCGTGCGCCACGGGGCGGACTTCGCCCGACAGCGCGATCTCGCCAAACGCAACCGCATCCGAAGGCACCGGCCGCTCGCTCAGTGCCGAGATCAGCGCCGCCGCGACGGCAAGGTCGGCTGCCGGATCCTGCACGCGATAGCCGCCGGCGATGTTGAGATAGACTTCGCAAGTCGAAAAGCTGAGCCCACACCGCGCCTCGAGCACCGCCAGGATCATCGCCAGCCGGCCCGAATCCCAGCCCACCACCGCGCGCCGCGGCGTTGCGCCCGACGCCAGCCGCACGACCAGCGCCTGGATCTCGACCAATACCGGCCGCGTGCCCTCCAATGCCGGAAAAACTGTCGCGCCGGTCATTCCCTCTTCGCGGTGGGTCAGGAACAAGGCCGACGGATTGGCGACCTCATTCAGGCCGGAGGTCTCCATCGAGAACACGCCGATCTCGTCCGTGCCGCCGAAACGGTTCTTGATCGCGCGGAGGATGCGATATTGGTGGCTGCGCTCGCCTTCGAAGCTGAGCACGGTGTCGACCATATGTTCGAGCACGCGCGGCCCGGCGATCGACCCGTCCTTGGTGACATGGCCGACCAGTACCACCGCGCTGCCCCGTTCCTTGGCGAAACGGATCAATTCCTGCGCCGACGCGCGCACCTGACTGACGGTGCCCGGTGCGCCCTCGATCAGGTCCGAATGCATCGTCTGGATCGAATCGATCACCAGCAATGCCGGCCGCTGTCCCTGCCCCAAGGTCGTCAGGATATCGCGCGTCGAGGTCGCGGCGCCGAGTTCGACCGGGGCATCGCCGAGCCCGAGGCGTCGTGCGCGTAGCCGCACCTGATCCGCGGCCTCTTCGCCCGAGACATAGACGACGCGCTCACCACGCCGCGCCAGGCACGCCGCCGCCTGAAGCAGCAACGTCGACTTGCCGATCCCCGGATCGCCACCGATCAAGGTCGCCGACCCTTCGACGAACCCTCCTCCCAGCGCGCGATCGAGTTCGGCGATCCCCGTCGCCAGGCGATCGGGCAATTTCACTTCGGCATCCAGCCCGATCAGCGCGATCGCCCGCCCGCCCGATTGCAGGTTATGCTTGGCCTGGAACGGCGTGACGTTGCCGCCCACCTCCTCGACCAAGGTGTTCCATTCGCTGCAATCGACGCACTGCCCCTGCCATCGGGTCGCAACCGATCCGCATGCCTGACAGACGTAACGCTTCTGGGGTTTGGCCATGGCCGGGATGTATCCGAATTGGAACGATTAGGGAACATCGATATTCCCCTCCCTGCAAGGGAGGGGTTAGGGGTGGGTATGCGAGCGCAGCTCGCATCGGGAGCGATCGGAATGCGACGAGTCAAGAAAGTGATGACCGATCGGGCGAGATCACTCCGCAAGAATGCAACGCCGGCGGAGCGAGCGTTATGGCGACTCATCTCACGCTACCGTCCAGCTTTCACTCGGCAGCTTTCGATCGATGACCTCTACATCGTCGATCTCGCCAACCGAGAGGCGAAGCTGGCCGTCGAGATCGACGGCAGTCAGCATCACGATCAAGCGACGTACGATACCGAGCGAACCGCCTATCTCGAAGCACAAGGCTGGCGGGTGATTAGGCTGTGGAATAGCGACGTGCTCCGCAATCCTGATGGAGCCGCTACGTTCGTACTCAACCAGACCGCCGAGTGCCTCGGCGGCACCCACCCCCAACCCCTCCCTTCCAGGGAGGGGAGAATGAGAAGCCCGCGCTACCGTTAACTTGCCGGCCTCGCCGGGATCGTCAGTCCTTTCGCGACCGCTGGCCTCGCCAGTCCCCGCTCCAGCCACGCCGCAACATTCCTGAACGTATCGAACTCGACGAGGTCGCGCGCTTCGTAGAAGCCGATCAGGTTCCGCACCCAGCCCAGCGTCGCGATGTCAGCGATTGTATATTCGTCGCCCATGATCCAGGTGCGGCCATCCAGCCGCCCGTCGAGCACACCGAGCAGCCGCTTGCTTTCCGCGACGTAGCGGTCGCGCGGGCGCTTGTCCTCATAGTCCTTGCCGGCGAATTTGTTGAAGAAGCCCAGCTGGCCGAACATCGGGCCCAGGCCGCCCATCTGCCACATCAGCCAGGCGATCGTCTCCCATCGAGCCGCCGGGTCGGCGGAAATGAACTTACCGGTCTTGTCGGCAAGATAGAGCAGAATGGCGCCGGTTTCGAACAGCCCCATCGGCTTGCCGCCGGGACCGTCGGGATCGATGATCGCGGGAATCTTGCCGTTCGGATTGAGGCTTTCGAACTCCGGCGACTTCTGGTCGTCTTTGGCGAAATCGACCAGGTGCGCCTCGTACGGCACGCCCAATTCCTCCAGCATGATCGTCACCTTCACCCCATTCGGCGTCGGCAGGCCATAATATTGGAGGACGTTCGGATCGGCCGCCGGCCATTTCCTGGTGATCGGGAAGGACGACAAATCGGCCACGTGGCATCTCCTCGAGTTGCGATTGGCGAGTAGATAGGCAAGCCGCCCGCGCGCCGCTATGGGCGGAGGATGCAACCAGGCGATCTTCGTATCGCGCTGTTCAGCGGTAACTACAATTACACGCGGGACGGCGCCAATCAGGCGCTCAATCTGCTGGTCGGGCATTTGCTCGATCGCGGGGTGAAGGTGCGCATCTATTCGCCGACCGTCGACGAGCCGGCCTTTCCTCCGACCGGAGACTTGGTGAGCGTGCCGGCGATCCCGATGCCGGCCGGCCGCGCGGAGTACAAATTGGCCCGCGGCTTGCCCAAAAAGGTGCGTGCCGACCTGGAGGCGTTTGCCCCCAATCTGGTCCATGTCTCCGCGCCCGAGATCCTCGGCCATCGCGCGCTGACCTGGGCGCGACGGAACAACCTCGCCTCGGTCGCCTCCTTCCACACCCGGTTCGAAACCTATCCGCGTTATTATCGCATCGGGTTCGTCGAGCCGTTGCTGACCAGCATGCTGACCCGCTTCTACAATCGCGTCGACGAAGTGGTCGTGCCTTCTCCCTCGGTCGCCGAGCTGATCAAGTCGTGGGGCGTGACGGTCCCCGTCAGCATCTGGTCGCGCGGCGTCAATCACGAGCGCTTCAATCCGGGCCGGCGCGACCTCGCCTGGCGCCGCTCGCTGGGCATCGCCGATGACGAGGTGGCGGTCGGCTTTCTCGGCCGGCTGGTGCTAGAAAAGGGCCTCGATATATTTGCCGACGTGGTCAACGAGCTGACCCGGCGCGGCATCCGCCACAAGGTGCTGGTGGTGGGCGACGGCCCCGCGCGAGACTGGTTCGCCGATCGTGTGCCCGACGCCGTGTTCGCGGGATTTCAGAGCGGCGACGATCTTGGCCGCGCGGTGGCCGGGATGGATGTGTTCTTCAACCCTTCCGTCACCGAGACGTTCGGCAACGTCACGTCGGAAGCGATGGCGGCGGGTGTCGCCGTGGTCGCCGCTCGCGCGACCGGCGCGGTCGACCTGGTCGAAGAAGGCGTCAACGGCTTCCTGGTCCCGCCGCGCGACGTCAATGCCTATGCCGACGCGATCCAACGGCTGATCGAGGACGATTCGCTGCGCGCATCGGCGGGCGCGTCGGGTCACGCCAAGGCGCAGGCCTATGTCTGGGCCCCGGTCAATGAAGTGATGCTGCAGACTTATCTCGACGTGATGGCGCGGCGCGCCGGCGCCTGACCTCCCGGATCAAGTCCGAGGTCGCGGCCGATCGCCTCGACGTCCGCGCCGGCGGGCACCAGCCGCCAGGTGCCGGGCCGGCTGGTATCGACCAACGTCACAGCGCCTTTTGGACAGACGCCCAGGCATTTGACCTCGATCAGCCCGACCGGCGACTTGCGCCCCTTCTTGAGGCCGAAACGCTTGCGCAGCGCCTTGCCCAAGCTGGTCCTGCCCTTGCGCCCGAACCCGCCGTCGAGCTTCTTCGAACATTTCGAGCAGACCAGGATCGCGCCGGACCAACGGCTCTCCAGCCCCCGACCCAACGCGCCCAATTCTTGGTCGACTAGCTTGTCGGTCGCCACGCCCTGTTTTCCTCGGCGACGCGGAGAACGTCATAGGCAGCCTGGATCGCCTGAAAGCGTTTCGCGGCTTCCTCGTCTCCCTGGCGCACGTCGGGATGCCATTCCTTGGCCAGCTTGCGCCACGCCGCCCGGACGGCATCAAAATCGGCGTCCGAATCGAGTTCGAGCACGTCGAGCGCGCGCATCTCGTCGCGTGAACGGCTGCCGTCGCCCGATCCGCCCCAGCCATAATGTCGCGATTCGGCATAGCCATTCGCCGTGCGCGTCTCGGCCGCCTCGCGCTCGGCGGCTTCTTCCGCGCTCAGGCCCTCAAAATAATTCCAGCCGCGATTATACTCGGCGGCATGATCCTGACAGAAATACCAGCGTTCGGGGCTGTTGGGTGATTTCGGCGCAGGGCAATTGCCGGGTTGGTCGCATCCATGGCGATCGCACATCCGCACCCGAGTCGCCTCGCGAGTCGAGCCATAGCTGCCCCAGCGGGGGAAGCCCCAATTGTCGGATCGGGTCGGACGCGCCATGTGCGCGACATAGGCATTGGGCGTGCGAGCGCAAGCGCGGTCAGTTACGCATCGTGAACCTGACGCGTTCAGTGACGCCGCCGCACCCTATCCCGCCGTCGGGCCGGAAGGCTTTTTCGTAACGGGCGGTCTTGAGTGTGTCATCACCCGCCTTGGTGAAAATGAATGGGGGGTAGGAGATGACTGCCCGCTGGTTGATCGTCCGGCCATCGGCACCGACATCGAATTGCACCGACACCCAGCCCTCGAATCCCCACATCTTGGCTTCGTCCGGAAAGGTCCCGCCGACGCCGAGCCGGCGGGGCGACGAATCGATCAGCGAGCATTGATCCGCAGTGGTGCCGGTCTGCGCAAATGCTGCCTTGGCGGCGGCGAGATCGCCGCGCTGGGTGAGGATCGACGCCTTGCGGATGAGCGCGCCGACCTTGAACCCATCCTCCGCGGGCAGCGCCGTATCGGTGGCGACCTGATCGAGCAACGCCAGGCTACGCTCCCTGTCGAACCCGCGCGATACGTCGGACATCATCAGGCGTAGCACCGCGCGAGCTTCCGGATCGTCGGCATAGGGTCCGCTCGTGGCGGCCGCTTCAAGACCGCGGAAATAGCGCCGACCACCCCAACTATCGGAATTCTTGCTCTGCCACCCTTTCAAATCGGCGCCCAGCCGCGCCATCGCCGGCGCCTTGTTGGCCGTCAGAATCGCGGCCTCGCGCTGCGCCAACCCTGCGGCCTCCTCGATTTGCAGCACCGAATTGCGCGACAACGCGTGCAGGACCGGCACCAAAGCGAGAGCGTCGGCACCTTTGGCCTTTTCGAGATCGACCAATTCCTTGCGTTCCTCGGCCAGCAAGGCGGCATCGGCACCGTCACGCTTCAACGGCGTATCGATCCCGCGTTCATCGAGCCATTTCGACAGCCTCTTGTCGAGATAATCGAGCAGCGACGGTTTAGGGAATTCGGTCGAACAGCGCAGTTCAACGCGTGCGCGATAGCGGAAGAAGGCAGGAAGCGCCTTGACCTGCTCCGGCGTCCAAGACCAGTTGCGGACCGCCCGGGCAAAGGGCAGTGCGACCTTGCCCCCGCGTGACGAATAAACGGGCGCTGCATAGCTGACCGCGCCATCGTCGGCGATCGAGAATTCGACCACCGCGGTGTCGTCGGGCCGCAGATCCGCATCGCCTCCGCAATCGGGAGGCGTCATCTGCACCGCGGGGTCGAACGACCCGGATTGAACGCGCCCCGCACCGGTATAGGCCATATATTTGCGGGCATCGTCACGGTCGCCCAGCATCATCGCTGCGATCGCGTAATTCGATCGCGCGGCGACATCGTTCAAGTCGGTTCTGCTGGTCAGTCCGCCGAGCAGTTTGACCGCCTCTCCGGCAGCAGTCCGCGCGCCCGCGAAATCGCCGCGATTGAGGAGCAACTGGCTTTCCACGCGCTTGAGCGCCGCCCGCGAGACGTTGTCGACCGACTTGTCCGCGAGCCAGGGCTGGACGCGAGCGAGCTCGGCGACCGCCGCGTCGGAGTCGAAAAACGTCTCCGTTTCGACTATCCCGCGCAGCGCACCGAGATGCTCGATCGGCGTAATCGCCAGTGCTTCGGCGCGGCGGTAATTGTCGGCTGCGGTCGCATAGTCCAGCGACGCTTCGGCCACCTTGGCGAGCACATTATAGCCCTGAATACGATCGTCGCGCAGCGCCGGCTCGGTTGTCGGCAGAACCTCGAGTGCAGCGCGCGTCGCTATCACCGATTCGTCGCGGCGATCGAGCCGATAGAGCGCCAGCCCCTTGCGCAACCGGACGATGGCCAGGCTGCGCGGCTTGTTCGCTACGCGCGGTTCCAGCTTTTCCCAGGCGGCCAACGCTTCGACATACTTGCCGCTATCCTGCAGCACCGTGGCGGCGTCGAATGCTTGTTGAATGGTGGGCGGCGGCGGGGTGGTATCCGCCAGCGCGAGCATCGGAACCATCGCAAGCACAGCCGCGCCGAGAAGCAATCCCCGCATATTTCCCCCTGCTTTTGGCGCAGGTTAGCCGACATTCGACATCAGGAAAAGAGCGCCAGAGGGTCTGTAAGCCGGGTTCTGTCCACCGCTTGCGCGGATGGGCGACCATTCCTCTAGGACGACGCTTGCGCGCCGCCTCAAGCAACCAACCCGGGCGACGGGTGGGAACACACCCATATGCCGCCCCTATTCGGTCTTGCTCCCGGTGGGGTTTGCCATGCCGCCGCTGTTACCAGAAGCGCGGTGCGCTCTTGCCGCACCCTTTCACCCTTACCTCCCGGCGAACCGGGTTGGCGGTCTGCTCTCTGTGGCACTTTCCCTGGGGTTACCCCCGGCGGGCGTTACCCGCCACCGTTGTTCCGCGGAGCCCGGACTTTCCTCGCGTGCTTGCGCACCCGCGGCCGCCCGACCCTCTGGCCGGCGATGACCTAAAGCAAGCGGAGCAAACTGCCTACCCCTTGCGCAGTTTTTCACGCGCTTTGCGCCTGCGCACCTCTCCTGCGCTCTCGGTGTCGCGATACTCGGGAGGAAGCGTGTATTTGATCCGCTCGTCATAAGCGCGGTCGGCGTCGAGCATGGCGGCGCGGTAGATCAACCACCACCGCCACCCGACAAAACCGATACAGATCGCACTGGCTCCGACTGCCAGACTCCAACCGAGAGCCCGCCATTGTCCGGAAACATCTCGACCAAAACACCACATCAGGAAGATCGGCGCTGCGCCGACCATCGGCGACACCGGCCGGATATTCTTCGCAAGATCGTGATCTACCCACCGTTGCAGAGCGACGGACGCTCGTCGCCGCCGGCGCACCGCCTATTCATCCCCCTGAGGCTTGGGCAGCAACAGCGCCAGCAACAGACAGCGGCATTCACCGTCGATTTCGCCGTCGATCAATTCGGGCCGGAAACGGCGCTGAAACGCCACAACTGCGGCGAGCTTGTCGGTGACTTCATAGCCGAAGCGTTCGAGCGCCAGAAGGAACCCCGCATCGCTCCACAATGGGTCCATCAGATTCTTCGTCGGGCGCGGCAGGGCGAGACGCAAGCGCGCCAACTGACCCCAGGGGAACAATTCGCCCGGATCCTGCTTGCGGGTCGGCGCGATGTCAGAATGGCCGACGACATTGCCGCGCGTGATGTCATGGCGATCCTTGATCTCGCCGAGCAGCGGGATCAGCGCTTCGATCTGCGCGGGCGCGAACTCGCGATAGCCGAACTCATGTCCTGGATTGACCAGTTCGATCCCGATCGAGGCCGAATTGACGTCGGTGATCCCGCGCCAATGCGATTTGCCGGCATGCCAGGCGCGCTTGTCCTCGGCCACCAGGCGATGGATCGTCCCGTCCTCGTCAATCAGATAATGCGCCGACACCTCGGCTGCCGGATCGGTCAGGCGCCCCAGCGCCGCCGCGGCGCTTTCCATGCCGGTATAATGCAGCACGATCATCGAGACCGGCAGCTGCCGCTCGTTGAAATTGGGCGACGGGGTATCGACGATGTTCACGCGCGCTGGATTGCGGCGAAGCGCGGCGAAAGTAAACCGTCCCGCCGCTTTCGGAATCAGGCAGCCGCGGCGGCGGCCCAGTTCGGCTCGTAGAGGCCGCGATAGCGTTGGCTGGGGCGGAAGGCATCGGTCTGGCCGATCACCGTCTCTCCGGCGCCGAGCACCAACACACCATCGGGCCGAAGCACTTGCGCAAGCCGCCCGAGAACCGCGCGACGCATTTCGAGCGAGAAATATAACAGCACGTTGCGGCACAGGATGACGTCGAAGCGGCCGATCGGCAGCGAGTCGGCGACCAGGTTCATCCGGCGGAACGAAACCATCCGCGTCAGCCCAGGATTGGCGATCCAGTCGCCATCGACCGAATCGAACCATTGCATCATCCGTCGGATCGGCAAGCCCCGCTGGATTTCGAACTGAGTGTACCGCCCGGCGCGCGCCTTGTTCAGCGCCGATTCGGAGACATCGGTGGCGAGGATCTCGGGCATTTGGCGGTCGAGTTTTTCGGCGAACAGCATCGCCAGGCTGAGCGGCTCCTGCCCGTTCGAGCAGCCCGCCGACCAGATCCGCGGACGCCGCGTATCGGGAATCGCCGCGACCGCCTGTTCGACGATGTCGAATACCGCGGCGTCGCGGAAGAACGAGCTCTCCTGGTTGAGCAATTCGTCGACTACCCGGTCGGCGAGCGGTCCGCCACGATCGGCGCGGATCGCCTCGGCCAGCTTCTCCAGCGTGTGATGGCCGGTATCGCGCATCACCGGCTTCAGCGCGGTTTCGATGCGCCAGTTGCGGTTGGCTCCCATTTGTTGCCCGGTGCGCGCCTCGAGCAGGGCGATGAATTCCGCGACCGCGCCAGCGGGGCGCGGGGTCAGCATGAAGGCCGCCGACGGCGCGCGATCAATTGGCCGATCTCGTCCGGCGGCAGGATCGCATCCGCGATTCCGCCGGAAACCACGGCGCCCGGCATACCCCAGACCACCGACGACGCGCGGTCCTGCACGACGACGCTACCGCCCGCGGCGGCCAGATGCCCCGCCCCGATCGCGCCGTCGCGGCCCATCCCGCTCAGCATCACGCCAAGCGCTCGCGCGCCATAGACCTCGGCCACCGATTGCAGCATCGGGTCGACCGACGGCAGGCAACCGCTGGCCGATGCCATGGTCGAAAGACGTATCACCACGCCATCACCCATCGCGACGCAGCGCATGTGCGCGCGACCCGGAGCGATCAGGATGCGGCCCGGCCGCACGCGCGCGCGGTCCTCCGCCACTTCGCAGGGACGATTGGCCAGCACCGCGACCTGCGCGGCGAAATAGGGCATGAATGATTCGGGCAGATGCTGGGTGATCAGGATCGGCAAGCGAAACTCGGCAGGGATCGCCCGGAGCAATTGGCTGAGCGCGTGGATGCCACCGGTCGAGGCGCCGATCGCCACGATATCATAGTCGTTTCCCGGCGCGATGGCCGCCGCCGGAGTCCGCGGCGCGACGACCTCATCAGCCTCCACCAGTCGAACGAGGCGTTCGTTGAGTTGATCGCCGAAGCGCCCGGCAAAGGCCCCGACCTCGGGTTTGACCAGCGTATCCGCCGCGCCCAACGCCAAGGCCTGGACCGTCGATGCGGCACCATCGGCGCATGCCGACGACACGACCAGCACGCGGGCGCCCTGCCCGGCCGCGATCAGATCCGGCAAAGCCGTCAGGCCGTCGACGCCCGGCATCTCGATGTCGAGCAGGATGACGTCGACGCGATGCCGCGCCAGAAACGCCAGCGCCGCCTTGGCGTCCTGCACTGCGCCGGCCACCAGGAAGCGGCCGCCGCTGTCGATCGCGCGCGCGATCACGGCGCGCGCAACGACCGAATCGTCGACGATCAGGACCGAGGGCGGCGCCTCGAAATGGGGAATGTCGGGAGCCTTGCTCGCCATCACGGCACCGGTGCTCTTAGGCCAGGCCGACGATCTGCAGCTTCGATTCCAGCGTTTCGCGATCGAACGGCTTCATCACATATTCGTCGGCGCCCGCTTCGATCGCGGCGCGGATATAGGCCATGCCGTTTTCGGTCGTGCAGAACACGACCTTGGGTCGGCTCGACAATGCGGTGTCGCGAAGCGCACGCAGGAAGTCCATCCCGCTCATGACCGGCATATTCCAGTCGAGCAGGATCACGTCGGGGACCGACGCCATGCAGCTGTCGAGCGCCTCCTTGCCGTCGGCGGCCTCGCTCACCTCGAAATTCAACGTCTCGAGGATATGGCGGGCGACCTTGCGGATCACCTTGGAATCATCGACAACCAGACACGTCTTCATGACCGAAACACCCCGTTACTAGGCCCATTGAAGGGCTTACCCCCTAAACCGTGATCACCCGGTTAATTGATTGCATTCGCGTCATTTGGCGGTCCGTGGACGAGCGCGGTGAGGTCGATCGCCAGAATCGGCTCGCCATCGCGCTCGACCGCCCCACAACCGGCCTGGCGCCACCCGGCGTCGAGCCCAATCCCCGACGGCAGTGGCGCGGCGACGAACGGCGCGACATCCTCCAGGCTATCGACCAGCACGGCATAATGATGCCCGTCGACCACCGTAATGACCGCACGCGATCCGGCGATCGCGAGCTTGGGCAGGCCGAGCGCGGCATGCGTATCGATGACCGTCACCACCCGGCTGCGCAACGCGGCCAGCCCGCGAATGTGGGGTGCTGCACGCGGCGTCGGGACGACCGCACCTATATCGACCACCGACTCGACCTGTGCCGAGTCGATCGCGACCCCGCGGCCGGCGATATGGGCGATCAGGAAAAGCTGTTCGCTCATGCCACATTCACTCGTTTGGCGACCGCCGCGAGCAATCCGGCGCGGTCGTAGCGATAAACGCGATCGTCGCCGCCGGTGTCGCGCCGATCATTGCTGAGACGCAGCACCCGGCCGTCGCGCGCCGCGGCCGGCGCGGCGTCGGTGGTCAGGATCACGGCCGGCTGTTCGTCGGCGCTCGCCTTGGTCGAAACACGATATCCGGCTTGCTCGAGCACCGGCTTCAGGAACGTGGCGATCCAGCTGTCGGACTGGCTGTCGATCAGGCAGAGCGGCGCACCTGGCCGGACGATGTCCTGCGCATCGGGACCGAGCAGCCATTGCGGATCGATCAGTTCGACCTGTTCGTCGCCGATCACGACGACGCCCAGGATCGGCCCAGGTTGCGCCGAGGGAGAGACGTCGGCCGGAATGGCGACGATGTCGACCGGCTCGGCGATCGCATAGGCGATCTCGGCGTCGCCATCCTTGATCCTCAGCACCGCGAGTTCGGCATGGCCTTCAATCTCGCCGAGCGCGGCCAGCGGAACGATCCGATCATCGACCAACAAGCGCATCCGGCCACCGCTGAACCGCACATTGGAGGCGTGGACCGTTTCGACGCGGTCGACGATCGCCAGCGGCACCGCGCGGCGCCGGCCGTCGAGATCGTTGAACAGCAGCGCGTCGGCCGAGATGGCCTCGGGCTCGATCGCTTCCTCCTCCTCGACCGCCGTGTCGCGCGCAAAGTTGATCCCCGCCGCCGCGGCGACCCCGGCACAATCGAGCAACAGCATTGGCGAGCCGCTGTCGGGCAAGGTCTGGCCGGCATAGATGCCCGTCGCCATCACCGCCGGCGACGCGGGCTTGATCACCAATTCCTCGTGATCGAGCACCGAATCGACCGCGACGGCGAAGCTGCCGCCACTGGCGCTGATGATCGCCAGCATGTCGGCCGACATCGGATCGGTGGCGCGCAGCCCGAGCAATGCGGCGAGATCGACCAGCGGCATACGGCGATCGCGAACCGTCGCCGCCGGCGTATCGCCCAGCAGGTCGACGCGGATCGCATTGCCGGAGACGTGAACGATTTCCTCGATCGCCTGGCGCGTGACAGCGAAACGCTGGCCGGCGATGCCGATGACGATCGCGGGGATGATCGACAATGTCAGCGGGACGTGGATGAGGATCCGCAGTCCGCGGTCCTTGGTGTTGACCAGGTCGATCCGCCCGCCGATCTGTTCGATATTGGCGCGCACGACGTCCATCCCGACGCCGCGGCCGGAAATCGCGGTAACCTCGTCCTTGGTAGACAGGCCGGGTTCGAAGATCAGGTCGATCTTGGCACGTTCGCTCAGCATCGACAGGTCGCGGCCGCGCGACTGCCCGGACACGGTGAGTTTCTGAACCAGCCGATCGGTATCGATCCCCCGGCCATCGTCGGCGACTTCCAGGATGATCTGATTGCCCGACTGGCGCGCGGAAACGACCAGCCGCCCGACTTCGCGCTTGCCCAGGGCACGGCGTTCCTCGGCGCTTTCGATGCCGTGGTCGATCGAATTGCGGATGATGTGGACGAGCGGATCGCGCATCATCTCGATCATTTCACGATCGAGTTCGACGTCGGATCCCTCGATCTGGAGTTGCACCGATTTGCCGACTTCGGCGGCGGTATCGCGCACCATCCGCGGCAAGGCGGAGAACAGCGCGTCGACCTTCTGCATGCGCGTTCGCGTCACGGTGTCGCGCATCTCCGCCACCGTCAGCGACAGGCGGTCGAGCGCGGCTTCAATCGTCGGATCGACATTCTGGTCGCGCATGCGACGCGCGAGTTCGTTTCGCGCCAGCACCATGTCCGACATGCCCGACATCATACGATCGAGCAGGTCGGTCGACAGCCGCACGCTGCGATTGCCGACACGCTGGCCGGTGGGGGCCTGTTGCGCGGCGGGGGCTACCGCTTCGGCGCCGGCATTGAGCGCGGCGATCAGCAACTCCTCGCCGCTATCGTCGAGCGCGGCACCGGCATCGATCGCCTCGACGATCTCGCCGATGCGGTCGACGATCGCCAGCACCGCGGTCACGAGCTTCTGGTCGGGCATCCGTTCACCCGAGCGAACCGCGGCAAGCACGTCTTCCGCGGCATGACTCAGGCGCGCCAGGCGCGGCAGATCGAGGAAGCCGCAGCTTCCCTTCACCGTGTGGACGAACCGGAAAATGGCATCGAGCCGCGCGCGGTCGGCCGGATCGGCTTCCCACGCGACGATCTCGCCCGAGAGAGCGTCGAGCGTCTCGCGAGTTTCGGCAATGAATTCCTGGAGCAGATCGTCCATGGGTCCCCGGGCTTGATGCGCGGAAGCGACCTTGGACGAACAGTGGTAAAAGAGACGTTTACCCGGCGCGAATTGTCACGCCGAAGAGCAGCACGGGAGCATCCGGCTCCGAAATCTGCACGCTGCCGCCACCGTCGCTGACCAGGGATTGAATCAGATAGGCCGCCGCGGCGCGCGGCGTGATGACCGTATCGCCCTGTTCGCCGAGCAACGTCGTGCGCAATTCCTGATCGAGCACCAACCGCGGCCCCTCCGCGCGCACCACCATTTCGATATTGCCCGCATTCTCTTCGGCGCCGATATCGAGTTGCCCGCCGCGCACCAGCGCGTCGCCGGCGATCAAGGCCAGATTGAGCAACACCTTGGTCGCGGGTTTGGGCAAGGTCGCTTCTTCGACCATCCAGCCGATCGACAATTTGGCATTGTCGCTGAACAACCCCTCGATCGCCGAGCGCGTCTCGCGCGTGTCGACCGTCTCGCCGAACCCGCCGGCCGCGCCGAACGCCAGGCGGAAGAATTTGAGCTTGTTGGCCGATGCCCGTGCGCTCTCGTTGAGCAATTCGAGACAGCGCGCGCGCATTTCCGGATCATGCTCGTCGGCAAGCAATTCGAGTCCGTTGTTGAGCGCGCCCACCGGGCTGAGAAGATCGTGACAGAGACGCGAGCAGAGCAGGCTTGCGAAGTCGACCGGGGTCATGGTCATTAGGGACGTTTCTTTCCTATAGTTATTGGCTTTCTGGCGCAGCGGGGCCCCGCCCGCAACCTCCTAAGCGCCCGATTCGGCAAGTCCGGCGAGCACCGATCGAGCTTCGTCATCGACGCCCTCATAGTGTTCAGCCTCGCTGGGATGCTCGGCCAAAGCTCGCAAATCATCCATCAGTCGTATTCGCGCGGCTCGCGGAAGAGCCGGCACCATCTCTCTGAGACATAACGATTTGTGGTCGCCGTCATTTCCCCGCAGGACCTTTCGGATGGGCTCCACCATCGGCTCGCCCAAGGTATTCAAATAGTCGATCAGCGCCCTACAAATCGGCGTGTTCGGATCGACGGTCCATACCATCAAATCATTGAGGATAGGCGCTATCGCCGGATATCCTGCTTCGGCGATCAACGGGACGATGTCATCGCCCTTGTCTTTGGGGATCAGGTGGCGGACTTCACCGGTCGCCATTGGGACATGCCGGAATCGCCGCGCCATGCCGCAAAAACTCGGTACCGCCGCCCGATAGCCATCGCGTTGCTCAATTCTGTATTCGCTACAACCGTAGAGCGGGGTCTCGACGAGTTGCCAAGCCGCGATGTCTTCACCGGCGACGATCACCCAGACCTTGCCGTCCGCGTCCGCAAGCTCGGTATCGCGTCGCGATGGCTCGACATTGCCATTGGGGTGCGAATGCCAATAGCCGATCAGTTGTGCCCCGCCCGCTCGCTCGGCGCGCAATGCCGCGAATAAGGCGGCCGGATCGATTTCAAACTCGGTTTCGGGCCGACCGGCGATGTTGCGAGCTTCCATCCAGCCATTGATCAGCCCGTTGCCGCCGAACAGTAACCCACATGCTTCTTCCGGATGCGCGGCGGCCGCCGCGGCGCGAATCCCAGCCAGGACCTCCCTTGAAATTTCCAACCTCATCCCCATCTTCCTACACGAATGGTTCCGGGGGTTTCCATCATCGAAGCAGTGGTTTCGGGCGCGGCCAAGGGCTGGCGGCTCGATCGGGCGCTGGCCGAGGCCGTGCCGACCCTGTCACGCGAGCGGCTGAAAGCGCTCATCTCGTCGGGCGCGGTCAGCGATCCGTCGGGCACGTTGATGCGCGATCCGTCGCGAAAGCTCGCGGGCGGCGAAACTTTTACCGTCACCGTTCCCGTCCCACGACCGGCGCATAACGAAGCGCAGGACATCCCGCTCGATATCGCGTTCGAGGACGAGCATCTGATCGTGATCGACAAGCCCGCGGGGCTGGTCGTCCATCCCGCCGCCGGAAATTTCGACGGCACCTTGGTCAACGCTCTGCTCCACCATTGCGGTGGCAGCCTGTCGGGGATCGGTGGCGTCGCGCGTCCCGGAATCGTCCATCGCATCGACAAGGATACGTCCGGCCTGATGGTCGCGGCCAAGACGGATCGCGCGCACGAAGGCCTCGCCAAGCAGTTCGCCGACCATTCGATCGATCGCCGCTATCGTGCATTGGTCTCGGGGCATCTGATGGCCGCCAGCGGCACGGTGGATGCCCCGCTCGCGCGCAGTCCGCAGAACCGCAAGAAGGTCGCGATCGTCCGGACCGGCAAACGCGCGGTGACGCATTGGCGCAAGATCAGGAGCTTGCACGAAGCCGACCTGGTCGAGTGCAAACTGGAGACCGGCCGTACCCACCAGGTGCGCGTGCACATGGCGTCGATCGGCCACCCCTTGATTGGAGACCCGGTTTATGGTAGAACAAAACAGGTTCACAGGAAGGTTCTGGAAACCCTGAATTTCCGCCGCCAGGCATTGCACGCGGCGCATCTCGGGTTCATCCACCCCATCACAAGAAACGCTTTGTCGTTCGATAGTGAAATCCCAGCGGACATGCGGGAACTGTTCGATACACTCAGCGATTGAGTTTTGTTGCAGTGCGGCACGTCGCCTCTGGAAGGGGCGTGACGGCTGCGAAGGTAAGGGAGACTAGATCATGGCAAATCGCAGCAACGTCCCCGCGACGATTCCTGCTCTCGGCGGAGAGGCAAGCCTCAACCGCTATCTGGCCGAGATCAAGAAGTTCCCGATCCTGACCCCGGAACAGGAATATATGCTCGCCAAACGCTTTTCGGAGCATGGCGATACCGAGGCGGCGGCGCAGCTCGTCACTTCGCACCTGCGTCTCGTGGCCAAGATCGCGATGGGCTATCGCGGCTACGGCCTGCCCGTCTCGGAACTGATCAGCGAAGGCAATATCGGCCTGATGCAGGGCGTGAAGAAGTTCGAGCCCGATCGCGGCTTCCGCCTCGCCACCTATGCAATGTGGTGGATCCGCGCCTCGATCCAGGAATTCATCCTGCGCTCGTGGAGCCTGGTGAAGATGGGCACCACCGCCGCGCAGAAGAAGCTGTTCTTCAACCTGCGCCGGATGAAGTCGAAGCTCGATGCGTTCGAGGATGGCGATCTGAGCCCCGAAAATGTGGCCAAGATCGCCAAGGATCTCGGCGTTACCGAGGACGAGGTCAACTCGATGAACCGCCGCATGGCGATGGGCGGCGACACGTCGCTCAACGTCTCGATGCGCGAGGATGGCGAAGGCCAGTGGCAGGATTGGCTGCAGGACGAATCGCCCCTGCAGGATTCGGTCGTCGCAGAGGCGCAGGAGGCGGATGTCCGCCATAACCTGCTGACCGAAGCGATGGACGGCCTCAACGAGCGCGAGCGTCACATCCTGACCGAGCGCCGGCTGACCGACGATCCCAAGACGCTCGAGGAATTGAGCCAGGTCTATGGCGTGTCGCGCGAGCGCGTCCGCCAGATCGAGGTGCGCGCGTTCGAGAAGCTGCAGAAGGTGATGATGCGGCTGGCCGGGGAAAAGCGGCTGATCGCGGCTTGATTACCGATCAATCGGTCCCCGGCTGCCGCTGTGCGCGGCGGCCGGGGAGATTGATCCATTATTGACCGATGTTCTTGATCCGTACTCCATGCTGAAGAATATTCCTCCGACATAACGGAGGGATAGCATGGGTGCGTTGATCATAATTCTGTGGCTGGTCGGGACCCTCGCGTCGATCTGGTTCATTATCCGGCCGTCGCCCGCGCTGCCAATGTATGCGACGCGCGGCCGCGCCATCGCGACCGGGGCGGCCATCTTCATCGGCCTGCCGATCATTGGCGCCGCCACAGGCATAACGAACATGGCGCCCAGCACGACCAAGACGACATCGACCGCGACTGCCGATTCCGGTGCTGCCGCCGACGGCAACAGCCGGGCCCCCGCTGCGCCAACCTCATCCTGGACCTATAATGAGGACAAGGACCAGATGCGCGGCACGACGGTCAAATACGCGCAAGTGCAGAGTAGCGAAAAATTTCCGAACAGCATCGGCGTAGGCGACGAGCAGAGCACGGTTCTCGAGGTGCAAAAGCAGGCCAAGGGTTATGACGTCGACATCATCAACCCCAATTTGCAATTTACCTGCAGTACGCTCGTCACCAGGCAGTTGGCGGTCAAGTTCGACGACGGCCCGATCGAACATTATAACTGCACCGGTTCGGTCGGAGACAAGTTCGGGCTGGCGTTCCTTACCAAGGGCGATGGGTTCGTTTCCAAGCTGCGAACCGCCAAGCGCGTGATGATCGAGGCCGAGGTATTCCAGCGCGGCAATGTGCAGATGAGCTTCAACGTCGCCGGCTTCACGCTCTGACGCTCATCGTCGGGTTGCGGGCTGACCGCCGCCCGATTCGCTCTATAGAGCGATCATGAGCAGCAAGTTCGTCGTTATCGGAGGAGGCGCCGCCGGTATCGCTGCCGCGCGGCGTATCCTCGATTCAAGCGCCGACGTGTTGTTGCTCGAAGCAAGCGGGCGGATCGGTGGACGGGCGCACACTGTCCGCGTCGGCCGTGAGGCGCTCGATCTCGGCTGTGCGTGGCTGCATTCAGCCGATCGCAATCCCTGGACGCGGATCGCGCTGGCGGAAGGGTTCCAGATCGACCGCACGCCGGCGCACTGGCGCGAACAATGGCGCGATGTCGGGTTTCCGCCCGCCGATCAGGAAGCATTCCAGGCGGCATATCGGCAATTCTCCGAGCGCGCTCTGGCCTATCGCAACGGGCCCGATCGGCCGCTGTCCGACTTCATCCAGCCCGATAATCCGTGGCGCCCGCTGATCGATGCGATTTCGGGTTATGCCAATGGCGCGAACCTGGGCGCCGTCTCGCTGCACGACTGGGCGGCGTATGAAGACGCCGCGAGCGACGACAATTGGCGCCTGGTCGAGGGCTATGGCACGCTCATCGCCGCTTACGGCAAGCGCCTGCCCGTCCGGCTCGATTGCCCCGTGTCGAGGATAGACCATCGCGGTCCACGCCTGCGCCTCGTGACGCCGCAAGGACTGATCGAGGCGGACCGCGTGATCGTCGCCGTGCCAACGCCGATCATTGCCGACGGCGACCTGACATTCGATCCGCCGATCGCCGCCAAGCATGAGGCCGCAGCGGCGCTTCCGCTCGGACTCGCCGACAAGATCTTCCTGGGCATTCGCGGCGAAGATTATCCGCACAATGCTCATGTGATCGGCAACCCGCATGCGGCATGCACCGCCAGCTATCAGATCGGCTATCTCGGCCGGCCGGTGGTCGAAGCCTTTTTCGGCGGCGACTGCGCCGAGGCGATCGAGCGCGAAAGCGACCTTGGCGCCGCCGATTTCGCGATCGGTGAGCTCGCCCGCCTGCTCGGCAACGACTGGCGATTGCGGCTCCAGCCGCTCGCCCGGACGCGCTGGCGCGCCGAACGCTTCATTCGCGGCAGCTATTCGCATGCCCGGGTCGGCCAGGCCGGGCAGCGCCGGGTGCTCGCCCAGCCGCACGACGATCGCATCTTCTTTGCCGGCGAGGCTTGTTCGGCGAGCGATTTCTCCACCGCGCATGGCGCGTACGAGACCGGCATCGCCGCTGCTGACGACGCTCTTGCCGCCGACCGCCGACCGCGGATAGTGGCGAGCATGCCGTTGATGACGGCGCCCTCGCCCAACCCGAGCGACATCGCGACGACACAGGCCGATTCCGATCCCATGCCCGCCCGAGCCAAACCCCGACGCCCCTTCCTACGCCGCCTGTTCGGCTGGATCTGGAAAGGCGCGCTCGCCTTCCTGATCGTCAGCGTGCTGTGGGTCGGCATCTACCGCTTCATCAACCCGCCCTTCACCTTCACGATGCTGGGCGACGTGCTGCACGGGCAGTTGATCACCAAGCAATGGATGTCGATCGACCGCATGGACCCCAACATGCCCCGCGCCGCGATCGCGGGCGAGGATGCGCGCTTCTGCCTGCACGACGGGTTCGACTTCAACGCGCTCAGGCAGGCCTATCAGCGCAACCAGAAAGGCGGCCGCATCCGCGGTGGATCGACGATCAGCCAGCAGACCGCGAAGAACGTCTTCCTGATCCAGGGCGGGGGCTATGTCCGCAAGGGGTTCGAGGCGTGGTTCACCTTCCTGATCGAGCATCTGTGGGGCAAGCGCCGGATCATGGAAGTCTATCTCAACGTCGCCGAGACGGGGATCGGCACCTACGGCGCCAATGCCGGGTCGATCCGCTATTTCGGCCACGACGCGTCGCGCATGTCGCCGACCGAGGCGGGGCGCATCGCCGCGGTCCTGCCGCTGCCCAAGAAGCGCGCCGCGATCGACCCGCGCGGCTTCGTCCGCCGTCATGGCAACGCGCTGGCGAAGTACGTCAACGTGGTGCGCGGCAACGGGCTCGACAGCTGCGTGCGGTAGTTTCGCATAAGCGCGAAAGCGCCAATCCGACCCACTGGGGCATACCTGTTCGGACCTGTGTGAATGTCCACTAGTGGTGGGAAGCGGACCGTCTGTTTTTGGTGGGGCGATGCTGGAAAGCCGCCCTTCGAACCAAAGTCTGTCGCGCTAACTCTCGCATTCGATGCCGCGCAGTCTCAGACTTCGGCACACTCGATCAAGAACCAAGTCATTGTCGAGATCGTCCACGAAGAATTGTCCGCGAGCCAGAGCCGCCATTCCGCTCGGGAGGCCATATAACGCTCCCCTATTTGCAGCAGAGCCTTCGAGATAGTACGCGAATGGGTTATCGGCGTTGATGTGCGGATCGTAGGCAAGCGGATGCTCCTCGACCCATCGCCCGAACTGCTTCCTGATCTTTGCAACGTCAGGGAACTGGCTAACGGGCATCGGCAGGAAATGGACTGATCCAGTTGTCCACATCACCCCACGACGAAATGACGGCGTGATCACCGTTACTACTGGCGATCGAGAGCCATCAATCGATCCGTCAACCTTCAGCGCGAGTGGTCCGGCGGCCCGAAAATAGAGCGTGTAGCCCTTCGCTGACGCAATCTCTTCTGGCGGACTTGGCAAAGCTCGAAACCATTGAAGCACTTCGCTGCTTTGGCAGGGTTCCTCAACAAACCAGAACGAAGCCGGCATGACGTGCCTATCCTTTAGACCATCCCGCACATTTCGTCGGGAAGGTCTGATTTATGGGCCTCGCCGGCTGTCGCGCAATGTCTTCCATTGGGGTCGCTTGCTGCCGTGCCGTTCGATCAGGCCGCAGCACCAGCCAAATGTACGGTTGCACGTAAATCCCGCTCTCGCGGTCAATGCGCAATCTGCGGTGATCCGCTCAGAACGGCAGCTTGAACCCTGGCGGCAGCGGCAGGCCCTGCGTCATCTTCGCCATTTCAGCGTTCGATGCCGCATCGGCCTTTGCCCGCGCGTCGTTGAACGCGGCGACGATCAGATCCTCGAGCATCTGCTTCTCGGACGGCTGGAGCAGCGACGGATCGATGTCGACGCCGATGATGCGGCCCTTGGCCGAGGCTTTGACCTTGACCATGCCGCCACCCGAGGCGCCCTCGACCTCGATCTGGTCGAGCCCGTCCTGCGCCTTGGCCAGTTCGGCCTGGACGTTCTGCGCCATCGCCATGATGTCTTCGAGACTCTTCATCCCAGTGCTTCCTTGTTGATGCGTTCGAGCACCGCGTCGGGGAATGTCTCCAACGCTGCCTTCACGATGGGGGTTTCCATGACCGCGGCGCGTTCCGCCTCTTCCTCGGCCTTGCGGCGTTCGGCAAGCGTCGCCTCGCCCTCGGCGTCCTCGGTCGTAACTTTCCACTTGGCGCCGGTCAGCTCGCCCAGCCTCCCCGCGAGAGTCGTCGGCAGATCCGCCGGCAAGGGCCGCGATGTGCTGAGCACCAGCTCGGGCGCCTCGTAGCGCACCACCCTGGCATTGGCGGTCAAATGCGACAGCAGAGCGCCGCCGCCATTGGCTCGGACCAATTCGACCATCGCGTCGAAACTGGCGGGCAGTGTCTGGACGGCAACGGGAGCGGGAGCGGACGACGGGGCGGTGCTCGTCGAGGGCGGCGCGACCGATGGCGGGATGCCCGACGCTATCTGCCGCGCGAGTTCGCCGGGATCGGGCAGGCTGGAGGCATGGACGACGCGGAGCAACGCCATTTCGCCGGCCTCGATCGGCAATGCGGCGCGCGCGACTTCTTCATGCCCCTTGAGCATCAATTGCCACAGCCGGTGAAGCGCCGGGAACGACAGTAACCGCGCCCAGCCCTGATAGGCGTCGCGCTCTTCCGCCGATTGCGCAGGATCGGCATCGCCGCCCAGCTTTGCCAGGGTCACCGCGTGGACCGTCTCGAGCAACCCGCGCAGTACCGATTGCGGGTCGACGCCGAGATCATATTGCCGGCGCAACGCGGCGAGCGCACCGGGTGCGTCGCTGTCGAGCAATAACGCGAACAAGTCCCGAATCGCGGCACGGTCCGATAGGCCGAGCATCGCGCGCACGGCAGTCGCGGTCACGCCGCCGCCTTCCATCCCGGCATGCGCGATCGCCTGGTCGAGGATCGAGAGACCGTCGCGCGCCGATCCGTCCGCAGCGCGCGCAACCAGCGCCAGCGCCTCTGGCTCCGCTTCGGCCCCTTCGAGTTCGGCGACGTACGCGAAATGCGCCGCCAATTTGTCCGCCGGAATGCGCCTGAGGTCGAACCGCTGGCACCGCGACAGAACGGTCACCGGCACCTTTTGCACTTCGGTCGTCGCGAGAAGAAACTTCACATGTTCAGGAGGTTCTTCCAATGTCTTCAGAAGTGCGTTGAACGCATTCTTCGACAACATGTGGACTTCGTCGATGATGTAGATCTTGAACCGCGCTCCGAAGGCGGCGAGCCGGGCGGCGTCGATCACCGCGCGCATATCGTCGACGCCGGTATGGCTGGCGGCGTCCATTTCGATCACGTCGATATTGCGGCCTTCGGCAATCGAGACGCAGGGCTCGCACACACCGCAGGGGTCGATCGTCGGGCCGCCCTGCCCGTCCGGGCCGATGCAATTGAGCGCTTTGGCGATGAGCCGCGCGGTCGAGGTCTTGCCGACCCCGCGCACGCCGGTCAGCAGAAAGGCGTGCGCCAGCCGCCCGCGCCGAATCGCGTTGCCCAAGGTCTGGACCATCGCGTCCTGGCCGATCAGCTGATCGAAATTCTGCGGCCGGTACTTGCGCGCGAGCACGCGGTACGCGGTATCCTTTGGCTGCGGCGGCTCGCCGAGATCGAAAGAGTCGGACATCACCGCCTATCTAGGGTCGGCGAGCCTGAATGTCGAAGCCTTACCAGCGACGGAAGCACACGCGATGTGGCCGGCCCCAGCGCCACGAGGTGCGGCACACGAGCCGCGATCCGCGCCAGCGATACGGACGTCCATAGCCGTAACGCGGGCGATAATAGCCGCGACGCCAGCCCGAGCGGTAACCGCCGTGCCAGCCGCGATTGCCGTTGCGCCAGCCATAATGGCGGCCACGATCGCGATATTGATCGGCCGTGGCGGCCGTGCCCGACGGCTGGGTCAGTGGCGTCGCGATCGAGGCTGGCTTGGTCAGCGCGGTTTCCGCTGCGGCGGGAGTAACGGCCGAAACGCCGGCGAGGGCCAGCAGCACGGCGAATATTTGAACGATACGCATACAGGACTCCTTTCCTTGTAGGTCAGAGGCACTGTCGCAATGCGCGAAGGCGCCGCCGTGTTCCGCTACCGTATCAAAATCCAGATCTTAGTCGATTGATTAGCCGCATTCTGGATGCAACTCATCTGCCCCACTGCGCGACGCATTTTTTGCGAAGGAGACGAGACTTGATCCGACCCCGCACTCTAATCCTGTCGCTCGCATTGGCGATCGGGACCATCCCGGCAGCCGCAGCGGAGACCGCGCCGGCGCCGCTCTACCAGTTACGCGCCTATCAATTATTCGAACCCAGCAAGGCCGTGTTCAATGCCCGGTTTCGCGACCATGCCATGGCGATCATGCGGCGGCACGGCTTCGACATCGTCGCGACTTGGGAGGCGTCTCGCGACGGCAAGCCCGAGTTCGTCTATCTGCTGCGGTGGAAGGACGAAGCGACGATGAAGGCGTCGTGGGCCGCATTCCGGGCCGACGAGGAATGGAGTCGGACCAAGCGCGAGACGAACTCTCCCGACGCGCCGATCATGGGCGAGATCGAGGATCGCACGATGCGGCTGACCGACTATTCGCCGCGATTTCCTTGAGATGGGTGGGAGCCGGAACGACCCGCAACGAAATCGTTACGGCTGCTTCCTTCCGGACCTGACCGGGTTGGCGACGATTGCGTCCGCCCGACTCCCGCCGCGCATATGGCGGGATCGAGCGGCGCTTTCAAGCAATTAGAATTTGGCGCTTACCAGCGCACGCGCACCTTGCGGCATGTCCGGACCTTGTGGCCATGATGCCAGCGCACTGTGCATACCTTCTTCCACTTCCACCCATGATGATGGCCATGGCTCCAGCGATCCGGCGCAGGCGCCGCGCTGGCGGAAGTAACCGGCGTGAGTGCCGACGCGGCGAGAATTCCGGCAGCAACAACAGCAAGAAGTTTCATGGCGTGTCTCTCCATGTTTTCATCCCCCCGGCGGGTCCAAACGCCTATCATGGGCGGACCGTTCCACGAACGGAATAATGTGTGCCCACGGTAAAACAGGCGGAATTTAGGTCAGCGCCCCTGCATATTCTTGGAGTCGGGCGGAATGCGCACGGTCAGTGTTTCGAGCGCGTCGCTCAGCCAGATCTGGCACGCGAGGCGGCTGTATCGTGTCGCGCCGGCGGCGAGGTCGAGCATGTCCTCTTCCTCCTCTACCGCGGGAGGCAATTTCGCGAAGTCGTCGGCATCGATGATCACGTGACAGGTCGAACAGGCCATCTGGCCTTCGCACGTCCCTTCGAGCGGCTCGCCGGCATTTTGCGCCAGGTCGAGGAGGCGATCCCCCGGCCGCGCCTCGACTTCGCGCGTGGCGCCGTCGCGCTCGATGAAGATCACGCGGGTCATACCGCGATTCTCTGCGCCCGTGCCGCGGCATCGATGCGCTGTAACGCGTCCACCAACTCCTCCTCGGTCGTATAGCGTCCGAAACCGATCCGGATGCTGTTGCGGGCCTGCGCGTCGCTCAAGCCGATCGCTTCGAGCACATGGCTAGGCCGCCCCGACCCGCTGGCGCAAGCCGAGCCGGCCGAGAAGGCGATGTCGCGCAGGTCGGACATCAATCGCGCGACGTCCAGCCCGTCGCGCCGGACGTTGAGATTGCCGCGATAGCGATGCTCGCCCGATCCGTTGACGATCCAGTCCGCACCCAGCGTTGCACGCGCCGCCGTCCACAACCGCTCGACATGCGCCGCGTCGGAATCGCGCCGCGCCGCCATTAGTGCCGCCGCAGCGCCAAATCCGGCGCACAGAGCTGGGCTGAGCGTGCCGGATCGCCCCGCCGCCTCCTGCCCTCCGCCATGAAGCAGCGGCGCCAGCTCTATCCCTTCGCGGATCCATAGCGCGCCGATACCCTTCGGTCCGTGGATCTTGTGCGCCGACAGCGCGATCAGATCGCAGCCCTCCGGAATCGCCATGCGGCCATAGCCCTGCACCGCATCGCACAAGAACAGGGCCCCAGCCTGATGCGCCAGCGCGGCCAATTCGGCGATCGGCTGGATCACGCCGATCTCGTTATTGACCAGCATCGCCGCGACCAGCTTTACGCCGGGGCGGATCGCCGCGCGCGCCGCGTCGATGTCGACCAGACCGTCGCTCCCCACCGGCAGCACCCGCGCCTTCCCCACAGCCTCGACGGTGTCGAGCACCGCGGCATGTTCGGTGGCGATGGTGACGATGGGGCCGCCGACGCCCTTGATCGCCCAATTGAGCGCCTCGGTCGCGCCGCCGGTGAAGCTGACATTGCCCCCGGCGGGCAGCAACGCGGCAACCTGCGCACGCGCAACCTCGATCGCCGCCTTGGCTGCCCGGCCCGGCCCATGCGCGGAATGCGGATTGGCATGCTGGTCGCGTAGCCATGGCAGCATCGCGTCGAGCGCCTCGGGCGCTAGCGGCGTGGTCGCCTGATAGTCGAGATAGATCATGCCGCGCGCGCCAACGATTGTGCGATGTCACGCCAGATGGCGACAAACGCGTCGAGCTCGGCGCGCGTCGTCGACCGCCCGAAGCTCACCCGCACCACTTGCTGCGACGCCTGCATGTCCCATCCCATCGCCGACAAGACATGGCTCGGCTTCATGCTGCCGCTCGCGCAGGCGCTCCCCGCCGAGACTGCGACCCCGGCCATATCGAAGCGGATCAGCTGTGTCGTGGCCGCGACGCCGGGCATGCGGTACGAACCGATTGCGGGATGGCGAAGCGCGCCGGCAAGCACCGGCTCGCCGCCCGACGCCTGGATCTCCTCGTCCAAATAGGCTCGCAATACCCGATACCCGGCGATGTCCTCGGGCTCGGCCAGCGCCGCCGCATAGCCGACGATGCCGGGCATATTCTCCGTCCCCGGCCGATATCCCCGCTCCTGCCCGCCAGTCGGATCGAGCGTCGCGAGGTCGCGAACGAGCAGCGCGCCGACACCGATCGGTCCGCCGCGCTTGTGCGCCGAAAGCGCGACGAAATCGGCGTGGCGCGCGACATCGCGATCGGTGCCGGCCGGCATCTGTGCTGCATCGACCAGGAGCAGATGACCGGCGGCGTGGACCTGGTCGGCCAGCTCGGAAATCGGCTGGCGAATGCCGGTCTCGCTATTGGCCCATTGTATTGCGACGACCGCACGCCCTTCCCCGGCCATCGCGGCGTCCAGCGCTTCGCGATCGACCAGCCCAGTCGAACCGACCGGAACCAGTGAGATATCGTACGCCGCGCGAAGGACGGCATCATGCTCGACCGCGCTCGCCAATCGGCGCGTCACCGCCGACCGGGTCATTGCGATCGCCAGCGCCTCACTCGATCCGCTGGTGAACAGGACCTCGCCGGCCCAGCCATAAGGCGCGGCGATTTGCGTCCGCGCCTTCTCCAACATCGCCTTGGCCGCGCGGCCCTCGGCATGCGGCGACGACGGATTGGCCCAGCGCGCGAATCCGCCAGCCATCGCCTCTCGCGCCGCCGGCAACAGCGGCGTTGTCGCGGCATGGTCGAGATAGATGCGCTCTGTGACCATTGGTCCGATTCGTTCCAATTGCGTGTTTGGGCCTGCTGCCTATATAGCGCGCAACCTTTAGCGCCACACCGGCGCCTCTGCGGCTAAAAGAACAGGATACGATGCCAGAAGTCATTTTTCCCGGTCCCGAGGGCCGCCTCGAAGGTCGTTTCGCCCCCGCGCCGAAGCCGCGCGCTCCGGTCGCGATGATCCTGCATCCCCACCCGATGTCGGGCGGCACGATGAACAATCGCATCGTGATCGAGCTCTACAAGACCTTCCAGCGCCGCGGCTTTGCGACCTTGCGCTTCAATTTCCGCGGCGTCGGCAAGAGCCAGGGCGTGTTCGACAACGGCATCGGCGAATTGAGCGACGCGGCCTCGGCGCTCGACTGGGTGCAGAGCTTCCATCCCGAAGCCTCGACCACCTGGGTCGCCGGGTTCGGATTCGGTGCCTGGATCGGCATGCAATTGCTGATGCGTCGCCCCGAAATCCGCGGCTTCATCTCGATCGCGCCGCCGGCGAACATGTTCGATTTCACGTTCCTCGCCCCCTGCCCGGCTTCGGGCATCATCATCCAGGGCGAAAATGACGAGGTCGTCACCCCGATCGCGGTGCAAAAGCTGGTCGATAAATTGCGCACCCAGAAGCACATCACGATCCACCACGACACGATCCCCAAGGCGAACCATTTCTTCGAGCACGAAATGGGCGAGCTGATGGGCAGCGTCGACAAGTATCTGGATATGCGGCTCGACCCGAACTCGCCGATTCGGTGAGCCTGAAGCCAACCCCTTCGGTCCTCCCCGTCGTCGACGGGAGGATCGCGGGAAGTCTGGCCAAACTGGACCGGTCCCGCTAGCGTCCCGCGCATGCAGTTCCTCAAGATCCTCTTCTGGTGCCTGATCAGCTTCGCCGCGGCGATCTTCACCTATGGCAATTGGAGCTGGGTGACGATCAACCTGTGGGGAGGGCTGGTCGCGGAAGTGAACCTTCCCTTCATGATGTTGTTCATGTTCCTGGCCGGGGTGATCCCGACCTGGCTCTATTACCGGACGATCCGCTGGCGCCTGTCGCAGCGGCTGACGACGGCGGAGCGGATCATCGCTGATCTCAAGCCCGTGGTGCCGATGGGTGCCGATCCCGGCCCCGTGCTTGCCGCGCCGGTCGAAGCGACCGCACCGCCGACGCCGCCCGAGCCGCCGAGACAGCCGCCGCTCGAGCTGACTCCATGACCAGCCGTATCTACGTCGCGCTCGACACTCCCGACATCGACAAGGCGAAGGCGATCGCCACGCGCGTGCGCCATCATGTCGGCGGAATCAAATTGGGCCTGGAATTCTTCATGGCCAATGGCCGCCATGGCGTGCTGGAAATGCACGACCTCGGCCTGCCGATCTTCCTCGACCTCAAACTGCACGACATTCCCAATACCGTGGGAAAAGCGATCCAGGCGCTACGCGGGCTCGAGCCGGCGGTGCTGACGGTCCATGCCAGCGGCGGACGCGCGATGCTCGAGGATGCCAAGGCGGCGGCGCCGAGCAACACCAAGGTCGTCGCGGTGACCATGCTCACCAGCCTCGACGAGAACGACCTGCGCGCGACGGGCGTAACGGGGTCGGCGCACGACCAGGTGCTGCGCCTGACCGAACTGGCGATGGACGCCGGGGTCGACGGCATTGTCTGTTCGGGCGAGGAAGTGAAAGCGGCGCACAAATTGTGGCCCAAAGGTTTCTTCGTCGTGCCGGGAGTACGCCCAGCGAACGGTGCGATTGGCGATCAGAAACGCGTAGTGACGCCGCGCGCGGCGGTCGATGCCGGCGCCTCGATCCTGGTCGTCGGCCGCCCGATCACCGCGGCGGAAGACCCAGACCTCGCCGCGCGCGAGATCGGCGCGACGCTGTAGGGGCTATCACCATGCCCGACCTGTCGGTTCGCGTCGCTCGACGCCACGACCTTGTGACGCTGCAGCCACTGATCCAGCGCGCCTATCGGGGCGACGATGCGCGCGCCGGATGGACGCATGAGGCCGATCTGCTCGATGGCGAACGGATCGGTATCGACGAACTGGAGGCGATGATCGCGGATCCGGCCGAGCGACTGCTAATCGGGTTCGACGGCGAGCGCATGATCGGCTGCGTCCGGGTCGCGAACAGCGGCGGGGGGCTCGCTTATCTGGGTCTGCTCTGCGTAGATCCGCAGTTACAGGCGGGCGGCTATGGCAAGCAATTGATCGCCGCCGCGGAACAGACCGCGCATGAAGCGTTCGGCGCCGACCGGATCGAGATGACGGTGATCGACCGTCGCGTCGAGCTGATCGCCTTCTATGAGCGCCGCGGCTACGCCCATGCCGGCACGCGCGACTTTCCGGTCGTGGTCGACCCGCCGCTTCACATGGTCGTGCTGGAAAAGCCGCTCGACTGAGGGATTAGCTGCGCCCCGGCGGCGGCCCTCTCCAACCCCTCGACCTGCAGTTGCTCAGCGAATGTGGCCTGTTCACTGCGCGAGCAAAGCCAGATCGTCCGCACACCCGAATCGGCGAGCGCGGCAAGCATCTTTGGCCGCTGCCGCCGGCGAAAAGTCGCGACCCAGTGGAGGAACCCGAGGTCGAATTTCTCCGGACATCCCTCGCCCATGTCCGGACGCACGCGGCCATGGGTCGATACGATCCGCTTCATCACCCGCATCAGGCAGACTTGGGTCGGCAAGTCGAGGAAGATCGCGAGGTCGGCACGCGCCAGCCGCTCAGTCAGCGAGTCGCCATATTGACCGTCGATGATCCAATCGGACCGGAGCGCCATCTCCGCGAGCCGGGCTTGCCAGCTGTCGCGGTCGGGCTCGGTCCAGCCGGGCTGCCAATGCTCTTTGTCGAGATGTACCACGGGCAATCCGGTAACCTCGCCCAGTAGGCGTGACAGCGTCGACTTGCCCGCGCCCGAGCTGCCGATCACCGCGATGCGGCGGAATGGCTGTTTTCCGTGATGCATGGTCATCCGCCCTCCGACCTGTCTATAGCGCCGCCATGCCTCGCGTCACCGCCAAGATCTGCGGCCTCAGCACGCCCGAAACGCTCGACGCCGCGATCGCCGGCGGGGCGAGTCATGTCGGGCTGATGTTCTTCGCCCCTTCGCCGCGCAATTTGTCGTTCGACACCGCCGCAGGCCTCGCCGCCCGCATACCGGCAAGCGTGTCGCGCGTCGGCGTGTTCGTCGACCCCGACGACGCCCTGCTCGAAGCCGCGATTGCGGCCGGCAAGCTCGATGCGGTGCAACTCCATGGCGCTACACCCGCTCGTGCCGCCGCGATCAAGGCGCGGATTCCCGTGTGGGTGGCCATCGCGGTCAAGACGCGAGCCGACCTGGATAGCGCGCTCGACTATCACGGCGCGGCCGACAGGATTCTGTTCGACGCCAAGACCCCCGAAGGCGCGACCCGGCCGGGCGGCATGGGGATCAGGTTCGACTGGAGCCTGCTCGACGGGTTCCGCCACGCCATGCCCTGGGCGCTATCGGGGGGACTCACGCCCGATAACGTGGCTGAAGCCGCAGCGCGGACCGGCGCGACATTGATCGACGCGTCATCCGGGCTCGAAACCGCCCCCGGCGTCAAGGATGTGGACAAGATCGCCGCGTTCCTTAAAGCGGTCGCGCAATGCTGATGCCGATCCTCCCTGCCCCGCGCATTCCGCAACGATGGCGCTGATCGCTGTTCGAAGCGATTGGACCCATGTTGTGATGAGGAAATAACGGTAATGTCGGACCCTGCTCTTTTGTCGAATTCGTACCGCACCCAGCCCGACGATCGCGGGCATTTCGGCCAGTTCGGCGGCCGCTTCGTCGCCGAGACGCTGATGCCGCTGATCCTCGACCTCGAACGCGAGTATCGCGCGGCGCAGGCCGATCCCGCGTTCGCGCAGGAATTCGACGATCTGCTCGAACATTATGTCGGACGCCCAAGCCCGCTCTACTTCGCCGAACGGCTGACAGCCGCGATCCGCGCGGGCTCCGAGCCCGGCAAAGGCGCGCAGATCTGGTTCAAGCGCGACGAGCTCAACCATACCGGCGCACACAAGATCAACAATTGCATCGGCCAGATCCTGCTCGCGCGCCGCATGGGCAAGACGCGGATCATCGCCGAAACGGGCGCGGGCCAGCATGGCGTCGCCACCGCCACGGTCTGCGCGCGCTTCGGCCTGCCCTGCGTCATCTATATGGGCGCCAAGGACGTCGAGCGGCAGCAGCCCAATGTGTTCCGGATGAAGCTGCTCGGCGCGGAAGTGATCCCGGTCACCAGCGGCGCCAACACGCTAAAGGACGCGATGAACGAGGCGCTGCGCGACTGGGTCGCCAACGTCCACGACACCTTCTATATCATCGGCACCGCGGCGGGGCCGCATCCCTATCCCGAGTTGGTCCGCGATTTTCAGTCTGTGATCGGCAAGGAAGCGCGCGCGCAGATGCTGGCGCGCATCGATCGGCTGCCCGACCTGCTGGTCGCGGCGATCGGTGGCGGATCGAACGCGATTGGGCTGTTTCATCCCTTCCTCGACGATCCCGACGTGAAGATGCTCGGTGTCGAGGCCGCGGGCGAAGGGCTCGAGCGCAAGCATGCCGCGAGCCTGGCGGGCGGCTTCCCCGGCATCCTCCACGGCAACCGGACGTATCTGCTCCAGGACGACGACGGCCAGATCGCGGAGGCGCACTCGATCTCCGCTGGGCTCGACTATCCGGGCATCGGTCCCGAGCACGCATGGCTCAAGGAAACCGGCCGCGTCGACTACACCTCCGCGACCGACCAGGAAGCACTCGACGCCTTCCAGCTCTTGTGCCGCACCGAGGGGATCATCCCCGCGCTCGAACCTTCGCACGCCATCGCCGCCGTGACGAAGAAGGCACGGGAAATGGACGAGAATCAAATCATCCTGGCGAACCTGTGCGGGCGCGGCGACAAGGACATCTTCACCGTCGCCGAAGCGTTGGGGGTAGAGATATGACGCTGAACTTGCGTCAGGCCGTCACCAGTGCGGTGGTCGGCGGCATCGCCGCTATCCTCGTCGGCTTGTTCATACATCATGGCGCCTTGAGCAGCAGCCAAGTCGCTTTTGCGGCCGGCCTGGGCGTGGCCATCGGCGCCTCGCGCCTTGTCGAGGTCTCAAAAAAGCGATGACCCGCCTTTCCAACGCTTTCGCCAAGGGCCATCCTGCTCTCGTCGCGTTCGTCACTGCCGGCGATCCCGGCCGGTTCGCGACCGGACCGATTCTCGACGCACTCGTCGAGGGCGGCGCCGATGTGATCGAGCTCGGCATGCCATTCACCGATCCGATGGCGGACGGCCCGGCCATTCAGACAGCGAATTTGCGCAGCCTCGCGGCGGGCACGACGACGGCGGACATCCTCGCGATCGCCATGGCGTTTCGCCAGCGCCATCCGACCGTGCCGCTGGTGCTGATGGGCTATGCCAATCCCATGACCCGGCGCGGCGCCGACTGGTTCGCCGAACGCTGCAAGGAAGCGGGCGTCGACGGCGTGATCTGCGTCGACATCCCGCCCGAAGAGGATGATTCGCTCGGACCGGCGCTTCGCGGGAACGGCATCGACCTGATCCGCCTTGCCACCCCGACCACCGATAGCGCCCGTCTGCCCCAGGTGCTCGATGGCGCCAGCGGCTTCCTCTATTATGTCTCGGTCGCGGGCATCACCGGCAAACAGCAAGCGGTGCAGGCCTCGATCGAGGAAGCCGTTGCCCGGCTCAAGGCCGCCACCAACCTGCCCGTCGCGGTCGGATTCGGTGTGCGCACGCCCGATCAGGCCGCCGCGATCGCGCGTGTCGCCGACGGCGTCGTGGTCGGCTCGGCGATCGTCGAACTGGTCGGCGAGTATGGCAAGGATGCGGCCGAGCCGGTCCGCGCCTATATCGAGAGTCTCGCCGGCGCGATCCGCGCCGCAAGGAAGGAAATGGCATGAGCTGGCTGACCAACGTCCGCAATGCGCTGTCGTACGTCATCCCCAAGAAGGAAAGTCCCGACAATCTCTGGCACAAGTGCAAGGGGTGCGGGCAAATGGTGTTCGCCAAGGAACTGGCCGAAAATCTCTACGTCTGTCCCAATTGCGCCTTTCATGAGCGCATCGGGCCCGACGTGCGGTTCGCGCAGATTTTCGACCCCGGCTCGTTCACGACGCTGACCCCGCCCAAGGTACAGGACGACCCGCTCAAGTTCCGTGACCAGAAGAAATATACCGACCGCATCAAGGCGGCGCGTGCCGCGACCGGCGAGAGCGACGCGCTGATCAACGCGACCGGGACCATCGAGGGCCGCAAGGCGGTGGTCGGCGTCCAGGATTTCGCGTTCATGGGCGGATCGATGGGCCTCGCCGTGGGCGAGGCGTTCGTCCGCGGGGTCGAAGCGGCGATCAGCGAAGGTGCGCCCTATATCATCTTCACAGCGGCGGGCGGTGCGCGGATGCAGGAAGGCATATTGAGCCTGATGCAGATGCCGCGCGCGACGGTCGCGATCCAGATGCTCCATGACGTCGGCCTGCCCTATATCGTCGTGCTGACCGACCCGACCACCGGCGGCGTCACGGCGAGCTATGCAATGCTCGGCGACGTGCAGATTTCGGAACCCGGAGCGCTGATCGGCTTTGCCGGCCAGCGGGTGATCGAACAGACGATCCGCGAGAAACTGCCCGAGGGATTCCAACGCGCCGAATATCTGCTCGCGCATGGCATGCTCGACATGGTCACGCCGCGCGCGGAGCTGCGCCCGACCCTGGCGCGGCTGATCGATTATGTCGGCGGACAGCGGAAAGCGGCCTGAACAACTCCCCTCCCGCTTGCGGGGAGGAACTCACTGCCTGTAACTGGTCAATCATGCCCCCGGCATGATTGAGAAATGCGCGGGGCGTATTTCGGCCAGTTGCAGGCAGCGAGTTGGGAGGGCATGTGGCGTCCGTGGTAGCGAACACGCCCTCCCCTAACCCCTCCCATAAATGGGAGGGGAAGTAGATGCCTGATCACGCCGTCTCGTCCGACCCTGCGGTACAGCGCCAACTCGATCGGTTGTGGGCGCTTTCCCCCGGCGCCGACATTCTCGGGCTAGAGCGGATCACGGAATTGCTCGACCGCGTCGGCAATCCGCACGAGCGCTTGCCGCCGGTGCTCCATGTCGCCGGCACCAACGGCAAGGGATCGACCTGCGCCTTCCTGCGGGCGGCGATCGAGGCGGCTGGCTACACGACGCACGTTTATTCGAGCCCGCATCTCGTGCGTTTCAACGAGCGCATCCGGCTCGCGGGCACGCTGATCGAGGATGCCGTGCTGGCACCCCTGCTCGAGGAAGTGCTCGATGCCGGCGGCGATATCGGTGCGAGCTTTTTCGAGGTGACGACTGCCGCGGCGTTCCTGGCCTTCGCCCGTACCCCCGCCGATGCCTGTATCGTAGAGGTCGGACTGGGGGGCCGGCTCGACGCGACTAACGTCATTGCGCAGCCGATCGTCACCGGCATCGCTCAGCTTGGCATCGACCACGAGCGTTTCCTCGGCACGACGATCGAGGACATCGCCGCGGAAAAGGCTGGCATCGCCAAATCGCAAGTGCCGCTGGTCACCATGCGCTACGCGCCCTCGGTCGAAGCCCGGATCAATGCGGTCGCGCGAACCGCCGGTGCCCCCGTGTCGCCCGAAGGCAGGAACTGGTTCTGGGCAGCGGATGACGGCCACCTCACGTATCGCGACGCCGCCGGCAAGGTGCAGACACCGCTGCCCGTGCTGGTCGGGCCGCACCAGCCCGGCAATCTCGCTCTGGCGATCGCCATGCTCCATCATCAGAAGACGCTGACCATTCCACCGGAAGCCTTCATTGCTGCAGCCGAACACGCCACCTGGCCGGCGCGGATGCAATTGCTCGGCGACGGGCCGCTGACGCGCATATTGCCAGCGGGCAGCGAGATCTGGCTCGATGGCGGCCACAACGCAGCCGCCGGTGCCAGCGTTGCCGAGGCGCTGCGCGAGGTGCTCGATCGTCGCGACACCGACGGTGCACACATGATCGTCGGCATGTTGTCCAACAAGGATCCAGCAGGACTGTTGCGCCCGTTCGCGGGGTTGGCCACGAGCTTTCACGCCGTTCCGGTCGGCGGCCATGAATGTCATAGCGCCGAGGTGCTGCGCGCGGTCGCCAGCGACATCGGCATCAGGCCGCAGGCTGCGGAGACAGTGGAGACCGCCCTGCACGCGATCGCCGATGACGCCGAGGGACCAGTGACAGTGATGATCCTCGGCTCGCTTTATCTGGCAGGCGAAGTGCTCGCGGCGAACGGCGAAGCGCCGGCATGACAAATTATTGCGATTGACTATCAATAGCGAGTTTCCGACTATGCGGCTCCACCACGGAGTCGCTCGATGGCCCCTTCCCCAATGCCCGCCTCGCTGGTCAGCGAAGCCCTGCCGCACAGCCTGCCGGAAAACATGGCCGCGCGCCTCCTGCTCCTCGCGATCCGGCGGATGGGCGCGCATGGGCTCAACGATGCGGTCGCCGCCAACACCTTTCTGAGCGCGTTCGGCACAGGGTTCCGCCGGCCGCTAATACTGGCACGCGCCTTCATGGCCGAACTCGCCGCAACCTCGACCACGACGATTCCGATCGCGCCGTGCTGCTGCGCCCGAATGACTTGGGCGGAGCAGACGATGATCACCGCGATCGGCCATGCGGAGCGTCGCCCCGAAACCGCGCGCCTGCTGCTCGCCGACCTGATGGCGCAGCGCCGTGCCGATGCCATCGTAGCGACGGCGGCAGCGCTGTCCGCGGCATTCGCGGATGCGGGTCTGCCGATCGGCGTTGAGTAGGAGTTGGAAAGATCGATCCTAGATCAATCCTCCCCCGCCAGGGGGAGGTGGCGCGCGAAGCGCGTCGGAGGGGGAGGACGCAGGCCGTTAGTTGGTGGCGTCCGGCCCCCCCCC
>NZ_BCYZ01000036.1 GCF_001598455.1 Sphingomonas pruni NBRC 15498
GGGCCGCACCGTCTCAGCCGAGCTGCAAAGCTAAGCCGCCTCGAGTTCCTCGAGGAAGCTGGTCAGGTGTGTTTCGAGCGAGCGCGCCCTGTTGCCCAGCGCGTCCGCCATGTCGCGCATCCGGGCGGCGTCGTCACCGGTCGCGCTGGCGACATCCAGGATCGCGCGCACGCTCTGATCGATATGGTCGGTCGCAATGCTCGCCTCGGCGACATTGGTCGAAATATGCAACGTCGCGGCGCCCTGGTCATGGACCGCCCCGGCGACGGTGTCCGACAAGGTATCGACCGCGCCGACCGCCTCGACCATGCCGCCTTGCGCCAGCGAGACCTGGTCGACCGCGTGGCGGATATGGGTGATATATTTGCCGATATTGCCCGCCGCGATGCGGGTCTGGGTGGCGAGCGATTTGACTTCCCCCGCGACGACCGCGAAGCCGCGCCCCGCCTCGCCGGCGCGGGCCGCCTCGATCGTCGCGTTGAGCGCGAGCATCGTCGTGCGCTGTGCGATGTCGACGATCAAAGCGGTGACCGATCCGATCTGGTCTGCCGCTCCGGCCAATTGGCCCACCTGGCGCTTGCCGTCAGAGACCAGGTCGACTGCCGCGCGCGTGGCGCGCTTGGCCTCGGCCATCTGCCGTTCGACGCCGTGGAGCGAGTCCGCCAGCGCGCCCCCGCGATCGGCAATCTCGGCCATGTGGATCGCCGCCTGCGACGCCGCGGCCGCGGCATTCGCCGTTGCGCCACCGATCTGATCGGCGCGCTCGGCCATGCGGCCCGACGTGCTTACCACCAGGATCGAGGCGCCGGCCAGGTCGGTGGCGAGGTCGTGCGCGGCCGCCCTGAAGCGTTCTCCCGCCGCCTGGATGCGGTCGGCGCGCGCCGCCCGTCCGGCGATTGCGGCGGCGCTGCGCTCGGCCGCCATGCGCAACAGGCTGGGCTGGTCGATGACGCCATCGAACCGGCCGGCATCGGTCAGGATCACGCCTTCGCCGCCGCCGTCGCGGTGCCAGGCGCGCAGGATGGCGGTGATCCCCGCCGCGCGGTCGACTGTCGGGCATGGGCGGACATGTTGGACCAGATTGCCGCCATAACTGGGGTTGGAGAGCAAAGCGAAGCCGAACGGGCTGAACAGCAGCCGGCGGATATCGCGATCGAGCAACGCCCCGATGGGCGCTCCCGCGGCATCGACTACCGCCAATATCCTGAGCTCGGGTGCGTGGCGGAACACCTCGACTGCAGCGAGCAAGGTCGCATCGGCGCCGATCGACCGCCTATCCGCGACGCGACCGGCACTCGATTGTTCGCCGTCGTCGTTCCAGAGCACTCCGCGACCCATTTCACCCCCTTCGTTACGCGGGCGACCTAGGGCGATCGAGGTTAAGCGGGGGTTAGGCTGAAGTGACAGTCCCATGACATGGAACGATTTTTACATCTCAGCGGCCGAGGTCCCGGTTGCGCAGCATCGCCACGACCATGAAGCCGATCACTGCGATCCAGGCGATACCGGCGATCGACGCGATGATCGTGCTGCCGCCATGGAACAGCCGCCACAACACGACCCCCGACACGATCGCCAGGCCGCCGATCCGGCCCCATAACCGCACCCTGCCGTGAAGCAGGATCTCGATCGCCGCGAGGATCGCGAGCAAGATCGCGACGATCGCCAGGGTCAGCAACGATTCCTTGAGCGCGACGAGGAGCGCTTGGCGATGCCAATTGTTGAACACCGACCCCGCGATCACCAGCACGACCGCGATCGCGATCAGGCCGGGCGGGATGCGGCGCGAGCTGTCGCGTGGGTTGCCGTCGTCGGCACCCATCTCAATAGGCGCAGACCGAGAAGTCCTCGCCGACCCAGCAGGCGCTGTCCCGGCGCGAGCGGATCGCACGGCCCCAGCGCGAATTGATCCCGTCGCGCGTCAGTCCGCGCACGTCCGCGACGCCGCGCTGGGTAACGTAGACAGTGACGCTCACCACGCCCTCGCCGAACGACCGGCCATGGGCGGGGCTCAAGGTGAAGGTGCCGCCGCGCGCAACGACATATTGGCAGGGTCCGCGATAGCTGGTCCCTTCGGAATCGATCACGCAGCGCGCGATCCTGGCCTGGGCGGGCACGGCGGCGGTTCCGGCGGCGATCAGGATCGAGGCGAAAGCGAGCTTGCGGGTGATCATTGGACGACTCCCTGTATCGAATGGCTGGAGGAAATACCCAACCCGCCGCACCGTCAATGGACCGCGGGTTTGCGCGCGCCTTCAATCATTCCTATGTGACGGCTCCAAGACGGGCACGCACGCCCGCCAGCGAAGGAGACCGACCTTGGACAAGACCGTGATCGCCCGATCCGTTTCTCTTGCCCAGGTGCCCTATGTCTTCGTTCGTAACCTTGGATTCGCTGTCGCTCTCGACGCCTGACGGCCGTCCGCTCTTTTCCGATCTGACCCTTTCCTTCGGCCGCCAGCGCGCGGGGCTGGTCGGCCGCAACGGTTGCGGCAAATCGACCTTGCTCCGCGCGATGACGGGAGAAGTCGAGCCCGCTGCCGGCAGTATCGCGCGTTCCGGCAGCGTCGTGCTGCTGCGCCAGGACTGGTCCGACGACACGATCTCCATCGCGGCGGCGCTCGAAGTCGTCGGCCCGCTCGCCCTGCTCCGCCGCATCGAAGCGGGTGAGGGAGATGTCGATGATTTCGCCGCCGCCGACTGGACGCTCGAGGAGCGGATTGACGACGCGCTCGGCGAGCTAGGCTTGGCCGGGTTCGATCTCGATCGCCCGCTTGCCAGCCTGAGCGGCGGACAGCGGACGCGGATCGCCATCGCGCGTGCGGTGATCGCGGCACCCGATCTGCTGCTGCTCGACGAGCCGACCAACAATCTCGATGCCGATGGCCGCGCGGCTATCGCGAACCTGATCGCCGGGCGGAAAGGCGGCGTGGTGGTCGCGAGCCACGACCGCGCGCTGCTGGAGACGATGGATCGCATCGTCGAACTGGCCCCGATCGGCTGCCGGTCGGTCGAGGGCGGCTGGTCCGATTTCGTCGCGATCCGCGATGCCGATCGCGAACGTGCGGCGCAGGCGCTCGACCGCGCCGAGGCCGGATTGCGCCAGGCCGAGCGCGGCGCGCAGGAGCAGCGCCAGAGAAAGGCGCGCCGCGACAAGGCCGGCCGCGCCTTCGGCGCCTCGGGCAGCGTGCCGCGGATCGTCGCGGGCATGATGAAGGAACGCGCCGAGGGCAGTGGCGCGCGCGAGGGAGAGACGGCGCGGCGGCTGATCGGCGAGGCGGAGGTTGCGCGATCGACCGCACGCGAGCGAGTGGAGATCGTGACGCCGCTCCGTATCGACCTGCCGCCGAGCGGATTGTCGTCGTCGCGCGAATTGTTGCGGTTCGAGGGCGCGGTGATCGCGCGCGGCGATCGGCGGATCGGGCCGGTCAGCCTCACCATCCGCGGCCCCGAACGGATCGCGCTGACGGGACCCAACGGCACGGGCAAGACCAGTATGTTGCTGCTCGCGGCTGGGACGATCGAGCCCGTCGCAGGATTGGTGACGCGGTCCGATCGCATCGCCTTGCTCGACCAGCATGTCGACCTGCTCGATCGCGATACGACGATCCTGGCCAATCTCCGCGCGCTCAATCCCGAACTGGGCGAGAACCAGGCTTATGCTGCCCTCGCCCGCTTTGCCTTTCGCAACCAGGCGGCGCTACGCATCGTCGGGACCTTGTCGGGCGGCGAGCGCCTGCGGGCGGGGCTCGCTTGCGTCCTGTCCGCCGCCCGGCCGCCGCAATTATTGCTGTTGGACGAGCCGACCAACCATCTCGATCTCGACTCGATCGAAATGCTCGAAGCGGCCCTGCGCGACTATGACGGCGCGCTACTCGTAGTCAGTCACGATCCGGCGTTTCTCGAAGCGATCGCGATCGAACGAGAAGTTGCGCTGACTTAGAGCATAATAATGGAATCGGCTGGATCCATCTTAATCACCCTCACCCTTCCGGCGCTTCGCGCCTCCCTCCCTCTCCCGATGGGAGAGGGAAGGGGCCCACCGCCGCAGGCGGTGGGAAGGGTGAGGGTGAACGGGTCAGGTCAAATTCGCCCCGTTCTACGCAGTCGGAGCCGAGGCTCGGACCATTTCCTTGAGCGGTACCGCCGCGTCGGCGAGGAGCGCAGGATCGATCACCGCGCCGGTTTCAACCAGCTTGCGGCCCTGGACGTAATCCTTGGTCGCGTTGACGCAGTCGAGCGCGATCACCTTGCCCTGCTTCAGGTGCACGACCGAGAAACTGCGCGTCGCCGGGTCGCCGCGCACCACCGCTTGATCGTAACCGATCGAGAGTCCGATCGTCTGGAGCTTGAGGTCATATTGGTTCGACCAGAACCAAGGCGTCGCTTCATAACCGACTTCCTCGCCCAGGATCGTCTTGGCTGCGACCGTCGCCTGGTCGGTCGCGTTCTGGACCGACTCCAGCCGCACCGCCGCGCCATCGGCGAAGCGATTGGCATGGAGCGCGCAATCGCCGACCGCGAAAATGTCGGGCAGCGAGGTGCGGCATTGCGCGTCGACGCGGACGCCGTTGCCGCCCTCGGCACCGGCGGCGATCAGCGGCTCGACCGCCGGCACGATGCCGATCCCGACCACGACGAGATCGGCGGGTACGACATTTCCATCGGCGAGGCGCACGCCGGTCACGTTGCCGTCGCCCTCGATCGCGGTGACCGCGACGCCCAGACGGACGTCGACGCCGTGCGCGCGATGCTCGGCCTCGTAGAAATGCGAGAGATCCGGGCCGGCGACGCGTGCCATCACGCGGTCGAGCGCCTCGAGCAGGGTCACGTGCTTGCCGAACTTGGCGAGCACTGCCGCCGCCTCCAGCCCGATGAACCCGCCGCCGATCACGACCGCATTGGTCACATCGGGCAGTTCGGCGATCATGCGATCGGCGTCGGCGCGGGTGCGCACGGTATGGACGCCGGCCAGATCATGACCCTGACACGACAAGCGCCGCGCCTGGCCGCCCGTCGCCCAGATCAGCTTGCCATAGTTGATCGCGACGCCGTCAGCGGTGGTGACGCGATGCGCTGCCGGATCGACCGCAACGACGCGGCGGCCGGGCAGCATCGTCACTTCGCGCTCTTCCCAGAACGCCGGCTGGCGGATCAGGATACGGTCGAAGCTCTTGTCCCCTGCAAGATATTCCTTGCTCAGCGGCGGGCGCTCATAAGGCAATTCGGGCTCGTCGCCGATGACCGCGATCGACCCGTCGAACTTGCCTTGCCTGAGGGCGATCGCCGCCTGCGCGCCGCCATGGCCCGCTCCGACGATAAGGACGTCAAACTGTTCCATCGGGATCCGTTAGGCACAAAGACCGGGTCGCGCCAGCGTGGCGATGTATCGCTTGCCCTAGCTCCGCAATAGGCGGCGCGGCCGTCACCCGACTGCCGCGCCCGACCCTTGCTAGAACTTCGACCCGACCCTGACCCCGACGGTCTGCGGGCGGATCGGAACGATATACGGCCGCTGTCCGCAGCTGCCGCACTCCTGGAAGCGAGAGAGCTGGCCGCGGGTGTCGAAAGCGTTTTCGATGAAGACTTCGAGGTTGAAGTTCTTGAATTCCGCCCCGAGCGCGAAGTTCGCCGTGGTGAACGCCTTCAACCGACCAAGCAATGCCGCCGGGTTGATGACGTTACCGGTTCCCGCTTCGTAGATCGCAGTACGTATGTCGGAGGCCGCCGAGCTCTGGTACGATACGACGGCTTGGCCGTAGACCTTCGCATCGCCGACCGGAGCAGTATAGCGCGCCGTCCCGTTGAGCTTGACCTTGGGCGTAATCGGCAGCCGAATGCCGTTCAGCGCGGACGGCATATTACCAGCAGGACTGGTACAGGTGAACGTCGGATCGTCACCGAGGCACAGGTTCTTCGTTATCTTGGCATCGGTATAGGACCCTGATGCGGTCAGGCTGAGCCCGCCGAGGGTCAATGCGCTATCGAATTCGGCGCCCCAGATGCGTGCATTGGGACCATTGTGGATCTCGGTGAAGCTGTTTTGGCCGAGGAACGAGAACTGGAATTTGTCCCAGTCCTGGCGATAGACAGCCGCGTTGAACCGCAGCTTGCCGCCGAACCAGGTGGTCTTCGCCCCAAGCTCGTAATTGGTCAGGAAGTCGGCGGCATAAGGTGCCACGTCGGCGCGGCGGTTGATGCCGCCCGGACGGAAGCCGCGCGATACCGTGCCGTAGAACAGCAGTCCGGGCTTCGGCTTCCAACCCAGGTTGAATCGATAGGTTACGCCCTGGCCGGATGCTTCGACGGGGATGACACCCCCGTTGGAATAAACACCAAGGTTGGTACACGGTGCGCCTGCCACCGCTGGGGGCAACAGGGTCGTCGCTCCGCCGGTGGCGAGCGCATTGCGCAACCGTTGTCCGCCGGTCGTGAAACACTGGATGAAACCGGTCTTCGAGCTTCCCGCGCCGTTATAGGGCGAATCGGTATAGCCGCCGCCCGGATTGCGACCGAATCCGAAGAAGCCGATGAGTGTATTGTCGTAGATGAACGCGCGACCACCGGCGGTGAGCGTGAGCGTAGGCGTGATATCGTAGCTCGCTTCGCCGAACATCGCGTAATCCTTGTCGACGCGATGCTGCTGGGTCAGCCACAAGGTGCCCGGCCAACCGTTGACCGACAGGTCGGTAGCCAGACCCGGAATCTGATAATCCTGATGAATGAAGTTGCTCTGACGCTGATAGAAGGCGCCGGCGACGATGCGGAACCGGTCGGTCGAGGGCGACGCGACGCGGAATTCCTGGCTCATCTTCTTGAAATGATCGGTACCGACGACGCGCTGGCGCGGGTCGATCGTGTTGCCGGCATTGTCCTGATAATAGAAATAGCCCGCCAGGCCGCCGACCGACGAATAGAGATTGTCATAGGCTTCGGCATAATCGGTATAGTCGCTCGACTGCAGGTCCTTGCGGTCGAGATAGGCTGCGGCATAGGTCACGTCCCAATTGCCGACCTTGCCCTCGATCGTCAGGCCCGCCTGCCAGAACTTGTCGCGGCGATACTCCGGGTAGAAATGCTGGACTTGCAGGTCGCCGACCTTCGGATCGAACCCGTACGATCCATGGCTGCGCGTATCCTGGTAGAGGAAGCTCGGCGTGATCGTCCAATTGCTGTCGAGATCGACCTTGAGTGCAGCGCGGCCGCCCCAGATCTCGGTGTCGTTATAGTCCTTCTTGACGAAGGCATTGTTGTTGACCGTGATGCCGCCATCGGGCCGGATCGTGTCGTTGGGCTGGGATGCGACCGCGGGAGACGCGCCGGCGAGGAAGCTGCGCGTGCCGGGCACGTTATCGATGAAGCCAGCATCCTTCTCGTAATAGCCGGAGGCGCGGAACGCGATATTCGACGACAGCGGGAGGTTGATCATCCCCTCGGCCTTGCCGCCCCAGCCGCCCTTGCTGACCTTGTTGCCCTCGAGATCGACCCGGCCATAGGTCCCCGACGTATCGGGCTTGTTGGTGATGATGCGGATCGTGCCCGCCTCTGACGAGGCGCCGTACAGCGTGCCCTGCGGACCCGACAGGCTCTCGATGCGCGCAATGTCATAGATATGGACGTCGAGATTGCCGCCGATCGTCGTCACCGGCTGTTCGTCGAGATAGACGCCGACCGAGGGGAGCGAGCCCGAATGATTGCCGTCGCCGCCCGATGCGACGCCGCGCATATAGACGACGTTGGTGCCCGGCGTGCCGCCCAATGCCTGGAACGACACCGACGGCAGCGACGCGACATAATCCTGGAAATTCGAGATGTTGAGCTCGTCGAGCTTCTTGGTGCTCAGCGCCTGAACGCTGATCGGCACGTTCTGCAGGGTCTCGGACCGCTTCAGCGCGGTGATGACGATGTCGCCATTGTCCGGCTGGTTATTGGCCTGACTATCGGGTGCCGGCGGGGCGTCCTGCGCCAGGGCCGGAGTGGCGGCGAGTGCCGCGGAAGCGAGCAGCGCGCTGACGGCGAGACGGCGGCCAAAGAGCATCGAAATCCCCAATTTCGTTTTTGTTACGCTAGCGTGTTAGCAGACGCAGCATCCGTCAAGCGAAGAGCGGCCCTCACGACATTTACGTGCCGACGCGTTGCGTTTTTACAACGTGGCCGGGACGGCCGGATAGCTGTCTAGCACGTGGCCCAGCGCGGTCTTGAGCGATTCGAGCCAGGGCTCGAACGGCTTCCAAGCCTCCGTCCCCTCACGAAAAATCGGCTGACGCACCTGCTCCGAGCTGGCCGTGCGCACTGCGCGTTCGGTTTCGTGGAACGCCAGACAGGCGGGTTCGAACTCCAGCCCGCAATAGTCGAGCAGCCTGCGCACTTCGCGCTCGGTATGATCGACCATCTCCTCGTAGAGCACGCGATGGACTCGCCCCGGCAGCACGCGATCGACATGCGCCATCAGCCGCACATAGTCGCGATAATAACGGCCCATGTCCTCCAGCGCGTAGCTGAACGCCTGGCCGCGCGCGAAATGCTGTTTGAAGTTGGAGAAGCAGCATCCGAGCGGATGCCGCCGCGCGTCGATGATCTTCGCCTTGGGCAGGATCAGGTGGATAAACGGCAGATGCGCCCAGTTATTGGGCAATTTGTCGATGAAGAACGGCCGGTCGGTGCGGCGCTGGATGCGCGTCCGCTTGAGATATTCCTCGCCCAGTGCGCGCAACTTTTCGGGCGAGAGGTCGGCGACGCTTTCGGGATAATTGGGATCGCGCCGCGCCAGCGCCGGGATGTCGGGCAGTTCCGACGTACCCTCGACCAGGCTGTGGCTCGACAATATCTGCTCGATCAGGGTCGAACCCGCGCGCGGCATGCCGAGGATGAAGATGGGATCCGGTGCGTCGCACCCCTGGCCGGCGCGCGCGGCCAGGAAATCAGGCGTGAACAGTGCGATCGAGCGGTCGACGAAGCGTTCGGTCTCGTCGGCCTCATAGACCAGCTTCGTCCGCCGTAGCGCGTTACCTGCCTCATAGCGACGGAAGGCGGCCTCGGCCTGACGGCGATCCTCGAACGCCTTGCCCAAAGCGAAATCGAGGTGGAAGCGGTCCTCGTCCGAGATTGCCGGATCGGCAAGCGCGCTTTCCATCGCCGCGATATCGCCCTCGTCGAATTTGACCGTCTTGAGGTTGGCAAGGCTCCACCACGCCTCGCCCAGGGCCGGCATCAGCGCGAGCGCGCGGCGATAGGCGGCGATCCCGTCCTGCTGGCGCCCGACGGTCTTGAGGATGTGCCCATAGGTCATCCACACGCGCGGCTGGTTGGGCGCATCCTTCAGCACGCGATCGTACAGCGCGATCGCGCTGTCGAAATCGCCCACTCTGCCGAACGCCGCGGCTTGGAGATTGGCGTGCCCCGGATTGTCGGGATCCTCGGCAACCACCTGCTCGAGTTCCTCGATCGCCTCGGCCGGACGGTTGAGGCGGTACAGGACCAGCGCGAGATTGGCGCGCGCGGCGGTAAAGGCCGGGGACAATTCGATCGCGCGCCGCAGCAGTGCCTCGGAATCGCGATAGCGCCCGATCCGGCCCGCGAGTTCGGCGAGCATGCGCATCGCCGCGACGTCGAACGGATCGTCCTTGAGATGCTGTTTGAGCAAAGGTTCGGCGACGTGCAGGGCATTGTCGTTGAGCGCCATCGCCGCCTCGACAAGGCGCGGATGATAGCGCCCAGCCATTGCCATCCCGCTTGTTCCGCCTGCTGCCCCGTTTGTCATGCGGGGGTACCCTAAGGCGCACATTCGAGGCCCGCAACGTGCCGAATAAAGCCCCTCCCCTTCAGGGGAGGGGCTAAACCGGTTCTCCTAGCGCAGCCCGTTCCAACGTGCTTTGCTGCACGCCGAGGGGAGCCGCGCAATGGACACCAGCGACAAAAGACCTTTCGGATTCTGGACCGCCACCGCGCTCGTCGTCGGCGGGATGATCGGGTCGGGCATCTTCATGATGCCGGCCGCGCTGGCGCCGTTCGGCTGGACCGGCTCGATCGCCTGGATCGTCAGCATCGCCGGGGCTCTGGCGATCGCCTATACGATCGGCCGGATGGCGCAGGCCATGCCGGAGGCGACCGGCGCCGTCGCGATTACCGGTGCGGCGCTGGGCGAATTCCCGGGCGTGCTGGTCGGCTGGAGCTATTGGGTATCGGTGTGGTGCGCCAACGCCGCGATCGCCACGGCCGCGACGTCCTATCTGGCTGCGATCGTCCCACCGCTCGACGCGACGCCATGGGCCGGCGCGTTGACCTCTGTCGCCTTGCTATGGTTGCTGACCCTGCTCAACCTCGCCGGCGCGCGGGCGGCGGGGCGGTTTCAGGTGGTGACGACGATCCTCAAGATCACGCCCTTGATCGCGGTCATCGTCATCGCGCTGTCGCTCGGGGTAAGCGGACAGGTCCATCTGCCGGCTTTTCCCGCCGAGCAGGCGGTGATCGCCAGCATCGCCACCGCCGTCACGCTGACCCTGTTTCCGCTGGTCGGCTTCGAATCCGCCGGGGTCGCCGCCGAGCGCGTGCGCGATCCCGAACGCAACATCATGCGCGCGAGCATGGCGGGGACGATCGGTACGGGTTTGCTCTACATCCTGGTCTGCTCGGCGATCGTGCTGATCCTGTCGCCGGACGCGGTGACCAAATCCTCCGCGCCGTTCGCCTTGTTCGTCGGCCAGTTCTGGGGGGCCGGCGCGTCACAGACGATCGCCCTGTTCGCTGCCATCGCCGCGATCGGCGCGCTCAACGGCTGGGTCTTGATCCAGGGCGAGGTGCCGCTGGGCATGGCGCGCGCGGGGTTGCTGCCCAGCTGGTTCGCCAAGGTGTCGGCGCGTGACGTGCCGGTGCGGGTGCTGCTGCTGTCCTCGGCGCTTGGGACGGTGCTGCTGCTCTTTACCGCCAGCCCCACCCTCGGCGGCGTTTTCCAGTTCATGGCGATCCTGGCGTCGTGCGCGACCCTCTGGCTCTATCTCGCCATTTGCGTAGCAGCCCTGGTCCGCCGCATCGCGATGCCGACCGCGGCGATCGGCCTGGCATTCTCGCTGTTCGCCTTCTGGGGCGCCGGATGGGAAGCGGCCGGCCTCAGCGTCGTGCTGATGCTGACCGCAGTCCCGCTCTATTTCTTGCGCCCCAGGGCGTCCCTAGCCGAACAGCCGGCCTAGCACCGAGCGGTCGCGCAGGATTTCGTGCGCGGCATTGTGGCCCGGCGCGCCGGTCACGCCGCCGCCGGGATGCGTGCCCGCGCCGCACATATAAAGGCCCTTGATCGGGCTGCGATAATCGCCGTGCCCGAGCACTGGCCGCGCCGCCCAGAGCTGATCGAGCGACATGTTGCCATGCATGATGTCACCGCCGATCAGCCCGAACTTGCGTTCGAGATCGAGCGGTGAATGGATCTGGCGCGCGATGATCGATGCCTTGAAATTCGGCGCATGCTCGTTGACCGTGTCGATGATCAGGTCCGCCGCTGCCTCGCGCTCTTCGTCCCATGACCGTCCGTCCGGCAGCGTCGGTGCGAATTGCTGGCAGAACAGGCTGGCGATCTGCATCCCCGGCGGTGCCAGGCTGTCGTCGACCGAGGTCGGCAGCTTCATCTCGACGATCGGCTTTTTCGACCAACCGAACGCCTTCGCGTCGGTGAACGCCTGATCCATGTAATCGAGCGTCGGGGAGATGATAATCCCGCAGGTATGATGCTCGGCCTTCTCCTTGCCGGGCAGCACGGTGAAATCGGGCAATTCGCTGAGCGCGACGTTCATCCGGAACGTGCCCGACCCCGCTTTGAAACGGTCCATGCGATGCGCGAATTCGGGCGGCAGGTCGGCGCGGTCGACCAATTGGCGGAAGAGCAAGGCGGGCCCGGCATTTGACGCGACGATCGGCGCAGCGATCTCCTCGCCGCTTTCCAGCACGACGCCGGCGACCTTGCCGCCCCCGGCCTTCGCCGGGGCAGGCTCGACCAGCACGCGCGCGACGGGCGCTTCCAGGCTGATTTCGACCCCGGCTTCCTCGCACGCCTCGGCCATGTACTTGGTGATCGCGCCCATGCCGCCGACCGAATGGCCCCACATGCCCTTCTTGCCATTCACTTCGCCGAAGACATGGTGGAGCAGGACATAGGCAGAGCCCGGCGTGTCCGGGCTGGCGTAATTGCCGACCACCGCGTCGAAGCCGAACGCGGCCTTGATATACTCGTTCTCGTACCAGCCATCGAGGAAATCGCGCGCCGACTTGACGAACAGGTCCATCACGTCGCGCTGCGCCTCGATAGGCATGCCGGCGAGCTTCTTGCCCTGAACCGCCGCCGCGATCAGCGCGCGCAGGCCGCCACCCGCATTGGGCGGGGTCTTGAGCGACAGGTCGCGCAGCACGTCGGCGACGCGTTCGAGCGCTTCCTCATATTTGGGGAAGGTATCGGCGTCCTTCTGGCTGTAGCGCGCGAATTCGGCGCGCGTCCGATTCTCGCCGCCGCCGAGCTTGAGATAGCCGTTTTCGTGCGGGAAGAAGTTGCTGATCGTGCGCTCGATGATCCGCCAGCCGCGCTCGTGCAGGCGCATGTCCTTGATCACCTTGGGCCGCAACAGACTGACCGTATAGCTCGCGGTCGAGTTGCGGAATCCGGGGTGGAATTCCTCGGTCACCGCCGCGCCGCCGACGATGTTGCGGCGTTCGAGCACGCGCACCTTGAGCCCGGCGCGCGCGAGGTAGAAGGCGCAGACGAGGCCGTTATGGCCCCCGCCGATGATCACAGCGTCGTATTTCTTGGTCATTCCCTCAACCCCAATCCGTCATCCCCGCGAAAGCGGGGACCTAACTCCCGTTCGTGCCCCAAATACGACTTTCGTTGCGCGCGGCGACGGCCGGAGATGGGTCCCCGCTTTCGCGGGGATGACGTCAAACTTGTCGCGGCCGCCGCGACCACCCTGGTGCCGGCGCGCGGTGCAGCCGTGCTTCCGGGATGATGTGGCGGATCTTCCTGGCGAAGCTGCGCAAGCACACTTCGCTCGCGCCGATCGGGCCCGCCGCATAGCTTTGCGAAGCCATGCCCTGCTGGACGCGCTCGATCAGCCAGGTGTCCTCGGCATTGACCACGCGATTTATCCGCCAATTGGCATAGCGCACCAGCTTCATCTCGCGACGATCATCGGGCAGCGCGAATGCCATTTCGCGCAGCACGCTGGTGGTCGGCGTCAGCGGCAGCCATTGCATGAAGTCGATCTGATCGGCGTAGAGGTCGAACGCCATGTTGGGCCAGAGCTTGTAATAGAGCCATAGCCGCTGGTTCGCCTCTGGCAGATGATGCGCGCGCGGCAAATGCTTCTGGTAGAAGCGCTCCCAGAAATTGTCCGACACGCGATCGACGACCCCGCCCGACATCTTGTCGACCCAGGGCTGTGCCTCGATCGCGTAGCTTTTGCCGAACAGGCGCGTCAGTCCGTCATGCGCGACCGGGATGTGGAGGTTGTCCGAATAATTGTCGCCGACATTCTTCCAATTGACCTGGCGCTCGCGCAGCCGGACCGGGCTGATGCAGCGCATGTCCTCGAAACGATAGGGCGCGATTTCGTGGTCGTAGGGCGCCATCATCGCAGCGACCGACGGTCCGCCATCGTCCTGCAACCGCACGAACACGAAACCGCGCCAGATCTCGACATCGAGCGCGGCGAGGCCGTTATCCTCGAGCCGCAGCGCGGGATAATCGCCCTTCATCGGTACCCCCGACAACCGGCCGTCAGTCTCATAGACCCAGGCATGATAGGGGCAGACCAGCTTCTTCGCGCACCCTGTCGGCCCCTCGACCAGCCGCATCGCGCGATGGCGACAGACGTTTGTGAAAGCGCGAACCTCACCGTCCTGACCGCGCATCGCGATCACGCTTTCGCCGAGATAGTCGAGCGTGTGGAAGTCGCCGGGCCGGGCGATATCGCTCTGGTGACAGACGATCTGCCACGACGGACGCAGCACGCGCGCCATCTCGACCTCAAAATATTCGGGGTCCGTATAGAGCCAGCCGGGCAGGCTCCAATCGGCGTCGGGATCGTGCTCCTCTATGTCGGCGTAGCGATGCGCCATGACTACTCCCCGATTGCTTGTTGTACGATCGTATAATAAGGAACCGGTTATTGCAACTACCGTCATGCCGGGCTTGTCCCGGCATCCACTGTGCATCATGCAGCGACGGAGAGATGGAGGAGTGGACCCCGGCACAAGGCCGGGGTGACGACTTACAGACGGATGATATGAGCAAACCCGCTTTTTCCCGCGCCGAACCCGATGCGCGCCGCCAGAGCCTGATCGAGGCGACCGCGCGCGTGCTTGCTCGCGACGGGGCGACCGGCGCATCGGTCCGCCCGATCGCTGTCGAAGCGGGCGTTTCGCCGGGACTGATCAATCACTATTTCGCCGGCATCGAGGCGCTGATCGCGGCAACCTATTCGGCCGTCGGCGAGCAGGTCAGCAACGCGCTGGCCGCCGCGGTCGCGGCCGCGGGAACCGATCCGCGCGCGCGCCTGACCGCTTATGTCACCGCCAGTTTCGCCCCGCCGATCGCCGACCGCGCGTTGCTCGCGACCTGGATCGCGTTCTGGAGCCTGACCGGAAAGCCGCAGATCGCCGAGCGCCACGACGCGATCTACGCGCGCTATCGCGAGGATCTGGAGGCGTTGCTGGCCGAATGCGGGATAGCGCAAGCCGACCGCCGCCTGACCGCGATCGCAATCACTGCATTGGTTGACGGCCTATGGCTCGAACTCTGCCTGTCGCCCGACAGTTTCACCGCCGACGAGGCGCGCGGCCTCGCCGAGCGGCAGCTAGCGACCTATTTCGACAGGTCCGCCAGCAGCGACAGATAATAAGTGACCCCCGGGGCGATGTTGCTGATCGGCGTGCGCTCGTTCAGCCCGTGGCTGAAATCCTCCGATTCCTTGATGAAGGTCGGGCTGGCGCCATAGCTCGGCACGTTGTGATATCGGAACCACATGCTGTCCGACGCGCCCGAGGACATTGCCGGGAAGACCGGGACGCCGGGATAGACCTTGCCCATCGCGCGATTGACCGCGGCGATGAAATCGGGCCGCATCGGCGACGCGTCATTGGCGACCGAGCCTTCGGTCACGTCCTTGAACGCGATGGCGGGATCGCCAGCGACCTTTTGCAATTCCGCCATGATGTCGGCGGGCTTGTGGCCGGGGAAGATGCGGCAATTGATGTTGGCCGTCGCCTTTTGCGGCAACGCGTTCAGGGCGTGGCCGCCATTGACCATCGTCGGCACGCAAGTCGTACCGATCCGCCCGGCCGTGCTTGGGTTGTTGCGCAGTACCGCCAGCGCCTTTTCGTCATTGGGGTTGGCGACGAACGCCTTGAGCGCGGCGCCAACCTCGGGCTCCTCATAGGGCGCCGCCTTGCTCAGCGCCTCGCGCGTCAGGTCGCTCAGTTCGGGTTTGAAATGATAGGCGCCGATCTTCTCGAGCGCCGCGGATAATTGAACGATCGCGTTGACCGGGCGCGGCGCCGAGGAATGGCCGCCGGGATTGGTCACGGTCAGTTCGAAATCGGCATAGGTCTTTTCGGCACCCTGCCAGGTCCAGTATTTGGGCTTGGCGGTCGCCTCATCGAGAACGCCGCCGCCGCCATCGATGTTGAGGACGAGGTCGGCGTCCTTCAATTTCTCGGCGATGATCGCCGAGGTCTTCATCCGCGTTTCCTCGTCGCCCGAAAATTCGATGATGATTGTCCGTTTCGGCTTGTACCCCTCGCGACGCAGCTCATTGAGCGCAGCGATCGCCATCGTGCCGTCGAGCTTCATGTCGGTGGCGCCGCGACCGAACAGATAGCCGTTCTCGACCACCGGGGTGAACGGATCGCGCTGCCAGTCGGACGGCTTGGCTTCGACCACGTCCATATGACCGGAAATAACCAGGGGCTTGAGCTTGGGATCGCTGCCCGGCCAGGTCGCGATCAGATAGGCGGTGTCGTCGACCGGGGTGATCTCGACATCCTTGTCCGCAAAACCTCCGGCAACCAAAGCGGCCTTGTAGAGCGCGGCCACTTGCGGCGTCTGGTTGTTCGGGCCCGCGACCGAGCGCAACGCGATGGCCTTTTTGGCGAGCGCGAGCGCCTCGCTGTCAGCCTGGGGATGCCCGGCGGTCTTTGGCGCCGCCGCGCCCGCCGTTGCCACCAACGCCGCCGCCATTGCGGCCAGTCCGAACTTGTTCATCAACGACCCCTTTGTTGTACGATTGGACTGTCGACCATCCGCCGCCGCGGAGCAAGCGTAACAATCGTGCGCGGGAAATCACCGATTCGGATTTTTTTCACCATAATCGCGGTGACTTGGGGCCCGCCGTCAGTACTTCATTAACGAACGTTCTTCAGAATGGCCTGCGGCGGATTGCGGTTGGCGGGGGTTTCCCGCGAAGGGCACCGCCAGCCGGCAGCGTACCGGGCAGGACGAAGCTGGAGCGACCGCCCGGTATGGGCGATCGCCGATACCATGGGGATGACGCTCGAAGTGGAGGGCCGCATGTTCGAATCGCATGACGATGCGCCTCTGGCCCATTCGCCGTCGAGCACATCCGTGCCTGATGAAGAACGTCGTCATGGCGCCCGCCACATCGCGGTCATGCGCGTTGCCAAACTGCATACGCGCCACGGCGAGGAACTGTGCCTCGTCCGCAACATCTCGCCCGGCGGGCTGATGGCCAATATCTGGTCGGACCTGGCGATCGCCGATCTGCTGACTGCGGAGTTCAAATCCGGGCACCGCGCCTCGGGCCATGTCGTGTGGCGGCGCGAGAATCGCATCGGGGTGCAGTTCGACGAGGAAATCGACGTGGCCATGGTGCTCGGCGGGGACGAAGACCCCGCGCCGGGCTTCCACGCACGCGCACCGCGCATCAACATCGCGGCGCGAGGCCGGCTGCGCTGCGGCGCGCATTATTATGCCGTCGACCTGCGCGATATCTCGCAAGGCGGCGCGCGCATCACCTCCGCCGATCCCAATTTCTGGGAAAAGATCGACGGGCCAATCGTGTTGTCGGTTACAGGCCTGCCGCCGATCGAAGGCACCGCGCGCTGGCACGATTCGAGCAATGCCGGACTCGCCTTCAACAGCCCGATCCCGCTCGACGCGATCGCCCGCTGGATCGCCGCAAACCGCGGCTAGAGTCGTTTTCAGCTTCGCTGAATCGGTACCGGCCCGCTCCCCCACCCGGCCGCCCATAGAATACCCTGTTGGGCGGCCGGGCGGGGGAGCGGGCGGAGCAGAAGGTTCCGGCGATGCGCAGCATCGTTGGAATGACTGCGTAGGGCGGTACCGCAACCGTTTCAGCTTTGCTGAAACAGAGGCTGGCCTAGCCTATCGTCCCCCATTCCGTCGCCCCAGCGAAAGAACATCGGGTTGAGCGCGCCCCGCATGCTCAAGGATCGTCCGGGGGACGATCCGACCCGACGTTGGTCTCAGGCGAAAGCGCAATGCGGCTTGAGATCCCAGCTTTCGCTGGGATGACGCTAAACGGAAACGATCATCCCCTGCGGCCCTTGATGAAGATGTTGGCGGTCAATCGTCCCACGCGCGGATCGGCGCTGAACACCATATCGGGAGGGATGATGCCCGAATGCAGCATCGACCCGCGATAAATCGCCATCCGGTCGCGCACGCCTTCGACTTGCCCGATCTGGTCGTAATGCTGGTTGGAGCCGTGGGTGTATCCCGACAGATCGCCGTTCACGCGGCGTGCCGTCGCAACGAAACGTTCGACATTGTGGTCGTCGACCAGCTCGATGCCCGTCGCGCGCTGGCGGAAGAATGCCGTGCCGGGCGTGTCGCTGAGATAATGGAGCACCGCCAGATAATCGGGGTCGGTCGAATCGAAGTGCGGCGCGCGCTGCGCCGGATCGAGCGCGTCCGGTACTGTCGTCACCATCGAAAAGCTCGCCGCGAGCAATTCGAACGTATCGACATCGAAGCCGCCGCCGATGAACGGCCCCGCTGCCTGAAGCAACCGCTCGACATAGCCATAGGCCGCGTCCCCGACCGCGATTGGTTGGCGCAGGCCGGGGTAATAGGTTCCGCTGCTCACCGGGAACGGCGCCATTGCCGCCGCCAGTTCGACCACTTCGTCCACCGCGCCGGTGAAGTCGTCGACCACGACCACCGGACTCTGGGCCTCGCCCACGCGGCGTAGTTCGGGTTTCACGGCTGGATCGCGATCCGGGCTCCCCTGGGAAGATCGGGAAGCGAGAATCGCAGCGCGCCGTCCACGACCCGCGCGGCGATCTTCTTCGACCCCATCCTGACCGTCGGCATGCCGCCCTTCCAGCCGTGGATCACCACGTCGAACCCAGTCCACCAGGGTTTATAGCTGCCGCTGCGCGGGTCGAAGCTGAGCGCGCCCGCGTCGCAGCGGATCGCCTGGCGCAGGAAGCCGCCACGCTGATAGGCGAAGCTGACCCCGTCATCGAGATAGAGCGATCCGGCGCAATCGCTGCCCGGATAGACGTTGATCTCCATCGCGCCCTTGGGCGTCTCCGCGGTCGACTGGACCAGCGGCTGTTTCGGGATGATCGCGCCCGGGCGAACGAACACCGGCAAGCGGTCGAGCCGCGGCGTTTCCTTGACCGATGCGCCCTCGACCCGCTCGCCGGTCCAGTAATCGTACCAGCCGCCGCCGGGCAGGCCGATGTCGTACGGCGCGGCCGATTCCCAGGTCTGCGGCTGGGCGATCAGCAGATCGCGCCCGAGCATGAACTGGTCCTCGGTGCCGCCGACGCGGTCGCCACCCTTCACCACCGCGGGATATTCGAGCACGACCGGGCGCATCAGCGGCAGTCCGGTGCGGCTATTCTCCTCGGCCAAGCCGTAGAGATACGGCATCAGCCGATAGCGTTCCTCGATATAACGCCGGCGGATATTCTCCTGCTGCGCGCCGTGCACCCACACTTCCTGCTCGGGTTTCCCCTTCTGGTAGTGATCGCGCATGATCGGGTTGAACGCGCCGACCTCGATCCAGCGGGTGAGCAATTCGGGGGACGGCGCGTTGCCGGCGAAGCCACCGATATCCGCGCCCGAATAAGAAAAGCCCGACAGGCCAAGGCTGACCAATTGCGTGGTCGACAGCGAGAGATGCGCCCAGCTCGACGTGTTGTCGCCGGTCCAGGTCGCCGAACAGCGCTGGCCGCCGGCATAGGAGGCGCGGGTCATCACGAACGGACGGCGGTCGGGCGCGAGCCTCTTCACGCCCTCATAGGTCGCGCACGAATTGAGCATGCCGGTGATGTTGTGGGTCTCGGCCTGGGTCGTCTTGCGCGTCTTGAAGCCCGGCGAATCGATCGTGTTGACCACGTCGATCGGCATGGTCTTGGTCGGCGAGTTGAACACCGCCGGCTCGTTCATGTCGTTCCAGAATCCGGCCACGCCCATGCCGACGAACTCGGCATAATTGCGGCCCCACCAGTCGCGCGCCTTGGCCTGGGTGAAGTCCGGGAAAACCGCCGGGCCCGGCCAGACCGGGCCGACGAACGGGGTGCCGTCGGGGTTCTTCATGAACACATCCGCCGCCATGCCGCTGTCATAGGGCGCATAGCCCTGGTTCGGCGCATTCGCGATGTGGAGATCGGTGATCACCACCAATTTCATCTTCATCGCGTCGAGCTTGGAGACGAGGCCCGGCAAATCGGGATAGGCCTTCTTGTCGACGGTGAACGGGCGGTTCCTGTCCTGATAATCGATGTCGAGCCACAGCACGTCGGCCGGAATCTTGTCGTTGCGCAGGCGGTCGGCGATGCCCTGCGCCTGCACCTGGGTCATGTAGCTCCAGCGCGATTGCTGGAAGCCTAGTGCCCATTTCGGCGTCAACGGCGCGGGGCCGGTGAGGTAGGCGTAATCCTGGACCACGTCCTTGGGCGTCGCCCCGGTCATGACATAATAATCGACCCCGCCGCCCTCGGCGCCGAACGAAAAGGCCGCGCGCTCCGACTTGCCGAGGTCCATGAAGCCGCGCCAGGTGTTGTCCATGAACAGCCCGTACGTGCCGCCCGCCTCGTTCAAGCCGATGACGAACGGGATCGACTTGTAGATCGGGTCGGTGGCGGGCGTGTAGCCGAACTGATCGGTGTTCCAGAAGGTATAGGCGCCGCCGCGCCGGTCGAGCGGGCCGGTCTTATCGCCAAGGCCAAAGAAATGTTCGTCATTGGGCATCGCCTTGCGGACGCGAAAACCGCCATTGTCGAAGCGGATCGGGGTGCCGGGAGCGTCGGCCAGGATCGTCTTGCCGGCGAGGTCCGTGATGGTGATCGCCAGCGTCTTGTCGTCGACGCGGACGACCAACTGCGACGTGCGGATTTCGGTAGCATCACCCTTGTCGCTGATCTGCAGCGGCACGCGCGTTTCGCGCGCTTGCGGCAGGACCGCCCAGGACGCATCCTCCGGCAGCGACCCTTCGCCGGCGCGGACGCGGATGATGTCGGCGCGCGGCGCGCTGATCTCGATTTTGATGCCGCCGGCGGAGGCGGTGTAATGGTCGACGGACTTCGCCGCCGCCATGCCCGACAGGGCCAGTGCGGCGGTGGCGAGGATCAGGTGCCTGAGGCGCAATTCTATGCTCCAGCCTTGAGGACAAAGGTGGCGGGGGTGCCCGCCATCGCATTGGGCGCGATCCATACATCGAACGCGCCGGGCTCGGCATAGCTCTTCTTGTCTGGGTGTACGAACCCGAGATCGGCGCGGCTGAGCGTGAAGCTCACGGTCGCGCTCTGCCCGGGTGCGAGATCGAGATGCTTGATGCCCTTCAGCGAGCGCACTGGCTGGGTCAGGCTCGCGACCTTGTCGTTGATGTAGAGCTGTGCGACCTCGTGCATCGGCCGCGTGCCGGTATTGGTCACAGTCGCGGTGACGGTGACGGAACCGGCCCAGGGGATGCTCGCCGCGCTGACACTCGTCGCCGAATAGCTCGCCGCCGAATAGGTCAGGCCGAACCCGAACGGATAGAGCGGCTCGTCGGTCACTTCGCGATACCGCGCCTTGTAGGCCTTGTCTGCGGTCAGTTGCGGGCGTCCGGTGCGGCGGTGATTATAATAGAAAGGCTCCTGCCCCGACGCTTGCGGGAAGCTCACCGGCAGGCGCCCCTGGGGGGCGTAATCGCCGAACACCACGTCGGCGATCGCATTGCCCGTCTCCGACCCCAGGAACCAGGTCGCCATGATCGCCGGCGCGTTCCTCACCGCGCCGGTCAGCGCCAGCGCGCGCCCGTGACGGAGCAGCACCACGATCGGCTTGCCGGTCGCGGCGACCGCCTCCGCCAGCGCCAGCTGCGGCGCGGGAATGCCGATATCGACACGCGCCTGCGCCTCGCCCGACATGCTGGCGCTTTCGCCGAGCAATAGCACGACGACATCGGCTTCCTTCGCCAGACGCACCGCCTTGTCGATCTCGCCATCGATCGGCGCCTCATAGTCCGAACCGCGCGTGACGCTGAGCTTGGCCTTATCGCCGAGCGCGGCGCGGAGCCCTTCTTCGACCGTCACGCAGCTCTCGTAATCGGGGAAATTGGCCCAGGGCCCGGGATAATCGCCCTTCTGGCTCACTGCCGGCCCGATCAAGGCGATCTTGCCCTGCTTCCGGAGCGGCAGGAGGTTGCCCTCGTTCTTGAGCAGCACCATCGATTTGCGCCCCGCCTCGCGCGCCAGAGCGATCGCGTCGGGGCGGCGAACGTCGCGCGCCTCGCGCACCGGGTCGAGCGAGCGATAGGGATTGGCGAACAGGCCCATCGCCTTCTTGACGTAGAGCACGCGGCGAACCGCGGTATCGACCACCGACATCGGGATGCGGCCGGCCTTCACGAGATCGGGCAGGTGCTTCCAATAGAGTCCCGACTGCATCGAGATGTCGCAGCCCGCGGTCAGCGCCTTGACCACCGCGTCGGGGCCGTCGGCGGCATAACCGTGCAGGATCAGCTCCTCTTCGGAGGTATAGTCGCTGACCACCAGCCCCTTGAATCCCCATTCGCCGCGCAGGATGTCGGTCAGCAGGTAATGATTGGCGGTCGACGGCACCCCGGCGATGTCGTTGAAGCTCGACATGGTGGTGATCGCGCCGGCGTCGAACGCCGCCTTGAACCCCGGCAGATGGATCTCGCGCAGAGTCGTGTCGGGGATGTCGGCGGTGTTATACTCCATCCCGCCCTGTACGGCGCCGTACGCCGCGAAATGCTTGGGGCAGGCGAGCATCGAATCGTTGCGGCGGATGTCCGGCCCCTGGAAACCACGAACGCGTGCGCGGGCGAACTGGACGCCGAGCCAGGTGTCCTCGCCCGACCCTTCGACCACGCGCCCCCAGCGCTGATCGCGCGCGACGTCGACCATCGGCGCGAAAGTCCATTGGATGCCCTTGGCCGACGCCTCGACCGCCGCCGCGCGCGCGGTGCGTTCGGCAAGGCCGGGGTCGAAACTGGCGGATTCGCCCAGCGGCACCGGGAAACTGGTCTTCATCCCGTGGATGACGTCCCCGGCGAAGATCAACGGGATCTTGCTCGGGCTTTCCTCGATCGCGACCTTCTGCAGCTCGCGGCCGATCGTGGTGCCGATACCGTTGAACAGCCCGACGATCTCGCCGCGACGGATGCGGGCCTTGAGCTCTTCCAGGCCCTGCTGCGCGATGCCGGGATTGAGTACCGGCCCCTCGGTTCGCGCCGCCAGCGGATCCGAATAGATCGACAGCTGCCCGGCTTTATCCTGAATGCTCATCTTCGCGATCAGCCGCTCGATGAACGGATCCGTCGCCGGGACCGACTTGGCCAGCGCGGGGACAGCCGCCGACACCATCGCGACGGCTGACGCACCCTTGAGAAGGTCGCGGCGGGACAGGTCGGACATGGCTTCTACTCTCCTTGGTGATGCCGCCCCGCCACAGGTCCGGCAAATCCGGACCGCGCGATTCGCGGCAGTCGATTTCTTCTTGGCGAATGCGCATGAAACCGGTTACGGTGCAACTGTGGAACCGGTTACGCGGCCGTGAGAGTCGCCCCCGCCCACCCGGCAGAGCTTGCCGGCGGAGGAGAGGATTCAGATTTAAGGCAATGGCTGCGAGCCAATCACATCGATCGATAGCTTCGAGGCGCCCGGACTGCTTCCGGCGCGCGCGAAGCGTCGTGACATCCTAACCAATGAACAACCGGACAAAGGGCGCTGGCGCCCGAGCAAGGGGAATTGAGATGACCAACCTGATGAGGGCAAGCCTGCGGGCCGCACTCGCGACCACCATCTTGGCCGGCGGCGCGCTGGCGCTAGCGACGCCGGCCGCGGCGCAGACGACCTCGACCATTCAAGGTCATGTCGACGGTGCGGCGCCCGGAGCGACCGTTGTCCTCACGGACACGAACACCGGCCATCAGGATACCGTCACGGTCGATGCCAACGGCAATTACGTCCTGGTCGGCGTGCCGCCGAGCACCTATCGGGTCGAGTCGGGCGACAAGTCCGTCGTCGTCGTGGTGCCGCTGAACCAGGCGGTGACGGCCGACCTGATCGCCGCGCCGGACACGACGAAGGACATCGTCGTGACGGGCTCGCGGGCAAGGGATGTCCGGACGTCCACGGTCAGCACCAACATCTCGCGCTTCCAGCTCGAGAATCTGCCAAATGGCGATCGCAACTTTCTCGCCTTCGCCGCACTGGCACCCGGCGTCACCGTTTCGCCGCAGACGCTAAACGGCGGCTCGCGTCAGGTGCAAGCGGGAGCCGTCAATTCGGACAACACCAACACCTTCATCGACGGCATCAGCATCAAGAACCTAGTTAATCACGGCGGCACGATCGGACAAAATTATTCGTCGGGGAACCCGTTCCCGGCGTCGGCCGTCGACCAATTCGACGTCCAGACTCAGAACTTCAAGGCCGAATTCGAGCAGGCCGGCTCGGCAGTGATCTCGTCGGTGACGAAAACCGGCGGTGACAAGTTCAGCGGCGAAATCTTCGGCGAGTGGCAGCCCAAGGCGTTCATCAGCCGGAATTACTTTGACCGGCCCGGAAAGGTGAACAACGCAACGGCCCCCTACGCCGTCAAGCCGAATTTCGACACGAAATATTACGGCGGGAACCTTGGCGGCCCGATCATCAAGGACAAGCTAACCTTTTTCGTTGATTTCGAAGGAACGAAGAAGACTTTCGCGTCCAACGACATCGGCGTCTATCAGGGCAGCGCGCTGGACGCTTTGCCCTATGCCCAGACCGCGCGTTCGAAATATAACGGCAGCTTCCCGGAGACCTTCGACGAAAAGCTGTACTTCGGCAAACTGACTTTCTTCGCGACCGCTGCAGATACGATCAACGTCAGCGCGTTCATCCGCAACGAAGCCAATCTGCAGATCAACGCCGGCGTGACGACGGTCGACGCATCGTCCAACAACCGTAACGACGAGCACCGCTACCAGCTGACATGGAGCCACCGCGGAACCAATTGGCTCAACGAGTTCATCTTCGCGCGCGATGCGGCGGCCAACGGGTCGATCCCCAACGTTGCCGGATCCTCTTACGTAGTGACCTACAATCCCGGGGCCCCCAATCCGGGTATCTTCGATTCGAGGGTGCTGGTGCTGGGCGGCACCAACTTCGCGCAGGATGACCATCAATATCAGACGTTATTCAAGGACAATGTGACCTTCTTCGGCGGAGCGCACACGATCAAAGCTGGCGTCAAGGTTAACGTCACCAAGCTGCAGCGGCTCGAGAACAATAACGGTAATGGGACGTTCTTTTACGACGCCACCTCGTTCAACGGGATCGGTTCGTCCACGCCCTATGCAGCGACGATCAATTCCGCGAACGTCCAGCCGGTCTCGGCCAACAACACCGAAATCGGCGCCTTCATCCAGGACGACTGGAAGCCGGACGAGCATTGGCAGATCAGCGCCGGTCTGCGTTGGGACTATGAGTCCAATGCGCTGAACAATAAATTTGTGACGCCCGCCGGCATCGCAGCGGCGCTTCGAGCCTATCCGGGCTGGCAGGCCGCCGGGATCAATCCCGACGACTACATTTCGACTGGGAACAACCGGAAGCCCTTCATGGGCGCATTCCAGCCGCGGCTCGGCATCTCCTACGACCCGAAGGGCGATCGCAGCCTCGTCTTCACATTGGGCGCCGGACGCTATTACGATCGCTCGCTGTTCATCGACTCGGCGATCGAGACGATCAAGGACAAGTACGAATCGGTCGCCACCATCCGGACGCCCGCCGGAGGCTGCACCATTAGTCCGGGTGACCCGACTTGCGTGGCGTCGATTCCGACCAACATCGATCAATTGCGCGCTCTGGCGGCGATGCAGGGCGGCGAAGTGCACCTGCTCAACAACAGGACCAAGACACCATATTCCGATCAGGTAAGCGCCTCGATCAGGAAGCGCGTCGGAGTGATCAACACCTCGATCACCTTCTCGTACATCCGGTCGCACAACATCTACCAGGAAGTCGTCGGCAACCGGAATCCGGACGGTACCTACAGCCCGGGCGGCAATCCGATCTATACCTACCAAGGAAACGTGTACTCGGCCGGGATCTTCTATGGTGGATCGGCTATATTCAATGCGCCCTTGCCCGGATACGGAAGCATCTTCATCGGCAACAGCGACGGCAAGGCGAGTTACGCCGCGTTGTACCTACAGGCCGACAAGCCTTATACCGAAGCGTCGCGTTGGGGCTTCAGCACGACGCTGACCATCTCAAGCGCGCGGTCCAACGACTCGCGGAACGGCGCGTCGATCGGCGACCCGTTCAATTTCGACGCCCCGACTATCGGCGCACAGGGCTGGGGCAATTCCAGCAGCCTCGAGCGGTGGCGGTTCGTCGGTTCGGGTACGATCGGGCTACCATTCGGCATCCGCGCAACCACGCTCGTCACGCTGTCGTCGGGGCCCTCCTATGGCGGCGTGATTTGCAACGTCCCAGCCACTGCGCCGGGCGGCGGCGGATGCTACCTGACCAACTTCGGCATCTATCGGCCCAAGGGGATTGGCTATAAGAACGTCGACTTCAACATCACCAAGACGATCAAGCTGCCCGGACATACCGAGCTGACAGTATATATGCAGGCGCTCAACGCATTTGATTTCGTCAACCGCAACTATTCGCAATGGAGCGGCGGTTTCCAGAGTATCGGTGGCCCCGGCCCGACGTTGCAACCTGATGCGGGCTCGGTCGCAAGCCAAGGACGCAACTTCAAGGTCGGTGCACGGTTCAAGTTCTGAAAAACCGCCGAGTCGGAAAGTGAAGGGGCGGGCCGATCGATCGACCCGCCCTTTTTTTCGTTCAAGCGGCGAGCGGCGGCGCCTTGCAATAGCGATCGATGAACGCGGCGTGGTCGGGCATCCGTCCCGCGGCGTCGGCGATCACTTCCTCGATATCGGCCAGGAACGATGCCCGCATTTCGGCCGGCAAGATCGCCGCATTGGGGTCCTGTCCCATCGCAAACCCCTGGCCCAGCAGCACCTGGACCCAGCTTTCGACGCGGAATAGCTCCGCCGCCGCTCGCTTGTAAAAGCGGCCTGACGAGGCGAACAGGTCGAGCCGCTCGGTCAGGCTGTCGGGTACCGCCATGTTCTTCAGATACGCCCAATAGGGCGTGTCCTCGCGGTCGGTGACCTTGTAGTGCGCGACGATGAAGTCGCGCACATCGGTGAATTCGAAATCGTGCTGGCGGTTATATTCGGCGATATCGGCGGCAGCGAACCCCTGATGCGGGAACAGCCCCAGCAGCTTGATGATCCCGGTCTGAATAAGGTGGATGCTGGTCGATTCCAGCGGCTCGAGGAAGCCGGCCGACAGGCCGATCGCGACGACATTCTTGTCCCAAGCTTTGTGCCTTTTGCCCGGACGAAACCGGACCGGCCGCGGATCGGCCAGCACTTTGCCGTCGAGATTGGCGAGCAGCACCGACGCCGCCTCGTCATCGGAAATGTGATCGCTCGAATAGACATGGCCGTTGCCGGTGCGGTGCTGGAGCGGAATGCGCCATTGCCAGCCGTGCCGGCGCGCGGTGACGCGGGTATATGGCGTGAGCGGTTCGACCCGCTCGCACGGCACCGCCAGCGCGCGGTCGTTGAGCAGCCAGTGGTTCCAGTCCTCATACCCGATTCCCAGCGCCTGGCCGATCAGCAGGCCGCGCATGCCGGAGCAATCGACGAACAGGTCGCCGCCGACCGTCCGCCCATCCTCCATCACTAAGTGATCGACATGGCCAGTCTCGCCGTCGAGTTTGACGTCGACGATCTTGCCCTCGATCCGCTCGACCCCCGCCGCTTCCGACCGCGCGCGCAGGAAACGCGCCAGCAACGACGCATCGAACTGATAGGCGAAGTCGAGCCCGGCCATCGGCGAGGCGGGATTGCGCTGGTCCGGAAAGGCGAACTTGTTGGCCATCCCGGCGGCGCAATTGAGCGCATAATCGTCGAAATGCCGGGCCCGACCCGCGGCGCGCTCGCCCAGCCACAATTGATGGGTGTGCAGCCACATGAAGTCCTGGCCGATCCGCCCGAAGCCGTGGAAATAACGGTCGTCGCCGTTGCGCCAGCCAACGAAATCGATCCCCAGCTTGAATGTCGCCTGGGTTGCGCGGATCATCTCGACCTGATCGATCTCGGCGATGGTCATATAATCACGGATCGCCGGGATCGTCGCCTCGCCCACGCCGATCGTGCCGATCTCCTCGGACTCGATCAGCCGGATCTCGTAGCTCTTGAAAAGGTGCGAGAGCAGCCCGGCGGTCATCCACCCGGCGGTGCCGCCGCCGACGATGGTGATGGTCTTGAGCGGCGCGTTGGGCGCGGTCATTGCGGTGATCCTCCGGGCGGCGCTCGGTAACGGCACCTTGGCGCCAGCCTTAGCCCAGCCGCCCCGCCCCGGTAAACGGTTACATCAGCGGCCGACCTGCTCCCTAGCCTTCGCTGCGCATCGAATAGCGCAATTGGTCGAGCAGCGGCTTGATCAGGAACGACAGGATCGATCGGTTCCCCGTCTCGACGAACGTTTCCGCCGGCATCCCCGCCTTGAGCGCGATCTGCGGCGCGCGGGCCAGCGCGTCGGCATCGAGCCGCACCTTGATCCGGTAATAGCTCTGTCCGGTGCGCTGGTCGGCGGTCAGATCGGGCGAGACGAAGATCAGCTTGCCGGGGATGTCGGGCGTGGTCTGGCGGTTGAAGCCCGAAAAGGTGATCCGCGCCGCCTGGCCGACGCGGACCTGGTCGACATCCTGTGGGCGGATCCGCGCCTCGACGATCATGTTGTCGCGGTCGGGCACGATCTGGAGCAAAGGCTGGGTGGCGGGCACCGCGCTGCCGATCGTGGTGAAAGCGATCTTGTCGACCACGCCCGATTGCGGCGCGCGGATCTCGCTGCGGTCGACCGTGTCGCTGGTGGTGGCGACGCGGACCTGCTGGTCGTTGAGCTGACCGACCACCTCGGCAAGCTGGGTGCCGGCATCGCTGCGGATCTGCTTGTCGACGTTGAGGATCTGTTCGTTCGCCTCGGAAATATGCGCGCGCGCCTCGGCGATGTTCGATTCGAGCGCGGCCTTGCTGCCCTTCATCTGGACCGCGGTGCGTTCCATCTCGTTGAGGCGGTTGATCGTCACCAGCTGGCGGTCGTGGAGCTTGCGCAGCCCCGCCAGTTCGGGCTCGATCAGCGTCATCTGGCTTTCGATCGCGGCGATCTGCGCCTGATAGCTGGCGATCTGTTCGTCATATTGGCGCACGCGTTGATTGAGCAGCGCGATCGATCCGTCGCGCTCGCGCCGGCGGAGCGCGAACAATTGCCGCTCGCGCGCCATCGCTTCCCTGGCGCGCGCGTCGGTCTTGGTGGTGAGCTCGGGCGGGAACAGGATCGACGAGGCGCCGTCGCGTTCCGCTTCCAGCCGCGCGCGCCGCGCCAGCAATTGCTCGAGGCCGAGCGCCGCGGACTCGGCGCCGACCGACGACACGCCTTGGTCGAGCCGCATCAGCAACTGCCCCTTGGTGACATGATCGCCATCGCGAACCATCAATGCCTTGAGGATACCGCCGGTCGGATGGATCAAGATCTTCACGTTCGATTCGACCGCTACCTCGCCCGATCCGACCACCGCTCCGCCGACCTGGAGGATCGCCGACAGGCCGAAAAAGCCGAGTACCAGGCCAGCGATCAGCAGATAGGCGCGCCGCGTCCGAACACGCAGCCGTTCGGCGCCGGGATCGGGCTCGGCATCGGGCCAGAAAGCGTGGAGCGGCACCTGCGCGGTCATTGCCCCGCCTTCTTGCTGACGACCAATCCGCCGGGTCCCTTGCCGCTATTGCCGCCGCGCGTGACCGGATCGGACCGTGGCGGTTGCTGCGGCGGCGTCGCGAGCTTGGCCAGTATTTCATCGCGCGGCCCGAACGCCTGCGCGGTGCCGCCGCGCATCACCAGCAACAGGTCGACCACGCTCAATATCTCCCGGCGATGGGCGACCAGCAGGACGATGCCGCCGCGCGCCTTAACGCCCGCGACCGCACGCGCCAACGCGACCTCCCCGTCCGGGTCGAGGTTCGAATTGGGCTCGTCGAGCACGACCAGGAACGGGTCGCGATAGAGCGCCCTGGCGAGCGCGATGCGCTGGCGCTGGCCGGCCGACAATTGCAGGCCGTCCTCGCCGACCTGAAGGTCGTATCCGCCCGGCAATTGCACGATCAACTCGTGCACGCCCGCCGCCTTGGCCGCGGCGATCACCGCGTCGGACGGCGCCCCGACCTCGAACCTTGCGATATTCTCGGCGATCGTTCCGGCGAACAATTCGACCGATTGCGGGACATAGCCGATCGAGCGGCCCAACGTCTCGCTATCCCATTGCTGGATCGCCGCGGCGTCGAGCCGGACCGAACCCTTGGCCGCTTTCCACACGCCGAGCACGCCGCGCACCAGCGACGACTTGCCCGATGCGCTCGGCCCGATGATCCCGACGACCTGCCCCGCTTGCGCCTGGAAACTGACCGCGGCGACATTGGTGACCTGGCTGCCGGGCGGGGTCAGCGACAGATTGTCGACCGTCAGCGACTTGGTGGGCGGCGGCAATTCGGTACGCTCGCCGACCGGCGGCGGGACTTGCCCGAACAAGGTGTCGAGCCGCGCCCAGGCCTGACGCGCGCCGACGAAATGCTTCCAATTGGCGATCGCCGCGTCGACCGGCGCCAGCGCGCGGCCCGACAGGATCGAGCTGGCGAAGATGATTCCCGCGGTCGCCTTGCCGTCGATCACCAGCATCGCGCCGACCGTCAGCACGACCGACTGCAGCACCATCCGCGCGACTTTGCTGATCCCTGACAGTGTTGCGGTGGCATCGGTCAGCGTCGCCTGCTGATTGAGATAATCATGGTGGATCCGCCGCCATTGCAACATCAGCCGGTCGCGCATGCCGAGCGCGGTGATGATCTCGGCATGGCGCCACTGGCGATCGGCGAGCAGGCGCCGCTTTGCCGCCGCGCGTGCAACATTCGCGACGTGGCGGCCGCTGACGCGTTCGGCTACCAGAGTCAGCGCGGCCAGGCCCAGCATGCCGACCAGGGTCACGACACCGAGCCAGTAATGGACCGCGGTCAGGATGATCAGGAACAGCAGGATCCAGGGCAGGTCGATCAGTGCCGGCGGCCCCGCGCTGGCGATGAACGCGCGCAATTGGTCGAGGTCGCGCACCGGGCTGACCTGTTCCTTGGCCTCTGGCCGTTCGAGCGCGATGCGTGCCTCGATCGCCTGGACGCGCCCCGACAGCGAGCGGTCGAGCGATGTTGCGACGTCGGCCAGCATCTTCGAGCGCATCACGTCGAACACGCCGTAAAAGGCATAAGCGATCAGGATCATCGCGAAGATGCTGAACAAGGTCGGCAGGCTCTGCGCCGGCAACACGCGGTCATAGACCAGCATCAGATAGAGCGAGCCGGTAATCGTCAGCAGGTTGATGAACGCGCTGAGCGCGACGATCGCACCAAAGCCACCGCGCAGCTTGGCCAGCGCGGCGCGAATTTCGGATTCCCTACTGCCCCCCGGCCGCAACATCGCACGCTTTCTACTATCTGCCCCGACGCAATAGACGCAGAAGTGAACGAATCCAATGCGATCGTACCGCGTGCGATCCGGGTTTTTTTGGGAAACGCCCTCCCCCCCTCGTGGGCGGGGAAGTGGCCCGCTCGGCGTAGCCGAGTGGGAAGGGTGAGGGCGACTCTTTGAACTCGCAGACTCCCCCTCATCCTTCCGCGCCTTCGGCGCTCCCTCCTTCTCCCACGAGAGGAGAAGGAATTCAGACCCGCCAACCAATCTGCATCAATCCGATCGCAACTTGCCCCCGCGCGCCGCACTTCCCATCTCTCCCCCGTCGCGAGGCGCTTGCCCGACACGAACAAATCTGGAACAAATGCCTACATGCTGACTCACATTCAGGTGCGCGGCGCGCGCGAGCACAATCTCAAGGGCGTCGATATCGACATCCCGCGCGACACGCTGACGGTGATCACCGGGCTGTCGGGATCGGGCAAGTCGAGCCTCGCCTTCGACACCATCTATGCCGAGGGGCAGCGGCGCTATGTCGAGTCCCTCTCGGCCTATGCGCGCCAGTTCCTCGAGCTGATGCAGAAGCCCGATGTCGATCATATCGAGGGCCTGTCCCCGGCGATCTCGATCGAGCAGAAGACGACCAGCCGCAATCCGCGCTCGACCGTCGCGACCGTCACCGAGATCTACGATTACATGCGCCTGCTCTGGGCGCGCGTCGGCGTGCCCTATTCGCCTGCCACCGGCCTGCCGATCGCGGCGCAGACGGTCAGCCAGATGGTCGACCGCGTGATGGCGCTGCCCGAAGGCACGCGGCTGTATTTGCTCGCGCCGGTCGTGCGCGGGCGCAAGGGCGAGTATCGCAAGGAACTCGCCGAGTGGCAGAAGGCCGGCTTCACCCGCGTGCGGATCGACGGCGAGCTGTACGAGATCGACGAGGCGCCGGCGCTCGACAAGAAATACAAGCACGACATCGAAGTGGTGGTCGACCGTATGGTGGTCGGGCCCGACATGGCGACGCGGCTGGCCGATAGTTTCGAGACCGCGCTCAAGCTGGCCGAGGGGCTGGCGTATGTGGATCTGGTGGATGGCGTGGTGCCGCCCCTTTCTCCCCTCCCGCCTGCGGGAGGGGTCGGGGGAGGGCGTGTCCAGGAAGTGCGTCAGGAGTTTTCGGTGGAAGGCGACATGCCCTCCCCTAACCCCTCCCGCGAGCGGGAGGGGAATATGAAGGGCGCCGGCGTTCCCGACAACCGCATCGTGTTCAGCGAGAAGTTCGCCTGCCCGGTCTCCGGCTTCACCATCGCCGAGATCGAACCGCGGCTGTTCTCGTTCAACGCCCCGCAGGGCGCGTGCCCGGCGTGCGACGGACTTGGCGAGAAATTGATCTTCGACGAGGACCTCGTCGTCCCCAATCACGACCTCAGCCTGAAAAAGGGCGCGGTCGTGCCCTGGGCCAAGTCCAATCCGCCCAGCCCCTATTACATGCAGGTGCTGGGCAGCCTGGCGCGCGAATTCGGGTTCAGCCTGGAGACGCCGTGGAAGGACCTGCCCGGCGAGGTCCGGCTGATCATCCTCCACGGCACCGGCGGCAAGCCGGTGACGCTGACCTTCGTCGACGGCAAGAAATCGTACGACGTGAGGAAGCCGTTCGAGGGCGTGATCGGCAACCTCAACCGCCGCATGCTCCAGACCGAGAGCGCGTGGATGCGCGAGGAGCTGAGCAAATATCAGTCGTCGCAGCCGTGCGAGACGTGCCACGGCGCACGGCTCAAGCCCGAGGCGCTGGCGGTCAAGATCGCGATGCAGGACATCAGCCATGCGACGCATCTGTCGGTGGTCGACGCGCTCGCCTGGTTCCAGGACCTGCCCAACCATCTCAACGGGCAGCAGAAGGAAATCGCCGAGCGCATCCTGAAGGAAATCGTCGAGCGGCTCGGCTTCCTCAACAATGTCGGGCTCGATTACCTCAACCTCGACCGCACCAGCGGCACCCTGTCGGGCGGCGAGAGCCAGCGCATCCGCCTCGCCAGCCAGATCGGCAGCGGGCTGTCGGGCGTGCTCTACGTGCTCGACGAGCCGTCGATCGGGCTGCACCAGCGCGACAACGACATGCTGCTCGCGACGCTTCGGCGCCTGCGCGACCTCGGCAACACGGTGCTGGTGGTCGAGCATGACGAGGATGCGATCCGATCGGCCGATTATATCGTCGACATGGGGCCGGGCGCGGGCATGCATGGCGGCGAGATCGTCGCCAAGGGCACGCTTCCCGAAGTCCTCGCGCACAAGGATTCGATCACCGCCGATTATCTCAACGGCACGCGCGAAGTGCCGGTGCCGCTGATCCGCCGCTCGGGCACCGGCAAGCAGCTGACCGTGCACAACGCCACCGCCAACAATCTGCGCGGGGTGACCGCGTCGATCCCGATCGGCACTTTCACCTGCATCACCGGCGTGTCGGGATCGGGCAAGTCGAGCTTCACGATCGACACGCTCTATGCCGCCGCCGCGCGTCAGCTCAACGGCGCGCGCATCCTGTCGGGCAAGCACGACAAGATCACCGGGCTGCAATATCTCGACAAGGTCATCGACATCGACCAGTCGCCGATCGGCCGCACGCCGCGATCGAACCCGGCGACCTATACCGGCGCCTTCACCCAGATCCGCGACTGGTTCGCCGGCCTGCCCGAGAGCCAGGCGCGCGGCTACAAGCCCGGGCGGTTCAGCTTCAACGTCAAGGGCGGCCGGTGCGAGGCGTGCCAGGGCGACGGCGTGCTCAAGATCGAGATGCACTTCCTGCCCGACGTCTATGTGACGTGCGACGTGTGCCACGGCGCGCGCTACAATCGCGAGACGCTCGAAGTGAAGTTCAAGGGGCTCTCGATCGCCGACGTGCTCGACATGACGGTCGAGGATGCGGCCGAGTTCTTCAAGGCGGTGCCGCCGATCCGCGACAAGATGGAAATGCTGGTCGAGGTCGGGCTCGGTTATATCAAGGTCGGGCAGCAGGCGACGACCCTGTCGGGCGGCGAGGCGCAGCGCGTGAAGCTGTCGAAGGAACTGTCCCGCCGCGCGACCGGCAACACGCTCTACATCCTGGATGAGCCGACCACCGGCCTGCATTTCGAGGACGTGCGCAAGCTGCTCGAGGTGCTGCATGCCCTGGTCGAGCAGGGCAATACGGTGGTGGTGATCGAGCACAATCTCGACGTCATCAAGACCGCGGACTGGATCATCGACCTGGGACCCGAAGGCGGCGTGAAGGGCGGGGAGATCGTCGCCGAGGGCACGCCGGAAGATGTCGCGAAGGTCGAGCGGAGCTTTACCGGCAAGTACCTTGCGCCGTTGCTGCGGGGGCGGGACGGGAAGGTTGCCGGGAAGCGGGAGGCCGTGGCGGCGGAGTAAGCCCCGCTCCGGCCGCTCGCGCGGGTCAGCGGGGCTGATGCATTTCCGTCGAATACCTGATTGCCGACCCGCATGGGCATGGGCGTGCGTGATGGGTTTGCTATGCGGGGGGTGGTTTCCATTCTCGCGCCGATGTAAGCGGCTGATATTCGTAGCGGTTTTTCTGTCGAAAGGCGGTATCCGCTCGTTTTGCGCGAAACCCATCAAGGCGATCTATTTGCGCGAAAAGCACTGACTTTTCAGTGTTATAATCTTTGTTTGGCAGCGTTTCGTGGTGCGCAAAAGGTGCCACCTTTGCGCGCGACGCCCTGGTGCGATCGCTGGGGACCTCAGCGCGCCGCGGCCTCAGCGCCGTCGCCCACCGTGCATGAGAGTCGCGAGGCGCGTCGCTCCACCCGGCGATACCTTTCCTTGACGTCCACCTACCCTCTCCTGCGCAAGGGAGCATTGTGGTTGGTGTGGCAAGCAGAGCGCGACGGGCGATCCTGAGCGTTAGAGGGGGTTATTGCACGTGGCACCGTAACTCGACACGGTAACTCCGATTTATCTGCGATCCAGATGCGGAGAAGCGACGGCTTGGGGAAGATGTGTCGGTGTTAAGCCGCGCCCGTCCTTCATAGGGACAGGGAGCAATCGTGTTGGTTGGACAGCATTCGATTTGTCTTCCACACTTCTTGAAATCACTGCTGAACCCTGTGCCTTCGCGCGCTCAACGGAGCGCGCGTCTCTCACCAAAAGCACTAAGATCACCACAACCAAGATAGAAGCTACGATCGTCAACGCCCACTTTGTGGCGTTGAAGACGGGCTCGCCTTTCTTGACAGTTTTCCACTCATCTTTGAGCAGCGTGTTCGAACAGCCGATGAATTCTACCTTCAAACGCTCCATTTCTGCGGCGTCGATGTCATCCCCGCCGGCGATCAATTTCGATATGGCAACCATACATGATTTGATTTTTTTTGAGCCCTGCTCCGATGGGTTCAAGCGGAAAGCGATCAGGTAATATGCCTCGTTGAGCTTGCTATAGTAAGGCTGCAGCTTTTCGAAGCGTTCCTGCGCGTCCTTGAACGTCACGGTCCGTGCATCAACAACCGCGCTCACGTTCGATAGGTAAGATGACAGTTCTGATCGAAGCGCGTCAATCCATGCCTGCCTAAATTCGGATACCTTTGACTCTTTGCTAACAATCAGCCCCACCAAAGAAATAAGCGCCCCGATAATTGCGGCACCGATTGCTCCGATTGCAATGTCGGGGATCATGGTGGCTTTCCCTCTTGCGGACGCAGGATTTTCTTGACCTAGTGTAAACTCGGGTGGGTGGGGATATGCTTAATGGAGGTTGCATCCTTTCAATTGCGACTAACAGGCGATTTGGCTGACCACCACGAGTTCGAAGGTTATGACGGGTACATGGCCCTTGCTGGTGCCGCATGGACGTTATCGCTAGCCACAAATTATGTCGAAACCGGTGGAATTAGACACCGCGGCAATTTTCCCGGCCGACGCTCGGTACGGGCAATGCCTTTGGCGCGTGGTAGCGTCGTGGCAGATTTTGCCGTCATTCTTCATAGCCAACCCGCTGCCGTATTCGGCCTTAGCGCGCTTGGCGGCGGAGCAAGCGCACTCCTTTACGGCGTAGTTAATCGTGTTCTGACTCGAAATTTAGGAATTTCTCGAGATCCGTTGAATGCAGACACCGCTGCGCTTCTGCAGAGCAAGGACGGGGACATAGAGGCCTTAGTCGCTATCTCAGAGCCTTCGGTGCGACAGGCGCATGATGTTATCGGCAATGGCGCCAATGAGATCGAATGGATTGGTGGCCATAGTGCTATGGCCAGCCTGAACCAAGACACTAAAGCTTACATAAAAGCGAGCATTCCCGATCTCGAGATCATTGAGAGAGACGTTAGTGTTAGTGGATTTTACGGAAACTCCGGGCATGAGAGTGTATTTGACTTTAATCTTGGTCGAAATGTTCCCATATCGATGCCACGCGATATTCTTAGGCAGTATGGAACATTCTTTTCTTGGGGATTGCATCAGTACTTAAATCACACCGGATTAAAGGTGCGTATAAGATTTACGAGAATACTTGCGATGGATGGCAGGCCAAAGAGATACGTCATAGTATCAGCGAGGGAGGCTAAGGGGTAATCAACAAAACTCTGATCCACGGTGCTAGTTTGCGAAATGCAACAAACTCGCCCCCACCTAGGCGGCGTGAACGGCACCGACATCCCCGCAAGCGTTCGACTCCCCGTTCGTCACGCGAGAGAGCGATGGATTTAGGGTTGTTGCGCGTGGTACCGTAAGTCCATCTCGCAGCGGAATGCTGGGGACATCCCTAGTGTATTCTGGTCCCTCTATTGCGAGATTCGCGCTTGGTGTCAGGCCCAGCTATTCAACTCCCTACCGACCGCGTATTTAGAAAGCACGCCTGTGGCAGAGAACTGGCTGATTTTTGTCGATACGAACATCATGCTCGATTTCTATCGAAAGCCAGGCGAAAACGCCGGGCGGCAGATTGCGAGCCTGAGGAAACACCTCAATTCCATCATTGTCACTGAGCAAGTGAAGATGGAATTTCTGAACAATCGGCAGAAAGCCATTTCCGAAATGTTGGAGCAGATGGCCGCGCCTAGAACTGCGCCATTGCCCATGATTCTATCTGGTTCGCGCTCCGGAAAGGCGTTGACCAAAGCGATGAACGACGCGGTAAAGCGTCATAAAGAGGCAAAGAAGCGGGCCGAACTAATATTGGCCGAACCGAGCCGATACGACCCTGTCTACCAAGGCCTGAGCCGCATTTTTTCCCATCCGGGGCCGCTGAACCTGAAGCGGCCCAACGAGGAACGCTTTCAAGTTCGCGAAATGGCAGAAAAGCGCTTTAAGCTTGGCTACCCCCCAAGGAAGGCCAAGGATACATCTTTCGGAGACGCTCTCAATTGGGAGTGGCTAATCAAGTGTACACAAGCAAGCGAGAATGCAAACGTCCTCATCGTGTCACGCGACAGTGATTACGGATTACCGCAAGGTGAAGGTTCCATTCTAAATGATTGGCTCAAAGCCGAGTTCGAAGCTCGCGTGAAACCAACTCGGAAAATTGAACTTACTCCCAAGCTTACGGTTGCTCTGAAAAAACTAGCTGAAGTTGTCACACCCGAGGACGAAGCGGTTGAAACCGCGGTACTAGAAGCATCGCGCCCAGCCCCCGGCATGTCCTACCTGCCGCTAGAGCCCCGCCAAACCACTTACTTAACGGTCCCCGCTAAATCGGGACCGACGGCAAAGAAACTATTCGCCACGTTGCCCGGCGAATTGGATGTCCTGGACTACCCGGAAAAAAATGGCGACGTTGCCTTCGCCCTCACCTATCCGGTGTCATATGAGACTGGGTTGAATTACGGCAAGCGGCTTTCTCAGTTTGCAATAATGCTTGGAGGCGAACGAGGGCTGCCCCCTAAGTTTCAAGAGACTTCCGTGAACTGATATTATCTCCCTGGATTAACGTGCCACGTGCATTACCCTAGCAGCCAATCTCGGTCCGCCCCAAGCAAGCGTCAACTCGGCATCCCCTCAAACTGCGGCAAATCCAGCGGCGCCACCCACTCCAGCCGCCGCTTGACGAACATCTCCAGCTTCGGCGCGATCTCGCGCGGATCGTCCAGGCTCCCCAGCGTCGCGAAGACCGCGCCGGGGAAGCTTTCCAGATTGCTCGTAAATACGCGCGCGCCGCACTCGGGGCAGAAGTTGCGGTCGAGGCGCTTGCCGGATTCGGCGATATAGCGGAACGGCACGGGCGATCCGCTAGTCAGCGTGAAATCGTCCTCCGGCACGCCGAAAAAGGTTGCCGCCTCTCCGCCCGACGCCTTCTTGCAATCGAGGCAATGGCAGACCGCGACGAAGTCGGGATCGGCGTCGAACTCGAACTTGACGCTGCCGCACGCGCATTGCGCGGTGTATTTCTTCGCCATCGTTCCGGTCTCCTGCGTCGTCTGACATCCCTCGTTTGGGCCGCGGCGCTCCGCTGGCTGGCGCGCGAGCGAGGGCGACAGTCTATCAGCGGGAGCGGACTCCGCAACGCAGCTACAGGGAGGCGTGCAACACCCCTCGCTTGAACTCCTCGACTCCTCTGGCCGCGATGCCGGGCCGCCGCACCAGCCGACGCTCCTCCCGCTTCGCGCTCCCCAGCCGAACCGTCGCGCGCCGCCAAACGGCTTGCCGCGTTGCAACACCGCGTCGCCCATCGCCCGCCCCTTCGCGACGATCAACGCCCGTCGCGCCTCGGCCCCTAACCTGTCGGCTCGCGTTGTTGATGCGCCGTCGCAGGCCGGTGCGTGCGGCCCTGCGGCGGCCCCCTGACCATGAGGTGTAACCATGAAACCGACCACAGGACTGGCCTTGTTCGCCAGCGCGATCGCCATCGCGGCCGCGTCACCGGCGGCCGCATCACCGGGTAGAGATACGCCGGACAGATCCCCGCGCGTGCTCGACCATGTGCCGGGCCTTGCCGGGCTGCGCGGCCCCGATTTCTCGCATGGCTGGGATGGCGACAAGGACACCGGCAACGGGAAAGGCAATAACGGCAACGGCAAGGGCAATGACGGCGACCACGACCCGAACGGCCATGGCTGGGGCTGGTGGAAGCACCATCACCCGCATCCGGTCAGCCCCTGAAAGCGCGGCCCGCGAGGTAGGGAGCGGCTAGCTGTCGCTCCCCGAAGCGCGGCACGTGGGCCGGCGGCTCGCGGCGATGCGGCCGTTCACCGACGACGCGGCACTGGCCGATTATCGCGGCTCGCCGCGGCAGGAGGCTGATGACCCCTTGGCGGCCATCCGGCCGATTCTCTCCTGGTCGCGCCTTAAGCCCGGCCAAGTGCTCTGCTGCGCCATGCGCGCCGATACCCCCTTCGCGTCGCGCCGGAATCGGCTAAGGATTACCGTGACCTGCCGGCAGCGATCGTGATGTCGGGCGTCCAAAGGGGAGACATCGCTTGCGCCTGATCATTGCATTAGTGTTTCCGTGGTTGCTGTTCTTCACGATCGGGCGGCCGATCGCCGGGATCATCTGTCTCGCGCTGCAGATCACGATCGTCGGCTGGCTGCCGGCCGCGATCTGGGCCGTCTATTCGCTCAGCCAGTACAAGACCGACCAGAAGATCGACGCCTTCCGGCGCGAACGGTTCCGCTGATCGCAGGGTAGGTCGCGCCGCGGCGGCGCAGCCGATCCGCCGAACCCGACGCGGGAGCCGGTCTCCCGCGTCGTCGGTCGGTGCCGTTATCGCCAGCGGCGGTCCTGGCGGTCGTGGCGCTGGACGCGGACCGAGTTGCTCAGCGCGTTGTAGCGGCGGTCGAGATCGCGGCGTTCGGTCCAGTTGAGCCCATTACGGCTGTAGCGCCATTCGAGCCGCTGAAGATTGGCGAAACGGGTGCGCAGGTTGGACGCCTCTCGACGCGTCAGCGATCCGTTGCGGACGCCCATGTCGATGCGGCGTTCGATATTCGCCTTGCGCTGGTTCATCGATTGCCAGCCTTGCGCGCCAGCGGTCGTGGGGAGGAAAGCGACCATCGTCGCGGCCGCCACGAGGGCGGTTGCGATTTTCATATGGGACTCCTGTAGTTGCGACGCCAGGATGCGGCGACAACAGGGGTATGCATGAGCGCCGCTGAATGTTCCGTGGCCCGGTCGTTGGGCGACGTTCAGGTGGCCCGGGAGATCGTCACGCGCCAGCCTGCGACAACCGGGCCTCCCGGTGGCCGTTTGCGGCTAGCGGCCTGAGCGGGAGGTCGGTACAAGCCGAGCCATATTCGGCGCCGGCGAACGCCGCTCGCCGTCTCGCGCGCTACCGCTGCCGCGACCGAAAGGGACAGGGGATGCCTCGGCCGATCAAGATCGATTTCGTTTCCGACATTGCCTGCCCATGGTGCGCCGTTGGGCTGAATGGCCTGGAGGAGGCGCTGACCCGCACCGGCGACCTGATCGATGCGCATATCACGTTCCAGCCGTTCGAGCTCAACCCCGACATGCCGCCCGAAGGCGAGGATGCGGTCGAGCATATCAAGCGCAAATACGGCATCAGCGCCGAGCAGGCCGCCGCCAATCGCGAGGCGATCCGCGAGCGCGCCGCCACGGTCGGGTTCGACATGGCGATGCTGGGCGAGCGGCGGCTGCACAATACGTTCGACGCGCACCGCCTGCTCCATTGGGCGGAGCTGGAGGGGCGCCAGCTCGACCTGAAACATGCCCTGCTCGCGGCCAACTTCACCCAGGGGCTGGATGTGTCCGACCACGCCATCCTGGCGTCGATCGCCGAGCAAGTCGGGCTCGAAGGCACGGCTGCGCGCGAAATCCTGTCCTCGGGCCGCTATGCGCAGGAGGTCCGTGACGCCGAGCGCTTGTGGCAGTCGCGCGGCATCAATTCGGTGCCGGCGATCGTCATCGACGACCGCTACCTGATCTCGGGGGGCCAGCCGCCCGAGGCGTTCGAACGCGCGCTGCGCCAGATCGTCGCGGAAGCCGCCTGAAACCGGGCACCAAGATTCCGCTTTTACCCGCCGCCATAGTCTGACAACACACCGCGCGAACGATCATCGAGCGGGGAGTTTCGTCATGGCGATCAAGCGGGTTGCTGGGCTGTTGCTGTTGGGCATGTCGGGGCTGGCCCTGGCGCAGACGTCCGCGCCCAAACCCAAATACGGGCCGTGGGGCGTCGATTACGCCTCTATGGACAAGGGCGTGAAGCCCGGCGACGATTTCTTCCGCTATGCCGAAGGCACCTGGTTGCGAACCGCGCCGATCGCGCCCGACAAGGCGCGCGCCGGCTATAATTACGACATGCCCGACGAAAGCGAGGCCGAAGTCCGCAAGCTGGTCGAGGATGCCGGCGCCGCGCCCGCCGATCCGAAGATGCGCCGCATCACCGATTTCTACGGTGCGTGGATGGACCAGGCGGGAATCGAGGCGCGCGGTACCGCGCCGCTCAAGCCCTGGCTCGGGCGGATCGCCGCGGTCGGGACCACCCACCAGCTCGTCGCCTTGATGGCCGAACCGGGTTTTGCCGCGCCGATCAATATCGGCGTCAGTCCGGATTCGAAGGACCCGACCCATTATACGGTCGATACCGGCCAGGCGCGGCTCGGCCTGCCGACGCGCGATTACTATCTGCTGCCCGACGCCAAGTACGTCGCCTATCGCAAGGCCTATCGCGACTATATCATCCAGATCCAGCAACTCGCCGGCATCCCCGATGCCGCGGCCAAGGCCGATGCGATCATCGCGCTGGAAACCAAGCTGGCGCAGGACCAATGGACGCCGGAGGCGCGGCGCGATCCGGTCAAGACCTACAACCCGATGGACCGCGCGGCGCTGAACAAGCTTGCGCCGCAATTCGACTGGACGCCGGTGCTGGCCAAGATCGGGCTGGGCAAGATGCCGATCGTGGTCGTCGCCGAACCCAGCGCGGTGACCGCGGCGGGCAAGGCGATCGAGACGACACCGCTCGCCACCTGGAAGGACTGGATGACCTTCCGCTTCATCAGCGACCATGCGCAATATCTGCCCAAGGCGTTCGACGATGCGCGGTTCGGCTTTTACGGCCGGACGATGCAGGACGTGCAGAGCCAGCCCGAGCGCTGGAAGCGCGGCGTGCGCCTGCTCAACGATTATCTCGGCGAGGCGGTCGGCGAGCTCTATGCCCAGCATCACTGGACCGCCGACACCGACAGGCAGATGACCGAGCTGATCGGCGACCTGCGCGCGGCCTATAAGGAAAAGATCGACAACGCGGGGTGGATGGACGAGGCGACGCGCAAGGAAGCGCTCGCCAAGCTCGCCTCGTTCGATCCGCGGATCGGCCATCCGGCCAAATATATCGATTATTCGGCGATGACGGTGTCGCGCAGCGACCCGCTCGGCAATGCGATCGCCGCCGACGATTTCCAGTGGAAGCTGCAGCTGTCGCGACTGGGCAAGCCGGTCGATCGCGGGCTGTGGGACATGAACGTCCAGGAAGTGAATGCCTATTACAACCCGCTGATGAACCAGGTGACGTTCCCGGCGGCGATCCTGCAGCCGCCGTTCTTCGATCCCGCCGCCGACCCCGCGGTCAATTACGGCGAAACGGGTGCCACGATCGGCCACGAAATGGGCCATGGCTTCGACGATGAGGGGCGCCAGTTCGACGCGCAGGGCAAATTGCGCGACTGGTGGACCAAGGAATCGGCCGATCGCTACACCGCGCACGCGCAGAAGCTGGTCGCGCAATTCAACGGATACGAGCCGATCCCAGGCGTGCACATCAAGGGCGAGCTGACGCTGGGCGAAAATCTCGGCGACCTGGGCGGGCTCGAAGCCGCCTATGCCGCGTATCGCCGCTATGTCGCGCGCCACGGCGAGCCGGCAGTGATCGACGGCTATAGCGGCGACCAGCGCTTCTTCATCGCCTATGCGCAGAGCTGGCAAGGCAAGGCGCGCGAAGGCGCGCTGCGTGCCCAGCTCCTGTCCAACCCGCACAGCCCGGAGGAATATCGCGTCAACGGCATCGTCCGGAACATGGACGCCTGGTACGCCGCATTCGGGGTCAAGCCAGGCGACAAATTGTACCTGGCGCCCGAGGACCGCGTCCACGTGTGGTAGCGCGCTACGGTCCCGATCCGAGGACGCCGACGCGATCGCCGCCGACGTGCCAGCCGGCCGCGATCGGCGCTACCCGGCGCACGACACTGTTGATATGACAGGGTGATGCGATCGAGCCAGCGTCTCAGGCTCCGGCACTTCACGGCGGATCCGGGCGCCACCAGCCACGGCGCCTGGGTCGAACGACCGTGGCCGAGCATCGGCACGCTCTACCGCACCACCCCGCACGAGCCGTTCGCGGCGAGCGCGGTATCGCTCTTGCTCGGCGAGCTCATCGTGCATCGCGCCGATTTCACCGCGCAACGCTGGGTTCGCGATGCCGACCTGATCGCGGCCAACGATCCCGGCGGGATGACGGTGGCGATGACGCTCGCCGGCAGCGCCGCCGGGGTGATGGGCGACCGTCCGTTCAGGACCGGTCCCGGCAGCGTGCACTTCGTCGATCTGTCGCAACCGTCTCAGCACGATTCGAGCGCGAGCCGGACCATCCTGCTTTCGGTGACGCGCGCGGCGGCGACCGAGTGCGGGATCACCGTGGCCGCGCTTCACGGCGTGGTGGTGCGGTCCGCCGCCGGCGCGGCATTGATCGCCTATCTCGATCGGCTGTTGGACACGGCGCACGCTTATTGCGAGGAGGATATTCCGCTGCTCGCGCGCGCGATCCTCGACCTGCTGGTGCTGACGGTGCGCACCGCGGAACCCGAAAGCGCACCGGCGGTGCGGCGCGCCGCCGCGTCCCACGCCGCGCGCGCCCTGATCGACGCGCATCTCGGATCGGCCAATTTGACGATCAAGCATTTGTGCCGCGACCTCAACCTGTCGCGCACCAGCCTGCATCGCCTGTTCGAGGATGAAGGCGGGGTTCAGGCCTATATCCGCAACCGCCGGTTGGAAGCGGTGCATCAAGCGCTGACCCGGCAGGACGGCGAGGACGCGATCCAGGACCTGGCCGACCGCTATGGGTTCAGCGACGCGTCGCACCTGTCGCGTGTGTTTCGCGCGCGCTATGGAGTTTCGCCCGGTACCTATCGACGGCAGCTGACCGGCCTGGCGACAATTTAGAGCGCGATAACGTGGGTTTGACCCACCGTGACGGAGCGGATTTTGGTGCAGCG
>NZ_BCYZ01000037.1 GCF_001598455.1 Sphingomonas pruni NBRC 15498
GGGGAGGGGGACCATGCGCAGCATGGTGGAGGGGGCCCACGACCAAGGCGCGGCAGGCGAGAAGGCACGAGCGTCGTAGGCCCCCTCCACCCCGCGGCTAGCGCCGCGCGGTCCCCCTCCCCGTGCCGGGGAGGAATTTGTCATCAGCATTGTCATTCCGCGGCCTCCGCGAAGGCCTGGCCGTGGAGCAGTTCGGCCGAGCATTGCTGCATCGTCGGGCTGGCGCGACAGATGGCGTTGGTCAGGTAGAAGTCCTTGATCGGATAGGCGATTTCGCCCTCGCCCTTGGCCGTCAGCGCCGGCGGGTTCCAGTCGAAGCTGACCAGCCCGATCTGGCCGAGCGCGGGAACGTCGAGCGCCATTTGCGCGCGCAATTCCTCGAAAGTGTCGAACGGCAGCGTGTGGCCGAGCTTCTCCGACAGTGCACGCAGGATCGTCCAATCCTCGCGCGCATCGCCCGGCGGGAATACCGCGCGCTCGCCGCGCTGCACCCGGCCCTCGAGATTAACATAGGTGCCGGCCTTTTCGGCATAGCTCGCACCCGGCAGGACGATATCGGCTGCCGCAGCGCCCTTGTCGCCATGATGGCCGATATAGACCTTGAAGCTCTTGGAAAGCTTCGAGAAATCGACCTCGTCGGCACCGAGCAGGAAGACCAATTTGGGATCCGCCGCGACCACGTCCGCGATGCCGCCCTGTTGCGCATAGCCGAGCATCAGCCCGCCCATCCGCGCCGCGGAGAAATGGAGGACGTTGAAGCCGTTCCAGCAGTCCTTCACCACGCCAAGCGTCTTGGCGAGTGCCAATGCGGCGCCCTGCCCGCCCTTGAGCGCCGCGCCGCCGACGATGATCATCGGGCGCTGGGCGTCCTTGAAGGCGTCCGCCGCCGCCTTGGGCAGCTTGCCGAGCAGCGACAGATCGTTGCCGAGCCACTCGACATTGTAGGTCAGATCGGTCTCGGGCCCGATCGCGAAGACCTTGGCGCCCTTCTTGATCGCTTTGCGGATGCGGGTGTTCACCAGCGGCGCTTCCCAGCGCAGGTTGGTGCCGACCAGCAGGATCGCGTCCGCCGTCTCGGCACCAGCAATCGTCGTGTTGAAATTGACCGCGGCCAGGCTCGACACGTCGTAATCCATGCCGGTCTGGCGGCCTTCGAGCAGCGAGCCGCCCATCGCCTTGACCAGCGCCTTGGCGGCGAACATCGTCTCGCAATCGACCAGGTCGCCGGCGATCGCCGCGACGCTGTTGCCTGCCTTCACCGCCGCGATCGCCGCGAATGCTTCGTCCCAGGTCGCCGCGACCAGCTTGCCGTCCTTGCGGACATAGGGCCTGTCGAGGCGCCGGCGGACCAGACCATCGACCGCGTGACGGGTCTTGTCGGTCGCCCATTCCTCGTTGACGTCGTCATTGACCCGCGGCAGCGCGCGCAGGACCTGACGACCGCGGCTGTCGAGCCGGATATTGGTACCGACCGCGTCCATCACGTCGATCGCCAGCGTCTTCTTGAGCTCCCAGGGCCGCGCCTCAAACGCATAGGGCTTCGAGGTGAGCGCGCCGACCGGGCAGAGGTCGACGACATTGCCCGACAGCTCGCTCGTCACCGCGTGTTCGAGGTACGAGGTGATCTGCATGTCCTCGCCGCGATAGATCGCGCCGATTTCCTCGACGCCGGCGACTTCCTCGGCAAAACGGATGCAGCGCGTGCATTGGATACAGCGGGTCATGACCGTCTTGACGATCGGACCCATATATTTCTCGGTCACCGCGCGCTTGTTCTCGGTATAGCGCGACGCGCCGCGGCCATAGGCGACCGACTGATCCTGCAGGTCGCACTCGCCGCCCTGATCGCAGATCGGGCAATCGAGCGGATGGTTGATCAGCAGGAATTCCATCACGCCTTCGCGCGCGTTCTTCACCATCGGAGTGTTGGTGAAAATCTCCTGATTGTCCGCCGCGGGCAGCGCGCACGACGCCTGGGGCTTGGGCGGCCCCGGCTTCACTTCGACCAGGCACATACGGCAATTGCCGGCGATCGACAGCCGCTCGTGATAACAGAAACGCGGGATTTCCTTGCCGGCCGCCTCGCACGCCTGGAGCACCGTGGCGCCAGCGGGGACCTCGACCTCGATCCCGTCTACTTTGAGTTTAGGCATGAGCGCCGTTTACCTCGACAGCATGTGATAGAGTGGTTCGACGACCACCGGTCGCGGATCTCGCCGCTTGAGCTGGCGCCCTTCCCGCCGTCCGGCAGGATACGCGACTCCCCAAAACGCGGTTGATCGCAGCCTCGGATAGGAAATTGTTCGCCGCCTTCATGGTCATTGTGCGGCCCCCCGGCCAAAGCGGTTCCACATCGCGTAGGCGACGAATCCCCGAATGCCGGCAGGCGACAGCGTAACCTGCTGGCCTTTCACCAGACAATCACCCAGAGCAGGCGCGAGCGCCGCCGCCGTCGCTCGTTCGGCGGGGCTGCCAGGCATCGTGCGCAACAACGCGTCGGCGTGCCCGATGTCCTTTAGGATGGCGCAATCGGTGAAACTGACCATCGCATGAGCTTCGGCCAGACTATCTCCGGTCGACACGAAATTCGCCTGCAGGGGCGCGGGCGCCGCAGCAAGCTGGGGCGCGGCCCGATTGGCCGCGAGATAGGCTTCTTCGGCCATCAGGTCGCGCAAGACGCCAGGCGAGAATTTCATCCCCAGGGCGTTCTGGTCGAAGCCCACCTGGTCGCCAAGGCAACGTTCCATGCCCAGATCCTTGGTGACATCCGTGATCTTTGCCGCCGCCATGTCGACGGCGACCGCGTCGCTGTTATTCAGCAGGGCGATGGCCCGCGACCGAGACGAATGATAAATACATTGCGCGAAATGCTTTCGGATAATTCCAGCCTCCCGCGGATCGACCGCCTTTGGCTGAACCGGAATCATCGATCCGGTCTGCAATTCCGGCTTGAGCTGCGCCCGGGCGCACGGTGACGCGACGGCCACCAAAGGCGCCACCAGCACGGCTGCAGCTCGAATAGCGACCGACGGCTTCATTCCGCCGCCTCTTGCATCGGCGCGAAATCGTCGCCCTGGCGTTCGGCGATGCGGCGTTCGAGTTCGGGGCGGAAATGACGGATCAGGCCCTGGATCGGCCAGGCCGCTGCATCGCCCAGAGCGCAGATCGTGTGGCCTTCGACCTGCTTGGTGACGTTGTAGAGCGTGTCGATCTCGCTGACGTCGGCGTCGCCGGTGCGCAGCCGCTCCATCACGCGCCACATCCAGCCGGTGCCTTCGCGGCACGGCGTGCACTGGCCGCAGCTTTCATGCTTGTAGAAATAGCTGAGCCGGCTGATCGCGCGGACGATGTCGGTCGACTTGTCCATGACGATGACCGCGGCGGTGCCGAGGCCCGAGCCGAGCGCCTTGAGCCCGTCGAAATCCATCGGGCAGTCCATGATCTGCGCCGCCGGGACCAACGGCACCGACGACCCGCCGGGGATCACCGCGAAGAGGTTGTCCCAGCCGCCGCGAATGCCGCCGCAATGTTCCTCGATCAACTGGCGGAACGGGATCGACATCGCTTCCTCGACCACGCACGGCTTGTTCACATGGCCGCTGATCTGGAACAGCTTGGTGCCGCGATTATTCTCGGCGCCGAAGCTCGCGAACCATTCGGGGCCGCGGCGCAGAATGGTCGGCGCGACGGCGATCGATTCGACGTTGTTGACCGTGGTCGGGCAGCCATAGAGGCCGGCGCCGGCCGGGAACGGTGGCTTCAGGCGCGGCTGGCCCTTCTTGCCTTCCAGGCTTTCGAGCATCGCGGTCTCTTCGCCGCAGATGTACGCGCCCGCGCCGCGGTGGACGAAGACGTCGAAATCATAGCCCGAGCCGCAGGCATTCTTGCCGATCAGCCCGGCATCATAGGCCTCGGCGACCGCGGCGAAGAGCGTCTCCGCCTCGCGGATATATTCGCCGCGAATGTAGATGTACGCGGCACGCGCGCGCATCGCGAAACCGGCGACGAGCGCGCCCTCGATCAGCTTGTGCGGATCGTGACGGATGATCTCGCGGTCCTTGCACGACCCGGGCTCGGATTCGTCGGCATTGATCACCAGGAAATTGGGCCGGTCGGGCCGCGGCTCCTTGGGCATGAAGCCCCATTTGGTGCCGGTTGGGAACCCTGCCCCGCCGCGCCCGCGCAGACCCGACGCCTTGATCCGGTCGATGATCGTATCGGCGCCGATCTCGAGCAATTTCTTGGTATTGTCCCAATCGCCACGCGCCTGCGCGGCCTTCAGCCCCCAGGGCTGGAAGCCGTAGACGTTGGTAAAGATGCGATCCTTGTCAGCTAACAAAGCGCACCTCCGTCACCCCAGCGAAAGCTGGGGTCTCAAGCAATGAAGCGACACGCATGCCGCACGAGATGCCAGCTTTCGCTGGCATGACGGTTAGGGTCACGGCCTTTTCCCCATCGCATTCTGGACGAAATAGAAGATCACCAGCACCGCGCCGACAACGAGCGCGAGCCCGATCAGTGCGAACGCCACGCGCAGCACCAGGCCCAGAATCACCAGCGCGCCGATGATGGCGAAGACGGCGATGATCGGATTGACGTTGCCGCGCATCACCAGCTCCCCCGGTAATCATGGTTCTCGCCGACCATTTCCTTGAGCGTGGTCGGGCCACCTTCGGGGCAGCTGGCGCGGCGGCCGATCTGCGACCCGACCTGCGGCTGCTCGCCCTTGGCCAAAGCCTCGAGCACCGCGATCGTGCGATCGTAATCCAAGTCCTCGTAATTGTCGTCGTTGACCTGAACCATCGGCGCGTTGGCGCAGACGCCCAGGCATTCGACTTCGGTCAAGGTGAACAGGCCGTCGGCGGTGGTGTGGCCCTTGGACAAGCCCTTCGACTTGCACGCGCGCAGCACCTCGTCAGAACCCGCCAGCATGCACGGCGTCGTGCCGCAGACCTGGACGTGATAGCGACCGACCGGCGCCATGTTGAACATCGTGTAGAAAGTCGCGACCTCGTACACGCGCATATACGGCACGCCGATCTGCTTGGCGACGAACTCGATCACCGGCACCGGCAGCCAGCCTTGGGTCTGCGTGTCCGCACCGACTTGGCGCTGGGCAAGATCGAGCAGCGGCAGCGACGCCGATTGCGCGCGGCCCGGCGGATAGCGGCCAATGATTTCCGTCGCCTTGGCGGCGTTTTCAGCCGTCCAAGTGAAATCGCCCCAGCGCGCGCGGGTCTCTGCCTCATCTGGGATTTGGGGTGCTTCAGCCATGAGTACGCGCCACCTTGCGCTTGTCGATCTGATTGAACTTCAAAACTAAGCTAGCCCAAGCGCCCCAACCGCCCACGATTACAAACGCGAGCAAGGTCCAAGGCGTCATGACCCAGGCGGCGTGAAGCCAGATTCCGACGATGATCGACATCGCAATGGCGATAGAAATCACCCTGGACAACTGCCAATACAGATAAGCGCGCGAACTCACCGGTCGCACTCCCCGAACACCACGTCGATAGCGCCCAGGATCGCGGTGGTGTCCGCGAGCATGTGGCCCTTCGACATGAAATCCATCGCCTGGAGATGGCTGAACGCGGTCGGCCGGATTTTGCAGCGATAGGGTTTGTTCGAACCGTCGGCGACCAGATACACGCCGAACTCGCCCTTGGGGCTTTCGGTCGCGACATAGACGTCGCCGGCGGGAACGTGGAAGCCTTCCGTGAACAGCTTGAAGTGATGGATCAAAGCTTCCATCGATTGCTTCATCTCGGCACGCTTGGGCGGCACCACCTTGCGATCCGAACTCGCAATCGGGCCGTTCGGCATTTCGTTGAGGCACTGCTTCATGATCCGCGCCGATTGGCGGACCTCCTCCACGCGCACCATGAAGCGGTCGTAGCAGTCGCCGCGGGTGCCGACGGGGACGTCGAAGTCCATCTTGGCATAAGCGTCATAGGGCTGCGACTTGCGCAGATCCCAGGGAATGCCCGAGCCGCGGATCATCGGGCCCGAGAAGCCCCAGCGCACCGCGTCCTCGCGGCTGACCACGGCGATATCGACATTGCGCTGCTTGAAGATGCGGTTGTCGGCGACCAGGCTGATGGCATCCTCGAACAAGCGCGGCAGGCGCGTGTCGAGCCAGTCGGCGATGTCGGTCAACAGCTTGAGCGGCACGTCCTGATGGACGCCGCCGACCCTGAAATAGTTCGAGTGCATGCGCGCGCCCGAGGCGCGCTCGAAGAAATTGAGGCAATCCTCGCGGATTTCGAACAGCCACAGGTTGGGCGTCATCGCGCCGACGTCCATCACATGCGAGCCGAGGTTCAGCATGTGGTTGGAAATGCGCGTCAACTCGGCGAAGAACACGCGCAGATATTGGGCGCGGATCGGCACTTCGAGGTCGAGCAGCTTTTCCACCGCAAGCACGAAGCTATGCTCCATGCACAGCGGCGAGCAATAATCGAGCCGGTCGAAATAGGGCAAAGCCTGGGCGTAGGTCTTGTACTCGATCAGCTTCTCGGTGCCGCGATGGAGCAGGCCGATATGGGGGTCGACGCGCTCGACGATCTCGCCGTCAAGCTCCATCACCAGCCGCAACACGCCGTGCGCCGCCGGATGCTGCGGGCCGAAATTGATCGTATAGTTCTGGATCGTGACGTCGCCGGTGGTCGGATCCTCGGCGTCGGTCACCCCCAGCATCTTGTCGAGCTGATCAGCCACGAGTCATCTCCGCGCTCATAACAAACGCCTCCCCGGCGAAGGCCGGGGCCCAGCTTCGAGCCGGTGGCAACTGGACCCCGGCCTTCGCCGGGGAAGCGGGAAGAACGTTACGCATCGGGATTCTTCTTCTTGGCGCGGTTCGGCTTGGCCGGCGCGTCGGCGGTCGGCGCATCCGGCTTCAAGCGCGGCTTGGCGGCAACCTTGCGAGTCGACGGCGCCTTGGCAGCCCCGGGCGCGGCGGCGACATCGGCGATCTTGCGCGAGCGCGTCGGCTTGGGGTCGGCTTCGGACGGCGGCGCCGGCTTGGGATCGGCGCCATTCGCCTTCGTCGTCCTGGCACCGGCCTTGGCGGGCTTGGGCTTCGCGCCGGGCTCCGCCTTCCCCGCGCCGGTCTGCGCCGGGCTATCGGTCGTCTTGGGCTGGACTGGCGCAGCCTTGGCGGTCTGCGCCGCGTCGGCCTTGGCGATCTGGTCGGCCGTCACCGGCGTCGGCGCGCCCTTCTCCTGCGGCAGCGCAGCAGGGGGCGGCGCCGCGGGAGCCGGCGGTGGAGGCGGCGCGGCGGCGGGCGCCTTCTCGTCGCCCGGCAGGATATATTCCGCACCTTCCCACGGACTCATGAAGTCGAACGTTCGGAAGTCCTGGGCCAGCTTGACCGGCTCATAGGCGACACGCTTGGTCTCTTCCGAATAACGCAGCTCAACATAGCCGGTCAGCGGGAAGTCTTTGCGCTGCGGATGGCCGACAAAGCCGTAATCAGTCAGGATGCGGCGCAGATCCGGATTGCCGTCGAACAGCACGCCGTACATGTCGTACACTTCGCGTTCGAGCCAGCCGGCGACCGGCCAGATCCCGGTCACCGACGGCACCGGCTTCACCTCGTCGGTCTGGACGTGGACGCGGATGCGGTGGTTGCGGGTCAGCGACAGCAGGCAATAGACCACTTCGAACCGGTCGGGCCGGTCCGGATAGTCGACGCCTGCGATCTCCATCAGCTGCTGATATTCGAGACCCGGCGTGTCGCGCAGCAGGGTCATCGTCTCGACCAGGCTTTCGCGGTCGACGGTGAACGAGACTTCGCTGACGGCTTCGAGGCTCGAAAGCACACGCTGGCCAAGCGCCTTCTCGGCCACCTCGATCACGCCGTCATTGGGCGCATAAAGGGGAGCAGACGACTTCACCGCTCGATCGTTCCCGCGCGGCGGATCTTCCGCTGCAGCTGCATGATGCCGTACAGCAACGCCTCGGCGGTCGGCGGGCAGCCCGGCACGTAGATGTCGACCGGCACGATGCGGTCGCAGCCGCGCACCACGCTGTAGCTATAATGATAATAGCCGCCGCCATTGGCGCAGCTGCCCATCGAGATGACGTATTTGGGCTCCGACATCTGGTCGTAGACCTTGCGCAGCGCCGGGGCCATCTTATTGCACAGCGTGCCGGCCACGATCATCACGTCCGACTGGCGCGGGCTCGCGCGCGGCGCGGCACCGAACCGCTCGAGGTCGTAGCGCGGCATGTTGACGTGGATCATCTCGACCGCGCAGCACGCCAGGCCGAACGTCATCCACCACAGCGAGCCGGTGCGCGCCCATTGGAACAGCTCTTCTGCGCCGACGACAAGGAAGCCCTTGTCCTGGAGCTCACCGTTCAGGCCGTCGAAGAAACCCTGGTCGGGCGGCACGATCGCCTGCCCGCTGGCGGCCATCGGCAATTCGACCGGGCCGGAATGTCCGATAATTGAAGGGGTCATTCCCAATCCAACGCTCCCTTCTTCCAGGCATAAACGAGGCCAAGCGCGAGTTCGGCGATGAATACCATCATGCTGATCCATGCGACCCAGCCGAGCGAGAACACGCTCACCGCCCAGGGATAAATGAACGCCGCTTCCAGATCGAATACGATGAACAGGATAGCGATCAGGTAGAACCGGACGTCGAACTGGCTGCGCGGATCCTCGAACGCGGGAAAGCCGCATTCATACTCGCTGAGCTTTTCCGGATTCGGCTTGTGTGCGCCGGTGAAACGGGCCGCGATCATCGGCAGGAACACGAACGCGCTGGACAGCGCGAGCGCGACGCCGAGGAACAGCAGGATCGGCAGATATTGTGACAGGTCGACCACTATTGTCTCTCGCAGGTGCGAAACGTTGCGGCGTCTCTAGGACGGCACCCGGAGTCGGGCAAGGCCTCGATCCCATGAGAATGATTCGCAATTAGCGGCGTTTAGGGGCCTGCCGAGCCGACTCCGACCTTATGTTCAGGCGGCGGCTGCCACGCTGTCGATGACCGCAATCTCGTAGCGGTTTCTACCAGCCATCTTGGCACGATAGAGAGCGGCATCGGCGGCAATGGTCAGTTCGTGGACCGACCGGCCGGGTCCAGGATGGATCGCCGCAACGCCCAGGCTGATCGTCACCTTTTCCGGCAGCGCGAAGCCGGCGTCGTTGCTGCAGGTCGCGACCATCACGCGCACGCGTTCGGCGATCGAGGCAGCCCCCGCCTGGTCGACACCCGGCAGGATCAGCATGAATTCCTCTCCGCCTTGGCGCGCGGCGAGGTCGACCGGTCCGCGCACTCCGGCAAGCAGCATTTCGGCCACGGCCTTGAGGGCACGATCGCCCTCGGCGTGGCCGTGCGTATCGTTGAAGCGCTTGAAATGGTCGACGTCGATCGCGACTACCGCCAGCGGCCCGCCGGACCGCAGCGCGCGTTCCCATTCGTCCGCCAGCCGGCCATCGCGCTGACGGCGATTGGCCAACCCAGTCAGCGGATCGGTACGGCTGACACGTTCGAGCGCGTCGCACGCCTGTTCGAGCGCCTTGCCCCGTGCGCCGAGCGATTCGACCAGCGCCTGATTGGCCGCCGCCAGCCGGTGCGCGTGGAGGACTTGCGCGGCGAGCCGACGGCTGACGCCGAGCAACACGATCGTCATCACCGTCGCGGCGCCCGCCAACGGCCAATGCCCGGGCCGATCGCTGACGACGAATCCCAGCGCGGCGGCCAGCATCACCGGTATCTCGAATGCGGCGTACATCGGCCAATAAGCGACATGAGCGATCGACAACGTCAGGCCACTCAGCGCAACGCAAATCGCGAACATGACCTGACTATCGGTGCCGGTGGCGACGATCAGACCGAGCGCGACGCCCCATAACAGACCCGATGCCGCGGAGAATGCGGTGAGCGACGCTGCCCAACGCCGACTGGGGATGGCGGCAAAACGACCCGATTTGTATGCCATGGTCGCGACGGTCCGCGATCCGATGACGATCGCACTGGCCACCACCCAAATCACCAGCCAGATTCTGTTGCCCTGCTGCCAGAAAAGGCTGGCCATCATCGCCGAGCCGAGCAAATCCATGCCGACCATCGCCAGCGCGATCGAATAGATCGCCTCGATCCGCGTCTTCAGGAACGCGTCCTCCCGGGACGTCGAAGAGGGCGTCGAAACCATGCGCTCGCATAGTCCCGCCCTCGTTAAGGCCGGGTTATGTAATTTCCCGAGATACCCATAATGGAACCGGAACGATTGGTGCGGGCAGCGACCGGCACCGCGGACGCGAGCAGCGGGACGGCCAGCCAGTGCGTCAGCGCAACGCGTTCGCAATCAGCTTGTGCAGCTTGGAATGCAGCACGTCGTTCGCCGCGAGGAATTCGTTGCGCTCCATCGTACGGTCGCCGCCGCGGAAGTCGGTGACGAAACCGCCGGCTTCCTTGACGATCAACATGCCCGCGGCAACGTCCCAGGGCTGCAAGTCGGATTCCCAGAAACCGTCGAACCGCCCGGCAGCGACCCAGGCAAGGTCGAGCGCGGCCGAGCCGAGACGGCGGATGCCGGCGACTTCGGGCGCCACCGCGCCGAATATGCGGCTCCATTGTGCGAAATTACCATGGCCCAGGAACGGAATACCGGTCGCGATCAGCGCGTCGGCAAGGTCACGGCGCGACGAAACGCGCAACCGTGCATCCTGCAGCCAGGCGCCCTTGCCCTTTTCCGCCCAGAAGCTCTCATCGGTCAGCGGCTGATAGACCAAGGCGGTCGTGATCTCGCGCTTGCCGTTCGCCATCGGCTCCTCGACCGCAATCGAGATCGCGAAATGCGGAATGCCGTGAAGGAAGTTCGATGTGCCGTCGAGCGGATCGACGATGAAACGCGGCTTGTTCGGGTCCCCGGCAATCTCGCCGCCTTCCTCGGCCAGGATCGACCAGTCGGGGCGCGCCTTGCGCAGTTCCTCGACCAAGGTCTCCTCGGCGCGCTTGTCGGCCATCGAGACGAAATCGGCCGGGCCCTTGCGGCTGACCTGGAGGTGCTGAACCTCGTTGAAGTCGCGGCGCAGGCGCGGCGCCGCCTTGCGCGCGGCGCGCTCGATGACGGTGAAGAGGCCGGAATGGCTGGGCATGAAACAAACTCCCCCCTCCCGCTTGCGGGAGGGGTCGGG
>NZ_BCYZ01000038.1 GCF_001598455.1 Sphingomonas pruni NBRC 15498
CCCCTAGCCCCTCCCGCAAGCGGGAGGGGAACAATCAGTCCGCGCGGCGAACGTAGGTCTGCTCGTACACGTCGACAACGATCCGGGTTCCCGCGGCGATATGCGGCGGGACCATGATACGGACGCCATTGTCGAGGATCGCCGGCTTGTAGCTCGACGACGCGGTCTGGCCCTTCACCACCGCATCGGCCTCGACGATCGTCGCCTCGATCGTGTCGGGCAATTGCACGCTGATCGGATCTTCATCGTAAAGCTCCATCACCACGTCCATGCCGTCCTGCAGGAACGCCGCAGCATCACCCAGCAGGTCGCGCGGCAAGGTGGTCTGCTCGTAGGTTTCCTTGTCCATGAACGTCAGCGTGTCGCCGTCGGCGAACAGAAACTGAAAATCCTTGGTGTCGAGGCGGACGCGCTCGACGGTCTCCGCCGATCGGAAGCGGACATTGTTCTTGCGGCCGTCGCGCAGGTTCTTCAGCTCGACCTGCATGTACGCGCCACCCTTGCCCGGCTGGGTGTGCTGAATTTTGACGGCGCGCCAGATGCCGCCTTCATATTCGATGATATTGCCGGGACGGATGTCCACGCCGCTGATCTTCATGCGATGTACCTGTTGGAAAGAGCGAAACCGCGCCTTTAGCCAGCAGACCCCGATCCGGCAAGCACTGCGCCGAACGCTCGCACCGCCGCGGCCTCGTCGCCACCCCATATCGCGCTCGACACAGCGAGGAAATCGGCACCCGCCGCCACGAGGGGCGCGGCATTGGCGGGCGTGATTCCGCCGATCGCGACGCAGGGCAGTTCGAACAGGGTCGACCACCAGCTCAGGATCACCGGGTCGGGCCGGTGTTTCGTGTCTTTGGTCGTGGTCGGATAGAAAGCGCCGAACGCGACATAGTCCGCGCCCGCGTCGCCCGCTTCCATCGCCAGATGCCGGCTGTCGTGACACGTGACACCTATCTGGACATCGGGTCCGAGCACCGACCGCGCCTCGCGCGGGTCGCCGTCTTTCTGCCCGAGATGCACGCCATCGGCGCCGAGCCGCTTCGCCAGCGAGATGCTGTCATTGACGATGAACGCGACCTCTCGATCGGCACAGATACGCTGGAGCGGCTCGGCCAGGCGGGCGGCCTCGTGCTGGTCGACGTCTTTCACCCGAAACTGAAACGCCGCCACCGGCCCGGCATCGAGCGCGCGCGCCAAGCGATCGGGAAAGACCCCGCCGACATCGAGCGGTGAGATCAGATAGAGCTGGCAAGGCGGCCGCCGCACGTCACGCTTGAACGACGCGGCGAAATTGGGATCGAGCGGGCCGAGCGGGTCTTCAGTGTCCATCCGCCGCCCCTAGGACGTGTGCCTGCGACCGGCAACCACTCGCCTTCTTCAGATTGGTGCCGGGTCGAGGATCAATCGACCATCGCGATCAGGAAGCCATCCCACTTCTTGACTCCCACCGTCTGGACCGCAGTCGCGGTCAGGCGCCGCTCCGCGCCCACCGCATCGAACAGTTCCCGTGTGCCCCGGATCCGCTCGTCTTCGCTCGCCGCGTCCAACACCCCGCCCTCACGGATCACGTTATCGACGACGATCGTGGTGCCCGGCCGTGACATTGCGAGCGCGGCGCGGACATAGGCGGCGTTGTTCTGTTTGTCGGCATCGATGAACACGAAGTCGAACGGGCCTTCGTCCGCCGCGATCATCGCCTTAAGCGAGGCGAGCGCGGGACCGGTGCGGATATCGACGCGGTCGCCCAGTCCGGCCTTAGCAATGTTGCTGCGCGCGACCTCCGCGTGATGCGGGTCGATCTCCAGCGAGATCAGCGTGCCGTCAGCGGGCAGAGCGCGGGCAAGTTCGATCGTCGAATAGCCGCCGAGCGTCCCGATTTCGAGAATGCGTCGCGCGCCCGCCATCCGCGCGAACAGGTGGAGCATCCGCCCCTGCGCGGGCGACACGTCGATGTCCGGCAATCCGCCAGCGGCATTGGCGGCGAGCGTCGCCGAAAGCGCGGGGTCGTCGCCGAGCAGGCGATCCGCGATAAAGGCGTCGACCGCGGTCCAGGCCGGGTTTTGCTCTCCGATTCGCTCGACCATGACACTCCTCCCGACTGAGCGGCGCCCTTTTCCTCCTCCGCCACGCAGCGTCAATACACAACAGTGAAGTCATGACTTGACTAACTGCCGACATCCTTATACTGAAGTGTGGACTTCACTAAAGGAGCGAGTTATGCCGGATGGACACGTCACCCACGCCACCTTCACGATCGAGCGCAGCTACAAGGCGGATGCCGCCAAGCTGTTCGAGGCGCTTAGCGACCCCGCCATCAAGCGGCAGTGGTACGCGGCAAGCGATCAGACCGAGCTCGTCGCATTCGAGAGCGATTTCCGCCAAGGCGGCGCCCAGCATCTCGGCTACAGATTTGGCGACAACAGCCCCTTTCCCGGCGTGTCGCTGACAGATGACGGCATCTTCCAGGCGATTGTCCCGGGCAGCCGGATCGTTACCACCAGCATGATGGCGATCGGCGGTGCGCCGATGTCGGTGTCGCTGACGACATTCGAGCTTGTTCCCAATGGCGACGGCACCGATCTGCTCTGCACCAATCAGGTCGCGTTTTTCGAAAACGCCGATGGACCGGTGATGCGCGAGCATGGCTGGCGCGTGCTGCTCGACAAATTGGGCGAGGTGATCGAAGGCTGAGCGAGTGACGCCAGATCTCGACCGATTGTTCCAGGCCCTGGGGGACCCGACCCGCCGCGCGATCGTCGATCGGCTGGCGGAGGGGCCGGCCTCGGTCTCGCGGCTCGCCGAGCCACTTTGCGTCACGGTGACGGCCGTCGCCCAGCATCTGCACGTGCTCGAGCAATGCGGCGTGGTGCGCACCGAAAAGGTCGGGCGCGTCCGGACCGCGTCGCTCGTGCCGGACGGCCTGACGCCGGTCGAACGCTGGGCGCGCGACCGGCGGTCGATGCTGGAAAAACGGCTGGATCGTCTCGCCGAGATTCTCGGCGAGGGTGATTAGGCGTCGGCCTTATCGACCGACGCCTCGTAAATCTCGTCGATCGCCTCAGCGAGCGCCTGATCGAATTCGGCGTCGCTCATCTGGTGGCGCAGATCCTCGAGCAACGCGCGACTGAAGCTCGCGATGATGCCTTGATTCTTCGCCAGTTCGGCGCAGGCCTCCGTCCGGCTATAGCCGCCCGACAGCGCGACGACGTGCAGCACGCGCGGATGCTCGGTGAGCGGCTTGAACAGCCCCGGTTCGGCCGGCAGCGACAGCTTGAGCATCACCTTGTCGTCGCCGGGCATGGCGTCGAGCGCCTTGAGGAGTTCGTCGAGCAGGATCGCATCCGCCGCGGCGCGCTCCGGGCTCTTGATGTTCACTTCGGGCTCGATGATCGGCACGAGACCGTGGCTCAACACTTGCCCGGCCACCTCGAACTGCTGCGCGACGATGGCGGCGATGCCCTCGCGATTGGCGAGATTGACGACAGACCGCTCCTTGGTGCCGAACATGCCGAGGCCGCGTGCGCGCTCGAGCAGGGCGTCAAGGCCGGGCATCGGCTTCATCAGCTGGACGCCATTGGCCTCCGCCTCCAGGCCCTTGTCGATCTTGATGAACGGGACGACGCCGATATCGTGGAGCACCTGAGGCACCGGCTTTCCGTTCGCCTGGCCATCCATGGTGCGCTCGAACAGGATCGCGGCGATCACCTTGCCGCTGGCGAAGGCCGGCGCGGTGATGATCCGCACGCGCATCTGGTGGATCAGGTCGAACATCTCTTCGTCGCTCGACCACGAACCGTCCTCGATTCCATAGCCTTTGAGCGCCTTGGGGGTCGACCCGCCGCTCTGGTCGAGCGCGGCGATGAAGCCGTGTCCGGCGGCGATCTTGGCGGTCATTTCGGCGGTCTGCATGGTCGTTTCCCGTCTGTGCATACGTATGTACGGGGGCTGTTAGACAGCGCCCGGCGGCTCCGCAATGGGCCGACGATCCCTGTAACCGGTTAGATGTCTCTCCTCGTCCAAGTCACGCCGATGCACCGAGCAATTGTCTTCTTTTTGGAGCTTTCGCCCGATTGACCTGCTGCGGTGGCGCGCTCACGCTGGTATCAATAGACAAGGGGGTAATCGTGGGGCGGGTCACAAGCATAGCAAGGATAATGATTGCGGCCGCGTCGCTCGCCACCGCGACGATCGGCGTGCCAGTTGCCGCCGGCGAGAAAATGAAGGTCGGCGAACCCGCGCCCGATTTTACGCTGACCTTGATCGACGGGACCAAGGTCACTCGCGACGAGTTGCGCGGCAAGGTCGTCGTGCTCAATTTCTGGGCGACGTGGTGCGTGCCGTGCCGCACGGAATTGCCGACGCTCGACGCTTATTACAATCAGCGCAGGGATGCGGGGCTCCGCGTATTTGCGGTGACGACCGAGGATTCGCTTCCCGCCTATAAGCTGAAGCAGCTGTTCTCGGTTATGCACATCCAGCCGGTCCGCAAGGTGAAGGGGCCTTATGACGTGATCGGCAACGGTGTGCCGACCAACATAGTGATCGGGCGCGACGGTCGCGTGCGCTACGCCAAGGCGGGGGCGTTCGATCTCGACATGCTGAACCAGCTCCTCGTGCCGCTGCTGCGCGAGCCTGCGCCTGCGACCTGACATGCGACTATTCCGGCAGATCGCTACGCTCTTCGCGGCCGCAGCGCTGGCGACGCCTGCGGTGGCCAGCGCCCCCGCCCTGCCGGGCGCGATGACGCTGACCGGCGGGCAGCGCATTACGCTCGGCGATCTGCACGGTCGCGTGGTGGTGATCAATTATTGGGCGAGCTGGTGCGTGCCATGCCGGGCGGAGATCCCTCTACTCGCCCGCTATTACCGTCAGCATATGTCGCAAGGCCTGGTCGTAATCGGCATTTCGGTCGACCCCGGCGCCAATGGCAAGGGTCAGGCGACGGCGACCTCGATCCCCTACCCTCAGGCGACTTGGGTCGGGGGCGCCGACATTGCGGTCTCTGCGGTGCCTATGAGCTATGTGATCGATCGCCGCGGCCGCGTCCGTTATCGGAAATCCGAGGCTTTTACGGCGCGAAGCCTCGATGCCATCGTCCGCCCGTTACTTGCCGAGCGTTAAGAGCTCAACGCCCTAACGCCCGGAAGTTCCTTACCTTCCATCCACTCGAGAAAGGCTCCGCCCGCGGTCGACACGAAGGTCATGTCGGCGGCGACGCCCGCCTGATTGAGGGCGGCGACCGTATCGCCGCCACCCGCCACCGACACCAGCGAGCCTTCGCGCGTCAGCGCCGCCACCGTCTTCGCCAGCGTCATTGTCGCGGCATCGAAGGGCGGCGTTTCGAACGCGCCGAGCGGGCCGTTCCAGACCAAGGTGCGGCAATTCTTGAGCACGTCGCCCAGCGCCTCGGTCGCGGCCGGGCCGATGTCGAGAATCATCTCGTCGGGCTGAACCTCATGAACATTGACCGTGCGCGTCTCGGGATTCGGCTTGAATTCCTTCGCGACCACCACGTCATACGGCAGATGGATCGTGCAGCCCGCCGCTTCGGCGGCGTCGAAAATCTCGTCTGCGGTGCCGGTCAGATCGCGCTCGGCCAGGCTCTTGCCGACGTCGACGCCGCGCGCCGCGAGAAACGTATTGGCCATGCCGCCGCCGATGATCAGGTGATCGACCTTGGAGACCAGGTGCTTGAGCACGTCGAGCTTGGTCGACACCTTGGCGCCACCGACCATTGCCGCAACCGGATGCTCGGGATTGCCCAGCGCCTTGTCGAGCGCGTCGAGTTCGGCCTCCATCTGCCGCCCGGCAAAGGACGGAAGCTTGTGCGCCAGCCCCTCGGTCGAGGCATGCGCGCGGTGCGCGGCCGAAAAGGCATCGTTGACATAGAGGTCGCCGAGCGCGGCCAGCCGCGCGACCGTCTCCGGCGCGTTCTTCTCTTCACCCGGGTCGAACCGCGTATTCTCCAGGATCGCGACGTCGCCGTCCTTCAGCGTCGCGATCGCCTCGGCCGCGCCCTGGTCGTCGATGAAGCGCACCGGACGGCCGAGCACGTGTTCGAAGGGGGGCGTAACGAGCGCCAGGCTCATCTCCGGGTTACGCTGCCCCTTGGGCCGCCCGAAATGCGCGAGAATAAGGACCTTGGCACCCTTGTCGGCGAGTTCGGCAACCGTCGGCACCGCAGCACGCAGCCGCGTGTCGTCGGTGACCTGGCCATCGGCCATCGGCACATTGAGATCCTCACGGACAAGTACGCGCTTGCCTGCGATTTCGCCCATGTCGTCGAGCGTCTTGAAGTTGCGCGCCATGCCAAACTCCTAAGAAAAACTCCCCTCCCGCTTGCGGGAGGGGCTGGGGGAGGGCCTGTTGAACTGGGCGTCGCCCTTGATCGGGAGCGACACGCCCTCCCCTAACCCCTCCCGCACGCGGGAGGGGAATTTAAAGGTCAGATCAGCGCCGCCATCACCTTGGCGGTGTCGACCATGCGGTTCGAGAAGCCCCATTCATTGTCGTACCAGCTGACGACGCGCACCAGCTTGCCTTCGAGCACCGCGGTTTCGAGGCTGTCGACCGTCGACGACGCAGGCGAGCCCATCAGGTCGATTGAGACCAGCGGCTCGTCGGTATAATCGAGCACGCCCTTGAGCTTGCCTTCGGATGCCGCCTTGAGCACCGCATTGACTTCGTCCTTGGTCACGTCGCGCTTCGGCGTGAAGGTCAGGTCGATCAACGACACGTCGGGAGTCGGTACGCGGATCGCCGAGCCGTCGAGCTTGCCCTTCAGTTCGGGCAGCACTTCGCCGACCGCACGCGCCGCACCCGTCGTGGTCGGGATGATCGACATTGCCGCCGCCCGCGCGCGGCGCAGGTCGGAATGGATCTGGTCGAGGATCTTCTGATCGTTGGTATAGGCATGGACCGTGGTCATCAGGCCGCGCTCGATGCCGATTTCATCGTTGAGGACCTTGGCGACCGGGGCCAGGCAGTTGGTCGTGCACGATGCGTTCGAGACGATCGTATGCTCGGCGGTCAGCTTGTCGTGGTTGACGCCATAGACGACGGTCATATCGACATTCTTGCCCGGAGCCGAGATCAGCACCTTCTTGGCGCCGGCGTCGATGTGCTTCTGGCAGCTGTCGCGATCGGTGAAGAAACCGGTACATTCGAGCACCAGGTCGACGCCCAATTCCTTGTGCGGAAGGTTGGCCGGATCGCGCTCGGCAGTGACGCGGATGCGCTTTCCGTCGATCACCATGTCCTGCCCTTCGGCATGGACTTCGCCCGGCCAGGTGCCATGGACCGAGTCGCGCTTGAACAGCCATGCATTGGCCTTGGCATCGCCGAGATCATTGATCGCCACCAGGTCTAGGCCGGTATCGCCCTGCGCAAGCATCGCGCGCGCTACCAGACGCCCGATCCGTCCGAACCCGTTGATCGCAACCTTCACCGCCATGTTTTTCGCTCCTCGAGCTGCTGATGCCGGCACGCGCGAATGGGGCCGGTCTGTCGCGGGAGCCTTTGGGGATGCCGACGCGGCGCGTCAACCGCTGGCGCTGTGTATTTGCTCCCGAAGCGGCCACAATGGCGGCGATCGCGACGTGATCGGTCGGCCCCATGCGGCACTATTTCGGTTGCTCAGGGCGGCCGCCGGCGGCGAGTCCGAGCCCTTTGCGCGGCGAAACGATGTTGTAGCGCGCCCTTGCCGTGCTATCTCCCCCCGATGGCAGACGCTTCCCCGACCGACCGGATCGACGCCGCGCTCGCCCGCATCGAACGCGCCGTCGCGGCGCGCGACAAGAGCGCGCAGGACCTGAAGACACGACACGAATCGCTGCGCGCCCGCGTCGGCGAAGCGATCGCGGCGCTCGACGCGCTGGGGGCGCGCAATGGCTGAGGTCACGCTGACGATCGGCGACCGCCGGCACAACGTTGCTTGCCGCGATGGCGAGGAAGCCCAGCTTCGCCGATTGGGAGAAATGCTTGACCAGCGTTGGGCAATGGCCAACCGCGCGTCGGGCGGCCTCAACGCCGAGCGCACTATGCTGCTGATCGCGCTGATGCTCGCCGACAATCTCGATCAGGCGGAAAACCGTCCCTCGGCGGACGGCGGTCCGAGCCCCGCTTTTCTCAATCGCCTCGCCGATCGTCTGGAAGCGCTTGCCGAGACCCTTGAGAAACCGGCACCGAGCGCCTAGATTCATGGTCGGCGGGTACTGCCCGATACGAGCCTTTATTATCCCTGAGGCTATTCATCATCCAAGGGGGCTGTCCCTGCCCGGACCCTGGTCCGACGTATATGGTCCCCACCTGACGTACCGTGCGTCAGAGGATAACCCGGCAAACGGTCCACGGTGGTCCCGCCACTCCACCGAATCATGACCACCGACAGCAAGCAGGCATTGCGAGCGCGACTTCGCGCCGCGCGTGACGCCTTCGTCGCGCGCGAGCGTCCGCGGATCGCGGTGCCGGACGCCTTTCGCGCGCGGCTCGAGCACGGCCTGACCGTCACGTCCTATGTCCCGATCGGCAGCGAAGCCGATCCCTCGCCGCTCGCGCGCGCCGCCGTCGAGGCGGGATGCGTCCTGGCCCTGCCCCATGTCACCGTGCGCAGCGAACCGATGCGCTTCCTCGCCTGGGAAACCGAAGCGGCGCTGGAGGCCGGCCCATTCGGGCTCAGCCAGCCCTCCGCGCTCGCCGCCGAACTCCTCCCCGACATTATCCTGACGCCCATGCTAGGCTTCGACGCAAAGCTCGATCGCTTGGGCCAAGGCGCGGGCTATTATGACGGCGCGTTCGCGCGCTTCCCTGATGCCTGGCGGGTCGGTATCGCCTGGAGCGTCCAGCAGGTCGAGGACCTGCCGGTCGATCCGTGGGACATACCGCTCCACGCAGTCGTCACCGAACAGGGATGGATCACATTATGAACCCGCCGCCGACTCCGCGCTGGCAAAAACCGATAGGCATGCTCGCCATCCTGGCCCTGATCGCAATCTGGTGCATCGCCGTCGTCAGTCTGTCGCCCTGGGTCGGACGCTGGCCTGCGGTCGCGCAATTGCTGTTCTACGTCGTGACCGGGATCGTGTGGCTGTGGCTGCTGCCGATGCGCCGCATGCTGCGCTGGATGGAAACCGGGCGCTGGCGGTGACGGCCGCGGTGATCATCGATCTCGGGAAATCCACGCCGAAAATGGCGCGAGTGACGGGGCTCGAACCCGCGACCTCCGGCGTGACAGGCCGGCGCTCTAACCAACTGAGCTACACCCGCTTGGAAGCGTGAGGCGCGGCCACTAAGCGAGCGGCCTCCCCCTGTCAACAGCAGTCAAATCAGTTTTGTCGTACACCCCAGCGGCCGCGCTTGCGCTCACTGACCAAGGTGCCATGCTCGAACAGGAAACCGGCGATGTCGGGCTTGCCCGCAGCCCCGATCACCGTCTGAATGATGATCAGCAGCGGCACCGCCAACAATGCGCCGGGGGTTCCCCACACCCAGCTCCAGAAACTCAGCGAGATCAGGATCAGTACCGGGCTGATCGTCAGGCGATGACCAACGATGAACGGCGTCACCGCATTGGCCTCGAGCAAGTGACAGCCGATCATGATGCCCGCCGGCAACAACGCAACCCAGATATCGGGAAAGGTCATCAACCCGCCCACCGCGAGCAGCAAGGCGGCGACGATCGGCCCGAAATAGGGAATGTAGTTGAGCAAGGTGACGATACCGCCCCACATCAGCGGATAGGGCATGCCGATCAGCCACAGGGCGCCCGACACGATCAGCCCGAGCACGATGTTGATCGCGGTGATCGTGCCCAGATAGGCCGACACGTCGTCGACCACGTCCTGGATCACCCGCGCCGTCGCCATCGCGCCGCCGAAGCTCGCGCGGCTGGTGATCGTCCGGCGCCGCGTTCGCGTCCAGCCGGCCAGGAAGAAGAACACCACCAGCACGCCGAAGAATATCTGCACCAATGCAGTCGGCGCGGATGTCGCAATGAGGTCGAGCAGCGAGCTCGGCGGCGATACCGGCGTCGCGGCCCGCACCTTGGGAATGGTGGCGATATGCGCCGCCGCCTTGTTGATATATTTTTCGAGGCTCGCATACAGATCGAGCACCGGCGCCAGGTTCGCCTGGATACGATCGATCCGCTCGGGCAAGCGACGGAAGAATTCGATCGCCGGAACGACGATCGCGGCCAGTGCCACATTCGCCGCGGCCAGGAACGTCAACACGCAGATCAGTGCCGCGAGCCAGGACGGCAGCCGCCGCCGCTCCAGCCATTCGAGCACCGGGATGAGCGCGATCGAGATGACCAGGGCGATCGTGATCGGCAAGAAGAATTCCGCGCCGGCCTTGAGTGCGAAGGGCAGCCCGATCACCAGCCCGACCCCGGCGATCAGCGTCAGCGCCGCAAGCAGGCGATCGCGCCGCGGGTCGATGACCGGCGGCGGATCGTCCTCGGTCGATGGCGGCAGTGGCGGCTGGTCGGGCGCCGTTGGCACGACCGCGGCAGCGCCGCCCATCATCGCCGCCAGATTCAAGTCCGTTCCGCTCTCACTGCTCGTCATACCGCTTCCGTAGCGCCATTGGCGGGCAAAGTAATCCCGGCTAGCACCATCACATGGGCTACAAACTGCTGGTCATCGACGAAGGCACCACTTCCACCCGCGCGATGCTGTTCGCGCCTGACGGCAGCTGCCTGGGCAGCGAATCGGCCGCGCTGACGCAGCATTACCCCTCCCCCGGGCTGGTCGAGCATGATGCCGCCGAAATCTGGGATCGCACTGTCGCCTGCGCGCGCAAAATGATCGAACTGGCCGGCGGCGCCGAGGCGGTTGCCGCGATCGGCATCACCAACCAGCGCGAGACGGTGGTGTTCTGGGACAAGCAGACCGGTGAACCGCTGGCGCCCGCGATCGTGTGGCAGGACCGGCGCACGGCGTCATGGTGCCGCGAGCTCAAGGAGGCCGGGCATGAAGCCACCGTACAGGCGCGCACCGGATTGCTGCTCGACCCCTATTTCTCCGGATCCAAGATCGGCTGGGCAATGGCCAATTGGCCGCAGCTGAAGGCAGCAGGCGACCGGCTGGCGATCGGCACGATCGATTCGTGGCTGGTGTGGAAATTGACCGCGACCGAAAATCGCGGCGGGTTGCACATCACCGATGCGACCAATGCCAGCCGCACCGCGCTGATGGCGATCGGCAGCGGGCATTGGGACGATGGCCTGATCGAACTGTTCGCCGCCCCGCGCCAGGCGCTTCCCGAAATCGTCGATTGCGCGGGCGATTATGGCAGCACGACCCTGTTCGGCGCGCCGATCCCGATCTGCGGCATGGCCGGCGATCAACAGGCGGCGACGATCGGCCAGGCCTGCCTGACGCCGGGCGATACCAAGGCGACGTTCGGCACCGGCGCGTTCGTGTTGACGCAATATGGCGCGCACCAGCCGACGTCGAAGAACCGGCTGCTCGCGACCGTCGCTTGGCAGCTCGACGGGCGGCGCGCTTATGCGCTGGAGGGATCGGTGTTCGTCGCCGGCAGCCTGGTCCAATGGCTGCGCGATTCGCTCAAGCTGATCGCGACCGCCGACGAGACTGAAGCGCTGGTGCGATCGGTCGAGGACAATGCCGGCGTTTATCTGGTCCCCGCGCTGTCGGGCCTGGGAGCGCCATGGTGGGAAGCCGAAGCGCGGGGCTCGATTTCAGGGCTGAGTTTCACCGCGACCCGAGCGCATATCGTCCGGGCCGCACTGGAAGCGATGGCGCACCAGGCGAACGACCTGAAAACCGCTTTCGCGGCCGACGGCGCCGATTGGAAGACGCTGAGAATCGACGGCGGCATGGTGGCCAATGACTGGATCGCGCAGGATCTTGCCGACATGCTTGACGTCGCGGTCGAACGGCCATGCTTCTCCGAAACCACTGCGCTCGGCGCCGCGATGCTGGCTGGAGTCGGCATCGGCCTATTCGCGGATCTGAAGGCCGCCTCCGTCATGCGCGGCAAGATAGACACTTTCCGCAGCGGCCTTTCAGCCGAGGCGCGACGGACCCGGCTCGACGGATGGGCGGCGGCAGTCAAATCGGTGATCAACGCGACGCACTGATATTCGCACCTTCGATCAGCTTCACGCTTCCCCGGCGAAGGCCGGGGCCCAGCTTCGGCGAATTCGAGATGGCGTCCAGGTATCGAGAACGGAATGCGGCTGGGCCCCGGCCTTCGCCGGGGAAGCAGATATTTTGCTCGGACCGTTCGATCACGGCGTCCGGGTATGGTTGTCGAAATAGAGGTAATCGGGCTGGAATTCGCCGGTCGAGGCGAGGCGATCGAAATCGAGCATCGTGACGATGCGATCGGACACCTCGACCATGCCCGCCTCTCGCAATACGCGTAACGTCCGATTGACGTGGACCGAGGTCAGTCCGCATGCCTCGCCCAAGTCCTGCTGGGTCAGTGGCCAGGCGAACGTGCCGTCCTCGACAAGACCGACCGCGTCGAGTCGCATATAGGTTTCGCACAGCATGTGGGCGACGCGTCCCACCGCATCGAGCCGCCCGAGCCGGAAAATCCATTCGCGGTGCATCGCAGCGTCGAGCAGAGTCGAGAACCACAATACCCGACCGAGATGCGGCAAGCGCTCGATAATCTGCGTCAGCTTGTCGTGCGGCGCATAGGCGACGGTGCACTCGCTCAACGTGGCGATATCGTGATCGAGCCGCTGCAGCGGATAACCGTGCAGATCGACGAAATCGCCCGGTGTCTGAATGCTCACGAGTTGCCGGTGGCCGTCGGCGCCGTCCATGTAACGGCACATGAAGCCCGAGATGAGGAAGGTCGATCGCGTGACGACATCGCCGCGACTCGTCACCACCTTGCGCCGCGGCAGGGTGACGGGCGCGGTCAGGACGCTCTCTATGGCTTCCTTTTCTTCATCGCTCAGTTCACGGCGGCGGCGCCCCCGCAGGAAATTGTCGGTCAGCATGCTATTCTTCAAACCTCTTCGGAAGCGTAACGATCATATCCGATTCTTGGTTTCCTTAGCAGGAAACGCCATAGCGACACGATGAAGACGATCGGGCTTATCGGCGGCATGAGCTGGGAAAGCTCGGCGCAATATTATGCGATCATCAATCGCGCGGTGCGCGAACGCCTTGGCGGCGCGCATTCCGCCGAGATACTTTTATACTCGGTCGACTTCGGCGAAATCGAGCGACTTCAACGCGATGGCGACTGGTCTTCGCTCACCGCGCGAATGGTGGACGCGGCCGGCCGCCTGGAGGCGGGTGGCGCGGATTTCGTCCTGATCTGCAGCAACACGATGCATTTGATGGCGGACGACGTATCGGCAGCGATCGGCGTCCCGCTGCTCCATGTGGTCGACCCGACCGCGGCGGCGATCCGCCAGGCAGGGCTGAGTCGGGTAGGATTGCTGGGCACGGCCTTCACGATGGAAAAGGCCTTCTATCGTGACCGGCTCGCGGCTGCGGGGATCGAGACACTGATTCCCGACGCCGATGATCGACGCGAGGTTCATCGCGTGATCTACGAGGAACTGGTCGCGGGGAAGATCGAAGCGGCATCGCGCGCGGCCTATCGCGATGTAATCGCGCGGCTGGTCGAGCGCGGTGCGCAGGCGATCGTGCTCGGTTGCACAGAGATCATGTTGCTGGTCGACCAATCGGACAGCGCGGTGCCGTTGTTCGACACGACCAGCCTCCACGCGCTCGCGGCGGTCGACCTGGCGCTCGGTTGATCACCGGGGACGGTCGCCCGCCCCCCGGTCCCCCTTATAGGCCGGGCTATTTGCGAGAGGCGACCGCCTCCGTCCGCTGATCGGATGCCAGCGCGCGGTCGCTGATCGACCATAAGGAGTCGACGCCGATCTTGCCGTTCAGGATCGCGTTATTGAGCGCGAAGATGTCGAGCGCGCTGGGACCACCCGGCGCCTGATATTCGGTGTTCGACGCCGGCCATGCCGCGCGGTGATGACAATTCATGCAATTGGTCTTGATCGGATGGTCGGCGGCAAGCTCGATATAGGGGTTGAACGCCACCGGCCATTGGTTGCTGCCCGGACTCGCGGGGATGCCATAGGTCGCCGCCATCAGATAATTGCGCCACGGCCCCGGCGCCTCGACCGGCGACAGGTTCGGCCGGTCGGCGGCATAGGGGCTGGTCCCCGGCATATCGTTCCACCATACTGACTGGAACGTCCAGGCGGGCTGTTCCTTGGTCATGATGTGCATCGCGATCAGGATTAGATAATCGCCCTGCTGGAACATCCGGCCATAGGCGTAATAAGCCGAGGCATCGAGGATCGCGCGATCGCATTGCGCCATTTTCGCAAGGTCGGGTTTGTAGTTGTAGAAGCGGTCGACCCCGACCACGCGTGGCTTGGCATAGGTATTGGGCCCGAGCGGTTTGCCGTTCATCGTCACGCCGTGGAGGAAGCTGACCGAGGACGGGATGACCTGCGCCGCCGGCGTCGTGGTCACCGCCACGGCCTTTGGCCATTTCTTCTGGATTTCGAAGCCGGCATACACCCCATCGTCGGAGGCCGGATCGTTCCAGATCGGCAATGCCGTGAACTGACCCGCCGCCACCGGCCACATCATCGGCTTGAGCACGATCGAGCCGTCGGGCATCGCCGCCATCTGCTTCGTCTGATTGGCCGGCGGGATCAGGCCGTTGAGCGTCGATTGAAGATAGAGCTTGTTGTTGCGGATCCAGTCGAATGCGGGCTGATTGTAGATCACCCCCGCGACCATGACGTCGCCATTATTCTGCAAGGTCGGGCCATTGGCCAAAGCGTAATCGGCGGGCGTCGTTCCCTGCAGGCAAGGCGTGCCCTTGTAGCGGTCGACCACCGGCTGCGGCACGGCATAAGTCGGGGAGACCGGGAAGTTGATCGGGTCGGCGCCAGCACTCGATCCGTTGTTGAGCTTGAACTTGCGCATCGGGACCGTCGCGACCGCCGGCTCGGTCTTGGCGAGCTTCGCGGTGACCGCGGGATCGGGCGCGAATGCCTGGGTTTCGGTGCACCAGCTTTGCCAGATCGGCTTGCCGCCGACCATCGAGTTGAGCGCGGCCCAGACATTCCAGCCGTGCTGGCGCGTGCGGGCGACGTTGCCGGTCGTCACCCAGCCTTCGACCGTGGCGGCCTTTTGCGGATAGTCGAACCCGGACGGGATATTTTGCGGCGTCGGGCAAGCTGCGTTGGCGATGCCCGTCGCCGGCTTGGTCGACGATGTCTTCGTCGTACAAGCGGCGGCGAAGATCAGCATCGCGCCGATCAAGGCCGCCGATTGGAATGGGCGGCGAACAGCGAAGCGCATCATGGCATCCCCCCGTATTTATGGAGAATGCTACGCCTTCGGTCGCCAACAAGCCAGCAAGGAAGTCACCATTCCGGACGGTTTCGCTGGCTGGTTGCGGTGCTGACTCAAGCATTTGGATGACGTCGTCGTGCGCCTATAGCCCACATGCATCGAACCCAGCGGACCGCGATTGACTCGCGGCGCCCGACATCGCTTGATGGAGCGGACGAGCTGGGGAGCAGGATGACTATTATTACGGCGCCGCGGGTCACCGCTTCCCAAGTTGTAGGTGTCACGCTCGGCAACGCGCTCGAATTCTACGATTTCCTGATATTCACCTTCTTCGCGGTCGAGATCGGCCAAACCTTCTTCCCCGCGACCGACCCGCAATCGAGCCTGCTCGCGGCATTGGCCACATTCGGCGCGGGGTTCCTGACGCGGCCGCTCGGCGGGCTGGTGATCGGCGTGCTCGGCGATCGGCTCGGGCGGCGACCGATGATGCTGTTGTCGTTCGCGCTGATCGGTATCGCCAGCCTGGGGGTCGCGCTGACGCCATCTTACGCCGCAATCGGCGTCGCCGCGCCGCTGCTCGTTTTGTTCTGGCGCCTGGTCCAAGGGTTTGCGCTGGGCGGAGAGGTCGGGCCGAGCACGGCGTTCCTGGCGGAAGCGGCCCCGCCGCATCGCCGTGGCCTGTACGTCTCGATGCAGATGTTCGGGCAGAATGTCGCGGTCTTGGTCGCCGGGCTGATCGGGCTCGCGCTGGCGCGAGTGATGGACGATGCCGCGCTTGCAAGCTGGGGATGGCGGATTGCGATGGCGCTAGGTGTCGGCGTCGTGCCGATCGGGCTCCTCCTCCGGCGGACATTGCCGGAAACCCTGCCCAGCGACGCGCCCGCAATCCCGGCGCCGCCGCTCCGCGACTATCGTCGCACCGCGATCATCGCCTTCCTGGCACTGCTGTCGGGGACGATCATGACCTATGTCACCAACTTCCTGACGACCTTCGCCAAGACGACGCTGCACTTGCCGTCGGACACTGCCTTTTGGGCGACGATCGCGGTCGGGATCGGCGGCACGATCGGTGCGCCACTCGGCGGCTGGCTGGCCGACCGCTACGGCCGGCGGCCGGCGATGATCCTGCCGACCCTGTTCGTCTGCCTGATCACCCTGCCCGCTTTCTGGCTGCTGACGGTCGCACCGGGCAAAGCGAGCCTGTTCCTCGTGGGATGCGGGTTGCGCCTCTCCATCGGCATCGCCTTGAGCGCAGTGCTGGTCCATATCACCGAGGACTTTCCTGCTCGCATCCGCTCGGGCGCGCTGGCGATCGTCTATGCGCTGGCAATTTCGATCTTCGGCGGCTCTACCCAGTTTGTCGTGGCGTGGCTGACGGGCGTCACGGGCAATCCGTTGGCGCCGGCATGGTATATGTCGATCGCAGCCGTTGTGGGACTAACAGCGCTTTGCTTCGCCCGCGAAACCGCGCCAAATCGTTTGCGGCGTGGAGAAGAACCGAAGGCGTTCTAGAATTACGACTCCATCCTCCCCTGCCCCTACGGGACGCGTCTGTCTTAACTGATCCACGTCGGGGCGCTATGCGTCCTGTGCCAGGATCCTTTTTTGTCGCGCGCCATTAAATTAAGCCAGCCGCCGCCGCCCAACATTGTCCCAGAAAACCCTTCTGCAATCAGTGCGTGGTCGCCGCCACGATCCACTTTCGCGAGAGACAAACTGGCGAAGACCACATCCGGATCGCGACGTTCCATCGCCGCATCGACAGCTTTGTCGCCGTATTGGACATGGTTGTCCTTAAGGAACTGCCTGATAGCCGGACATGACTCGACGGCGCTCAGATCTGACCCGCCGGACATCTCGCCGATCGACGCGGGCGACGGAATCGACAGTTGCCTATCGCGTGCATATTCGGTGGGCGACCAACTGTAGTTACCTTTGGCGTCGATGTGTGCGCTCCCCTCTCCCTTCCACGTCGTGAAAATGAGATTGTCTTTTCCCGATAATATTATCGTTCGCACTTCTTCGAGTGATGCCGCGCAGGAACTCTCTTGCTGTGCTTCGGAAGCCACGCCGCCTGCATCCTGATTTGGGATCATCACTGCAGCGCCCAGTAGTAGTAGCATCGTCACGGCTGTGCCCCTCCAGGCAAAGGATCCGGCTTGTGATCATCTTTCGGTGGATCACATTATCCGAAACACAGCAATGGCTCGGTTCCAGCCTCGCGCCGTTGCGGGCAAACCATCGAACGATGCACATCTACGAACCGGTCGCTTTCTACGCCGCCTCGCTCGCGCGATCCTCGAACAAGCCTTTCAAATCCTTCTTGAGGATCTTGCCGTTGGCGTTGCGCGGCAGCGTTTCGTGCACGAAACGGATCGCTACCGGCACCTTGAACGCCGCCAGCCGCTCGCGCACCCAGGCCTGCAATTCCGCCTCGGTCGCGGACGTGCCGGGCGCGAGATGGACGACCGCCGCCGGTTCCTCGCCCAAGGTTCGATGCGGGATGCCGATCACCGCGGCATCGGTCACCGCGGGATGCTCGTAGAGCGCGTTTTCGACCTCCGACGAATAGATGTTTTCGCCGCCGCGGATGACCATGTCCTTGGCGCGATCGACGATGAAGAGAAATCCTTCCTCGTCGAGCCGCGCGAGGTCGCCGGTGCGCACCCAGCCGTCGACGAAGGTCTCCGCCGTCGCTTCGGGCTTGTTCCAATAGCCCTTCACGATCATCGGTCCGCGCGCCCACAATTCGCCCACCTCACCGGTCGGCAACACCGTGACCCCATCGTCGGCGCGGATTTCGAGATCGGCAGTCGCCACCGGGGGGCCCGCGCTGGTCGGGCGGTTGAGATAATCCTCACTCGAATGGTGCGTGACCGTCGCCATCGTCTCGGTCATGCCCCAGCCATTGCCGGGGAGCGCGCCGAATTCCTCGTAGATCTTCTTGACCAGCTCCGGCGCGGACGGCGCGCCGCCATAGGCGATCGCCTCGATCGAGGAGAGGTCGTATTTGTGGCGATCGGGATGTTCGAGCAATTGCCAGGCGATGGTCGGCACGCCGCCGGTAAAGTGGACCTTCTCGCGCTCGATGATCTCCATCGCCTTCACCGTATCCCATTTGCGCATGAAGATGGTGGTGCTGCCGCTGGCCATGGTCCCCATCAGCCCGGCCGAGCACGCGGTGACGTGGAACATCGGGATCACGGTCAGGCTGGTCCGTGGGGTCGGATCGGGGATCGGCTCGCCGCGGCGGACGAAGCTGCGCGCGCCCGAAAAGCCGCCCGACATGATGTTGGTCATGAGATTGCGGTGCGTGCCCAGCGCGCCCTTGGGATTGCCGGTGGTGCCGCTGGTGTAGAAGATCGTCGCGTCGTCATCGCTGTCGATCTCGACTCGCGGACGATCGTCCGCCGGCAGATCCGCCCAGCTTTTCGGCCCGCCGATAATGTCTTCTAGTGCAATGGCGCCGTCGATCGGCGCGGGCGAGCGGGCGACGATCAGACGTTCGACGTTGGTCAACTCTGCCAGATGCGGCCTGATCCGCTCATAGCGCTCGGCGTCGACCAGCAGGACCTTGGCCCCCGAATCCTTGATGCCATATTCGAGCTCGGCGCCCGTCCACCAGGCATTGAGCGGAACCGCGATGGCGCCGAGCGTCGTGATCGCGAAGAAGATCACTGGCCATTCGGGCAGGTTGCGAGTCGCGAAAGCGACGCGATCCCCCTTGCCCACGCCCATGCCCTGGAATGCGCGGGCGAGCGCCGCCGTGGCGCGGTAATTCGCCTCATAGCTAACACGTTCGTCCTCGAGGATCGTGAACAGCCGCTCGCCATGCGTGCGCGACAGATCGAGCAGCACGCCCAGATCGTGCGGCGCGTATTTCCATATGCGCGTCTGCACGCCACGAATCTCGATCGTTTCCATCTCGAACTTGGCGCCCGGCGCGGTCAGCGCGGCGGTCGCGTCCTTCAGCGAAACCTTCGGCCAGGCGGGATCGAGGGCGATAACGGGTTCGGGTGCGCCATTCATTGACAAGGATCCGCTCTCCAGCTTCGGCTATGCAGGTCTTCGCCTGCGCGATTTTGCAACGTTAGAGTTGATTCGAGCGGCGCTCAAGGCAATAGAGAGTCGGAATTTGAAATAGGGGTATGGAAGAGCGATGCTGATGAAAGCGCCCGAAAAGCATGGTTTCGACGCCGCGCGCCTCAACCGCATTCCCGCATTCCTGAAGGAACGGTACCTCGATTCGGGCAAGTTGCCGAACGCACAGATCCTGATCAGCCGTGACGGCGAGATCGTCCATTTTTCGAGCCAGGGCGCGGCGGTCGAAGGATCCGACAAGGCGATCGACGAGGGCTCGATCTTCCGCATCGCCAGCATGACCAAGCCGATCACCTCGGTCGGGTTCATGATGCTGGTCGAGGACGGCAAGGTCGCGGTCGACACGCCGGTCCACCACGTCCTGCCCGAATTCAAGGGCATCGGCGTCTATAATGGCGGCGGCGGCGGGGTGCCGTTCCTCCCAGTGACGCCGACGGCAGAGCCGATGCGGATGCTCGACCTGCTGCGCCACACGTCGGGTCTGACCTATGGCTTCCAGAACCGCACCAATGTCGATGCCGCCTATCGTGAGGGCAAGATAGACAATTGGCATGGCGGCAACGATCTTGACGGCTTCATTGCCGCGCTCGGCCAGCTGCCGCTCGAATTCTCGCCTGGGACCGCATGGAATTATTCGGTGTCGACCGACGTGCTAGGCGCGGTGATCCAGCGAGTCTCGGGCATGCCGCTCGACCAGTATTTCGCCGAGAAGATCTTCAAGCCGCTCAAGATGGACGACACCGGCTTCGTCGTCCCCGAGAGCAAAGTCGATCGCCTGACCGACTGCTATACCTTCGTCGCCGGCAAGGGCCGGATCATGTACGACCGTGCGAGCGAAAGCGCGTGGCGGCGCCAGCCCAAATTGCTGTCGGGCGGCGGCGGACTCGCATCGACCGCGCTTGATTATCACCGCTTCTGCCAGATGTGCGCGAACGGCGGCGAACTCGACGGCGCGCGACTGCTGGGGCGCAAGACGCTCGACCTGATGACGATGAACCATCTGCCGGGCAAATCGGACCTGTCGACGCTGTCGCGCTCGCTATTCAGCGAGACGCAAAATGCCGGCACTGGCTTCGGCCTGGGCTTCGCTGTCACCGAGGATGTCGCCAAGACGATGATCCCCGGATCGGCGGGCGAATATTATTGGGGCGGGATGTTTTCGACCGCCTTCTTCATCGATCCGGTCGAGCGGCTGCACATGGTGTTCATGACCCAGCTCAGTCCATCGGGCCTGTACCCGATCCGCCGCGAGCTCAAGACGCTGATCTATTCGTCGCTCACCTAATCCGTCGCCCCGGCGGAGGCCGGGGCCGCCGGCCGCATCGCCGGCAACGGACCAGAACATAGCGGCCCCGGCCTCCGCCGGGGCGACGATTTCAGGAGAGAAGAATGTCCGACAATCCCGCCTCGCCGATCCGCACCGAACGCCACGGCGACGTGCTCGTGATCATTTCGAACAACCCGCCGGTCAATGCACTCGGCGCCGCGGTGCGCGAAGGGCTTGAAGCCGGAATCAAGCAGGCCGAGGCCGATGCGACGATCAAGGCGGTGGTGATCCGCTGCGACGGCCGCACCTTCTTCGCCGGCGCCGACATCACCGAATTCGGCAAGCCGATGAAGGGCCCGGGCCTGGGCACGGTGATCGACATGATCGAAGCGCTCGACAAGCCGGTGGTCGCGGCGATCCACGGCACTGCCCTCGGCGGCGGCTGCGAGGTCACGCTCGGCTGCCATTACCGCGTTGCGGTGCCCTCGGCGAAGATCGGCACGCCGGAAGTAAAGCTCGGCCTGTTGCCCGGCGCCGGTGGCACGCAGCGTATCCCGCGCATCGCCGGGGTCAAGCTGGCGCTGCAGATGACCGCGATCGGCGATCCGATCTCGGCCAAGGCGGCGCACGACGCCGGGCTGATCGACAAGGTCGTGGGCGAAGACAGCCTGGAAGCCGATGCGATCGCCTTCGCCAACGAAGTGGCGGACAAGCGCCCTCTGCCCCGCGCATCGGAGAAGACCGCCAGCGCCGATCCCGATGCGGTCGAGGCGTTCAAGAAAGCCAATGCCCGCAAGTTCCGCGGCTTTGACGCGCCGGCGGCGAATATCCGCTGCGTCGAGGCCTCAACTCACGGCACCTTCGCCGAGGGCATCGCGGTCGAGCGCGAGGAATTCATGAAGCTGATGATGGGCACGCAATCCGCCGCCCAGCGCTACATGTTCTTCGCCGAACGTCAGGCCGCCAAGGTCGATGGTATCCCGTCCGACGTGCAGCTGCGGCCGATCAAGAAGGTCGGCGTGGTCGGCGCCGGCACGATGGGCGGCGGGATCAGCATGAACTTCCTGACCGCCGGCATTCCGGTGACGATCGTCGAAACCGCACAGGAAGCGCTCGATCGCGGTGTCGGGGTGATCCGCAAGAATTACGAGAATTCCGCCAAGCGCGGCCGCTTTACTCAGGAAAAGGTCGAGCAGATGATGGGGCTCCTGACCCCCAGCCTGAGCCTCGACGACCTCAAGGATTGCGACCTCGTCATCGAGGCGATCTACGAGAATATGGACGTCAAGAAGGAGCTGTTCGGCAAGCTCGACACAATCGTCAAACCCGGCGCGATCCTGGCCTCGAACACGTCCTACCTCAATGTCGACGAGATCGCCTCGGCGACCGGCCGTCCGCAGGACGTGCTGGGCATGCACTTCTTCTCGCCGGCCAACGTGATGAAGCTGTTGGAAGTCGTGCGCGGCGCCAAGACCGCGCCCGACGTGCTGGCGACGGTGATGGCGCTGGCCAAGCCGATCGGCAAGGTCGCGGTCGTGTCGGGCGTGTGCCCGGGCTTCATCGGCAACCGCATGCTGTCGGCACGCAATGCCCCCGCCAACGCCATGCTGATGCAGGGCGCGCGGCCCGAACAGATCGACAAGGCGCTGGTCGATTTCGGTTTTCCGATGGGCGTGTTCCAGATGGGCGACCTGGCCGGCGTCGATATCGGCTGGCATCGCGACCCGACCAAGCAGGACACGATCCGCGACGTGCTGTGCGCGCGCGGCCGCTGGGGGCAGAAGACCGGCAAGGGCTGGTACGATTATGACGAGAACCGCAACCCGACGCCCTCGGCCGAAGTCGCGGAGATTATCGAGGATTTCCGTAGCCGGTCGAACCAGCCGAAGAAGGACTTCACCGACGAGGATATCATCGCCGCGACCATCTATCCGATGGTCAATGAGGGCGCGAAGATCCTCGACGAAGGCATGGCGCAGCGCGCGTCGGACGTGGATGTCGTGTGGATCTACGGCTATGGCTGGCCGGTCTATCGCGGCGGCCCGATGTTCTGGGGCAACACCGTCGGCCTCGACAAGGTCGTGGCCGGGCTGGAGGCCAACGGCGTCGAGGTATCTCCGCTGCTGAGGCGCAAGGCGGAAGCGGGCGAGAAGTTCTGAATTTCCGTCGCCCCGGCGAAGGCCGGGGCCGCTGGCAATCTGGCCCTGTCAACGCGACAACCGGGCCGGCCCCGGCCTTTGCCGGGGCGACGAGATGGGGTCTACCATGACCGAAGTCCTTGACCGCGTGACCGAAAAATCGGCGATCGAGACCGCCAAAGCGATCCGCGCCGGCGAGACCACCGCCATGCTCGAATGCGAAGCCGCCATCGCCCGGATCGAGGCGCGCGACGGTCCGCTCAACGCAGTCGTGGTACGCGATTTCGACCGCGCCCGGCATCAGGCGCATGAAATGGACCAGCGACTGGCGGCAGGCGATTCCGCGCCGCTGCTTGGCGTGCCGATGACGGTCAAGGAGAGCTTCGACCTCGACGGACTCAAGACGACCTGGGGCATGGAAGCGGCACGCGATTTCGTCGCGAAGGAGGATGCCGAGGCGGTCAAGCGGCTCAAGGCCGCCGGCGCCGTGATCCTCGGCAAGACCAACGTTCCGCCGCTCCTCGCCGACCTCCAGGCGAACAACCCGATCTACGGGCGCACCAACAATCCGCATAATCATGATCGCGTCGCCGGCGGGTCATCGGGCGGAGCCGCAGTGGCTCTGGCCGCAGGCATGGTGCCGCTCGAGCTTGGCAGCGATATCGGCGGTTCGATCCGCGTGCCGGCCGCCTTCAACGGCGTCTGGGGGCACAAGCCCACCTTCGGCGCGCTGAGCCGCGACGGGCATTATTTTCCCGGCACCGACGGCGCACCGGGCGAATTGTCAGTGATCGGCCCGATGGCGCGCAATCCCGACGACCTGGCGCTCGCGCTCGACATATTGTCCGACCATCCGCTCAAACAGGCCGACAACCGCCCGGGCAGCGAGTACCGCATCCTCGTCCTAAATTCGCATCCGCTGGCAAAAGTGGCGGCATCGATCGCCGATGCGCTCGACCGCTTGGCCGACGCGCTCCACGATCTCGGCGTCTCGGTCGACCGCAAGAGCGACCTGCTGCCCGATCTCGAGGCTCAGCAGCGCAACTATATGAAGATGCTCAACATCACGATCGCGCGCGGCGTGCCGCAGGATGGATCGGCGCCGACCACTTTGGTGCAATGGTTCGACCTGCGTGACGAGCAGGCACGCAACAAGCGCGCCTGGAACCAGCTGTTCCGCAGCTATGACGCGGTGATCGCGCCGACGCTCGGCGTCACTGCCTTCCCGCACGATGCCACGCCGCTGCCCAAGCGGATGCTCGACATCGACGGCGAACCGACCCCGTTTGGACCGCAATTTGCTTTTCCCGGCCTTGCCACCTTCCCGATGCTGCCGGCGACCAGCTTTCCGATCGGCACCGACCCCGATGGCCTGCCGATCGGCGTCCAGGCGATCGCCGATACCTATCTCGACCACAAAGCCATTGCCGTCGCGCGGCTGGCCCATGGAGCAATGCAATGAGTGATGATCTCGACACCTTTCGCGCTGAGACGCGCGCCTGGCTCGAAGCGAACTGCCCCGCCGAAATGCGCGAGCCCGTGCGGTCCGACGCCGATGTCGTCTGGGGCGGGCGCGACCAGTCGAAGATGACGCCGGCGCAAAAGCAATGGATGGACGCGATGGGTGCGCGCGGCTGGACCGTGCCCGACTGGCCGAGGGAATATGGCGGCGGCGGACTGTCGCCGGCGGAAACCAAGATCCTGCGTGAGGAAATGGCGCGGCTGAAATGCCGCAATCCACTCAACTCGTTCGGTATCTCGATGCTCGGGCCGGCATTGCTCAAATACGGTACCGAGGCGCAGAAGATCGAGCACCTGACCAAGATCGCGCGCGGCGAGATCCGCTGGTGTCAGGGCTATTCCGAGCCCGGTGCCGGATCCGATTTGGCCAGCCTGCAAACCTCGGCGGAAGACAAAGGCGATCATTATCTGGTCAACGGCCAGAAGGTCTGGACCAGCTACGCCAATTACGCCGACTGGATTTTCTGCCTCGTGCGCACCGACAAAACGGTAAAGCAAGGCGGGATCAGTTTCCTACTGTTCGACATGGCGACGCCGGGCGTGTCGACCAAGCCGATCCTGCTGATCTCGGGTTATTCGCCGTTCTGCGAAACCTTCTTCGACAATGTGAAGGTCCCGAAGGAAAACCTTGTTCACGAAGTGAATAAGGGTTGGGACGTCGCGAAATATCTGCTCGGTCACGAACGCGAGATGATCAGTGGCATGGGATTGGGGTCGAGCGGCGGCAACCCGCTGGTCGATGGCGCGAAGCGGACCGTCGGCCTGACCGATGACGGCACCCTCGCCGATCCGGTGCTGCGCGCGCAGATGGCGCTGTTCGAGGTGCGCGCCAAAGCGTTCACCGCCATGTCGGAGAAGTTCATCGACGAATTGAAGGCCGGCAAGGCGCACCCTGCCCAGCCGTCGATGATGAAATATTACGGCACCGAGCTGAACAAGTCGCGCCACGAGCTGATGATGGCGGCGGGCGGATCCGATACGCTCGAATGGGAAAGCCAGGAGTCGAATAATGGCGCCGCGCCGCGCGCCTGGCTGCGCACCAAGGCCAATTCGATCGAGGGCGGCACCAGCGAGGTGCAGCTCAACATCATTTCTAAGCGGATTCTGGAATTGCCGGACAGATGACCGTCATCCCAGCGAAAGCTGGGATCTCGTGCCGCAAGCGCACGCCAAGATCGACAAGATCCCAGCTTTCGCTGGGATGACGAAAGCGAGAAACGAATGCCGCTCTACCTCAACGACGAACAATCCATGCTCGCGGACACCGCGAAGGACTTCGTGCGCGAACATGCCCCGGTCAAACACCTCCGGGAGCTGCGCGACAGCAACAACGCCGACGGGTTCAGCCGCGATCTGTGGAAGTCGTTCGCCGAGATGGGCTTCACCGGCATCCTGATCGGCGAGGACCAGGGCGGGCTCGGGCTCGGCCATGTCGAGGCGGGCGTGGTGCTCGAGGAAATCGGGCGCAACCTGTCGCCCTCCCCTTTCCTCGCGACGGCCGTCGCCGCGGTCGAGGCGCTCAAGGGCAGCGCGCTGGCCGGCAAATTCTATCCCGGCATCCTCGCCGGCGAGACCGTCGCCGCATTGGCGATCGACGAGCAGGCCAAGTTCCGCGACAGCGTCGGCATGAAGGCCGAGCGCGCGGGCAATGGTTTCCGTCTGTCGGGCAAGAAACAGTTCGTGACACACGGCCATGTCGCCGACCTGATCATCGTCGCCGCGCGCACTGCCGGATCGGATGATGACGAGAATGGCGTCACGTTGTTCGCCGTCGACAAGGGCGCCGCCGGCCTAACCGCCACACCCAAGCGGCTGGCGGATTCGAGCATCGCCGCGCGGCTCGACTTCGACAATGTCGAGGTGACCGCGGATGCCGTGATCGGAGAGGTCGATGCGGGGCGCGACCCGCTCAACCGCCTGCTGCGTGCCGGTCGCACAGGCGCGTCGGCGGAGATGCTCGGGGTCGGCGCGGGCGCGATGGACATGACGGTCGATTACCTCAAGCAGCGCAAGCAGTTCGGCGTGGTGATCGGCACGTTCCAGGCGCTGCAGCATCGCGCCGCGCATCTCTATTCGGAAATGGAAGTGGCGCGCGCCGCCACACTTCGCGCGCAACAGATGCTCGATACCGGCGCGGACCGCGCCGATGAAGCGGTGTCGGTCGCCAAGGCGCAGACCGGCCTCGCCTCCATGCTGGCGGTGCAGGAAGCCGTGCAGATGCATGGCGGCATCGGCATGACCGACGAATATGACATCGGCTTCTACATGAAGCGCCAGCGCGTGCTGGCCGAGATGTTCGGTGACGCCAACTTCCACGCCGACAAAATCGCGCGTAACGCCGGCTATTGATGGCTGAGGAAGATCCCAATCCGCGCCCCAAGCGCACGCCCGAGCAACTGATTGAGGGGCTGGTCGCTCTGCTCGACGTCGAGGAGCTCGACGCCGATCTCTATCGCGGGATGCGATTGCCCGGTGGCCAGGGCCGCGTGTTCGGCGGCCAGGTGATCGGCCAGGCGCTCCAGGCGGCGCAGCGGTCGGCGGAGGGCAAGGACGCGCATTCGCTCCACGCCTATTTCATGCGCGCGGGCGACGACGCGTTGCCGATCATCTATCGCGTCGTGCGCGACTTCGACGGCAAGAGTTTCGCGACCAGGCGCGTGATCGCGACGCAAAACGGCCAGCCGATCCTCAACATGGCGGCGTCGTTCCAGGTCGCCGAAGACGGGCTTCATCATCAGGACGCGTTCCCGAACGATATCCCGCCGCCCGAGGACCTGAAATCCGAGAGCGAGCTGCGCGTCGAGGCCGCGCAGCATATGCCCGAGCAGCATCGCGCGCGCTTCCTGCGCTGGTCGAGCCCGATCGACGTTCGCCCGCTCTATCCGCGCAACTGGTTCTCGCCGGCCGAGCGCGAGCCGATCAACTATACGTGGATCCGCGCCCTCGCCCCGCTGGGTGACGATCCGGCGATGCACCGCGCGATCCTGGCCTATGCCAGCGACATGGGCCTGATGTCGACGAGCATGATGCCGCACGGCGTCAACTGGATGACTCCGGGGATGCAGACCGCCAGCCTGGACCACGCCATGTGGTTCCACGAGGCATTCCGCGCCGACGAATGGATGCTCTACGCGATGGACAGCCCCTGGGCTGGCCATGGCCGCGGCATGAATCGCGGCAGCATCTTCACCCGCGACGGCCGCCTGGTGGCGAGTGTCGCGCAGGAAGGCCTGATCCGAAAACGCGAGCCCCGCGCCTGACGTCAGAGCGGCGTGCCGTCGTCGGCGTCGTAGAGCTTGAGGTCGCGGTCGTGCAGCCCGAGATCGGCGCCGGCCGCGCGCCATTCCGCCATGTGCGACGACGCGCCATGCGCCTTGAGCGCTTCGCGATCGCGCCAGCGTTCGACGACATGGATCAGCGTGGGGTCAAGCACATCCTGGCCATAGGCATAGGTGAAGCAGCCATCTTCGGCGCGGCTCGCGGTCACCATCTTCTCCATCGCCGCTCGCGCGCGGTCGAGGCCGCCCTCGGGTAACCGCACCGTGCCCATGATCAACAGCATCTCTTCTGCTCCTCAGACGGCGGGCTTGCCGAATTCCTGACGGGTGACGGGATGGCTCGACGACAAGCCGCCATCGACCGCCCAGGCCTGGCCGTTGACGTAGCTGGCGTCGTCGCTCGCCAGGAACAAGGCGACGCGGGCGATCTCCTCGGGCACGCCGGCACGCTTGAGCGGGTTGAGGCGGCCGACCTTGTCCATCTTGTCGTTGGCGCGGGCATATTCGAACACGCGCGCGGTCATGCCGGTTTCGATCAGGCCGGGGCAGATCGCGTTGACCCGGACGTTGGTGCCGGTGAGTTGCTGAGCGGCGGTGGTGACGAGATTGATGACGCCCGCTTTGGACGCTGAATAGGCGGGCCCGCCCGCCCCCGAGCGGATACCCGCGACCGACGCAGTGCAGACGATCGCCCCCTTTCCGCGCTTGATGATTTCCGGCGCGCCGTGCTTGATCGCCAGGAATGGACCGATCAGGTTGACCCGCAGCACCTCCGTCCAGAGCTCGACCGGCGTGTCGAGGATGCCGGTAATCCCGCCCGAAATGCCGGCATTGGCGTAGATGATGTCGAGCCCGCCATGTTCGGAGACCGCGAGCGCGACGGTGCGCTCGACATCGCCTTCATCGCCAGCGTCCATCTGGATCGCCTTGGCAGTGCCGCCGGCCTTGAGGATCGCCTCGACCGTATCGTGCACCGCTTCCGTCTTGTCGGCGGCGACGACGCTGCCGCCTTCCGCCGCGAACAGGGTCGCCGAGGCGCGCCCGATGCCCGACCCGGCGCCGGTGACGATGATCGATTTGCCGGTAAAACGTCCCATCTTTTCTACTCCGTCATGCCGGCCTTGTGCCGGCATCCACCGGGCCTCAAGCCTAGTGCTTTGAACCTCTTGTCCGCCGCCTGCCGCCCGGCAGACCCCGGCACAAGGCCGGGGTGACGGTTGGTTAAATGGTGACGCCGCCGTCCATCACGATCGTCTGTCCAGTCGTGAACGCTGCCGCCTTCGACGCCAGGAATACGACGCCGCCCGCAATATCCTCGGGCTCGCCGATCCGGCGCAGCGGCACCGTCGAGTTCGCAGCCTTCTGCCGCTCCGGATTTTCCCACAGAGCGCGCGCGAAATCGGTCTTCACCAAGCCGGGCGCTATGCAGTTCACGCGGACATTGTCCGGCCCATATTCGTGCGCGAGGTTGCGCGCGAGCTGCATGTCGGCCGCCTTGGAAATGCAATAGGCGCCGATCGCGGTCGACCCGCGCAACCCGCCGATCGACGAGATGATGATGATCGCGCCGTCCTTGCGCGCGCGCATCTCCGGCACCACCATCGAGATCAACCAGTGGTTGGAGACGATATTGTTGTCCAGGATCTTGCGGAACTGCTCGTCGCTGATGTCCGCCTGCGGCCCGTAATAGGGGTTCGACGCCGCGTTGCAGACCAGGATGTCGATCTTGCCGAATGCCCGGCGGCTCTCGTCGACCAGATGCTGCAAGCCTTGCTTATCGGAGATGTTCGCGGCGACCGCGATCGCGGTGCCGTCGCCATATTTGGCGTTGATCTCGGCGGCGACCTCGTCGCAGGCGTCCTGCTTGCGGCTCGATACGACAACTTTCGCGCCGTGCTCGGCGAGCTCGAAGACGCTCGCCTTGCCGATCCCGCGCGACGATCCGGTGACGATTGCGACTTTTCCGGTCAGGTCGAATAGGCTCATCTTCTTTCCTCTCTTGCTCCCCTCCCGCTTGCGGGAGGGGCTGGGGGAGGGTCTGTCCCTCCTCGTGATGTTGGAGAGGACGACACGCCCTCCCCTTACCCCTCCCGCAAGCGGGAGGGGAATTTAAGCCCCCGCCTTTTGCGCGAAGTCCCACGCCGCATCGGCCAGGCGATATACGCCCGCCGCCGACTTCTCCGCCTGCGCCGACGAGGCCGTACCCTCGACGATGCGCTTCTTGATGCCCTGGACGATGCCGGTCAGGCGGAACAGATTATAAGCGAAATACCAGTTGAGGTCGGGCACGCCGTCGCGCCCGGTCGCCGCGCAATAGCGCTCGACCATGTCCTCCAGCGTCGGAATGCCGCTGTCGCCGCCCGTCTTGCCCATCACTCCTGAGCGGCCCTCGGGCGCGGTTACCCAGCTCATCAGGAAATAGCTGAAATCGGCGAGCGGATCGCCGAGCGTCGACAATTCCCAATCGAGCAAGGCGATCACGCGCCCCTCCGTCTTGTGGAAGATCATGTTGTCGATGCGGTAGTCGCCATGGACGACCGATGTTCGCGTCTGCGGCGGGATAGTGCGCGGCAGATAGTCGATCAGCTTCTCGACCGCCGGCATGTGCTCGGTCTCGGCCATGCGATATTGCTTGGTCCAGCGACCGACCTGGCGCTCGAAATAATTGCCGGGTTTGCCATAATCGGCCAGGCCGGCTTTCTCGAAATCGGTATTATGCAGCGCCGCCAGCGTATCGCACATCGCGTTATAGACGCCGGTGCGCTCATCGGGCGTATAATCCGGCATCGTGCCGTCCCAGATGTTGCGCCCATTGGCGAACCCCATGACGTAGAAATCGGTGCCGATCACGTCCGGGTCGGTGCACAGCCCATAGGGTCGCGCGACCGGGAAACCTGTTGGGTACAACCCGGCGATAACCCGATATTCACGGTCGACCGCGTGCGCCGACGGCAGCAGATTGCCGAACGGCTTGCGGCGCAACACATACTCGCCCGAAGCGGCGTGAAGCTTGTATGTCGGGTTCGACTGCCCGCCTGCGAATTTGGAATAATCGAGCGGCCCTTCGAAGCCCTCGACATTCGCCTCCATCCACGCGGTCAGCCTGACAAGGTCGAGGCGATCTTTCTCCGCGACCTCGATCGTCTTTGGGGCGTCGTCGGGATGCGCAGCCGTCATTAATTTCCTCCGTCATTCCCGCGAAAACGGGAAACCATCTCCGGCCAAACATCCCCGGCTCGTCGAGTGGGAGATGGGCCCCCGCTTTCGCGGGGGTGACGAGCAAGAAACGCCGGCATCATCCGAACGTGATCACCGAGCGCGCGGCGTCGCCCTTGCGCAATTCGTCGAACGCATCGTTGATACGCTCGATCGGCATCCGGTCGGCGATGATCGTGTCGAGGTCGAGCAGCCCGCGCATATAGAAATCGACCAGCCGCGGAATGTCGACCGGGAAGCGGTTGCCGCCCATCAACCCGCCTTGCAGCTTCTTGCTGCCGAGCAGGTCGAGCGCCGACAGGCCGACCTGGCTGCCCAGCGGCATCATGCCCAGGATCGTCGCAGTGCCGCCGCGGCGCAGCACCTTGACCGCGGTCTGCGCCGACGCCTCTCGACCGACCGCTTCGATTGCGTGATGCACGCCGCCCTTGGTCAGCTCGACAACTTCGGGAATCGTGCTTTCCGCCATCGCGTCGAAACTATGGGTAGCGCCGAGCTTTTCCGCCAAAGCGCGCTTCTCCGGCACCGGATCGAGCGCGATGATCTTACCCGCGCCGGCGATCTTCGCGGCATTGACCGCGGCAAGCCCGATGCCGCCGCAGCCGACCACGCACACCGTCTCGCCCGGCGTGACCGGGCTGGCGTTGAATACCGCCCCTGCCCCGGTAGTCACCGCGCAGCCGAGCAAAGCCGCGCGGTCGAGCGGCATCTCCGGGTCGATCGCAACGCAGGCATGTTCGTGGACCAGCATCATCTCGGCATAGGCCGACAGGTTCAGCATCTGGTTGACCGGCTCGCCATTCAGGCTGAGCCGCGGCGCCGCGTCACGCGGGCGCTTGGTGTCGCTGGAGATGCAGAGCGACATGTGCCCCGTGACGCAGAACTCGCAATGGCCGCAAAAGGCCGACAGGCAAGTGACGACCGCGTCGCCGACCTTGACCGTCCGCACCTCATCGCCGACCGCCTCGACGATACCCGCGGCTTCGTGCCCCGGGATCGCCGGGAGCGGCGTCGGATAGGCGCCGTCGACGAAATGCAGGTCCGAACGGCACACGCCGCACGCCACCGTGCGGATCAGCACTTCATGCGGACCGGGCTTGTCGACCGTCACGTCACGGATTTCGAGCGGCTTTTTCGGCTCGAACAGAACTGCTGCTTTCAACGTCTACTCCTCAAATCCCAACAGACCCTCACCCTTCCCA
>NZ_BCYZ01000039.1 GCF_001598455.1 Sphingomonas pruni NBRC 15498
ATGTCGCGGTCGGAGCGATCAAACACGCCCTCCCCTAACCCCTCCCATAAATGGGAGGGGAATTTAGGTTAAACCCGCAACACCCACCCCCGCGCCCGCAACGCCAGCGCGATCGCGATCGATACGCCGCCCAATATAACCGCATACAGCATAGACACCCAATCGAGAGGCAAGCCGGTCGCCTCGATCGCCGCCAGCAACCTCGCACCCAGATGCGCGCCGCCCGCCGGCACCTTCATCATCACGATCGCCACGGCGTCATGGACAATATACAGCGTCAGCGACACCGCACCGAGCGCCGCCACCGTCCGCGCGACGCGCGACGCGCCGATCCGCGGCCAGACGATCTTGAGCAACGCCAGCAAGCCGAGCCCGATCGCCGCGTTGATCAGCGTGAAGGTCGGCGTCCACAAATTCTTGTTGATCGGCCAGAACCAGGCGGCGGCAAGCGTCAGGCCCAGGCACAGGACGGCAACCGCGATGATCATGATCACCGGCTTCTTGCGGCGCACCGACATGCGCTGCACCGCCATCCCGATCATCGTCGTGGCGATCGCCGACAGGGTCGACAGCGGCCCTTCGGGATCGAACGGCGGGCCGTTATCGGGATGGCCATAGAGCCGCGTGCCGCCCAGGATCGCGCGGTCGAGCCAGCCGCTCATCCCTTCGCCCGGTGCCATGCTGGCGATCAGGTCGCCGGGCGCGGGCAGATGGAGCAGCACGCCATGAACCAGCATCAGCACGCCGGCGGCGATGGCGGGCGCTTTCCAGCTCGTCGTCTGGCGGCAGGTGATCGCGCAGATCAGATAGACGATGCCGATCCTCTCAAGCACGCCGGTGAAGCGGATCTCCTCTAGCCTGAGGCTGAAATGGACGATCATGCTGATCCCGAAACCAATCAGCCACAACAGCGCCGATCGCCGCACGATCTTGGCGATCGACGGCCGCGGCATCCGCCCGTCCATCGTCAGCGGCAAGGCGAGGCCGACCGCGAGCAGGAACATCGGAAACACCAGATCGGCGAAGGTCAGGCCGTTCCATTCGGCGTGATTGATCCACCAGAAAGCGTGTTCCTCCGACCCCTGCAGGTTGGCGAGCACCATCCCGAAGATCGCAAAGCCGCGCAGCGCGTCGAGGGGTTCGTCGCGAATGCGCGTGGGTTTCGACATGTCCATTGCGATCAACCCGTTACCACCATGCCGCCCTTCATGACCATCCGTACATGGCGCACCGCGGCGATGTCGGCGGTCGGGTCGCCGTCGACCGCGATCAAATCGGCGAGCAGCCCCGGTTTGACCGCGCCCAGCTTGCCGTCGAGGTGGAACCAGCGCGCATTGCCCCAGGTCGCGGCGATCAGCACGTCGGCCGGGCTCATCCCGCTCGCCGCCATCAGCTCCATCTCACGCGCGTTCGTGCCGTGCGCGAACACGCCGACATCGCCGCCCATGCAGATACGGACGCCGGCCTTCAGCGCCATCTGGAAGCTCTTGCGGTTGATCTGCACGGCCTCGGGCGCCGGCTCGGCCCCGGTCCAGCCGCGATAGCGCGACGTCGCGTCCGACGCGGCCAGCGTCGGGCAGAGCGCGATGCCTTTCTTCGCCATCTCCGCGAAGATTTCGGGCGTGCCGCCATAGCCATGCTCGATCGTATCCACGCCCGCGGCGATCGCGCGGCGCATCCCTTCCGCGGTGGCGGCATGGACCGCGACCGGGCGGCCCGCATCGTGCGCGGCGGCGACCGCGGCCTTCATCTCTTCCAGGCTGAGGGTGGGGCGGCTGTCCTCGCCGGGGCGCCAGCGATAATCGGCATAGAGCTTCACCCAATCGGCGCCCCCCGCGATCTGCCGCCGCACCGCCGCGACGATCGAGTCCACGCCCGACACTTCCTCGGCGCCTTGCGGAATGGCGACGCCGGGCTCGAACCCCTTGGGGCCGTACGCACCGAGCGCGACGATCGCGCGTGTCGCGACGTTGAGCCGCGGTCCCGGCACGATTCCCTGATCGATCGCCGCCTTCAGCCCGACATCGGCATAGCCTGCGCCTTCGGTACCGAGATCGCGTTCGCTGGTGAAGCCGGCGAGCAATGTCGCCTTGGCGCTCGCCACCGCGCGCGCGGTACGCAGCGCAAGCGGCTCGTGCAGCACCTGATCGTCCCAACTCGTTTCGTTATAGGGGTGGAGGAACAGATGGCCGTGCCCCTCGATCATCCCGGGCATCAACGTCTCGCCGGGCAGGTCGATCACCCTGGCGTCGGCGGGCGCCGACAGGTTGGGCCCGACCGCGGCGATGCGGTCGCCTTCGACCAGAACTTGCCAGCCGGCGTGCGCCTTGCCGTCCATCCCGTCGAACACGCGCGCGGGCTTCAGCAGGACCATTTGCCTCGGCGCCTCGGCCGCGGGGAGGGCAGCCGCCGGTCCGAGCAACATCGCCAATATAAGAGCCAGCCAGCGCATGGTTTTCTCCCCGGTGTCGCGTTACGCTGCCTATATGGATAGAGCCCTCCGCTTCCCGCTCCTAGCCCCCGTACTACTGGCCGCTGTCCTGACCATGGCGCCGACCGCGCCCGACCCCGCTTCCGCCGACATGGCGCGATGGCGGGGCGAAGCCGCGCGCGTCACGATCACGCGCGACGATTGGGGCATCCCGCACGTTCGCGGGCAGAGCGACGCCGATGCGGTATTCGGGATGATCTATGCCCAGGCCGAGGACGATTTCTCGCGAGTCGAGGCCAATTACCTGACTGCGCTCGGCCGCACCGCGGAGGCGCCGGACGCCGATGACGACGCGATCTGGAGCGACTTGCGCCAGCGCCTCTATGTCGATCCCACCGAACTGAAGGCGCAATATGCGGCGAGCGCGCCCTGGCTCAAATCGCTGATGAATTCCTGGGCTGACGGGCTCAATTTCTACCTGGCGACGCACCCCGGCACGAAGCCCAAGGTGCTCACGCATTTCGAACCCTGGATGGCGCTGAGCTTCACCGAAGGCAGTATCGGCGGCGATATCGAGCGTATTTCTCTCAGCGACCTCAAGACCTTTTACGGCAAGCCGACGCCGCCGACGCCGGAGGAACTCGGCATGGTGCCGCGCGAGCCTTCCGGATCGAACGGCATCGCCATCGCGCCCAAGCTGACTGCGGGCGGCAAGGCGCTGCTGCTGATCAACCCGCATACCAGTTTCTACTTCCGCTCCGAAGCGCAAATGTCGAGCGCGCAGGGCCTCGACGCTTATGGCGCGTCGACCTGGGGACAATTTTTCATCTACCAGGGGTTCAACGCCAAAGCGGGGTGGATGCACACCTCGTCCACGGTCGACAATGTCGACGAATTCGCCGAGCGCGTGACGAAGCGCGGCGACAATTACGTCTATCGCTACGGCAGCGCCGAGCGGCCGGTGACAGGCAAGACGGTGACCCTGCGCTATCGCAAATCCGACGGATCGTGGGGGGAGCGGAGTTTCGCTACATGGCGAACCCATCACGGCCCGATCGTCGCGATCAAGAACGGCCGTTGGATCGCCGAGGCCTTGATGTGGAGGCCGGTGCCCGCGCTCGAGCAGAGCTGGCTTCGGACCAAGACCAGCGACCTCAAGACCTTCCTCCAAGTCGCGTCGCGCCGGGCCAATTCGTCGAACGACACCCTGTTCGCCGACAGCAAGGGCGAGATCGCGTTCCTGATGCCGCAATTCATGCCGGTCCGCGACAATCGCTTCGATTATACAAGGCCGGTCGACGGCAGCGACCCCGCGACCGACTGGAAAGGGCTGCACACGCTGCCCAGCTTGCCCAGCGTGCTCAACCCGCGCGTTGGCTGGGTGCACAATACCAACGACTGGCCATGGGACGCGGCGGGGCCGGACAGCCCCAGGGCGGCCGATTATCCGCGCTACATGGATCAGGTCGGCGCCAATGCGCGCGGGACGCATGCCGACCTGTTGCTCAAGGGCAGGGCCGGCTGGACGCCCGAGAAGCTGCGCACCGCGGCGTTCGACAGCTATCTGCCCGCTTTCGCGGAATTGATCCCGGGACTGGTCAAGGCATGGGACGCACTCCCCGCCGACGATCCGCGCCGCGCCAGGCTGGCCGATCCGATCGCGCTGTTGCGCGGCTGGGACTATCGCTGGGGCTATGATTCGACCGCGACCAGCCTCGCGGTGTTTTGGGGCGACCATCTATGGCGAGAGGTCGGCAGCTTCGCCCAGGCCGAGCGGATGAACGTGCCCGATTATATCGCGATGCGAGTCAAACCGGGCGACAAGCTCGACGCGCTGGCCGCCGCCGCCGACCGGCTCAAGCGCGACTTCGGCGACTGGCGCGTGCCGTGGCGGCAGATCAACCGCTTCCAGCGGCTCGACGATTCGATCGCGCCGCATTTCGACGATGCCCGAGACTCCACTCCGGTGCCCTTCACCTCGGCGCAATGGGGCAGCCTGGCCTCGTTCGGCGCCAAAACCTGGCCGGGGACCAAGCGCTATTACGGCACCAGCGGCAACAGCTTCGTCGCCGTGGTCGAGTTCGGCTCGCGCGTGAAGGCGATGGCGGTAATGGCCGGCGGCCAAAGCGGCGACCCCGCCTCGCGCCACTTCGCCGATCAGATCGGTCGCTATGCCGAGGGGCGGCTGCGCCCGGTCTATTTCTATCCGGACGAGCTCAAGGGCCATGTCGAGCGGCGTTACCGACCGGGCGAATGAGTTCAGCCGGCTGACGCGCCGGGATCGGGCGCAGTGTCGGTCAGGCTGCTCTGCGGGAGCGCGATGCGCACGAGCTTCCACGCGAACAAGCCGCGGCGCTCGAATATGAGGTTCACCGGATCGCCGACCGTGCCCTGACGGCGCACGGCAACCCCGAAGCGATCGCGAGTGATGTAGTGAAGGATATAGTCGACCCGCCGTGGCGCAGCAGAGTTCGTTTCTACGTGCCCGACCTTGCCGGCGCGGACCAGCGCCGCGATCCCCTCGGGCGTCACCACGCTGTCGATCATCCGGTCGAGGATCGACGGCATCAGCATCGCGCCGAGCCCGGCGAACGGATTGCCCCGCATCTGTGGATCGTGCTCCATCCGCGTGGTCACCGCCGCGGTCAGTTGCGGTTTCAGATCGGCGCGCACCGCCGGAAAGTCGACCGAGCCACGCAGCTTTTCCGCATCACCCTGTTTCGCGGCGGCGACGAAGCCCCGCACGGCGACGTAAGGCGATGCACCATAAGCCAGCGCGAACAATGCGAGCGCGACGCCGATTGCGATGATCCAGCCCTTGCGCATGCGATCCTTTCGGCCCCGCGCCTGATCTAGGGCGGCGGGTTCCTCCCGGCAATGTCGCTGCCCCCGTGCCACTGCGTTGCGGGATTCTACGATAGTAGATTCCCAGCGTGGCGCGTTAACCATGGATGCCGCGATACGAGTCCCCGACATTGCAGCGAGTCGGGGAACGGTCATGAGCTTTATGGACACTATCGAAATGGTGATGCCGCGGATCGCCGTCTTCGGCGTCGGCGGCGCGGGCGGAAACGGTGTCGCCGGCCTGGTCGATGAGAATTTGCCGAACGTCGAACTGGTCGTCGCCAATACCGACGCTCAGGCGCTGCGCATGCTGGGCGTCCGCCAGCAACTGCAACTCGGCCGGATGGCGACGCAGGGACTGGGAGCGGGTGCCTGGCCGGAGGTTGGTCGCGCTGCCGCGCAGGAAGTCATGGATGAAATCGACGCGGCGTTGGAGGATGTCGATTTCTGCTTCATCGCCGCCGGGATGGGCGGCGGCACCGGGACCGGCGCGTCGCCGATCTTCGCCGAGCGCGCACGGTTACGGGGCATTCCGACTATCGCGGTGGTGACGCGCCCGTTCGAGTTTGAAGGATTGCGGCGGGCGAGCAGGGCGGATCAGGGCATCGCCACGCTCGAGCCGCTGGTCGACGCCATCATCGTCGTTCCGAACCAGCGGCTGCTGGGCATCGGCGATCTCGCGATGACCTTCAAATCGGCAATGCTGGAATCCAACGCGGTGCTGGCCGACGCCGTTGGCGGGATCGCGCATTTGTTGGTCACGCCGGGACTCAAACAGATCGGCTTCGCCGAAATGCGCAACGTGATCGCGGAGATGGGTCGGGCAGTGATCGGGTTCGGCGAAGCGACCGAACGCACGGACCGTGCGATCCTCGCCGCGGAACGCGCGATGGCCTGCCCGTTGATCGACGACGAGATTGCGGGTGCGGGCAAGCTGATGATCTCGATCAGCGGCGGCACCGATATGTCGCTGATGGAACTGGACGCTATCGTCGCGACGATTGCCGATCAGGCATCGCCGGACGTCGAACTCGCTTGGGGAGCGTCGGTATCCGAGGCGCTCGACGGAGTCGTCCGCGTCGCGTTGATCGCGCAAGGCCATCGGCCCCAGATACCCGTGCAGGCGGCGCCCCTCCGTGCCGCGGTGGCACCCACGGCCGTCGCCTGCTCGGCGGTTGCCGAACCGAAACCGGCCGCTCTTGCGTCAGCCACGATTATTGCGGTGGAGAAGCCGGCAATGGTAACCCCGCTGATCGCGGCCGCGACTGCGGCGGCGGAGGCGGAGGCGGAGGCCCAGGTCGCGCTGACGCCGGTGGACGACATCGCCACGCCTTTGACCAAGGCTCCAACGCCTGCGCTGCCTTTCGGCACCGCGCAGGCGAGCGACCCTCGCGATCTCACCGAGGCGCTGGTCAAACCCACGGCGAGCGAGGCCCCGTTGCTCGACCTGATCGATCGGCTGCCACCGGCGTGGGAGCGCATGCCGGCCCGATCGCCTGACGACGCGCCACCTGCGGCCGTGAATCTCAAGGCCTGCACCATGGACGAACTCTGGCTCGGCGACTTCGAACTGGAGGACCCCAGGCGTGCAAGTCTGGTCGAGCGGATCGCCAACGCGGTGAAGGGCTTATTCCGCTCTATGACCTTGCGGCTGGGTTTCGGGCGCCACACCATGATTGCCTATCGCGGCACACGAGCTCCGCTGCCGGCGTGATGCCGACATTCAGACCATAATGAATTATTTTTCTTAGATTATTGTCGCGAGCTTATTGAAAAATCATCGACATTCCGGGATGCTGACCAGGATTAAATAATACCAGCCGCGCGGCGAGACCGCTGGTAAAAAGGATGGGGACAAAATGCCTGGTCGGATGCGTCGCTGGGGCGGCGCATTGAGACATGACAAAGTTGCATTGGTGTTGGCTGGAATTGCCGCGCTCGCTACATCTCTGTCGTTATTGGGCTGGGTAGTAAAAGTTCCAGAACTCGCCTCGTTCGGAGCGAGCTACGCGCCGGCCTGGCCGCTTACGACTGGGGGCTTTTTGCTGCTGTCGTTCGCGATGGTGATGGCTATCCTTGGCCGGCGAGCGGCAACGCCAGCGGCAATCGCGGTCCTGATTCTCGTGGCGATAGTGGTTGCCGAATCCGTGTCGGGAATCCGGCCGGGGATCGATCGACTGCTCTTTGCTGAGCAGCTTGCCCAATCGGCCGCCGCCCATCCCGGGCGTCCGGGATCCAATTCGCAGCTGTCGTTCGTGCTGCTCGCGGTGACGATATTGTGCGCACAGCGTCAGTCACCTCTGCTCGACCGGGCCGCGAACGTGCTGGCTGCTCTGGCGCTTTGCCTGGGTCTCTATTCGACGATCGCTTTGATGTGGGTCGGCCACGCGACTTCGCTCAACCAATTCTTCGTCGCTCCCTTGCCGGCGGGTCTGGCGTCACTGGCTATCGCGTGCTCTTTTTTGTGGTGGAAGCACGAGGCGGGGTGGACCGGTCTTCTGTCGGGCGATCGCTTGCGTCAGCCGTTGGGCTGGTTGGTGCTGCCGATCCTGTTCGTTCTGCCCGCCGTCCCGATCGTCCTCGAACACTGGGCGATCAGGACCGGCAATGCGCCCTTCGAAGGTGCCGCCTTGATCGCGATCCTGGTCAACATGCTGATCATCGGTACGATCCTGCTGCTCGTCGCCGATCGGCTGACTCGTCAGCGCATGGCGCTGGGCGATCTCAGCGACGCGCTCGACAGCGCGGCTATCGCGCTGGTCGGACCGGACGGCACGATCCTTCATTGGACGCGGGGATGCGCGGAACTCTACGGCTGGTCGGCCGACGAGGCGGTGGGACGCAACAAGCATGATTTGCTGCGATCGCGCGAGGTTGAGGGTCACACGATCGATATCGCCCAAGGCGGTGGGCCGTCGCCCGACCAATCGGAAGCCGAGTTCGTCGAACGCCGGCGCGACGGCACGGAATTGCGCGTGGTCGAGCGCCGCCGCTCGCTGCACCGCGCGGGGCGCAACGAGATGATCGTCCTGAAGATGCTCGACATCACCACGCGGGTTGAGGCCGAGGAGGAACTTCGGGTCAGTGAGAACCGCCTGGCAATCGCGGCGGAGGTCAATGAGATCGGCGTTTTCGATTGGAATGTTGCGAGCGGGCAGATCAGTTGGTCGCCCGGGTCGGAACAGCGTCTCGGATTGCCGGCCGGGGCGATCGACACCTTCGACAAATGGCGCGATCATGTCGATCCCAGGGACCTATCCGACGTGATGGCGTCGATCGACAGCGCGGTTGCCGACCAGCGCGACCGGTTTGCCTTCCAATACCAATTCCTTCCCGAAACCGGCCCACCGCGCATGCTCGAAGGAACGGCGCGTTGCCTTTACGACGAGCGCGGCAACCTGGTGCGGTCGGTCGGCTCGATCATCGACGTCACGCAGCGTAATCGTCGCGAGGCGGAAATGCGGCTCGATTCGATGATCGAGACGGTACCCGATGCGACGATCGTCATCGATGAACTCGGGGTCATCAAGAGCTTCAGCCGGGTCGCGGAAGCGATGTTCGGCTATTCGGCGGAGGCCGCGATCGGCTGCAACGTCATGATGCTGATGCCCGATGGCCTCGCGGCACAGCACAATAATGCGATCATCGACTATATCCGGACCGGCGAGCGCAAAGTTATCGGAAAGACCCGCGAACTGACCGCGCGGCGCGCCGACGGCACGCTCTTCCCGGTCGAGCTGAACATCGGCGAGACGCAGATCGGCGAGACGCGGATCTTCACCGGAATCATCCGCGACGTATCCCGGCGGCTGTTCGAGGAGCAGCGGTTGTCGGATCTCAGCGCGGAGCTGGCGCATATTTCTCGCCAGGGCGCGATGAGCGAGCTTGCCGCCGATTTGGCGCACGAACTCAATCAGCCGCTCAGCGCGACGGCGAACTTCATCGCCGCCGCGCGCATGCTGATCGAACAGGGGGCGGGGGGCGAACGCGTCGCCGATCTGCTCCACATGGCGGAGGAGCAAACGCAGCGGTCGGGTGACATCATCCGACGGTTGCGCGACTTCCTGGCAAAGCGCGATATCGAAATGCGCCCAGAATCGTTGGCCGATGTCATCAGCGATGCGGTCGCGCTGGTGTTTTTCGGCACCGGTCGCGAGGAGATCGAGCTCAACTATGATCTCGACCCGGCGAGCGACACGATCTTCGCCGATCGCGTGCAAATCCAGCAGGTCCTGGTCAATCTGTTGCGCAATGCCGTCGAGATATTGCGGTCGGTGGAAGCCGGTCGTCCGCGCCGGATCGCGATTCGATCGCGATCGAGAGACGACATGGTCGAACTGACGATCCAGGATTCCGGACCCGGCATTCCCGACGCACTGAGCGAACAACTCTATGCCCGCTTCTCGACCACGAAAGCGGGCACGGCGATGGGAATCGGCCTGTCGATTTCGCGGCGTATCGTCGAGGCGCATGGCGGCGCCCTGACGGCGGAGAACCAACCGGAAGGAGGAGCGGCGTTCTGCTTCACCCTGCCGGTGTTCAAGGAGGTGGAAGATGATCCGGAACATCTACCTGGTTGACGACGATGATGCCGTGCGGGCGTCGTTGCACGGCCTCTTGTCGCTGCGTTCCGATCTCGTCGTGCGGAATTTCCGCTCGGGCGACCAGTTTCTGGAGCGCATTCCCGAGTTGGAATCGGGTGTTCTGCTCCTCGATTATCACATGCCCGGAAAAAACGGGATCGAGGTTCTGCAGCAACTCGGTTCACCTTCGCCCGCGCGTTTCCTGACCATCATCCTGACGGGCGAGGGCAATATCGATATCGCGGTGCAGGCGATGAAGGCCGGCGCGTTCGATTTCCTCGAGAAGCCCTACAAGGCCGACGCCCTGTTGGAGGTGATCGACAAGGCGTTCGAGCGCGTGGAGCATGAAAGCGCGGGATCGGTGCAGGTCGAAGCCGCGCGCGCCAAGGTGGCGGTGCTATCGCCGCGCGAACGCGATGTCCTGACCGGACTGATCGAGGGCCGGTCGAACAAGATCATCGCCTATGATCTCGCGATCAGTCCCCGCACGGTCGAAATCTATCGCGCCAACCTGATGACCAAGATGGGCGTGCGCAGTTTGTCCGAGGCGCTCCGGGTTGCGTTCGCCGCCGGCCTCATTGCGATGGGCTAGACCTCCGCCAGCCGTCCAATATCTCGACGAGCCGGCGGATGGCACCGTTCCGCGAGAGTCGCACCGGTCGATCGTCGAGGCCGCCGCGCGTTCCATTGAGGATAACGACCTGCAACCAGGCCGGCGATACTTCGCTCGCGGCTTGCCCGATCGGCCCGTCGTCGGTGACGAGCACGGCGGTTTCGATCGCCGTACCTGGCATGCCTTGCATGAGCTGATCGACCCCGATCGTGACGACATTGATGCCAATCATGGTCAACCGCGCAGTGAGCGCACTGCGCAGGTCACTTTCGGAGATCAGCAGGACGATCAGATCAAGGGACAAGATGCGACATCCAGATGGAGTGGGGCTGCCGGGAGGCTAATCCGCTCTCGCCGATTAGTCGGCTAGGGAAAGTTACGTAGCAGCGCTCGTACGAAGTCATCTTGCTCGTCCGCAGTTACCACGCGGTACCAACAGCTTAGGTATTTGACCGCGCGGCGGAATGGTCTCCAAAGCGCGTATAGATGGCCTCGCGACGCGGCCGACAATTCGGGCGCAACGTCATGACGCGTGTGGTGGCGCGCCGGTGGCCGTGCCGGGCGAAAGGGAACTCAGGCGCTGAGACGAAGATCGGGTTCGACGTTGGCCGGTTCGAATTGCGCAATACCGCCGCCCTTGTTCTTGATGCCGCAAAGCGCTTCATCGGCTTGGGCGATCAGGCGATCGAGATCCGCGCCGCCCGCCGCCGCTTCGGCATAACCGATGCTCGTGCCGATCGAGATATCATGGCCGTCGATCGAATAAGGCTGAGCGATCGCCCTGGCGATCCTGCGCGCGAGAAGCTCCGCCTCTCCGGCATGCGCCATTTGGGTCTGCACCACGACGAACTCGTCTCCGCCGATCCGTGACGCGAAATCGCTCTTGCGCAAGAGCCCCTGCAATCGGCCCGACACCGCCTTCAGCAATGCGTCGCCGGTGGGGTGGCCATACCGATCGTTGACCGGCTTGAACCGGTCGAGATCCAGACAATGGACCGCGATCGTGTCGCGCGGGCCGCTCTTGGCAACGCAGATGTCGAAGCGCTCGCGCAAGCTCAGGCGGTTGGGCAGGTTGGTGAGATGGTCGGAGCGCGCCAACGTCGCGAACAACTGGCGCCGGGTGATTTCCGTCGCGGCCAGACGGTAACGGGCGAACACGCTCTGGATCCCGCCGGCGAGGAAGATCGCGAGCAAAGCTCCGGTCGCCCAAAAAGTGATGTCCGGGAAAGACCAGGCGACGATGATCGTTGGCACGATGGCGATCAGCATGCTCGGCACACTGATCCAGGGCCGCATCGACAAACCCGCCGCGACGCCCGCGCCATAACCGAACAACAGGCCCACGATCGCCATGCGAGTCGCCGGCGCGGCGATCATGAAGGCGCGCGCCTCGAACAGGCCGAAGATGAGCGCGAACGCGAGATAGGCCGTGGCGAAGTGCCGCTCGAAATATCGGGCCTTTTCGACGCTGAGCGCAGGGTCCGCCACGCGCCGGCGATAGAGCAGCACGACCGTGAGTCGCGCGGCGGCGGCGATCGACCCGGCGAACATCAGAAAGGTCAGCGCGCCGTCCGGCGTCTGGCTGGTGATCAGCACGGCGATCCCCAGGAACGACATTGCCATGATCGCTGTCGGCAACAGGGTCGAGAACAGGCTGGCAACCAACTCGATATAGGTGCCGTCCGGCACCCTTGCCCTGCTACCGTCCACGCGCGCCGCTCCTTTCCGGAGCGGCATGTTTCCACGGAGGCGGTTAATATTCGTCCTGCCGGCGGGCCGTCGCGGCTCCGGAATTCTACCTAGATCCCGCTAGATAGTGGCGGGATCATGCCCCGAAGCTGTAAGGAATGGTGCCCAAGGGCGGAATCGAACCACCGACACTGCGATTTTCAGTCGCATGCTCTACCAACTGAGCTACTTGGGCATATCCGGCGAAGCGCGGAAGACGCGGCCTCTAATCGCTCGAAACCTCGCTGTCCAGTGCTTCCGGATCGGCGGGACCCGCCGGAATGCGATATCCTTCGCCAAGCCATTTGAGCAGGTCGCGATCCTTGCAGCCGCGGCTGCAGAACGGCTTGAACGCCGGGTCGGTGGTATTGCCGCAGAGCGGGCAGCTATTGGCCTTGGTCATGACGTGAACGAGATGGGGGCGCCGGTCCGCCGCGACAACTCGTCGACCAGGTCGGGATGCGCGGCCAGCCAGGCGGCGACGCGCGGTCCGGCGGACTGGGCCGGCGGTACCGGCGGCGGCGTGCGTTCGATCGCGCGCAACAGGGCCAGTGCCGCGGCGGCGACCGGGTCGGCGCGTAGCAATTCCGGCAAGGAGGCACGGCGACGCGGACGGACGATCTGGAGGAATCCGAAGCCGTTGATCGCGGTGCGTTCGAACGGCGGGGGCAGGACGGCATCGATCGCCTCGGCCGCTGCTTGGCGCTCGGCCTTGTTGCCCAGGGTCGGGAAGTCGATCCCGATCGATCCGCCGATATCGAGCCGCACGATCGCCATCGCCGCCGCAAGCGCCGCGGCGAGCGCAAGCGGGGCGGCGGCTCCGGGGCCGTCGACGTCGAACAGGGTCATCGCCGGGGTCGGCGACATCCGCAACGCACCGCCGGCAAAGGCGATCTCGCCGGTCTCCGCCTCGTCGAGCACTTCGGACCAGCCCGCGGCCTCGAGCGCATCGGGCTCATGGGCGCGGAGCATACGGACGGGAAAGCCGCTTGCCCGGCACCGCGCCAGCAAGTCGTCGGCCGCGCGCGGCTCGGCCTCGCTCGCCGCTACCTTGGCGAGCTTTGGGCGGCCCGGTTCGGGAATGGCTTCGCGCACGACCTCGATCGTCAGCCGCGCGCCCAAGGTAATGCCAGGCGGTAAGCGCTCGATCACCGCGGCACCGAGCGGCGTTTCCACGCGGCTCAGCCCGGCGGCGACCCGCTCGATCAGCTGGCCTTCCAGCACCGCGCCGAGCTTCAATCCACCGGGCCGCTCGATCCGCGCTTTCAGGATGACGCCGTCCTCGACCAGAGCGGCGCGCGCTTCGCCGATCCCCGCTTCATACAGCCACTCAGCCACGCAGCATCTCCATACCGCGCCGACGCTCGGCCTTCCGGACTCCCCTCCCTGCCAGGGAGGGGTTGGGGGTGGGTGCGCGCGTCTGCGCGCCCTCTAAAGACTCGTGGGCCGGGCGGCAGAACAGCGTCGGGCGAGGCATCGAGGCTCCCCCGACGCTTAACCCACCCCCGTTTGCGAGATCGGCAGGTAAATCATGCCCCCGGCATGATTTAGAAATGCCTGGGGGGCATTTCGACCTGCCCATCTCCCAAGCGCCCCTCCCTTGCAGGGAGGGGAGATTAAGGGATCGATCCATCTCAGTCGGCCTGTGGCTGACTCAGCGGCAGGCCCGCCGAAGTCAATAACGCCCGCGTTTCGAACACCGGCAGGCCGACCACGTTGGAATGGCTGCCGGCCAGATAGCGGACGAAGGCTTCCGCCTTGCCCTGGATGGCATAGCCGCCGGCCTTGCCCATGCCTTCGCCGCTGGCGACGTACCAGTCGATCTCGGCCGGAGAGAGCGCCTTGAACGCGACGATCGTGTCGGCGACGCGGACGCGCGGCCGGCCATCGGCGCCGATCACGCACACGCCCGAATAGACATGGTGCCGCCGCCCCGACATCAGCCCGAGCATGCGGCGCAGATCGGCCTCGTCGACCGGCTTTTCCAGGATGCGGCGCCCGACCGCGACGGTGGTGTCGCCGGCCAGCACGATCTCGTCCGGCGCGCGCTCTACCGCCAGCGCCTTGTTCTCGGCCAGCCGCGCGACATAGGCACGCGGCGCCTCGGCCTTGAGCGGAGTCTCGTCGATATCGGGCGCGGCGAGGCGCGCGGGCACGATCCCGATCCGCGCGAGCAATTCGAGCCGGCGGGGAGACGTGGAGGCGAGGACGAGTTTCATTGTTAGGACGTCATGCCAGCGAAAGCTGACATCTCAAGCCGCATCAAACCCCGGCTTTCGCCGGGGCAACGGGGCATTATTGCGGCCCCGGTCCGCCGCGGCCCGGCATGAAGCGATAGGTGATGCGACCCTTGGTCAGGTCGTAGGGCGTGAGCTCGACGAGAACCTCGTCGCCGACCAGCACGCGGATGCGGTTCTTGCGCATCTTGCCGGCGGTGTGACCCAGGATCTCATGGTCGTTTTCCAGCCGGACGCGGAACATGGCGTTGGGCAGCAGTTCGACTACCTGGCCACGCATTTCGAGAAGTTCTTCTTTAGCCAAACAATGCCTCATGAGTATGCGGGCCGCGCCGCGTGACGCGCGCCCTTAGCGGATGGGGAGCGAAAAGGGAAGCTGCGCTGCCGGGTGGAGGGCGGTGTGCCTGAATTTGGCCGGTTGAAGCAACAGCCTTAACGGCCCATCTGCCCTAAGCTTGGCCGAAAGTATGGAGGCGAATTGAGCGAGCGCGAACAGTATATAGCCATTATCAAATGCAAGTGTGGCGTTTCGGGATCCGCTAGAGATTCAGAATGGACGTATCGTGTGCGGTAATTGTGGAGAGCGCGTTCGCGGTGTCTTGAGGTTCCGATGGAGAGAAGCGCGACCGAAGGAATCGCCTGGTGACGATAAACGGCAAGATCGCGACTGGCCATATTGAGGACAAATAGACACCCAGCCTAACGCGGTCGGAAAATGGGACGCAAGGGTGGCTAGAAGCGCGCCGAGAATTTGGCGGCAGAGCTTAGGGACGGCAATCGCAAAAGGCGATGCAGATGCTGGGAGGCTTGACTAAGTCGATTTTCTGGACCACGAGCGTGGTCGAGAAAATCGACGCGAGAGGCAAATGCAATACATTGAAACTGTCATTCGCCACGACCCGTGGGAGGTTGAACCTCGGCTTAAAGAGTTAGGCCTGACATCAGCCGGATTCCGCAGAGTTCGCGATGTGGCTGTCGCGGCGCGAAACAACGTGACGGGTTTTCACGCCTCGAACGCGGCGGGCACTTTCGCATATCAAGATGGCGTATGGTGTTTGCGCGACGAGTTTGTAGGCGATGTTTGGAAAATGGAACGCCCGGGCGGCGTTGAAGCTATTGTAAGTCATCAATCTAAATCACGGGTTGCATTCGCGAATGTGGATCGCTGCTGCGACGTGAACCATGACCCACTTCCCATTTCCGATAAGGGCGCGGGTGCCGAGCGTCTGTGCGAAGGCAATCTTTTTGATAGCCTCCCCACCTTTACCAAGGAGCAAAGTTCGCTCGGAATCCCTTTGTTTTATTGCATGGTTGATCCAGAAGGACGGGTCGAATTGTCGCGTCCGACCATTGAAGGAAAATCCTTCGGCCCCTGCGTCGAGCGTAACTTTATCTCGAACGGTGATGATGGCGACGACGGTAGCAGGCTTTCGATTGATCAGCAGAATGATAGCGCAGTCGAGATCACGCCGACGATCACCCGCAAAGTAGCTTGAGCGATGTTCAATCCGAAAAAGCTGGCGCTGGCGCGCATGCGACGACGCATGACTGGAAAGGCGTTGGCGGAGGAGGCCGGGATCACTGCCGACACTTTGTCGCGCGTCGAGAAAGGGCATAGGCCGCCTGACGACAGTACGGTGGTTAGGTTGGCTGGCGCTTTACGCTACCCGATTGAGTTTTTTTTTGGCGATGATCCGGCTGACATTGACGCAGACGGCGTGAGTTTTCGGAGCTTTTCGAAAATGAGTGCCCAAGAGAAATATGCCGCTACATCGGCAGGACAGTTAGGCGTGCAATTGGCGACTTGGGCTGAGCATCGTTTTAATCTCCCTGACCCCGATCTGCCCGACCTAAGTTATCAGAATGATCCGGAAAGAGCAGCGTTAGAAGCGCGACAATACTGGGGTATCGGCGAGCGGCCAATTGGCAATATGATCGGATTCCTCGAAAGCAAGGGTGTCCGGGTTCTTTCGTTGAGTGAGGATACTGCTAACGTAAATGCTTTTTCCTTCTGGCGGGATGGCAAACCATATATTTTCTTGAATAACTTCAAAACTGCCGAGAGCAGTATTTTCGATTCTGCCCATGAACTTGGGCACCTTTTGCTCCATTGTAAGGGTGATCTTCGGGGTGACCGGTTACTTGAACGCGAAGCAGATGGCTTCGCTGGCGCGTTTCTCATGCCGGCAAATGATGTGCGTGCGAGAGTCGACCGGCCTGTTACGAGCGATATCATTATTACGGTCAAGAAGAAGTGGCGGGTCTCTGCCTTTGCGCTTCTGCATCGCCTGTGGCGAATGAAGATTGTAAGTACCGAACATCACTATCGTTCGCTTTGCATTGATCTGAGCCGTCGGGGCTATCGCTCCGGTGAGCCGGTCGGAGTAGACCGTGAAATTTCAACGGTTTGGAAGCAAGTATTCTCATCTTTGTGGAATGAAAAGATTACCAAGGACGATGTTGCGAAGGAACTGAACATTCCTATCGATGAGCTGGAGGGATTGGTTGCGAATATGACAGCTAGTGGAGGCAGACCGTTAACCCGTACGCTTTCGGTCGTGTAAGTTATGCTTGAGGCTAAGGTTTGAGACGAGGAGGATTAACTAGCTTCATCACCGGCACCCGCTAAGCGTGGATCTTACGGAACGTGCGCAAATTTAATCCAAAATGGACTCTTAAAGATTCGGTTGCGCAGTAAATCGCGTTTATCTTCTCCGTTCTAACCGGAGAAACACTCATGGCTAAAGTCGCGGCGTTTAGGTCCAAGCTGCCCGGAACAGGTGTCCACCATAACGACGACAAATGCACCGTCGGCAACAACATTGAGACATACAACAGGATATCCGGCACAGGGGGCCTTCCGCTGTGCCAGACTTGTCGAAATCTCTGAGCGCTTTCGGCTAGGGTGTAGGACTTCAATTCTCACCGCGCGACCCGTCTGCACACCCATCGCGTGGCTTTCGACAAGCTCACGTGAACGGGCAAGGATGGTCAGGTATATCCGGTTGCTCTGGTGATCTAGGTCGCCGCGTCCCACGGACTTGGATCGAAAGATGTCGGTGGGGCTGTTTCCACCTGATCGCTGTCCAAGCAAGGCTTCCCGAATTGCCCGGCCCCAGCACAGGGCGAATGGGAGGGCGGCATTCGGAGCGGGCATGTCCATTGAGCAATCAGGCGCTCGGTGACGCAATCTTCCTAGGCAAGACGCTGGTCGCGTGTCATTTTTGCGGCCTGTCATCCATCGGGGGTCTTTGCCATGCGCCATCTTTGCGTTTCGCTTGCCGCTGTCGCCGCCTGTTTCGCCGTGCCCCTTCCCGCCGACGCCAGCGGCGATTTCGGCTGTTCGCCCTCCTGGCGGCTGAACCACGCCAACCTGACCGGCTGCGACGACATGGCGATGCTCGGGCCGGGCAACGACACGCGGACCAACCTCACGATGCTGCTGTTCGATCGCCGCGGGTCGCTGCCCAGGCCGGGCGAGGGCGCGCCGCCGCAGCCGCTCGGCGCCTTGTTCGACTGGCGCACCTTGTCGGGCTGGCTGGCGGTTCGCCCCGACAATAGCGACAGCGACTATTCTTCAGGCGAAGGGTCGCGCTGCCGGTCCAATGGCAGCGGCGCGGCGGCGTTCGAGGAGGCGGTCAATGCGGCCAAACTGCCGGGCGGCGAGGGCGCGGCGCTGATCGCGGCGCGCAAATCGCTCAATCCCGATTGCGCCAAGCCCGGCGCGAGCGTGAGCGCGGCGCTCGACGGGCAAGTGAAATCGCCCGCGGGCAAGGCGTTCGCCACCTATCTCGCCGGCGCGCAGGCTTTTTACGACGGCGATTTCGATGCGGCCGGCACGCGGTTCGCCAGCCTGGGCGGCGCGCGCGACGGCTGGCTGCGCGACACCGCGCGCTACATGGCGGCGCGGGTCGAGGTGAACCGCATCCAGGTCGGCCTGTTCGACGACTATGGCATTCCCAAGGACTTCAAGACGGTCGACCAGAAGGTCGTCGCCGCGGCCGATGCCGGCTTGCGCGGCTATCTGAAGGACTATCCCAAGGGGCTCTACGCGGCGTCGGCGCGCGGATTGTTGCGGCGGGTCTATTGGTTCGGCAGCAAGCGCGATCTGCTCGCCCAGCAATATGTCGCGCTATTCGCACAGCCGACAGCAGCGCGTGGGCTCAACGACGTCGATCTCGCCGAGGAGATGGACACCAAATTGCTGCCCGATCTGACCATCGGCGACACGCGCGACCCGACCCTGCTCGCGGTGCTCGACCTCAAGCGGATGCGGACGGCGGACGACGATGTCAGCGCGGGGTGCTGCACCAATCCGATCACGCTCGACGAGATCAACGGCCAGCGCGCGGCATTCGCCGGCAACCAGCCGCTGTTCGACTATCTGGTCGCCGCGCACCAATTCTATGTCGGCAGGAAGCCGGCCGAGGTGCTCAAGCTGATCCCCGATGCCGCGCGGCAATCGAGCTTCACCGAAGTCCAGTTCAGCCGCCAGATGCTGCGCGGCATGGCGCTGGACGCGGTCGGCGACCGCAATGCGCGCGGTTTCTGGCTGGAAATGCTGCCGGGGGCGAAGGTCGATGCGCAGCATTCGGCGATCGAGCTCGCCATCGCCTGGCACGACGAGCGGACCGGCGGGCTGGCGCGGGTGTTCGCCGCCGATTCCCCGGTCGACGATCGGTCGATGCGCGGCATCCTGTTGATGAATGTCGCCGATGCCGGGTTGCTGCGCAAACAGGCAACCGGGGCGAAGGCGGCGCACGAACGCCAGCTCGCGCTGTTCACCCTGCTCTACAAGGAGTTGAGCCGCGGCGCGTATCGCGATTACGCGACCGACCTCGCGCTGGTGCCGGCGGGTGCCGCCAGCGACACCAATTTCTACGATTTGCTGGGATCGGAAGCCTTGCCGTTGGGGCTGTTCCTCAAGCCGATCCAGCCGACCGATATCGACTGCCCGACGCTCAGGCGCACCGCCGCCGATCTCGCGGCAGCGCCCGGCAGCCCGCATGCGCGGCTGTGCCTGGCCGACTTCTTCCGCGCCAATGGGTTCGACCAGTTCGTGCTCGACAGCCAGCCGCCCAAACAGGATCTCGGCGGGACGAAGACGCTGTTCGCCGGGCCGGTCTATTCCCGGCTGGAGGTCTACAAGTCGATCGTGGCCGATCCCGGGGCGCCTGGCGACGACAAGGCCTATGCCTTGTTCCGCGCGGTCAATTGCTACGCGCCGTCGGGCAACAATTCGTGCGGCGGGACCGATGTCGACAAGTCGGTACGCAAGGGCTGGTTCGCGCGGCTGAAGAGCGATTACCCCAAGTCGCGTTGGGCGCGCGAACTGCGTTATTATTGGTAGGCGGTGATCCGCGCCGTCCTCGCCGTCGCGGCATTGGGCATTGCGCTGCTCCCCGTGCCGATCGCGCGCGACCGGCGGGTCGTGCCGGCTTACGACGCGGTGTGGCTGTGGGCAGGGGTGAAGGAGCAGCCGGCGCTCGGGGCGGCGAGGCGACTGTACCTGCTCCAGGGGCAGGTCGAGGCAACCGATCCGGTCCGGTATGTGGCGCAGCGCGCGGCGATTCCGCACCTCGGCAATCGCGACGTCTGGATGGTGGTGCGGGTCGAGACGCTCGCCTGGTCGCCCGCCATCTATGACCAGCTGCTCGCGGCGCTGGAACGCTGGCGCGCGGGGGGAAACCGCGTCGTCGGTGTGCAGATCGATTTCGACGCGCGGACGCGGCATTTGGAGGAATATGCGGCGTTCCTGCGGGGATTACGCGCGCGCCTGCCGCGCGACTGCCGGCTGGGAATCACCGGATTGCTCGATTGGAGCGCGAACGGCGATCCCCAGGGCCTCGATGCGCTGGCGGGCGTGGTCGATGAGGCGGTGCTGCAAATCTATCAGGGACGCCACGTCATCCCTGGCTATCAGGCGTATCTGGCCAAGCTAGACCGGCTCCGACTGCCGTTTCGGATCGGGTTGCTGCAAGGAGGCGAGTGGCAGCCGACGCCTGGGTTGGAGGCTAATCCGTATTTTCGAGGCTATGTGACCTTCCTGGTCAATCCGCTCGGGTCCCGCTCCGGAGAGTAAGCACCTCCCCGGCGAAGGCCGGGGCCCAGCTTCCGCGAATTAGAGACGGCGTCCCGCCGCCGAGAGCGCGTTGCGACTGGGCCCCGGCCTTCGCCGGGGAGGCGTAGAGATCTACGACGCCGGACACACCCGCCTGCCGGACGCTCTTTGCAGCAAGCTCGCCCGATCGCCCCTCAAATCCGCACCACTCCGCGCCTGCGGCTCCGGCCCATCCGCCAGCCCCTTCCACAACGCCGCATTGAACCGCGGCGTGTCGAGCCGGTCCTCGCTGGTGAAATCCTGGCCCTGCATCGCCGCCGCCCACCAGCCGGCATCGCGCGGCGGGCAGGTGTTAGCGGCGGTGGTCTTGGCGACGAAGCGATCGGCGGGGATCGGCAGCTTGGTGCCGCGCAGCACGTCGGCTGCCTTCGCGCGGAAGCTCCAGTCCTTCTGGTTCAGGTCGAACACATCCGCCATCGGCGCCGCGAGCGCGTCGTTGAGCCCGAGCGGCGGTAGGCCGAGCACCGCCTCGATCGTGCGCAGCATGCTGACGGTGGTGTAGCGGGTCGTGACCAAAGCGTGCTGTTTGACATACGGCCCGACGACGAACGCGATGCTGCGCCGCGCGTCGACATGGTCGCCGCCATTCTGGGCGTCGTCCTCGATCACGAACACCAGGGTCGAGTCCTTGAACGAACTGTTGGCGATGCGTTCGAGCACCATGCCGACCGAATAGTCATTGTCGGCCATCTCGGCCTCGACCGTGTTCACGCCGTCGACCGCTTCCTTGAAGTCGCCGAAATGATCGTGGCTGAGGCGGAGCAGGGTGAGGGCGGGCATCGTCCCGGCCTTGTCCTGCTGGTCGAACTCGCGCTGCCATTCGAGCATGCGCCAATAATCCGGCAGCTTCTGGTCGAAGCCGCGGAAATAGGGATCGCTGCGGCTGGCGAGGTCGCGGTCGGCAGGGGTCCAGATCGTGTGCTTGTCCTTGAACGGCTCGCGCAATAGCGGGACGAACCCCGGTGACTCGCTGTCGTATACCGAGGCATCGGCGAACCCGTAATTGCGCACGGTCAGCCCGGCGCGGATCGCGGCGTTCCACAAATAGCCCTGGCCCGGCAGCTTGTCGTCGTCGGCATCCGGCGCGTTGAGTAATGCGGGACCCGGCATCAGATCGGGATCGTCGGGATGGCGTGGATCGGCCTTGCGGCGTTCTGCCAGGCTGAGGCTGGTCGCGATGTTGCGATCCGCTTCCTCCGATTCATAGGCCAGGCCGCGCGACGCATAATTCACCGGCGCGGTCTTTTCGAGCAGATCGGGGACGCGTGCGGCGGTGGTCCAGGTCCAGCCGGTGCTCGATTGCTCGCCCGAATCGTAGAAATTGTCGAGCGTGACGAAGTCGCGCGCCATGTTGTGATGGTTGGGGCTCAGCGCCTCGCCCAGGATCGCCAGGCTGGGGTCGCCATTGCCGACCTCCAGGTCGCCGAGCACCTGATCATAGGTGCGGTTTTCCTTCACGATGAAGACGACATGCTTGATGCGCTTGGCGACCTCGGCCATCCGCGCCTCCGCCGCGCGGCGCGCCGTGGCGTTGGACAGGCCGATATTGTCGGCGACCTGCAGCGTGGTCTTCGCCAATGCCCGGCCGTCGGGCATCGGGAACTGCAACAGCCCCGCCTTTTCCAACTGGAAGATGTATTGGTTTGCCGCGCCGCAAGCGCTCGGCTGCGCTTTCTCGACCGCGAGTTTGGGCGCGCAGCCGCGCGGATTGGGGCCGGGCGGGCTCTTGCGATTGACGACGAACACGCGCGCGCCGTCGACGCTGGTCGCGACCGCGCTGGGATACCAGCCGGTCGGCACGACGCCCACCACCTCGGCCGACGTCGCGCCCGGCTGAACCATCGCCAGCGCGTTGATCCCGCCATACGTGACCAGCAAAGTACCCGTCGGCGTGAGCGCCAGGCCGTTGGGATTGAGCCCCTTGCCGAGCGGCCCTGCCGACAGGCTGTCGGGCAGGCCGAGCCTTGGCTCGCCGGCAAGCGTGTCGCTCGCCAGATCGACCATCGCCAGCCGATCGGCATTGTCCTCGGTCGCGTAGAGGCGGTGCGTGCGCGGGGCGATCAGCATCGCGGTCGGCTCGCCGATCGTGGCGATACGCTTGGCGACGCGGACTGAGCGCCCGGCGATATCGAGCGCGAGGATCTGGCGGTCGCGCGGCGCCGAGACATAAGCGCGATTATTGTCGCGCCACGCGATCGCGAAGGGGAATTCGCCGCCGGGCTGGCCGGCGGCGGCGGGGTCGATCTTGCCCGGCCGCAGATCCTGTTCGGCGACGATCGCGCGCGTGGCGAGATCGATCAGCGTGACCGAATCGTTATAGTAATTGGCGACCAGCAGGCGCTTGCCGTCGGGGCTGATCGCGACGCCGGCCGCTTGCGGCTTGACGTCGACGCCATTGCCAGTCGCGTGGCCGAGCTTGATCGGAGTGCCCGAGGGGAAGAACCCCGCTTTGCCGCGGCGGAACAGGTGAACGACGTCGTCCACCCCGCCGCCCACCGCGAAGCCGCGTCCGTCGGGCGTCCAGGCTACCCCCGAATAGGCGTTGGGCATGACTAATGTCTGCTCGAGGCGCGCGCCGGCGCGATCGATGCGATAGGCGAAGACGTACTGGCCCGATTGCGCGGCGACGATCTTGCCGTCGGGTCCGTTGAAACGATTGAACCCGCTGGTCAGCACCAGCATCTCGCGGCGATCGGGGCTGACCGCGATCGCGGCTGCGCCGTCGGCGACATAATCGGGGTGGGGGCCGACCCGCGACACAAGTGGCCGGAACACCGCGCCGGGCGCGGCGAGCGGCGAGAGCGACTGGCCGGTCGGCAATTGCTGGGCCGATGCCGCGGCGCCAAGCCCGGCGACCAGTCCGATTAACGCGCGCACCCTCATCATCGTCTCCCCTTCATCCGGGGCGGATAGGACGCGGTTGCTACGCTTCGATGACGATGCCTTATTCGGCTTCGTCGGCGCCCTCGTCCGATTCCGCCGCGGTGTGGAAATAGGCCTCTACCGGGCCGGTCAGCTTGATCGTCAGCGGGTTGCCGTGGCGATCGACTTTCTTGCCGAGCGCAACGCGGACCCAGCCTTCCGAAATCGAATATTCCTCGACATCGGTGCGCTCGGAACCCTTGAAGCGGATGCCGACGCCGCGCTGCAGCGCTTCCTGGTCGAAGAAGGGGCTGCGCGGATTGCTCGACAAATGATCGGGGGGCGTATCGGTCATGGCGCGGGCTATTGCCGCGACCTGCTTCAAAAAGCAAACGGCGCGGGAAAGCCGAAGCCTCCCGCGCCGTTCCGCTCAGTTCAGCGGCTGCTTAGTTGCAGACGCGGACCCGGACGCTGCGATCCCAGTAGGGGTCGTAACGGCGTTCGACCCAGCAATGGCGATAGTCGCGATAGCGATAGGCATAATAACCGTCGGTCGGATAATAGCCGCGCTGGCGATAATAATAGTCATCGTAATCGGGGCGATAGCCGCGGCTGCGATAATAATAGTCGCGGTCGTAACGGTCGTTGGCCGACGACGCGATCGCCGCGCCCAGTGCCAGACCGACGATGCCGCCCGCGATCGCGACGCCGGTGTCGTCATCGTGATGCCAGCGGCGATAACGCTGCGCGTCGGCCGGAGCAGCGACGGTCAGGGCAGTGGCTGCGAGCGTGGTGCCGAGCACCGCCTTGGTCAGGAACTTGTTCATGTGAAACTCCATCGTCAAGCACTCGGAAACCATGCATCAAACGCAGACTGTCCGAGCCTGTTGCATCCTTCTATGCGAGTCGTTCTGAATGGCCGCTGAGACGGGCGTTCACTTGGGATTTAGGTAGGGAGATAGCGGATGGCGTACTGGTTCCTGCGGTCGGAGCCCGAAGTCTATGGCTGGGATCACCTGGTCCGCGACGGCGCCACCGAATGGGATGGCATCCGCAATTACACCGCGCGCAATTTCCTCAAGGACATGCAGGTCGGCGACCAGGCGATCCTCTATCATTCCAACACCGAAAAGGCCTGTGCCGGGATCATGGAGATCACCCGCACCTGGAAACCCGACGGCGAGAAAGGCGACTGGGCATCGGTCGCGGTGAAGCCGGTGCGGCCGTTGCAGCATCACGTCACCCTCGCCGAAATGAAGGCCGAACCGCGCCTCGCCAAGATCGAGGTGCTGCGGCAGTCGCGGCTGTCGGTGACGCCGGTGCGCGACGATGAATGGGCGGTGCTGATGGAAATGGCGCAAGGGTGAGCGCGGGTGCCCTGCATCTGATCACGGGCAAGATCGCCGCCGGAAAGTCGACGCTCGCCGCGAAGCTGGCGGCGGAGACCGGCGGGCTGGTATTGGCCGAGGACCAGTGGCTGGCGACGCTCCATCCGGCGCGGATCACGTCGCTCGACGATTATCGCCGTGAGAGCGAGCGGCTGCGCACCGCCATCGCGCCGCTGATCGTCGATCTGCTGCGGCGTGGGCTGACCATCATTCTCGATTTTCCGGCGAACACCGTCGCCAGTAGGACCTGGATGCGCGGGCTGGCGGACGAGGCGGGAATTACCGCCACGCTGCATTTCCTCGACCTGCCGGATGATCTGTGCCGCCAACGCCTTCATGCGCGCAACGCCGCCGGCACGCATGCCTATCAGGCAAGCGATGCCGAATTCGACCAGTTCACCGCGCACTTCGTGCCGCCGCATGCCGATGAAGGCTTTGCGATCGTACGGTATGGGCCGGAATAATCTGCGCGAAGGGTTCGGCGCCATCGCGCGTTAAGCTGGCAGGAGCCAGACTGGATACGTGCTGATGCGGTTCACCAGCGCCGCGCGGGACGCCGCGCCGGCCGATAACGACGATGCGTTGATGGCGCGCATCGCCGGGCGCGATGCCGTGGCGTTCGGGCGCGTGGTCGATGCCCATGCCGCGATGCTCCACCGCATCGCCTATCGCATGATCGGCGACGCGGCGGAGGCCGAGGATATCGCGCAGGAGGCTCTGCTGCGCTTGTGGGCCTCTGCCGAACGCTGGCGGCCGGGGCAGGCGGGGATTGCGGCCTGGCTGACGCGAGTCGCGGTCAATCAATGCCTCGATCGCCTCAGGCGACGGCGTTTCGCCAGCGACGAGGAGCCGCCGGAACGCGCCGACGAAGCGCCGGGGGCGGAGGCCCAGGTCGAAGACGAGCAATTGCGCCGCGCGGCGCGGGCCGCGCTGGGCGATCTCAGCGAGCGGCATCGCGCCGCGATCGTGCTGACCTATTACGAGGAGTTACCCAATTCGATGGCGGCCGAGGCGCTGGAGATGAACCTGAAGGCGTTCGAGTCGCTGTTGTTGCGCGCGCGCGGTGCGATGCGCGCGGCATTGGCGGCGCGAGGGCTGACCTCGTTGACCGGGGAGACCGCGTCATGAGCGCGAACGAGATGGATTTCACCGCCACCGAACGTGCGGCGCTCGATCGCTTCACGGTGCCGGCGATGCGTTCCGGTTTCGCCGCGGACATGGTGTCGGCGGCGACCGCCGGCGCTCGCGTGCCGCCGCGGCGGACCGGACGCGTGGGCTGGCGGGCGCATGGCCGGGTCTTGATCGGCGCCGGCGCGCTGGTGCTGGCCAGCGCGACTGCCGCCGCGACGGGCTGGTTCGGCAAGCTGCCGATCGCGATCCCTGGCATCACCAGAACCGTCGAAGAGCCGGCGGGGAAGAAGCCGAAGCATGTGGTGCGCGTGGAGAAACCGAAACCAACGGTCGGGCGAGCCGAGGCGCTGGCCGCACCGCCGGAAGCCGCGCCGACATTGTCGCCCGACCCGGCGCCGCTCGACCGGTGGCGCGCGCAGCGCCAGGCACGGATCGCGGCGGGGTTGCCGATAAATCGGCCGCTGGTGCGTCGTGCGCTAATGGCCCGCTTCCGCGCCATGCCCGTGTCGCAGCGTCAGGCCGCGGTCGCCGAATGGCGACGGATCAGGGCACTGCCGCCGCCCGAGCGCAAGGCAGAGATCGCCAAGCTCAAGGCCGATTATCTCGCCACCCACCCGCGCGTCGCCGCGCAGGTGGAAAGGCGACTGGAAGCGAAGTCGGCCTTGGCTGCCTCCGCAGGCGATCCGGTCAAGCCGGACGCGGCACTTCCCGGAAGCGTGATCGAGTCGGGCACCGCGATGGCTAATCGGCTTACGCCGCAAGAACGGTTCGAGCGACGCCAGGCGCGCCGCCAATGGTGGTTGCAGCGTCGTGCGATGCGGTCGCAGTCTGGCCAGCCATCACCATCGAACGCGCCCGACGAAGGGCAGGGCGCGCCCGATCGTTGAAGGCCTAGACGGGGCTGCCTTCCTCCAATTTCGGCAGTTCCGTCGCCAGTTCTTGATCAGGCGTCGCCGGGCTGGCGCAGCGTCACCGGTATCTTCGATAGCGGCACGCCGGTCTCGGCATCGACGACCAGCGGCGTGATCGTCCGGCCGCTGCGCGCATCGACCAACTCGCTGATCGGTCCTTCGCCGAAATGCTTGCGTGCCCAGCCGCCCAGCGCCTGCAGCACGGGCAGATAATCGCGGCCTGCCTCGGTCAGGACATATTCGTCCCGTGGCGGGCGTTCGCTGTAGCGCCGGCGCTCCAGCATTCCCGCCTCGACCAACGTAGCCAGCCGCCGCGTCAGGATGTTGGGTGCGATCCCCAGACTCTTCTGAAAGTCGTCGAACCGCGTTCGGCCGAGCCCCGCGTCGCGCAGGATCAGCATGCTCCACGCATCGCCCGCTCGCGCCAGCCCGCGACCGACCGGGCAGATGCCAAAGGATAATTTCTCGATGTCCATTGCAAAATGATAGTCACATTACTATCAAAATGCAAGTCGCTCGACTCGGTGCCGGGCGTGAAGGAGAAATTCGATGACTCAAGCTCTCAACCAGACCGCGCTGATCACCGGTGGGTCGACCGGCATCGGCGCGGTCTATGCCGATCGCCTGGCACATCGTGGTTATGATCTGATCCTGGTGGCACGGGACCAGGCGCGAATGGAGGCGCTTGCCGAACGGCTGCGCGGCGAAACCGGCCGCGCGATCGAGGTGGTCCGCGCCGATCTCACCGATCGCGCCGATCTGGCGCGCGTGGCGGAGCGGTTTGCCAGCGATCCGGCAATCACCTTGCTGGTCAACAATGCGGGCCTGTCGATGACGGGGGATGCGATTTCGGTCGAGCCGGCCGAAATCGAGCGGTTGGTCGCGCTGAACATCACCGCTCCAACCGTGCTTGCAGGCGCCGCGGGCAAGGCATTCGTCGCGCGCGGTGAAGGCGCGATCATCAATCTCGCCTCGGTCCTCGCCTTGGTCCCGGAGATGTTCGACGGTGTATATTCCGGGTCCAAGGCCTTTCTGCTCAACTTGAGCCAGAGCCTGACGGCGCAATATGGCGCCAAGGGTCTCTATGTGCAGGCGGTGCTGCCCGGCGCGACGCGGACCGAAATTTGGGAGCGGTCGGGCAAGGACGTCAACGCGATTCCGCACCAATGGGTGATGGACGTCGACGATCTCGTCGACGCGGCGCTGACCGGGTTCGATCGTCGCGAGACCGTCACGATCCCGCCGCTCCCGGACGCCGATCTGCCGCAATGGGAAGCCATGCAGGCCGCGCGCGCGGCTTTGGCCGGCAAGCTCAGCAACCGCACGGTGGCCGACCGCTATCGCGAGACCGCGTTGGCCTGAGCAACCAGACGGGCGCCCGTTTGCCGGGCGCCCGTTCGCCGGCGCCCGCCGGCACTGGCATTTGCCGCCGGCCGTGTTTAGGCTGATCGCCATTCCGAGAACAGGAGAGGCGTATGGCAGAGTTTTCCCGGCGTGATGTCGGTGCGATTTTGGGAACGTTCTCAACGATGGCGGCGGCCAGCCCCGCATTGGCCGCCGGATCGCTCGCCGAGCGTCGGTTTCCCAAGGGGTTCAAATGGGGCTGCGCGACCGCCGCTTATCAGGTCGAAGGTGCGGTCAAGGAAGACGGCCGCGGCGAAACCAACTGGGACATCTTCTCGCATACGCCGGGCAAGGTCGCCAACGGCGACACCGGTGATGTCGCTTGCGACAGCTATCATCGCTATCGCGAGGACCATCAGCTGCTCAAGGCATTGGGCGTCTCGACCTACCGGATGTCGCTCGCCTGGTCGCGCATCTTTCCGGAAGGGCGCGGCCAACCGAACCAGGCGGGGATAGACCATTATAACCGGGTGATCGACGACCTGCTGGCCAACGGCATCACGCCGTACGTCACCTTGTTCCACTGGGATCTGCCCGCGGCATTGCCCGGCGGATGGCAGTCGCGCGACACCGCCAAGGCCTTTGCCGATTATGCGGGGTTCATGGTGGGCAAGCTCAGTGACCGCGTGAAACATTTCATGACGACCAACGAATTCGCGTGCTTCACCGATCTCGGCCATAAGGAAGGTATTCACGCGCCCGGGCTCAAACTCGACCCCGCCAGCGTCAACCAGGTGCGCCATCACGGCGTTCTGGCGCATGGTCTTGGCGTCCAAGCGATTCGAGCGAGCGCGAAGGCTGGAACGAAGGTCGGGCTCGCCGACAATCCCTCGATCACCGTACCGGTGATCGAGACCCCCGAGCATATCGCCGCGGCGCGCAAGGCGATGCGCGAGGTCAATGCCGCCGCGCTGACCGCGGTGATGGAGGGGCGCTATCTCGACAGCTACCTGACGGCGCAGGGCGCGGCGGCGCCGAAGGTCGAGGACGGCGACATGAAGGCGATCGGCAGCCGCCTCGATTTCGTCGGGATCAACGTCTACGCGCCGCAATTCGTCCGGGCGGATGCCAATGCGCAGGGCTATACGGTCCTGCCGATGCTTGCGTCGTCACCGCATATGGCGTCGCCCTGGCTGCGCGTCGGGCCCGAATCCGCTTATTGGGCGGTGCGTAATGCGACCGAACTCTGGAAGCCGAAAGCGATCTACATCACCGAAAACGGCTGTTCGGCGGACGATCCGGTGACCGACGGGCGGATCGATGATGCCGATCGCGTGATGTACCTGCGCAACTATATCGGACAGGCGCAGCGTGCCACGGCGGAGGGACTACCGCTGGCCGGCTATTTCCTGTGGAGCCTGATGGACAATTTCGAATGGGCCGACGGCTACGGCAAAAGGTTCGGGCTGCACTATGTCGACTTCAAGACGCAGCAGCGCATCCCCAAGCTGAGTGCTGCCTGGTATCGCGAACTCATCAGGCGCAACGCGCTGGTCTAGAGTCAGTTGGCCAGCCCCGGCGAAGGCCGGGGTCCAGCATCAATGACGCGGAGACGGCGTCCCGCCGCTATGGAGACAATGCGACTGGGCCCCGGCCTTCGCCGGGGAGGGAGCAATTCCCTCTTGCTGGATCTGCTGCTGCGAAGATCGGGGGTTTCCGGCGGCATCCGATGCGCTATCGGCGGCTCCTGTATATTCAGGAGACGTAACGTGCGGTTCGCTAAGCTGACGGTTCTGGCTTTGGCCTTCGGAGCGACGGTTTCCGCGGCGGCGCCGCAAAAGGCCGCTGCCCCGAACGAGCCGCCGGTGGTGCGCGTCCGGATGACCACCTCCGCCGGCGTGATCACGCTGGCCATCGACGTCCGGCACGCGCCGAAGACCGGCGCCAATTTCCTGATGTATGTCGATGACGGCCGGCTCGACGGCACGCGCTTCTACCGCGCGGCGCGGCGCAAGGGCGCGCCCAATCTCGGCTTCATCCAGGGCGGGATCGACACCGATGCGCGCCGCCGGCTGGAGCCGGTGCCGCTCGAGCCGACCAGCAAGACCGGACTGCATCATGTCGACGGCGCGATCTCGATGGCGCGCTACGACAACCCCAATTCGGGCACGGCCAATTTCTCGCTGATGGTCGGCGCGAGCCCGAACATGGACGCGCGGCCCGGATCGCCGGGTTACGCCGTGTTCGGCCGCATCGTCGGCGGCATGGACGTGGTCAAGAAGATCCTGGCGATGCCGACCAGCCCCGGCGGCGAAGGTGCGATGAAGGGCCAGATGCTGGTGAAGCCGGTGACGATCATCCGCGCGCAACGGCTCGACGGCACGCCCAAGCCTACCGGGCGCGCGAAAGTGTGGGAATTGTTCGCTGGCATGAAGTGACATGCAAAAGCCCCGCGCGATGCGAACCGCACGGGGCCTTGCTGACCGACAGATCGGATCGAAGGATCAGCTTTACGCTGCCTGCTTCGCCCGGCTGGCGCGCTTGCGCTCATGTGGATCGAGATAGCGCTTGCGCAACCGGATCGACTTGGGCGTCACTTCGACCATCTCGTCGTCGTCGATATAGGCGATCGCCTGTTCCAGCGTCATCTTCTTCGGCGGGGTCAGGCGGATGGCATCGTCCTTGCCTCCCGACGCGCGGAAGTTGGTCAGCTGCTTCGCCTTCATCGGATTGACCTCCAGGTCATCCGGCTTGGCATTCTCGCCGACGATCATGCCCTCGTACAGCGCCTCGCCATGTCCGACGAACAGGATGCCGCGCTCTTCCAGCGGGCCGAGCGCGTAGCTGTTGGCCTCGCCCGATCCGTTGGAGATGAGCACGCCGTTCTTGCGGCCCTCGATATTGCCCTTGTGGGGCCCGTATTTCTCGAACAGCCGGTTCATGATGCCGGTACCGCGCGTGTCCGACAGGAACTCGCCGTGATAGCCGATCATGCCGCGGCTGGGCGCCGAGAAGGTGATGCGCGTCTTGCCGCCGCCCGATGGGCGCATGTCGGTCAGCTCGGCTTTGCGGATCGCCATCTTCTCGACGACGGTGCCCGAATATTCCTCGTCCACGTCGATGATGACGGTTTCGTAGGGCTCGGTCTTCTTGCCGTTCTCATCCTCGCCGAACAGCACGCGCGGGCGGCTGATGCCGAGCTCGAATCCCTCGCGGCGCATCGTCTCGATGAGTACGCCGAGCTGGAGCTCGCCACGGCCGGCGACTTCGTAGCTGTCGCGGTCGGCGGCTTCGGTCACCTTGATCGCGACGTTGCTCTCGGCTTCGCGGAACAGGCGGTCGCGGATCATGCGGCTGGTCACCTTGGTGCCCTCGCGGCCCGCCATCGGGCTGTCGTTGACGGCGAAGCGCATCGACAAGGTGGGCGGATCGATCGGCTGCGCGTGAAGCGGCTCGGTCACTTCGGGGTCGCAGATCGTGTTGGACACCGTGGTGTGCGTCAGGCCTGCGATCGAGATGATGTCGCCCGCTTGCGCCTCGTCGGTCGGCACGCGTTCGAGCCCGCGGAAGGTCAGGATCTTCGACGCGCGGCCGGTCTCGACGACGTTGCCGTCATTATCGAGCGCGTGGATCTGCTGGTTGGTCTTGACCGAGCCCGAAAAGACCAGGCCGGTCAGGATGCGGCCGAGGAAATTGTCGCGGTCGAGCAGGGTGACGAGGAACTTGAACGGCCCGTTCGGATCGGCCGAGGGAGGCGGGACATGCTCGACGATCTTTTCGAACAACGGAGTGAGCGTGCCTTCACGCAGGCTCGGGTCTTCGTTCGCGTAACCGTTGCGGCCCGAGGCGTAGAGCACCGGGAAATCGAGCTGTTCGTCGGTCGCTTCGAGGCTGACGAACAAGTCGAACACTTCGTCGAGCACTTCCTGGATGCGCTCGTCGGGACGATCGACCTTGTTGACGACGACGATCGGGCGGAGGCCGAGGGCGAGCGCTTTGCCGGTGACGAACTTGGTCTGCGGCATCGCGCCTTCGGATGCGTCGACCAGCAGGATGACGCCGTCGACCATCGACAGGATGCGCTCGACCTCACCGCCGAAATCCGCGTGGCCGGGCGTGTCGACGATGTTGATGCGGGTATGCTCGCCGCCGCCCGGAGGCGCCCATTCGACCGAGGTGCACTTGGCGAGAATCGTGATGCCGCGCTCTTTTTCCAAGTCGTTCGAATCCATCGCGCGTTCCTCGACGCGCTGGTTGTCGCGGAACGTGCCGGACTGACGGAACAACTGGTCGACGAGCGTGGTCTTACCATGGTCGACGTGGGCGATGATCGCCACGTTGCGGAGGCTCATGAGATATCCTGATTGGGGCGCCCGAAGGCGGGTTCGGGGGCGCGCATAGCGTAATTTGTGCGGTGCGGGAAGGGGCGTGGGCATGTGCGCCATCATTCGGCGGGTGCCAAAGCATCGGGCAACGCGGCTCAGCTATCCGCAAAGCCTTTCAAAGGATGACCCATGCACGCTGATGACGACGCCCGCCGCTATGTCGAACGCTGGTTCTGGACGCTCGACGATCTCGCCGAAGCCGTTGGCGTAACGCCGGTGCGGATCGAGCAATTGATCGCCGCTCGATGCGCACCCGGACCGATCTACGCCCGGGGCGCCGATGGCTGGTGGAGCGCGCTCGGCGCCGACGGCGCAGCGCCCGCGGGCGAGCATTGGTACAGTCCTGGTGCCGCCTGGGGATTGCGCCAGGCGGAACTGGCGACGCGTGGCGGGAACTCGCCAGCGGCGGCAGCGGCGGCAGCGGCGGCAGCGGCAATGCTGCGCGACACTTTCGCGGACCGTTTCGCGAAAGCGCTCAGCCATCAGCGATATGCGCAGGTCGCCTTCGCTTCCTGCTTCTCGCGCGACGCGGTCGATCCTGACGCGGCATGCGCCACGGCACGGGACGAATGGGCGTCGTGGATCCAGGGCGGCTATGGGGTTTGTCTGCGCGTCTTCACCGCGGAAACGTGCGTCGCCAAGGAATCCTTGGGAGCAGGGCTGAAGGCGGCGTTCGCCGCACCGGATTACGATGCAGCCGCCTTGCTCGCCGATGCGGAAATACTGGCGGGACTATTGCTACCCTTCGCCCCTTGGCAGCGCGAGGCCGGAACGCCAGGCCGCACGATCGATCGCCTGCTACGCGAACTGCGCCTCGGCGACGACCGGCCTTATGCCTGACAGCGGCTGACGCTTGATCCTTTGGCGATGCCCGGCGATGACGGGCCGTTAAAGGAAAGGTGATCATGGCGCAGCTCAGGATTTCGGTACTTGTCGGCAGCGTCCGCGAAGGGCGCATCTCGCTGCCGATCGCCAAGTGGGTGATGGATCGGATCGGCGCGCGAGGCGAGTTCGATCCCGAACTGCTCGACCTGGCCGAATGGAATCTGCCGATGTTCGCCGAGCCGAATCCGCCCGCGACCGGGCGCTATACGGGCGAGAAACAGCGCGCTTGGGCGGACAGGATCGGTGCCGCGGACGGCTATATCCTGGTCGCTCCGGAATATAATCACGGCATGAGTGCGGTGCTCAAGAACGCGCTCGATACCGTTTATGCCGAATGGGGTCGCAAGCCGGTGGCGTTCGTCGCGCATGGCGGCATGGGCGGCGCGCGATCGGTCGAGCAGCTTCGGCAAGTGACCGCCGCGATGGAAATGGCGCCGCTCAGCGCCGCAGTCCATCTGCAGGGCGCGGCGAAGCTGCGCGACGGCGATCGGTTCAATGCGGGTGAAATAGAGGATCGGCGCCTCTCGGCATTGTTCGACGAATTGCTATGGTGGGGCAATGCGCTGAAGGCGGCGCGACAGGGGGATTGATACCGATATGCAAAGGATCATGCGTTTCGCCCTGGCCGCGGCGCTTGCCATCCCTGCCATGCCGGCGCTGGCGCAACAGGTCGTCGATCCCGATGCCGACACCAAGGTCGCCGACCCGGCGTTTGCAGCGGGCAAGGGACCGTCCGTGATGGTCGATTCGGGCCATGGCGAATTCCAGACCCTGGCGACGGATTATGCGCCATTTGGCGCGCTCTTGACCCATGATGGCTATGTCGTCCGCGATTTCGACCAGCCGATCTCCGCTGCCAGTCTCGCCAAGTCGGACGTTTTGGTGATCGTCGATCCGGCAAATCCGAAGGATCCGCCCAACCAGCCCAAATACCAGTCGACCTCCGCCTTCACGCCCGAGGAGATCGCGACGATCACCGATCGGGTGAAAGGCGGCGGCGCGCTGTTGATGATTGCCGATCACCCGCCCTATGCTGGCAGCCTGCGTGCTCTGGCCGCGTCGTTCGGCTTCGAAATCGAAATGTATGCCGCGCAGCATGTTCCCAGGGAGGAGTTCTTTAGCTTCGCCAATGGAGGCCTGGTCGACGGGCCGTTGACTCATGGCCTGCCGCAGATTCAGACCTTTTACGGAGCCGCCTTTACTGCACCTGCGGCCGCCACGCCGCTGTTGCGCTTCGATAAGAGCTGGACGATGCTGGTCACCGACAAGCCGCCGCGGCCGATGTCGGGAAGCGACTTGCGCGGGGCTACGCTGTCGGTCGGGAAGGGGCGGGTCGTGCTGTTGGCCGAGGCAGGCGCGTGGTCGGCGCAATTGTTTGGGCCCAAGAAAAGACCCATGGGATTCAATGCGCCGAGCGCCGAGGGTAACAAGCGTTTCATCCGCAACGTGGTCCATTGGCTCGCAACCGGTGCTGCGCCGGCCGTCGAAGCCGCCAAATAGCGCCGGAGCCTGGGCACCAAGCGGCCCTTGTCTTTCGGCATGGGCGTGTTACATGTGCAACACACTTGAACGCGCGAGCATTCGTGGCCAGACTCCACGGACCATCGCGAAAAGGGATTGAGAATGGCGACGACCCCGACCGAAACCGTCACGGCCGAACCCGATCTGGTACTGACGCCGCCTGAACCCGTTGCCGCGGTGTCGGCGACCAAGGCGGCCGGGCTGGTGCCCGTCGATGACGCAAAGCGGAGCGAGCTCGAACGGCGTGTCGATGCCTTCGTCGATGATCTCGTCGCGCAGGATGTCGACTCGCCCGAATTCGGCAAGCGCGTCGATGCGATCACCAGCATGGGGCAGAAGGAAATCCGCGAGGCGGCGTCGCAATCGAACCGCTTCCTCGATCGCCCGGTGCGCGCAATGGATAAGGACACCGGCGTCGGCGCCGACCTGATTCAATTGCGCCAGACGATCGAAAAGCTCGACCCGGGTAATAACGGCAAACTGCTGACGGGCGGGCGCGGGCTGCTCGACAAGATCTTCGGTGGTGGCCTCAACACCTATTTCGACAAGTACAAATCGTCGCAGACGCACATCTCGTCGATCCTCAAGAGCCTCGGCTCGGGCAAGGACGAGTTGTTGATGGACAATGCCGCGATCGAGACCGAGCGCGCAAACCTGTGGGCTGCGATGGGCCGGCTCGAACAGATGATCCATCTCGCCAAGACGATGGACGCCAAGCTCGAGGACAAGGCCAACGATCTCGACGCGACCGATCCGGCCAAGGCCAAGGCGCTGCGCGAGAGCGCTTTGTTCTATGCGCGCCAGCGTACCCAGGATTTGCTCACCCAGATGGCGGTGACGGTGCAGGGCTACCTCGCGCTCGACCTGGTCAAGAAGAACAATGTCGAGCTGATCAAGGGCGTCGACCGCGCATCGACCACCACCGTGGCTGCGCTGCGGACCGCGGTTACGGTCGCGCAGGCGCTGACCAGCCAGAAACTGGTGCTCGAACAGATCACCCAGCTCAACACGACGACCGCCAACATCATCGATTCGACGGGCGCGCTGCTGAAGTCACAGACTGCGGCGATCCACGAACAGGCTGCCGCCTCGACTATTCCGGTCGAGACGCTGCAGCGCGCGTTCCAGAATATCTACGACACGATGGACGCGATCGATGCCTTCAAGATGAAGGCGCTCGATTCGATGAAGACGACGGTCAATACGCTGTCGACCGAAGTCGAGAAGTCGAAGGGCTATATCGCCCGGGCCGAAGGCCAGTCGCGTGCCGCGCTCGAAGGCCCGCAGGCCGACAGCTTCAAGCTCGAGGCAGTGTAAATGTCCTCTACCGACGATGTGATCGCGCGGGCGCGTGAGACGCTGGACCGGACCTCGGAGCGCTATCGCGCCGGTCCGGGGCGGAGCGTGCGGGTCAACGACGTCGGCCAGCGGCTGACGCGCGCGGCGATCGCCGATGCGGCGATCGTCGGACTGGCGGTGGTGTTCGGGCTGGTGGTCGGGCCGATCGGCATGTTCGGCTTCCTGCTGATGATCGTCGCGATGGTGGTCGCGACGATGGCTCTACTGGCGACCCCGGCGCAGCGTGCGCCGACCTTCGAGAAATTGCGCCAGGTCGAGTTGAAGGCATTGCCCGCGCAGACTGGGCGCTGGCTCGATTCGCAGCGGCCCGCGCTCCCCGCGCCGGCGATCAACCTGGTCGACCAGATCGGGATCAAGCTCGACGCGCTGACGCCGCAATTGGCCGGATTGGACGAGAACGAGCCGGCGGCGGCGGAAATCCGCAAGCTGGTCGGCGAGCAATTGCCCGAATTCATCAAGGGCTATGAGCGCGTCCCCGCGGCGCTGCGCGGCGTCGAGCGCAACGGCAAGAGCCCCGATCAGCAATTGGTCGAAGGGCTCGGCGTGATCGGCCGCGAGATCGACGAGATGGCGGCGCAACTCGCGCAAGGCGACCTAGACGCCCTGTCGACACGTGGGCGCTATCTCGAGATCAAATACCAGGGCGACAAAAGCACGGTGTAGCCGAGCAGAACAGAATCAACGCCTCCCCGGCGAAGGCCGGGGCCCAGTCGCGATGCGCCATCAGCTGCAAGGCGCCATCTCCAATCTTTTGGCACTGGACCCCGGCCTTCGCCGGGGAGGCGTATTTCGATTGAACTGCTCTTAAAGCTGCAGCCCCATCGCGTCCTGAGCCTCGCGCAGCACCGGTCCGGCGATCGCCCGCGCTCGCTCGCTGCCGCGCTCCAGCACGCGAATAACTTCCCCGCGGTCGTCGAGCAGGCGGACCAGCCGGTCGCGGATCGGTCCCAGCTTCGCCACCGCCAGGTCGGCGAGCGCCGGCTTGAACTGGCCGAACCCCTGGCCGCCATATTGCGCGAGCACTTCGGCCGGTGCGATATCGGCCAGCGCGGCATAGATCGTCACCAGGTTGCGCGCCTCGGGCCGCTCTTCCAACCCCTCGACCGTGTCGGGGAGCGATTCCGCATCCGACTTCGCCTTGCGGAATTTCTGCGCGATCTCGTCGTCCGAATCGTTGAGATTGACGCGCGTCATGTCCGACGGGTTCGACTTGGACATTTTCGCGGTCGCATCGCGCAGGCTCATGATGCGGGGCGCGGCGACACTGATCATCGGCTCGGGGAGCGGGAAGACCTCCACCCCATAGTCGCTGTTGAACTTGGTCGCGATGTCGCGGGTGAGCTCGAGGTGCTGCTTCTGGTCCTCGCCCACCGGCACATGCGTCGCCTTGTAGAGCAGGATGTCGGCCGCCATCAGCACGGGATAATCGTACAGCCCGACGCTGGCGCCTTCGCGGTCCTTGCCGGCCTTGTCCTTGAACTGGGTCATGCGGTTGAGCCAGCCGACACGCGCGACGTTGTTGAGCAGCCAGGTGAGCTCGCTATGCGCCGGCACGCGGGCCTGGTTCCAGATGATCGACTTTTCGGGGTCGAGCCCGGCGGCGAGCACCGTTGCGGTCATCTCGATCGTATTGTCGGCCAGTTCCTTGGGCGCGACGCGATCGGTCAGCGCGTGCAGATCGGCCATGAAGTACATCGACTCGCCGCCGGCCTCGGCGACCTGGTCCTGCATCGCCACCCACTGCTTGATCGCCCCCAGATAATTGCCGAGGTGAAGGCGACCGGTGGTCTGGATGCCGGAAACGACGCGCATGAGAATCCCTTAAAGTTGTTCCTGGCCGGTCGCCTTGGCCGGACGGCGGCGGCCGAGCAATGCTTTGATGTCGCTGAGGCGATAGGCCCCGGTGACGAAGCAGGCGACCGCGTACACCGCGCCGCCCGCCGATACCAGCGCGGTCAGGCCGAGGGCACGACGGATCAGGCTGCCGGTCAAATACGGGTTCACCAGCGGTCCAACCTGCCACAGGACCAGACCCATCAGGATCGCGGCGAGCAGCAGGCGGGGAAGGCGGCGGCGCAGCCGGGCATCGGTGACGAAGTGGCCGCGCTTCCTGAGCGTCCAATAGAGCATGCCGACATTGACCGTGGACGAGATCGCGGTCGCGAGCGGCGGGCCGACATGGTGGATCGTCGGGATCAGGATGAGATTGCCGACCAAATTCACCGCGACCGAGATCATCGCATAGCGGACCGGCGTCTTGGTGTCCTCGCGGGCATAGAAGCCCGGGGTGAGCACCTTGACCAGAACGTAGGAGGGCAGGCCGATCGAGAAAGCGGCGAGCGCCCAGGCGCTGGCGCTGGTCGCCTGTGCGGTGAAGGCACCGTGCTGGAACAGCCCGCGGATGATCGGTTGCGCGCTGACCATGAACGCGACGGTCGCCGGGAGCGTCAGGAACAGCGCCAGCTCGATACCGCGATTCTGCGTCTCCATCGCCTCGTCATATTTGCCGGTCGAGAGCAGGCGCGAGACGGTGGGAAGCAGGATCGTGCCGAGGCCGATACCGATCAACCCCAAAGGCAATTGGTTCAGCCGATCGGCGTAATAGATGTACGAGATCGATCCCTGGTCGAGCAGGCCGCCGGCCAGCGAGCTCGAGATCGCCAGATTGATCTGCACCGCGCCCGCGCCCATCGCCGCCGGCAGGATCAGTTTCAGTAGCTGTCGCATGTCGTTGCTGATGACGGGCTTGCGAATGCGCAGGCTGACGCCGGCCTGGCGGCAGGCGAACATCAGCCAGGCAAGCTGCAGTGCGCCGCCGACCGTGACCGAGATCGCCTGTGCGCGGGCGGTCTCGAGCGTCGCTTCCGCGCCCTTGCCGTGGAAGAACCACAAGGCCGCGACCATCGAGATGTTGAGCAGGATCGGCGCCGCCGCATTGACCCAGAAGCGGTTGAGCGAATTGAGGATCCCGCCGAGTAGCGAGACCAGCGAGATCAGCATCAGATAGGGAATCGTCCAGCGCGACAACTCGACCGCGAAGGCCAATTGGTCGTGGGTCGGATGCTGATGGGTGAAACCGCCCGACAGGCCCATGGTGATCGGCCATGCCGCGATCAGCATGACGACCGTCAGCACCGCCAAGATCGGAAAGAGGACCGACAAAGCCGCTTCGGCAAAGGCGATGCCGGCCGCCAGTTCACCCTTTTCCGCCACCTTGCGATTGAACATCGGGATGAATGCGGCCGAAAACGCCCCTTCCGCGAACAAGGCGCGGAACATGTTGGGCAGGCGGAACGCGACGAAGAAGGCGTCGGACGCGAAGGTGGCGCCGACATAAGTCGCCTGCAACGTGTCGCGGACCAGCGCCAGGACACGGCTGACGAGCGTCAACCCGCCGACCGATCCCAGCGATTTCGCCAGATTCATCTTTTTATCCCCGCCGGACCGGCGAGCGTCAGGCGTTGCCTATGACGCCCTCGGCCTGCTGTTCCTGCGCCTCGAGCTGCTGCTGGTACAAGGTGCCGAAATCGATCGGGTCGAGCAGCAGCGGGGTGAAATTGCCGTCGCGGGTCACGTCGGCGACGATGCGGCGGGCGAACGGGAAGAGCAGGGTCGGCGCCTGGGCGAGCAGGAACGGACGCAGATGCTCCTCCGGCACGTTGCGCGCGCCGAACAGGCCGGCATAGGTCAGATCGACGATGAACGCGGTCTGGTCACCCATTTTGGCGCGAACCTCGATCTTCAGCGTGACTTCGTGGAATTCGTCGCCGACCTGGGTGGTGCCGATGCCGAATTCGACGTCCATCTGCGGCGCCTGCTGCTGATTCTCCGAGCTGAAGACCGCCGGCGCGGTCGGGCTCTCGAACGACAGGTCCTTCACATATTGCGAGATCATGCCGATGGCCGGGCCGTTATCGGCACCGTTGGGGAGCGTGGCGTCGGTCGCGCCGGTGATGTCCTGTTCGTCCATGAGTAGCTGCTTTCTCGTCTTGAATGGGTATTTCGCGTGGGGTCAGGCCCGTGGGCTCGCGCGAAGTGAGCGGCGACTAGCAGGGGGATCGTGGCAGTTCAACGGCGGGTCGCATAGGGAACATTTGAATAGCGCGTTTCTTGTGCCTATGTTGCAAGGCGGTCAAACTGGAGGCCCGGTGGTTTATATCGTTATCCTTGCCATGGTTGCCCTGTTCCTGGGCCTGCGTCTGTATGCCGTGCTCGGCAAGCGGACCGGGCACGAGCCGGTGCTGCGCAATCCCGCCGAGGAACGCCCCGGCCCGCCGCTGACCCTGGCCCGCAATGCCGAACCGCGCCCCGACTTCCGCGACGCCGGCCCGCGCGCCATCGAAAGCGCGGCGCAGACCGGATTGCGCGCGGTGATCCATGCCGATCCCTCGTTCGACGTCGCCGGCTTCCTGGATGGCGCCAAGAATGCCTATCGCATGGTGCTCGAAGCCTTCTGGAAGGGTGACGAGGAAACGCTCGGCTGGCTGACCGAGGACCATGTCCGCGATGCCTTTGTCGAGGCGATCCGGGCGCGCAAGGAAGCCGGGCACGTGCTCGACAACCGGCTGGTGACGATCGAACGTGCGATCATCACCGACGCATCGGTCGACAACAAGATCGCGCGCGTGACCGTCGCGTTCGACGCCGACATCGCCGCGGTGACGCGCGATGCCGAGGGCAATGTCGTCGCCGGATCGCTGACCGATGCCGTCGAGACGCACGACGTCTGGACCTTCTCTCGCCCGCTCAAGAGCGGCGACCCCGACTGGAAGCTCGCCGACACCGACGAGGCGTGAGGGCTGTTTAGCTCCCCTCCCTGACTAGGGAGGGGCCGGGGGTGGGTGCGCGCGTCTGCGCGCTAAAAAGACTCATTGGCGGTGTAGCAAAACAGCATCGGACGAGGCATCGAGCCTCGCCCGACGCTGCACCCACCCCTTAATCCCCTCCCTTCCA
>NZ_BCYZ01000040.1 GCF_001598455.1 Sphingomonas pruni NBRC 15498
TTGGTGCGAACGGTTAAAGTTCGGTGCGGACGTGCCACAACTCCGGAAACAGCTCGACCTCGAGCATCCGGCGCAGATAGGCGACGCCTTGCGTCCCGCCGGTACCGCGCTTGAGGCCGATCACGCGCTCGACCGTGGTGACGTGGTTGAACCGCCAGCGCCGGAAATAATCTTCGAGATCGACCAGTTTCTCGGCAAGCTCATAGAGCGGCCAATGCGTATCGGGGTCGCGATAGATTTCGGCCCAGGCGCTGCGGAGCTTGTCGCTTTCGCCGCGCTGTTCGCGAAGATCGGCGCGCTCCGGACCGACGTCGAAGCCGTAGCGCGCGAGCAGGCGGATCGCCTCGTCATACAGGCTCGGCCGCGCCAGGATGCCTTCCAGTTCGCCCATGACTTCGGCTCGGTGCGCGTGCGGCTTGAGCATCGCCGCATTGCGATTGCCGCAGAGGAATTCGATCGCGCGATATTGATGCGACTGGAACCCCGAGGACTGGCCGAGATCGGCACGGAATTCGGTATATTCGCTCGGCGTCAGTGTGCGCAGCACGTCCCAGGCATTGTTGAGTTGCTCCAGGATACGCGACACGCGCGCGAGCATCTTGAAGGCATGCGGCAACTTGTCGTTGGCGATCGCATCGCACGCCGATTCGAGCTCGTGCACCGCGAGCTTCATCCACAGCTCCGACGTCTGGTGCTGGATGATGAACAGCATCTCGTCATGCGCGGCCGAGCGCGGTTGCTGCGCGCCGAGGATCAAATCGAGGCGTAGATAGTCGCCATAGGCCATCTTGCCGGCGAAATCGGTTTCAGCGCCGGCGGCGACGCCGGCATGTGTAGGTTCGTCTGTCATGTTACCTTGGATCGCGTCGCATAAGCGGGGTCGTCCCACAAGCGCTCGGTCATCACGCGTTCGAGTACCTTCGCCGCCGCGACGACATCCTCCTCGGACAGATAGAGCGGCGTGAAGCCGAAGCGGATCAGATCGGGCGCGCGGAAATCGCCGATCACGTTGTTGGCGATCAGCGCCTGCATGATCGCATAGCCTTGCGGGTGGCGGAACGAGACCTGGCTGCCCCGCGCATGCGGATCGCGCGGCGAGGCGAGCGTCAGATCGGAGCAGCGCGTCTCGACCTCGGCAATGAACCGCTCGCTCAGCCGGATCGAGGCAGCGCGGACATCGGCCATGTCGACCCCGGCCCAGGCATCAAGCGCGACATCGAGCACCGCGAGCGCGAGCACCGGCGGCGTGCCGACGCGCATCCGTTCGACGCTGGCATGCGGACGATAGTCGAGATCGAAGGCGAACGGCGCCTCATGTCCCATCCAGCCCGACAGGATCGGCCGCGCGCTGTCGGCGAAACGCGGCGCGACATAAATGAAGGCAGGCGCGCCGGGGCCGCCGTTGAGATATTTATACGTACAGCCGACCGCGAAATCGGCGTCGGCCGCGGTCAGGTCGACCGGTACCGCGCCGGCCGAATGCGCGAGATCCCACACCGTCACCGCGCCCGCCGCATGCGCCTTGGAAGTCAGGGCCTTCATGTCGTGGCGGCGACCGGTGCGGTAATCGACTTCGGTGATCAGCGTCACGGCGACGCTCTCATCGATTGAGTCGGCGACCTGCTCGGGCTCGACCAGCCGCAGTTCGAGCCCACCGCCGAGCGCCTGGATCAACCCGCTGGCGATATAGAGGTCCGACGGGAAATTGCCGGTGTCGGACAGCACCACCTTGCGGTCGGGCCGTAGCGCCAGCGCGGCGGCCAGTGCCTGGAACACCTTGACCGACAAGGTATCGCCGGTCGCCACGCTCCCCTCCGGCGCGCCGATCAGCCGCCCGATGCGATCACCGACGCGGCGCGGCAGCCCGATCCAGTCGGCGCTGTTCCACGCGCGGATCAACTGGTCGCCCCATTCGCGCGTCAGCACCTCCCGCACCCGTGCCTCCGCCGCCACCGGCAGCGGGCCGAGCGAATTGCCGTCGAGATAGAGCACGCCCTCCGGAAGATGGAACAGCCGTCGGGTCGTCGCGAAATCGGTCATCGCGTCGTGTCACGCGGAAATCGGCGCCTTGTAAAGAGGCTGCCGGATCGCGGGGTTCGATCACAAACGCTGGCCGGTGCTCTGACGGGTGAATGGCCGACCGATCTGCTATCGCCCCGATTGCGAGCATCACGCATTCCTGAGATGACGCCTAAATGCGGGGACCGATCGCTTCGATAATTTGCGCATTCGCGCTGTCATCCTGTGGGTCAAAGACGCTCCACATATCTGCGGACCGATGCTGGTCCCTATCCGTGGGTGACAGGGTCGAAGGCACGGCGGTTCTCTTCGCTTACAAAGGCGATGGCTGCATTGAGTGTGGAGCAAGCGTGTCGGGTAAGGGCCCGGGTAACGGCTGCCCGCAAGTGCCTCTCACGATTACGGACGAGGCTGTGGTTCGAGCGTACGATCGCGTCGTGCGGTCCTCGCCTGAAATCATTCCAGGCTTCGTTCAGCCAACAATATTCGTGACCGGGGAGGTCCTTCCGTATGATGGGAAGAAGGGAGCGCTGACTATCAGGGCGACCCAGTTGCGCATTGCGAAAACCGGCGACAGCTAGATCCTATTTCGTGCAGAGCCTGCCTATCGCCTAACCACCAATAGCGGTTGACGCGGCTATCGCTTAGCACAGCTAAATGACCGACATCCGCAACATCGTCGTCCTGACCGGCGCAGGCATTTCCGCCGAAAGCGGCATCGCGACGTTTCGCGGGCCAGGCGGGTTGTGGGAAGGGCATCGGGTCGAGGATGTCTGTACGCCGCAGGCGTTGGCGCGCGATCCCGAGTTGGTGCATCGCTTCTACGACCTCCGGCGCGCGGCGCTGGCTGGGGTCGAGCCCAATGCGGCGCATCAAGCGCTGGCGCGGCTCGATGCCGAGTGGCCGGGCGAGTTGCTGATCGTCACGCAGAATGTCGACGATTTGCATGAGCGCGCGGGCGCGAAGCGATTGCTCCATATGCATGGTGAGTTGAAGTCGGCGCTGTGCGCGGCGTGCGAGCACCGGCAGGCGTGGGACGGCGATATGCCGCCGGGGACGATCTGCGCGTCGTGCGGCGCGCCGGCGGTGCGGCCCGATATCGTGTTCTTCGGCGAGATGCCGTACGCGATGGACGTGATCGAGCGGGCGATTTCCCGTGCCGATTTGTTCGTGTCGATCGGGACATCGGGCGCGGTCTATCCGGCGGCGGGATTCGTGCAGACCGCGAAGTATCACGGGGCGCGGACGCTGGAGCTTAACCTCGACCGATCCGAGGGGAGCGCGTGGTTCCACGAGGGTCGGTTGGGACCGGCGGGCGAGTTGGTGCCGGAGTGGGTGGGTCAGATGCTCGCCTGACCCACTCCGTCATCCCAGCGAAAGCTGGGATCTCAAGCCGCATCGCATAAACCGCCAGAGACCCCAGCTTTCGCTGGGGTGACGGAAAGCGTGCTAGGGCGATGGAAGGGTCAGTCGACCCAATCCAGCCCGATGTCGCGATAGACCTCGCGGTCCTCATCCCAACCCGGCTTCACCTTGACGTGGAGATAGAGATGCACCGGGCGATCGAGCAATTCGTTCAACTGCGCCCGCGCCCGCGCCCCGATCTCCTTGATCCGGCTGCCGCCCTTGCCCAGCACGATCGCGCGCTGGGTCGGGCGTTCGACCAGGATCTGTTGGCGGATCTCGACCGATCCGTCCTCGCGTTCCTGGAAAGCCTCGGTCTCGACCGTGCTGGCATAAGGCAATTCGGCATGGAGCTGGAGGTAGAGCTGTTCGCGCGTCACTTCGGCGGCCAGCGCGCGCTCGGTCGCGTCGCTGACCTGGTCCTCGGGGAAATGCCACGGCCCTTCGGGCATGGTGTAGGCGAGCGCCTTCTTGAGTTCCGGCAACCCGTCGCCGGTCGAGGCCGAGACGAAGAAGGTCTCGTCGAAATGGGTGATCGCGTTCAACTTCTCAGCATGGACGAGCAGGCGCGCCTTGTCGGCGATGTCGACCTTGTTGAGGATCAGGAACTTGCGCTCCCGGCGTGCCGCGATGCTTTCGACGATCGGCACGACCTTGGGGCCGAGACCACCCTTGGCGTCGACTACGAGCGCGATCAGGTCGGCCCCTTCGGCCCCGCCCCAGGCCGCCGCGACCATCGCGCGATCGAGCCGGCGCTGCGGTTCGAAAATGCCGGGCGTATCGACTAGCAGGATCTGCGTCTCGCCCTCGATCGCGACGCCGAGCAATCGCGTGCGCGTGGTCTGCGCCTTCGGGCTTACGATCGCCACTTTCTGCCCGACCAGCGCATTGACCAGGGTCGACTTGCCGGCATTGGGCGCACCGAGCACGGCGACGAGGCCGCAATGTTGGGTTTGGGGCTCCGTCATGGCTGCACCTGCGCGAGCAGCACGCGGGCAGCGGCGGTTTCCGCTTCCTGCTTGCTCGATCCTTCGGCGTCGGCGCTGGCGAAGGCGCCGAGCGACACACGCACGGTGAAGCGCGGCGCGTGCTGCGGGCCGGACCGCGTGACGACCTCGTACACCGGCGCCTTGCGATTGTGCGCGGCGGCCCATTCCTGCAGCGCCGATTTGGGGTGTTGCGGCGCGCGCGCATCGGCATGGACGCGGTCGGCCCAGCGCGCTCGGACGAAATCGCGCGCTGGCGCGAAGCCGGCGTCGAGATAGAGCGCGCCGATCAGCGCCTCCATCACATCGCCCAGCACATTGTCGCTGTCGGCGGCGCCGTCATCACGCGCCTGTTTGCCCAGGCCGAGGAACGGCCGCACCCCGATCTCGCGCGCGACATCGGCGCAGACCGCTCCGGTGACCAAAGCGTTGAGGCGTTTCGACAGACTGCCCTCCGGCTCGTCGGCGAACAATTCGTACAGCCATTCGGCCATGGCCAGCCCGAGCACGCGGTCGCCGAGAAATTCGAGCCGCTCGTAATTCGCGCTCGCCTGGCTGCCATGGGTCAGCGCGCGCTCGAATCGCGCAAGGTCGCCGGGCCGATGGCCGAAGGTCTCGGCGATCCAGCCGGCAAGGTCCTGGGTCGTCACTTGGCTATCCCCGATCCAGGGGCAGTGGTCAAAACCCCTGCCCCAGCCGGCTCCAGCGCGCCGCGGTGAACCAGGTCCAGGGCAGCAGCCATTGCGCGTTGCCGTCGGTCGACCAGAAGGTGACGACCGCCTTGCCTTCCAGATTTTCCAGCGGGACCATGCCGATCGCGCCATTTTCCTGAGCGGGGAAGCGGCTGTCGCCCGAATCGTCGCGATTGTCGCCCATCAGGAAAACGTGGCCGGCGGGCACGTTATAGACGTCGGTATCGTCGCGATCGGGGAATTCGCCGCGATCGAGTACATTGTAGCTGACCCCGTTGGGCAGGGTTTCCTTGAACTGCATGTAGCGGCAGATCGGCTTGCCCGCGCTGTCGGTCGCCTGGAATTCCGCCGGGCATTCCTTGCCGGCTGGATAATTGGGCGTGAGCGGAATGACGAAATCGGCGACGCGCACCTTGGGCACCGCGACACCGTTCAGGATCAATTGGCCATGGCGCATCTGGATCGTGTCACCGGGCAGGCCGATGACGCGCTTGATATAATCCTGGTCGTTGCCTGGCGGCGCCTTGAACACCACCACGTCGCCGGGGGTCGGGTTGCGGCCGAAGATGCGCCCCGGGATCAGCGGTACGCTGAACGGCAGCGAATGCTTGGAATAGCCGTAATTCCATTTCGAGATGAACAGATAGTCGCCGATATAGAGCCGCGGCAGCATCGACTGCGACGGGATCGAGAAAGGCGAGAACAGGAAACTGCGGAAGATCACGACGACGAGGACCAGCTTGACGATGAAGCTGAGCGTGTCCTTCCAATCCTCTTCCTTCTTGGGTTTCTTCACGGGCGGCGCAGGCGTGCCGGCGGGCGCCACAACGGGATCGGGCGCGGCGTCGGACGGGGTCGCCTGAGGTATATCGGTCATGGCGCGCGGTTTGCGCATGCAGCCAGCGCGCGTCAAGCATACGTATGACCGTGGCGCGGCGGCGTGGTTCCTTGAACGGGACGGCCGGAACGCCCATTGAGGCCCCGGAGTCGAACAAGGAACCCAAACATGGCCGACTGGAGCGAGATCGAGGCGCTGAAGCGCATCCCCCTGACCAAGCTGTTCGCCGACGACCCGGAGCGGCTGGGCAAATATTCGGCCGACGTCGCCGGCATCCATTTCGACTGGTCGAAGACTCACCTGACCGACGAAGCGATCAAGGCGTTCGAGAAGCTGGCCAAGGCGAGCGATCTGGCCGGCAAGCGTGAGGCGTTGTTCTCGGGCCAGGTGATCAACGTCACCGAGGACCGCGCCGTCACCCACACGGCCGAGCGCGGCGAAGGCGACAAGGACGACGTCGCCAAGGCGCAGGCGCTTCACGCCAGGATGCGCGCGCTGATCGATGCGATCGAGGCCGAGGCGTTGGGGCCGATCCGCAACATCCTGCATGTCGGGATCGGCGGGTCGGCGCTAGGCCCCGACCTGCTGATCGACGCGCTGGGGCGCGAATCCAATCGCTATGAGGTAGCGATCGTTTCGAACGTCGACGGGCTGGCGCTGGAAGAAGCGTTCAAGCGGTTCGACCCGAGCGCGACGTTGCTCGCGATCGCCTCCAAGACCTTCACCACCACCGAGACGATGCTCAACGCCGAAAGCGTGATCGAGTGGATGCAGGCGGGTGGGGTCGAGGACCCCTATGGCCGCGTCGTCGCGCTGACCGCCGATCCCGACAAGGCGATCGAATGGGGCGTCGACGAGACGCGCGTCCTGCCGTTCGCCGATACGGTCGGCGGGCGGTACTCGCTATGGTCTTCGATCGGTTTTCCAGCGGCGATGGCGCTCGGCTGGGACGCCTTTTCCGAACTGCTCGAAGGCGCGGCCGAGATGGACCGTCATTTCCGGCTGTCGGCGCTGCACGAGAACGTCCCTGCGCTCGCCGCCTTTGCCGACCTGCTCTACACCCAGGCCTTCGGCTGCGAGACGCGCGGCGTGTTCTGTTACGACGAGCGGCTCCGGCTGCTCCCGTCCTACCTCCAGCAGCTCGAAATGGAATCGAACGGCAAGGGCACGACGATCGACGGCAAGAAGGTCGGCCGGCCGACCGCGCCGATCACCTGGGGCGGGGTCGGCACCGACCAGCAGCATGCGGTGTTCCAGTTGCTCCATCAGGGCACGCACCTGGTCCCGCTCGAATTCATCGGCGTCATCGAGCAGGCCGATACGCTGAGCGAGGATCACCACAAGACCCTGCTCAACAGCATGTTCGCGCAAGGCGCCGCGCTGATGAAGGGCCGCGAGAATCCCGACGACCTCGCCCGCGCCTATCCGGGCGATCGCCCCTCCACCACGTTGCTGCTCGACGAGCTCGATCCGCGCACCCTCGGCGCCCTGATCGCCTATCACGAGCATCGCGTGTTCGTGTCGGGCGTGCTGCTCGGGATCAATTCGTTCGACCAGTTCGGAGTCGAACTCGGCAAGGAAATGGCCAAGGCCGCCGCCAAGGGTGGCGGCGATTTCGACGTTTCGACCCAGGATCTGATCAAGCGGGCATTTGGATGAATCTCCCCACCGTCATCCCCGCGAGAGCGGGGACCCATCTCGTGCGAGCGCCGCAAGCACGATGGGCATGTTGGCGGTGAGTGTTGGAGATGGGTCCTCGCTTTCGCGGGGATGACGGAAGGAAGAATGAATGACTGACTACGACTACGACCTGTTCGTCATCGGTATCGGATCCGGCGGTACGCGCGCGGCGCGGGTGGCGGCGGCACATGGCGCGAGAGTCGCGGCGGCGGAGGAATATCGCGTCGGCGGCACCTGCGTGATCCGCGGCTGCGTGCCCAAGAAATTGCTCGTCTATGGCGCGCATTTCGCCGAGGATTTGATGGACGCGCGGCGGTTCGGCTGGGACGTGCCGGCCGATTGCAAGTTCGACTGGAAGACACTGACCGGCAACGTGTTCGAGGAAGTCGACCGGATCAGCAAGGCGTACAACACCACGCTCGACAGCCATAAGGTCGAGGTGATCAACGAGCGCGCCGAGCTGACCGGCCCCAATTCGATCCGGCTGGCGTCCGGGCGCGAGGTCACGTCCAAATACATTTTGATCGCGACGGGCGCGCGGCCGCACATTCCGACCTGCCCCGGCCACGAATTTGGCATCACCTCGAACGAGGCGTTCCACCTGGAAAGCGTGCCCAAGCGCATCCTGATCGCGGGCGCGGGCTATATCGCCAACGAGTTCGCCGGCATCTTCCACGAGTTCGGCGCCAAGGTGACGCTGATCAACCGCAGCGACCAGATATTGCGCGGCTATGACGAGCAGATCCGCGACCGCCTGCTCCAGATCAGCATGATGAAGGGCATCGATTTCCGCTTCAACGCCAAGTTCGAAGGGATCGAGAAGCAGGCCGACGGCTCCCTCAAGGTCTCGATGTCGAACCATGCGCCAATCGAGGTCGATTGCGTGATGTTCGCGACCGGCCGCGTGCCCAATACCGAGAATCTCGGCCTCGACGCGGCAGGTGTCGAGCTCACCGAGAAAGGCGCGATCCGGGTCGACGAGGACAATCGCTCGAGCGTCCCCAGCATCTTCGCGGTGGGCGACGTCACCGACCGTATCCAACTGACCCCGGTTGCGATCCGCGAAGGCCAGGCGTTCGCCGATACGATCTTCGGCAACAAGCCGACCCGTGTCGATTATCATTGCGTCCCCGCTGCCGTGTTCAGCCATCCGCAAATGGCCGGCGTCGGCCTGACCGAGAGCCAGGCCAAGCAGAAATACGGATCGGTCAAAGTCTATGTCAGCGACTTCCGCCCGATGAAGAACGTGCTGGCCGGCCGCAACGAGCGCGCGCTCTACAAGATGATCTGCGACGGCGAGACCAACAAGATCCTCGGCATCCACATGATCGGGCCGGAGGCGGCGGAAATCCTGCAAGCCGCGGCGGTCGCGGTGAAGGCAGGCCTGACCAAGGATGCCTTCGACCAGACTGTGGCGCTGCATCCGACGATGGCGGAGGAATTGGTGCTGATGAAATAGGGGGCGGCCTCGAAGACGGAGCCAGAGGAATGTCCGAAGAGCCTGCTTGCGAGACGTGTGGATCCACCGATCTGCGGATGATCGTCCATTATGGAAGTTACGTTCTGCGGTGTCAGTCGTGTCAGTCAGGGCCAGCCACGAGCTTCTTGTCCGTCGCAAGGTATTTGATGGACCGCTACCGAGCCACGGAGGTGGACGAAGACTGCCGCGAAGTCGCTTTTGTTGCAGAAGGTAATGGCCCAACCTTCATGAACACCGTCGCGGCGGCGGCACGTAGCGGTAAACGTATCTTACTGACCCCGCTATCCTAACCGATACATAGCTCGGGAAGAGCGCGAGCAAGACAACTCCTCTCCCTTTGGGAGAGGAAGGGGCCCGCTCGGCGCAGCCGAGTGGGAAGGTGAGGGCAGGCGGAAAGGCTTGATGCTGCCCTCTCCGTTCCGCCGCCTGCGGCGGCTCCCTCCCTCTCCCAGAGTGAGAGGGAATTTGGGCCTGCCACCCTAACTCAGCGCCACCCCCGATATCGTGATGCGGTGCATCAGTCGCCGATGCCCCTGATAGTCGTTCATCGCGCAATGCCAGGTCGAACGATTGTCCCAGATCGCGAGCGAGCCTGGCGCCCATTGCAGACGGCATTGGAATTCCGGCCGCATCGCGACCGAATAGAGATACGCCAGCAACGACATGCTCTCCTCGCGCGTCCAGCCTTCGAAATGGAGCGTGAAGGCGGGATTGACGTAGAGGATCTTGCGCCCCGTAACCGGATGGCGGATCACCGCCGGATGGACCGCGGCGGCGTGGATCTCATGTCCCTTGAGATCGGCGGCCTGGTCGGTCTTCGCGTAGATGCCGTCATGGCCGTAAATGTGATCGGCCGAATGCACCGCGCGTAGCCCGTCCAGCGTCGCCTTCAGCCCGTCCGATAGCGAGTCGTACGCCGCGCCCAGGCTGGAAAACAGCGTGTCGCCGCCGGTCGGCGGAGTTTCGCGCGCGAGCAGGATCGAGCCCATCGCCGGCACCTGGTCATAGCTGTGGTCGGTATGCCACCCGCCGCCGATATTGGTGGTCTGGGTCTCCGCCTTGCGCACCTCGGCGATCTCCGGATGGCCCCCATTCGCCGGGAAGTAATTGTTGATGTCGATCGTGCCCCAACGGCGCGCGAACGCGATATGGTCCTCAGGCGTCAGCTCCTGGTCGCGGACGAACAACACGCCGCGATCGGCGACCGCCGCCTTGAGCGCGTCGATGCCGCTGTCGTCGAGGTCGCGCAGGTCGATGCCGCTGGCTTCGGCGCCGCAATGGTCGGCGATCGGACGAATCTGGATGGTCATGATTCCTCTCCTTTGCCGGCGATCTTATCGCGCGGCTTGTACCAGGATTGCTACGATCGTAGCAATTGGCGGATGGAATTGCTCGACGCCCTCCGCCGTGGCCGCTGGTTTGCCACGCTCGACCCGGCGCTCGCCGCCGAACTGATTGCAGCCGGCCGCATCGCCGCGCTCGATGCCGGGCAGTGGATCTATTCGGAAGGCGACGAGGAGCCGGGCCTGTGCCTGGTTGTCGAGGGCGTGCTGCGGCTGGAAGCGAGCGTCGGTCCCGATCGCGACGTGCTGCTCGGGCTGGCGGGGCCGGGCCAGGCGATCGGCCAGTCGCGACGCTTCGGCGGCGGACGACGGATCGTGACGGCACGCGCGCAGCGCGCAGCGCGCGTGCTGCTGGTGCCCGACGCTGCCCTGCCGGGAATCGCAGCGCGCCAGCCGGGCGCGTGGCCGGCGACGATGGCCTTGCTCTACGACCAGCTCGACGTCGCGGTGCATAATGCCGCGCTCAACCTCTGCCTGTCGCCGCGCGAGCGGGTTGCGGCACGACTGGCGCAACTGGCCGACGACCAGGGCGAGGTGCCGGCGACGCAAGCCGATCTCGCCGAAATGTGCGGGCTCAGCCGGAAATCGGCGAGCGGGCATATCCTGGCGCTGGCGAAACGCGGCTGGGTTGTGCCGGGATATAGGTCGTTGCGCGTACTCGACGCGGCGGCACTGCGCGGGATTGCCGGGATTTAGGACGTATCGACGTTACGATTCTCCCCTCCCTGCAAGGGAGGGGATCAAGGGGTGGGTTGAGCGCCGGGCGAGGCTCGATGCCTCGTCCGGCGCTGTTTTGCCGACAGGTCCATGAGTCTATGGGCGCGCAGACGCGCGCACCCACCCCCAGCCCCTCCCTGCAAGCAGGGAGGGGAGTTCGAAAACTGAATGTCGACACCCTAAAGCCCGAACAGCCGGTCGAACGCCGCGCCACCGCGCTGGCCGAAATCGATTACCCTGCCCTCGCCGCGCCGCGCCCAGCCCTCGGCGAGCGCGCGGCTCAATATCTGCGCGCCGAGCGCCCCGCCGAGATGATGCCGCCGCTCGCTCCAGTCGAGACAGGTGCGGCAGAACGGCCGCCGCCCGTCGCCGCGCACGAACCCGCGCTCGGCGAGCCACGTGCGGCCGGCGTCGGTCAGGCCGTGGTCGACCATCATCCCCGCGTCTGCCAGCTTCGCCGCCACCGCCACCGCGCGCGCCCCGGCGAGATGATCGTAGCACACCCGCGCCTCGCGCAGCGCCGGGTCGCGCGGCCCCGTCCGCACCCTGACCGCGCCGGTGCGCTGGGCAAGCTCCATCAACGCTTCGAGCGCGGTCGCCACGTCCGGCCCCGGCAGCCTAAGATAACGATGTCGCCCCTGTTTCTCCGCCGCGAGCAGCCCCGCCGTCTCCATCCGTGCGATATGCCCGCTGGCGGTCGGCAAGGTGATACCGGCGACCTGCGCCAGCTCGCTCACCGTCAGCGCGCGCCCGTCCATCAGCGCCGTCAGCATGTTGGTGCGCGCCGGGTCGCCGATCAAAGCGGCGATTTCGGCGATATAGGGGCCTTCTCTCATGGTTCGTTCTGTACCGAACCATCGCCGCGGCCGGAATCGCTAAAGTGCCTGCACACTTTGGAGAAGACCGAATGATCACCTGCTTCATCCGCTACGATATCGAGCCTTGGGGTCGCGACGCGTTCGTCGATTATGCCCGCGCCTGGGGCCAGGCGATCCCCGAATGCGGCGCCGATCTGATCGGCTATTACGCCCCGCACGAGGGATCGGCGACCACCGCGTACGGCGTCTACAACATCGAGAGCCTGGCCGAGTATGAAGCCTATCGCGCGCGGCTCAAGGATCACCCGCTCGGCCGCCAGAACTTCGCCTTCGCACAAGGCGAGCGCTTCATCCGGCGCGAGGATCGCATCTTCCTGACGCGGGTCGACCGGTGATCGCGGTGATCTTCGAGGTCGAGCCCGCCGGGGGACAGCGCGACGCCTATCTCGACATCGCGGCGCGGCTGAAGCCCGAATTGGAGGCGATCGACGGATTCCTCTCGGTCGAGCGATTCGAGAGCCTGACCAATCCCGGCAAGATCCTGTCGCTGAGTTTCTTCCGTGATGAAGCGGCGATCGCGGCGTGGCGCAACACCGAGGACCATCGCCAGGCGCAGGCGGCAGGGCGGGATGGGGTGTTCGCGGACTATCGGCTGCGGGTAGCGGCGGTGCTGCGCGACTATGGGATGACGGAGCGAGAGGAAGCGCCCGCGGACAGGCGGACAGCGCACGAGATTTAGGTTTTATCTCGGCGCAACGTCACGCCGAAATATAGCGTTGACTATTGTTTTCGCGCGCTCTTTGATCGGCTCGGTCACCCCTGCTCGTGCCATTGCGGCCGAGACAATGGGGAGATGGGAGAGGCGAGCATGCGGAGGCGTGAATTCGTACTGGCGACGGGCGCGACGATTGCGGCACCTGGGCTGATCGCGGCGTCGAAGTCCGGGGTACAACCCGCCATGCCGGCCTTCCCGCCCGATTTTCTGTGGGGGGTGGCAGCGTCCTCCTATCAGATCGAAGGCGCGGTAAACGAGGACGGTCGCGGAAAGTCGATCTGGGACACGTTCTGCCGCCAGCCCGGCAATGTCGCGGGTAACGCCAATGGCGACATCGCGTGCGATCACTATCATCGGTATCGCGAGGACGTGGGGCTGATCAGCCAGCTCGGCGCGCGGACCTATCGTTTCTCGATCGCCTGGCCGCGGATCCAGGCCGAGGGCCGTGGCGCGGCCAATCCGAAGGGGCTCGATTTCTACTCGCGGCTGGTCGACGAATTGCTGGCCAAGGGCGTCGCGCCGATGCCGACCCTGTTCCACTGGGATTTGCCGCAAAAGCTACAGGATACCGGCGGCTGGCAGAACCGCGACACCTGCGATCGCTTCGCCGATTATGCGCAGATCATGGCGGAGCATCTCGGCGATCGCGTGCCGCGCTGGATCACGCATAACGAGACCTTCATGCACCATGTCCTGGGGCACGTTCTCGGCGTCAATGCGCCGGGACTGAAGCTCGATATGCCGCAATCCTTTCCGGTCGCGCATCACTTGCTGTTATCGCACGGCAAAGCCGTCCAAGCGCTCCGCGCGACGGCGAAACGCAAGGCGCAGATCGGCATCGCCCAGAATCTGGCGATGGTACGACCGGCCGATCCGGCGCGGGATGAGCCGGCAGCGCAGGCAATGACGCTCTATTATTGGGGATTGCACGTCGATCCACTGCTGCTCGGCCGCTACCCTGCGGAATTGCCGGACGCCCTGACCGCGACGGCGGTGCGGGACGGCGACCTCAAGACGATCGCCCAGCCGCTCGATTTCCTCGGCGTCAATTATTACAATACCAACTTCATGCGCGTCAGTCCGCCGGGCAGCGCCCAGCCGATCGAGGAAGCGCGGCCGCCGGCGAAATTCAAGCGCACCGCGATGGGCTGGCCAGTCGATCCGCAAGGCATGATTGATGTGTTGCTTGGGTTACGCGATCGCTACGGCAGCGCTTTGCCTCCGATCGTCATTACGGAAAACGGCGCGGCCTTCACCGACACTGTCGCGCGCGGTGCGGTGCATGACGCCGACCGGATCGCGTTCCTCGACGCCCATATCCGCGCAGTCAGGAAGGCGATGGATGCCGGTATCGATGTGCGCGGTTATCTGGTGTGGTCGATCCTCGACAATTTCGAGTGGGCCGACGGCTATGGACCACGGTTCGGCTTGGTGCGCGTCGATTACGCTACGCAGCGGAGAACGCCGAAGGAGTCGTACTATTGGTATCGCAGGTTGATTGCGGGTCAGGCTGATGTCGCGCTTACCAGACGGTGAGTGTCCCTGCCAGGCGACCATGGGCGGATGACGAACATACGGAGGCTAGAACTACCCAACCCTCTCCTGCCAAGCGCAGGACTAGTAATTATTGACGGGTTATTGCACGCGGCGCCATAATTGTTAAGTCGCAAGAGCAAGATACATCGTTTTTCCGGCACCGTATTATAATTAGCGCAATTCCTCAGATCACCGTCAGCATCAACATCTTTATTCTCCAGAATCTATCGCCTCGTCCTTTTCTCTTCGCCAGAGAGCTCTGATGCCTGACCGTTCGGCGAGCCATCCCGGCGGCAGATCAGATATGCCATCTATACTAGCATCGTCATCGGTTAAATGATGGTAATGCAACATAACGTAATCATCATCGTGGTCATTACCCCCGCAAGTAAATGACCAATCACCATCTTGATGGTGAAACACTAACAGGCAAGGCCGAATCTTAGCCGCGATATGCTTGCACGCAATCACTCCAAAATCACCGTCCACTTGCTTCTTTCCTTTTTTTATAATCATCCTCATTCTGAGGACCCTTTTCCCTGTTACATTTTCTGCAGGAGTTAGCTAAATTATCATCCTCCGTTTTGCCCCCGTTTTTCCATGACTGTCTGTGATCAATCTCCGAGGAACTATCCGAACCGGTCTTTGGCTGTGTTTTCTTTCCGCAGAGATAACACCTAGGGTTGCCGTCGGCATCCCTACTTCTATCGACTGCCCGGCTCCGCTGCCCAGCGGTTGGGCGTCGATTATTTTCGTTTATTGTGGCACCGCGAGGGGAAATCGCATTCGAAATTCGGCGAGCCCCATCATACGCTAGGGCCCCGCTAGCCACTATCACAACGGTGGACGCTGCCGCAGCCGGGACGGCGATCGGAGTTGCGATACCTGCCGTCCCGACCTCAGCAGCCCCTGAGACGCCGTCTCCTGCGGCACCCACAACCATTCCAACCACACCGACCGCCATCTCGGCCGTGCCCTCTACTACTTGCCCGGCGCGCTCCCAGAACGACTGAGTACCAGAGGGATCTCGACCATCGATCGGGTCATTACCGACATAAGCGTAAAGATTTACCTGATCCTTATACCCGATCGGATCGGTCTGCATGAACCGCCCCAGCGTGGGCGAGTACATCCTGGCCTTGTAGTAATAGAGCCCCAACTGCCCGAGCCATAATTGTCCGGTATATTGGAACAGACCGCCGTTGGTGCTCGGCGAGATGCCATATTCGTCGTAGGTGTTGATATACGTCTTGGCACCAGTCGCGTCAGCCGTCGACACGATCGAACCTTGGTAGTCGGCCTGCAAACTAGAGCGCGCGCTATAGCCGGCACCGGTATATTGGATCATCGGGTCGTCCTCGTTCGGGCCGTGGACGATTTTCACTGTCGCGTTGGGGTTCACCGCCATAACCATGGCATCGCCGTCGTAAGTGTATTCCCAGGTCTTGGTAGGAAAGGCGTACTGCCAGAGACGGCCCAACGGATCGTATTTGAGGGTGATTGCCCCGATCGCGGTCGTGGCCGAGATCATCCGGTTCTCGACATCATAGCTGTAGCTATTGGTGCCATCGCCGGTCAGGTTGCCGTTGTCGTCGTACGTGAATGACGCGCTGCCCGCGATCGCGTACTGGTTGAGTCCGTTGACCGCATATGGCCGGCTGACGCTGACATAGGCGTTGAATGCGTATGCATCGTTCGACCGCGTCTTGGTGACGATCTGACTCGCAGGATTGTAGGCGAACGTGCTGGTAACATCGTCTGCCGTGCCGGAGAGATTGTCAGCCCAATTCGTCGGCCGCGATACCGCGTCGTAGCCCAGTGTCGTAGTCACCGCCCCGCGCGTCTGGCTCGCGACCGTCTGTTGTGGACTGTAGACCGTCGAGACGATGGCGGTCGCCCCCGCTTCCTTGATCGTCGTCAGCCGGTCGAGCCCGTCATAGACGTAGGTGAAGTACGAAGCGTCGGGATAGGTAAGCTGAGACCGGTTGCCATCGGCATCGTAGGTGTAGCCGAGCGTCCGGGCGGTCGCGCCCATGTTGTTGGTTGTACTGCTGAGTTCACCGAACCCGTCATAGGTGTGGGTGATGCCAACACCACTGGTCGACGCGAACAGCGCCGATAGCTGCAGGCCCCGTGCATCATAGGCGAAATAGACGTCGCTCACCGTCCCGCCGGGAATGTCTTTGATCGTATTGCGATTGAGCGCGTCGAAGGCGTAGCGGATGACGTTGCCGTCGCGCTTCATCAGCTTGGCGCGGTTACCGTTGCGGTCGTAGGCGTACTTCTCGCAATCATCGCCGGCAGTGCGCGTCTCCGAGGGACCAGCCACCGTGTTGCCGAAGCCGTCGGTCGCCTCGGCGATCGTGCCGATCGTGCACGCCGCCGAACTACCGGTCACCGTCTTCGACGGGAACGCCCAGGCGACCAGGCGATCGAACCCGTCATAGGTGTAGGTGGTGAGATTGCCGTCGGCGTCCTTCAGCGTCTTCTGCTTGCCGTTGGGCGTATAGGTATAGGTGACGTAATCCTGCTGCAACTGAGGCAGGCCGCTGGCCGTCGTCTGGCCGTATGCCTTGATCACCTTCAACAATTGACCGGCATCGTCATAGACGTTCTTCGTGATGCGGTCGGGGCCGTAGGTGCTGCTGGTGGTCGCTAGCGTGCAGGCCGAAGTTGGGAGCGCGCTCCAGGTCGCGGGGTTCATCCGGACCGCAGTGCAATCCGGCCGGCCGACAGCATCATAGCTGTATTGGGTGGCTGCGGTCTGCGTCCAGGTGGCACCGCCATCACCCGAACCCGAGGTCGTCTCGAGAACCTTGCGGTCGAGGGCGTCGTAGCTGGTGACGACCTTGGTGAAGATCTGGAAGCCGGTCTTGGGGGTAGGGTTCCAGACCGGCCATGCCGATGGCAAGACGCTCTCGCTCTGCCAACTCGATAGCTGACCCTTCTCGACCGTGGTCAGCCGACCGTCGACGTCATAGGTGTTTCTGACCGCCGCATAGAGCAGCGGCGCCAACGGTCCGCTGCCGTCCGGATCCGGCGCGATCGTGCCCACCACGCGATTGGCGGCATCGTAACGGGTCCCCGTCGTGAAGTCGGATGGCAGGGCCTGGGCGAGCGCAACCGCCGGCAGTAAGCCCAGCACCAGACCGGCGAGCGCGGCCAGCCGCCGCATCGTCCCGCCGGCGCTCACGGGCACACCGAGATGCTGGTGTTGCCGCGCGGACTCGTCTGACTGATCTTTCTGCCTATCGAATCATAAGTGACGCAACTTAGCCGGGTCGTGCCGGTGACCAGATCTTTCACCTCGGTTCCTCGCGGGAGCAGATTATCGGCCACGGCTCCCGTCGGATATTGATAGGTCGTCTGCAGACGCGGCGCGGTCGCCGCGGTATCGCAGGCTGCGGTGCTGCTGCCCGCCACCGTCTGGCACTGGGTCATCGTGCTGATTACCCAGATCGGGACGCCGGTCGACACCAATGTCCCGCCCGAATTCTTCACATAGGCCGACATCTGCAAATAGGCGTAGAGCTTCAGCGGCCGCGCCGCGCCCGTCGTGGGCGCGGGATCCATCTCCCACAGCACGCCACCCCACGACGCGTAGGTGAAGTCGGTTTCATTGCCCTTCGGATCGATGATCGACGTCGGCTTCGTGCACGACCCGGTGAAAATGTACCCTGGGCAGGAATAGCCATATTGCTTGACGAGATTGGGCAGGCCACTGCCCGGCTTGGGGACAGCCGTTTCTTTCGACAGACTGAAATTAGGGCCATTATACTCCGCGAGGTACTTGTCACCCTCCGGCATGTCGGCTTCGATCAGCATCGTCCCTTCGTGATAGGGCAGCCCGGTGTACACATACGATAGCCCTCCGACATAGATATACGTCGTCGTTCGACCATTAGGGTCCGTGACCGTGCGAGGCGACGACTTCGTGAAGGTAAAGGACGTCGTCTTTCCAGCCGGATCGGTGAAACTGGCGATAGTATCGCCATCGGTCACCGCATTATATTCCGGGTCGTTTACGACTTCGGGAACACCGCCTGTCACCTGCCAGGTCGATCCATCCGCTAACGTCTGTGCGGTCGCCGTATATCCGGGAAATGTGGTGTAGGCGATCGACACTTTACATGTCGAATAGCCCGGCGGCTGGACGCAGGTTATGCTATTGTGGGTGTTGCCTGGATACGTCGTAACCTGACCGTCAACGGCGGTTACGCTGGTGAGGTTGTTGCTCGCATCATAGCCATAGCTGACCTTGAGGGTCGCGCCCGTGCAGGTCGACGTGGCCGTCACATAGGTCTGGGCCAGATCGAAGCCGCACGCGGCCGATGTCTCTCCACCCGCATTATAGTCGAACACGATCGCATAACCGGACGAATCCGAAACCAGCTTGAGTTGGCCGCTGGCATTATAGGAAAACGTTTGGGTACGGCCATCGGGAAATGCGATCTGAGCCACGCGTTCGGAATTGTATGCCGTGCCCGCCTGGACGGCGTTCGTGAAGGTATAGATGACGCCTTCGCGATCGGTGTAGATATAATGGCCCGACGTCCAAGTATTACCGCCGCTCCACGCGAGCTGACCGGACCGAACCGCGTCGTCGTTGCCCGCCGCGACATTCGTCAGACTACCCGAAAGCTGATCGTAAGTTCCGCTGGAGGATTGACCGATATGAACAATCGGACTGATTGTATATGGCGCTTTCCGGATGTCGTTGGAGGCGACATAAATATCGAAATTGTGCGACATATTGGTGCCGATCAAGGGATTGTTCGGCTTCAATTTTCCGGGGACATGAAAGCGGGTCAGCGTCAGCGGCCCGATGCTGAGATCGGTCACCGAATATTGGTAGGCGGCGTCGATGACATTTATTCCGCTCGGCGTAGCGGCGAGCACTTTCGGCGGGATGATATCACCCGCGCAAGCCGGCACAGCCGAGACCATCGCCATGGCGCCAACAACAACGCCCACCCAGTCAAACTTCATGATCGCTGCCCCGCTCAATCAGATATATGCTCGCAACTTCCCATATGACGGCTCTTCGCGCCGGCTTGATCACGGCCCCGTCGCGCAGGTCGATGGATTGCCGGTGACCGTGATCGAGATGTTGCCGGTCGACGTAGCGCCCAGGCTGTCGGCGACGACATAGGTCAGCGAGTAGGTGCCCGGCGTGTTGGCGCCGATCTGCACCGACGACGCGCTGACGACAGATGCCCAGACGATACCCGGCGACCCGGACGTCACGCTGACGACCGAGAGCGGCACGTTATTTTCCGGATCGGTGTCGTTGGCGGTCACGTTCAACGTCTTGAGCGACGAACAATTGAACAACGTGGAGTCGGCATTAGCGACCGGCGGCTGATTCGTCGGGGTGGGAGTGGGAGTGGGAGTGGGAGTAGGTGTTGGAGTGGGCGTCGGGCTCGGAGTCGGCGAAGGAGTAGGGCTCGGCGTGGGCGTCGAAGACGGACATGCCGCCGGCGCAGCCGTCGCGACGTCGTACCGGGTGCGATTGCCGGCCGGGTCGAAACAGGTGCCGGTCTTGCGGCCATTGTTGGACCCGCCGCTAATCGACGACCCCTGCAGCCGCCCCAATCCGTCATAGGAATAAGTCGTCGTCTCCTGCGCCAGCGCGCCGTACGACAGGACGATGATGGTCGCCGCCGAACTTGCCAGCCAAACCTTCGCACGACTCATGGAATGCTCCCCTGCCCGGACCGGCAGAGGACATTGAAGATTCCAACTTGGCAATCGCTATTACGTTCAAAACGAATGGTTATAGCCACGCGCACCAATTTTTCGTGCGTTCGGCTCGGCCCCCTCAAACCGCCCGAGCCAGCGCCTTCTTCAACTTTGCATGCGCCGACGCCTTGATCTGGCACACGCGCGCGGCGCCGACGCCGAGCACATGCCCGATCTCCTCGAGGTTCAATTCCTCGACATAATAAAGCTGCACCACTTGCGCCTCGCGCTCGGGCAAAGCGGCGATCGCGCCGACCAGCGTTTCGCGCAAATCAGCCTCGGCGAGTTGCTCGAACGCGTCGGGTTCGTCGGACATGAACCATGGGCCGTCGTCGGTATAGACCTCATCCAGCGAGTCGAACCGCACCGCTTCCGCGCTCGAATAATCGGCACGCAATTTCTCGACGGTGACGCCGAGTTTCTCGGCGACGTCCGCCTCGGCCGGCGGCTTGCGGTCCACCGTCAGCGCCGCGACCGTCTCCTGATATTGCTTGCGCCGGCGCATCGCGCCGCGGGTCAGCGTCGCCTGGCGGCGGAGCTGGTCGATCATCGCGCCGCGCAGACGGGTGGCGAGATATTGTTCGAACGTCACCTGGCCGCGATCCTCGAAGCCGTGGATCGCCTCGACCAAAGCGACCAGCCCGATCTGGACGAGATCCTCGACCTCGCACACGCCCGAAATGCTGCCATGGACGTGCCAGGCGATGCGGCGGACGAGCGGCGAATGTTTGCGCACCAAGGCGTCGATATCGGCGCCGGTGCGGCCATAGGTCAGGGGCCCCGGGATCGGTTGCGCGTTGGCGAACGCGCTCTGCATCGGTTCCGCGCTCATGCCGCGAGCGCCTGGGGAGCGCCGATGACGGCGACGACTTCGACCGATTTCTCTTCAGGCACTTCGAAGAAACTCATCACTGGAGTGTCGGGGAGGCAGGTCTTGACCAGCTTGCGGATCGCGAGGCGGATCGAGGGCTGGACGACGAGCGCGAACGGCTTGGCTTCGGCGACGAGCGGTGCCGCGGCCTGTTGCAGGGCGTCGACGATGCGGCGGCCGAGATCGGGTTCGATCGTGTGACGCCGCGACGGGTCCGAGCGGACCGCCTGGCCGAGCAGCCCTTCGAGCTGCCCCTCCAGCGTCATCACGCGCAGCGGCTCGTGCACGCCGCACAATTTCTGGATGATCAGCCCGCCGAGATCGGGGCGGATCGCCTCGATAATCTCTTCGGCATCGACCGTGCGCTGTGCCGCGACCGCGATGGCCGAGGCGATGCGACGGAATTCCTTGAGGCTGATGCCTTCCGCCAGCAGGCCCTTGAGCACCTGGGTCAGGGTGGTCAGCGGCAATGGCGCCGGGGTCAAGGCGGCGACCAGTTGCGGATTGCGTTCCTTCAGACCGTCGAGCAGCGCCTGGACCTCGTCGGCGCCCAACATGTCGGCGGCATTCTGGCCGAGCTGATGGTTGAGGTGCGTCGCGACCACGGTGCCGGCATCGACCACCAGATAGCCCTGGCCGGTCGCGGCGTCGGCATCGCCCGGCTGGATCCAGGTCGCGTCGAGCCCGAAGGTCGGGTCCTTGGCCTTCTTGCCGCGCAATTCGCCGACGCCCTGGCCTGTATCGAGCGCGAGCATCTCATCGGCCGATGCCTGATCCTCGGCGATGACGACGCCGCCGACGATGATGCGATAGGTATAAGGCGCCAGGTTGATGTCGTCGCGGACGCGAACCTGCGGCACGACGAAGCCGAGGTCCTTCGACAGCTGGCGGCGGACGCCGGTGATACGGCCCATCAGCGGCGCGCCGCGGCGCTCGTCGACCAGCGGCACCAGGCCATAGCCGATATCGAGATGGATCTGCATACCGTCGCTGACTTCGTCCCAGCCGATCTTCGACAGATCGGGCGCGGGCGCGGCCGGCGCGGGCGGCGGCGGGCGATGCGCGATCTGGCGCAGCTTCCACGCGGCAAACCCGGCGATGCCCGCAGCGGCCAACAGCACGAGGTGCGGCATGCCGGGCAGCACGCCGAGCAGGCCGAGAATGCCGGCGACCGGGGTCCAGGTACGCGCCGATCCGAACTGCGTACCGATCTGGCCAGCGAGATCCTGGCTCGAGGTGACGCGGGTGACGATCGCGGCGGCGGCGATCGACAGCATCAGGCTGGGCAGCTGCGCGACCAGCGCGTCGCCGATCGCCAGCAGGATATAATTGTGCGCGGCCGCGCCAACCGACATGCCGTGGCTGACCGGCCCCAGGATTAGGCCGCCGATGATATTGGCGAACAGGATCAGCAGGCCGGCGACCGCATCGCCCTTCACGAACTTGGACGAACCGTCCATCGATCCGTAGAAGTCGGCCTCGGTCGACACTTCGATCCGGCGCGCCTTGGCTTCGTCGGGCGTGATCAGGCCGGCATTGAGATCGGCGTCGATCGCCATCTGCTTGCCGGGCAAGGCGTCGAGGGTGAAGCGCGCCGACACTTCGGACACGCGCCCCGCGCCCTTGGTCACCACGATCAGGTTGATGATCACCAGGATCGAGAAAACGAAGATGCCGACGACGTAATCGCCGCCGATCAGGAACGATCCGAACGCCTCGATGACGTGACCGGCCGCGCTCTCGCCTTCATGGCCATGGACCAAAACGACGCGGGTCGAGGCGACGTTGAGGCCGAGGCGGAACAAAGTGGCGAAGAGGAGGACGGTCGGAAAGGCGGAGAAATCGAGCGGCTTCTGCGCGTTCAACGCGACCATCAGCACCGCGAGGCTGATCGCGATATTGGTGACGAAGAAGATGTCGAGCATGGCGGCCGGGATCGGCACGACCATGAGCACGACGAGCAGCAGGATCGCGCCTGGGAGGGCGGCGTTGCGGACGTTGCCGGCGAGGAGATTCTTCAGGACAGGCGGCACGCGTTACGCTCCCAGGCTCGCAAGCATCAGATAGGCCAGCCGCGCATTGTCGGGCGTCGGGCGTAGAAGGTTGACCGCGCTGGCATCGGCCGCGGGCATGGCGGCGCCGGCCTGGGCGCCGTTGACCCGCGCGAGCGCGGCTTTCGCCCAGTCTGCGGCGGTGCGGCTGGTGTCGCCGCTGCCGGTGATGACCTCGGCATTGGGGCCGAGCCCCGTCTGCGCGGCGAGCGAGGCGAAATTGGCCCTGGCGGTCTCGAACGCGCTGGTGCCATAGGCCTTGGCGAAGGCGGTCGCGCCCGATCCGTCGAGCGCATCGGACGCCAGGCTGGTTGCGCCGACCTTGGCCGCACCCTTGTCGAGCTTGGCGGCGAAGCGCTGATAGATGTCGCTCAGGCTGCGCGCATTGCCGCCGGCATCGTAGAAGATCGAGCGATTGGCGCGCGCCGCGGCGGGGAACATCGCCGCGCCCGATGCGCCGGGATTGCTCTGCATCGTCTGGAGAAACGACTTGGCGCCGGCCAGGCCGAGGAAATGCGCCATGTAGAGATCGGTGCCGGTGGCGCCGCGGCCCAACGAGCTTTCGAGCGATGCCTGATTGTCCGATGCGAAATTAGCGGCCATCGTGGCGGACACTTCGGGATTGTTGCGCAGGTTGAGGATCGCGCTCTTCATTTGCGGATCGCTCACCACCCAGCGATTGCCCGAGCGGGTGATCGCGTTCGACGCCCAACCCAGGCCGTTCTGCGCACCGTGCTGCTTGACGATACCGAGCCAGGACTGGTCGACGAATTGATAGAGGCCGGTCGCCGAAGAGGTGCCGGCGCGCGCACCTGGGTTCAGCCCGCTTTCGAGCTGGGCCTGACCAAGCAGATAGTCGAAATCCATGCCGGTCGAGCGGCTCGCATTCGCGATCGCCGTCCTGACGCGGTCGACATTTCCGGTGAGTGCTACGACGCCGCCCATGGGCTTGGACTGAATGCTCCCTGTTGCAGGGAACACTCAGCAAGGGGCGTGCCAGTTTTGGGCGTACTGGTCGGCTTACGCCGAAAACGGGACCAGCCCGCTCCCCCACCCGGCCTCCCAAACAGGGTATTCTATGGGAGGCCGGGTGGGGGAGCGGGCTGGTGCCGCGAGACTAAAACTACGCGTATGCCGCGAGATGCCCGTTGGCGCGGTATCCACCGGCAGCGTCACCGGCAAGAATTTGCAGGCGACGACGAACATTTGCCGCCATCAGGTTGCAATAGATCCGCGCGGTCTCGTTCAGGCGGTGCGCTTCCTCCGCGAGTTCGCGCACGCCGGGCTCGAGCATGCCGCCGTCGATCGCCGCGAGCTCGTTGAGCGCGGCCAGCTTTGCGTTGGTCGCCTTGTCGAGCGCGTCGACATCGTTCGACTTCATCGCCGCGATCTCGGCGTGAAGCAGGTCGATTACCTTGATCAGGCCGTCACGCCGCGTCATCGATCCATTCCCCCCTTAGCGACAACAGCCGGTCCGCGACCTTCTGCGGGTCGAGCTGGAAGCTGCCATCGGCGATCGCCCGGCGAAACCGGTCGACGCGCGCCGCATCCACCGGAGGCTTTGCGGCGAGTTCCTGTGCCAGCTGGCCCACCGGGTGCGCCGCCTGCATCTGCTGCTCGGGCGTAGCGATGGCCGACGCGATCTTCGCGGCGGCCGCCGCTCCGAGCACCGGAGCGATGCGGGCATTGGGCGTTGAGCCCTTCGGTCCGATCGAGTCCACCATTGTCCACCCTGAAGCGTGTCTGGATCATCGAACGTCCGCCTGCCCGAATTCTTTAGAAAAAATTATTCCGCGCCCGGAATCACGGCTTTACCCGGCTCGACCGCGATCGCCTGGATCGGCGGCTTACCGTCCTGGACGCGGATCAGCACGCGGGCGCCGGCGGCAGCGTCGGTCGTCGCGACACCGTCCCTGGTCACCGAAAAGCCGCCATCGCCCGCCACCACCGTGACGGGATCGCCGCGCTTGATGACGATCGGCGCCTTGGCCGCAACGATGGGCGCCGCGACCGGCGTCGCAGTAGGCGCCGGAGTGGCCGGCATCATCACCGGCACGAAGATGCGCCATTGCGGATCGGTGCAGGTCACCACGACCGAATCGTGGCTGTCCGTCCGCCAGTTGAGCGAGACCATCGGACAGACCGCGAGCTTCAGCCGCGTGTCGACCGGGGTACGCGCGCCCCCCGACTCCCCGATCGCGTGACCGGTGAAGCCGGCGACGGCTTTATCGATCAGCGTGGTGCTCTGGAAACTCTGCGCCGCGACGGGGCTCGCCGCGACCATCAGCGCTATGAGGGATAAGGTTCGAGTCATGGTCTCTTCCTGTCGGGATCGCCGGTAAAGCTCATCGTCACCAGCGCGATGCGGCGGCCGGTTCCCGGCGTCGCGATCATTATGCGGTCGGCGGCCACGCCATGCGCGATCAGCCAGCTGGCGGTGGCGCGGGCGCGGTCGCTGGCCAGGATCTGCGCGCTGCCGGTGGTCGGGTCGCTGTCGGCTTTCGTGCCCTCGGCGCTGCCGGCGATGCGCAGGGTCACGCGCGGATCGCGCAGGCTTTCCATCGCGAAGTCGAGCAGGCCGTCGGTGATGACGATCCTGGCCGAGCCGGGCGCGAACCCGGCGGCGGCGGACGCGAGCGGGATCGGATCGGCGGGTGTGGAGATCGCGGCAGCCGTCGCCGGCTTGCCGCCGAATCCTTCACGAAGTCCCTTGGCCAAAGCCTGGCGATCGGTCGCCTGGACCAGCACGAAGAAGCCGACCAGCAACAAGGCGAGGTCGGCCAGCGTCCATAGCCAGAGCGGCCGCGCGGGCGGCGGATCGAGCAGGTCCGTCTCGCTCATACCGCCGCCGGCATGAAGCTGGTCGGCGCCTTGATCCGCCCCTTTTCGGCGAGCGCGGCAAGCGGCGCGACGAGCCGCGTGCGCTCCTCGGCTTCTGCGCGGGCGCGACGGCGCAGGCGAACCGCGACCGGCATCGCGATCAGATTGGCGACCAGCGCGCCATAGAGCGTCGCGAGCAGGGCGACCGCCATTCCGGCGCCGATCGCCGCCGGGTCGGTCATCGCCCAGAACATCTTCACCAGCCCGACGAGGGTACCGACCATGCCCATTGCCGGCGCGACCTCGGCGGCGCCCGCCCACATATCGGCGGCGGCGGCATGACGCAGGATGCGGGCGCGGCGGCGCTCGTCGAGCTGGCGCGTAACCTCGTCGGGCGTCGCGCCGTCGACGATTTCGGCGACCGCTGCGGCAACATCGCGGTCGGCGATCACCGAGCGGTCGAGCGCGTGCATGCCGTGCCGGCGCGCGATCCGGCTGAGCGCGGCGACCTGGTCGACCAGGGGTGTCGCGTCGAACGGCTTTCGCGTCAGCGCGCGGAGCGCGGCAACGCCGCGCCCGACATCGCCAAGCGAGGTCCGCAACAAGGTCGCGAATACGGTGCCGCCAGCCACGATGCCGATTGCGGCGGGATCGAGGAAAGCGCCGAGCGTGATGGGATCCGTCGTCATATACGCGATCTACTGCAAGCGCGGTGCCAGTTTCTTATCCGTCGCCCCGGCGGAGGCCGGGGCCGTTATGTAGCAGGTGGGAAGCCCGGCAATCGAGCGGCCCCGGCCTCCGCCGGGGCGACGGTGACGCCGGCAAACCGGCAAATCACCTTGCCGCAACCGGCAAAGCTTTGCCGCTCCTGTCGGCTTGGTGGAGCGAAAACCGGCAAATCCGCCTTTGTCGGGCAATTGGCACGCCCCTTGCTGACCTCTCGCGCAGGATTTCACGCGAGGTGACGGCAATGGCCGACAACACTCTGTTCGGGATACACGGGGCGGCGCTCGAAGTGCGCGGTCAGCGCATGGGCGTGCTCGCCTCGAACATCGCGAACGCCTCGACCCCTGGGTTCAAGGCGCGCGACATCGACTTTCAACAGGCGCTGTCGGCGGCGACCAGCCCCGGCGGGTTGACCGATGGCGGCCTCGCGGGCGCGACCAAATATCGCGTACCGACGCAGCCCAGCCTCGACGGCAATACGGTCGACCTGTCGACCGAGCAGACCGCGTTCGCCGAGAATGCCGTCCAGTATCAGTCGACCCTTTCCTTCCTGAACGGGCGGATCGGCCAGATCACCCGCGCGCTGAGGGGCGAATAATCATGAGCAACGGACCGATGACGATCTTTCAGGTCTCGGGCCGCGCGATGAGCGCGCAGCTCGTGCGCCTGAACACGACAGCCTCCAACCTGGCCAATGCCGGGTCGGTCGCGAGCTCCGCCGACACGGCCTATCGCACGATCAAGCCGGTGTTCCGCACGAGCTTCGACAAAGCGAGCGGCATGTCGACGGTCGACGTCGAAAGCGTCGTCACCGCCGGCGAGAACCCGACGAAGCGCTACGATCCCGCCAACCCGATGGCCGACAAGGACGGCAATGTCTGGGAATCGGCGGTCGATGAGACCCGCGAGCTGGTCGACATGATGGAGACCAGCCGCAGCTACCAGAACAATGTCGAAGTCATGCAGACCGCCAAGTCGCTGATCCTCGATACCCTCAAGCTCGGGAAATAAGAGATGACCTCGACCTTCGATACCACGCTGGCCAATATCGGCATCGGCCGTACCGGCGCGTCGACGCCGACGGTGGCGCCGGCCGGATCCGGACAGACGCTCGGCCAGGCCGATTTCCTGAAGCTGATGACTGCGCAGATGCAGAACCAGGATCCGTTCAACCCGGTCGACAATACCCAGATGGTCGCCCAGATGGCGCAATTCTCGTCGCTTTCGGGCATTTCCGAGATGAACTCGACGCTGAAGTCGATCGCCGACAAGCTGACCGGCACCTCGGCCAACGACGCGCTCGCTTATGTCGGCAAGACTGTGCTGACCCAGGGCGACACCGCGTTCGGACGCACCACCGGCGGCATTGCCGGCGCGGTCGAGGTCGATAGCGCAGCGAGCGACCTCAAGGTCACGATCCAGGATCAGTCCGGCAACGTCCTCAAGACGCTCGACCTCGGCGCGCAGACCAAGGGCACGGTCAATTTCGACTGGGACGGCAAGACCGAGGCCGGCACTGATGCCGGCGCGGGTCCGTTCAAGGTCGTCAGCAACGCCAATGCCAATGGCGCCAGGGTGGCCACCAACACTTTGGTCTGGGCGCCGGTCACCTCGGTCTCGATGCCCAGCTCGGGCAGCCCCGTCCTCAACGTCGCCGGGATCGGCAACGTCGACCTCTCCGCCATTCGCCAGATCGGCTGATCCAACCAATCTCCCAAGGAGCCTGAACCATGTCCTTCTACACGTCGCTTTCCGGCCTCACCGCCGCCCAGACCCAGATGTCGACGATCTCGCACAACCTCGCCAACGTCGACACCAACGGCTTCAAGAAGAGCGTCACCGAGTTCGCCGACGTCATCGCGTCGAGCGTCAATCTGTCGCCGACGATGATGGTCGGCGCCGGCACGATGGTGAAGGGTAACGTCCAGCAGTTCAGCCAGGGCAATTTCATCCAGTCGTCCTCGGCGCTCGACCTCGCCATTTCGGGCGACGGCTTCTTCGCGATCAAGCCTCAGCTCAACGGCTCGAACGTCAATTATACCCGCAACGGCGGCTTCAAGGTCGATCCCGACCATTATGTCACCGACGCGCAGGGCAATTATCTCCAGGTCTATCCGGTCGACGGATCGGGCGCGGTCGTCGCGAGCGGCCTTGGCCAGGCCATCAGCCTCCAGCTGCCGGCGACCAGCGGCACGCCGAGCCCGACCCAGAATGTCGGCATGACGGTCAATATGCCGTCGACCGCCGCGGTGCCGACCACCGCGACCTTCGACCGCTTCGACCCGTCGAGCTACAATCAGTCGGCGCAGACCACGGTCTATGACTCGGCGGGCAATCCGCAGACCATGACCACCTATTTCAAGCGCGAGACGACGGGAACGCCGTCGACCTGGTCGGCCTATAGCTTCATCGGCGACAAGGCGCTGACCTCGGGCGGGTCGGATCACATCACCATGTCGTTCGATGCGACCGGCGCGATGACCGCGCCGAGCGGTGCGACGACGTTCGATCCGGTCACCCCGGCCGGCGCCACCGCGGCGCAGACGATCACCTTCACCCTGGGCGCGGCGAGCGCGCAGACGCCGACGGCATTCAACGTCACCTCGCGCAGCGCCGACGGCGCCGCGATCGGCCAGCTTCAGGGCGTGACGGTCGACGGCGACGGCATGGTCAAGGCAAGCTTCTCGAATGGCGACGTCAAGGCGCTGGGCAAGGTCGTGCTGGCCAACTTCACCAACCCGGCTGGCCTGCGCCAGCTGGGCGATTCGACCTGGGCGGCGACCGGCGTGTCCGGCGCGCCTGTGGTCGGCTCGCCGGGCAGCGACGGCTTCGGCAACCTGATGTCGTCGACCATCGAACGGTCGAACGTCGACATCACCGAGGAACTTGTCAGCCTGATCGCGGCGCAGCGCAATTTCCAAGCGAATGCCAAGGCGCTCGATACCGCCAGCCAGATTTCGCAGACGATCTTCAACATCCGTAGCTGATGATCGCAGGACATTGGGGGCTGAAGCATGGATAAGCTGATCTACACGGCGGCGTCGGGGCTGAAGAGCCACATGGCGGCGCAGGCGGCGATCGCCAACAACATGGCGAACGCGTCGACGATCGGCTTCCGGGCCGAGAAGATCAATTTCAACAGCCTGATGCTCAAGGGCGCCGGCTTCGACAGCCGCCAGCCGGCCTCGGAGGAAGTGACCGATTTCGATCGCAGCGCCGGTGCCATCACCACCACCGGGCGCAATCTCGATATTGCCATTCCGGGTGACCAATGGATGGCGGTTCAGGCGAATGATGGTACGGAGGGCTATACGCGCCGCGGAGATCTGAACATCTCTGCGACGGGCGTTCTGGAAACCGGCGACGGTTTCCCGGTGATGGGGTCGGGGGGCCCCATCACCGTGCCGCCCGCAACCTCGGTCTCGATCGCGCAGGACGGGACGATCTCGATCATTCCGGTCGGCGGCGACGCCAAGAACCCGCAGGTCATCGGCCGCATCAAATTGGCCAGCGCGCAAGGATCGCAGACCATCAAGGGTCTCGACAACCTGATCCATGTGCAAGGCGGCGGCATCCTGCCGACCGACGAGAATGCCCAGTGCATCTCGGGCGCGCTCGAACAATCGAACGTCAACATGACGCAATCGCTGGTCGACATGATCGAGAACCAGCGCAGCTACGAAGTACAGGCCAATTTGATGAAGTCGGCCAAGGACATGGACGAAAGCGCCGCATCCGTGATGCGGATGCCGAGCTAAGGAGTAGAATGAGATGAGCAGCGCAGCGATGCACATCGCCCGCACCGGCCTGGACGCCCAGGACATGCGGATGCGGGTGATCTCGAACAACCTGGCCAACGTCAACACGACGGGGTTCAAGAAGGACCGCGCGTCGTTCGCGACCTTGTCCTACCAGACGGTCACCGCCGCCGGCGCGCAATCGTCGAACGACAGCAAATACGCGACCGGCCTCAATCTCGGCACCGGCGTACGCATCCAGGGCACCGCCCGGATGGATACGCAGGGATCGATGCAGACAACCGGCAACAGCCTCGACATGGCGCTGGACGGCGACGGCTATTTTCAGGTTCAGCTGCCTGGCGGCCAGCTCGGCTATACCCGCGCCGGCAATTTCTCGCGCTCGCCCGAAGGTCTGTTGGTGACCAACGAAGGTTATCAGGTGATGCCCGGCATCACCGTGCCCCAGGGTGCGACCCAGATCACCGTCGGCACCGACGGTACCGTCTCCGCGACGATCGCCGGCCAGACCGAACCCGCCCAGCTCGGCCAGCTTCAGGTCGCGACCTTCGCCAATCCGGGAGGCCTGCAGTCGAAGGGCGACAATTACATGCTCGAAACCGCCGCGTCGGGTGCCGCCAATCTCGGCGTACCGGGCGAGGACGGCCGCGGCATGGTCCGCCAGGGCATGCTCGAAGCGTCGAACGTCAACGTCGTCGAAGAACTGGTCGACATGATCGAGTGCCAGCGTGCGTACGAAGTCAATTCCAAGATGATCTCGGCGACCGACGACATGCTCAAATATGTGAACCAGAACATCTGATGCGCACGCTCTCCAATATCGCCGCCGGCCTCGGCACCGCCGCCTTCATCGTCACTTGTGCCGCGCCGGCCCAGGCAGGCATTTTCGGCAAGAAGAAGCCGGCCGAGGATTATTCCGCCGCCCCGCCGGTGGCACCGCCGCCGGTACCGGCCAATGGATCGATCTTCCAGGCGCAGAACGGCTATGCCGCGCTCTACGAGGGCTCGGTGGCGAGAAAGGTCGGCGATCCGCTGACGATCGTCCTGGTCGAGAATACCCAGGCATCGAAATCCTCGTCGTCCAAGCTCGATTCGGGCGGTGGGTTCAGCCTGACCCCGCCGAGCACCGGGGCGCTGTCGCTATTCAAACCGACCGACGCCTCGGTCAGCGGTGCGCGCAACTTCAACGGCAAGGGCACGGCCGACCAGTCGAACTCGCTGTCGGGCGAAGTCTCGGTCACCGTCGTCGCGGTCTATCCCAATAACACCATGCTGGTGCAGGGGCAGAAGCGCGTCACGCTCAACCGCGGCGACGAGTTCGTCCAGATAAAGGGCATCGTCCGCACCGCCGACATCAGCGCCGACAACCGCGTGCTGTCGACGCGCGTCGCCGACGCCCGCATCGCCTATACCGGCAAGGGCGACGTCGCCCGCGCCGGCCGCCAGGGCTGGCTCGGCCGCTTCTTCTCGGTGATCAGCCCGTTTTGATGGTTAGCATCGTCTTAACCATCTCCATGCCACATGCCGACCTGATCGAATGATTGGATAGTCTCCCATGCTGCGTGCCCTGCTAGTCTTTCTGGCTCTGATGACCGGTTTCGCCGCGACGCCGGCCGCCGCCGATCGCATCAAGGACCTGGGTGGATTCCAGGGCATCCGCAGCAACCAGCTGACCGGTTACGGCATCGTCGTCGGCCTGGCCGGTACGGGCGACGACAATCTCGAATATACCATGCAGTCGATGAAGGCGGTTGCGTCGCGCTTCGGCCTGCAGCTCCCGGCCGGGGTCAATCCCGGTCTGAAGAACGCCGCGGTGGTGATGATCACCGCCGACTTGCCGGCCTTCGCCAAGCCCGGCCAGCGGATCGACATCACCGTCGCGTCGATGGGCAAGGCCAAGTCGCTGCGTGGCGGCGCGCTGATCATGACCCCGCTAATGGGTGCCGACGGCCAGATCTATGCGATGGCGCAGGGCAATCTCGCGGTCGGCGGCTTGGGCATCGAGGGCAAGGACGGATCGTCCGTCGTGGTCAATGTCCCCTCGACCGGCCGCATTCCTGAAGGCGCGACGGTCGAACGTACGGTCGACACCGGGTTCGAGAGCGCGCCGAATTTGGTCTTCAACCTCGCCCGGTCCGATTTCACCACCGCCCAGAACGTCGCCACCGCGATCAATGCGCGGTTTGGCGGCGGTGTCGCCGAAGCGGTCGACGGCGTGTCGATCAAGGTCAACGCCCCCGCCGGTGCCGATGTGCGCGCGACGATGATGAGCGAAATCGAGAACCTGACCGTCACCTCGGCCGAGCCGCCGGCGCGTGTGATCGTCAATGCGCGCACCGGCACCGTCGTGATCAATTCGACCGTCCGTGTCGGCGCCGCCGCGATCACCCATGGCAAGCTGACCGTCCGCATCGACGAGAAACAGACCGTCGTTCAGCCCGCACCCTTCAGCCAGGGTCAGACCGCCAACGAGCAGAAATCCGGCGTCAATGTCGAGGAAGAGAAGCGCCCGATGTTCCTGATGAACCCGGGGCCCAAGCTCGCCGACATCGTCAAGGCGGTCAACGCGATCGGCGCCACGCCGTCGGACCTCGTCGCGATCCTCGAAGCGCTCAAGGAAGCGGGCGCGCTCAAAGCGGACCTGATCATCCTGTGACCGACATCGCGACCCCGACACAGCCCGCCGCCCAGCCGGTCGCAGGCATCTCGACCGACACCAGCCGGCTGACCTCGCGCGCCAATCTTAAAAAGGCGGGGCAGCAGTTCGAAGCGGTGTTCATCAACATGATGCTCAAGTCGATGCGCCAGGCCAAGCTCGACGACGGCGGCCTGCTCGACACCAAGAATTCGGAAACCTTTCGCGACATGCAGGACAAGCAAGTCGCGGAGAGCATGGCCGCACACCAGCCGATCGGCATCGGCAAGGCGATGACCGAGTTCCTCGCGAAATCGCAAAAGGCGCTGCAGGACGCAGCGGCGGCTTCGGCCACGTCGAGCTCGTCACCCGCGCCTGACGCAGGAACCCCATCATGAGCGATATGCTGTCGATCGGTGCGAGCGGGCTCAAGGCCTATCAGGTCGCGCTCAACACCGTTTCCGAGAACATCGCCAATTCGGGCACGGTCGGCTATTCGCGTCGCAGCACATCGACGGCAGAGGTTGCCGCGGCCAGCCCCAATTCTGCAATCAACGGCCTGGGATCGGTCGTCACCGGGATCGTCCGCGCGGGTGATTTCTATGCCACCGCTCAGGTTCGCACGGCGGGCTCCGATCTCGCCAAGACCGAGACCAGCGTGACTTGGCTGGACCGCATCGAAACGGGGCTCGACGGCAACCAGCTCAGCACCCGGCTGTCCAATTTCTTCACTGCCTCGACCACGCTGGCCGCCGATCCCACGTCGCTCGGCGCACGCGCCTCGATGCTCGAAGCAGCCTCCGGAGCGGCCAACGCCTTTTCGAGTACGGGAGCCGCGCTCGACCAGGTTCAGATCGATCTCAGCGGCACCGCGCAATCGTCGGTGTCCTCGCTGAATTCGGCGGCGGCGACGCTTGCCCGCATCAATGACGGCATCAGCCGCTCGACCCCCGGCACGTCGGGCGCGGCGGCCCTGCTCGACCAGCGCGACCAAGTGCTCGAGCAGATGAGCGCGCTGACCGACATCAACGTCCAGTTCGACTCGCTCGGCCGAGCCACCGTTCGCGGCGGCGGGACAGCGGGGCCGGTGCTGGTCGATGCCGGTCAGGCCGCGACGGTCGTCTACGCCTCCAACGCGGCGGGCGCGGTTACCTTCAACGTCCTAAACGGTGCCTCGATGCAGACGCTCGCCCCGACCGGCGGCGCGCTGGCCGGCATTGCCGATTCGATGCAGCGCGTGGTCGATGCCAAGGCCCAACTCAAAACGATCGCCCAGAATTTTGCCGACGGGGTCAATGCGATCCAGACCAATGGCCGCGATCTCGACGGCAATCCCGGCCAGGCGATGTTTGCGCTCGGTACCGGCGGCACCGCGCAAATGACGATGTCGCTCGACGACCCGCGCGGCATCGCCGCGGCCGCGGTCGGCGGCGGCACGCGCGACAACACCAATTTGATGGCGCTGGCACAATTGCGAACCTCTGCCGGGTACGAAAACCGCATCGTCGACATGACGACGGCCAACGCGGCGACACTCGCGCAACGCAAGGCCGTGGCAGGCGCGCAATCGACCATCCACGACAATGCCATCGCCGCGCGCGACAGTGCCAGCGGGGTCAATCTCGACAACGAAGCGGTCGACTTGATGCGGTTCCAGCAGGCCTATGCGGCGACCGGCCGCGTCATCCAGGCCGCACGCGAGACGATCCAGACAATCCTCGATATCAGGTAAGCGCGATGCAGATCTCGACGAACCAATTCTACACGTTCAACCAGAACAGCATGCGCACACTCGGCGCCACCGCCGACGACTTGCAGACGCAAATCTCGACCACGCATCGGATCAACGCTCCATCGGACGACGCCGTGTCGTGGCGGCGGCTGCAGGGCTTGGCCAGCGCTGCCGCCGACGACACTGCCTTTGGCGGCAATCTGACGCTGGTCGGCACGACGCTGAGCCAGGCCGACGGCACGCTGAGTTCGATCACCGACGCGCTCCAGCAGGCCAAGGAGCTCGCGGTCAAGGCGAACAGTGGCACGCTGTCGGCAAGCGATCGCGTGGCGATCGCCGACCAGCTCGACGCGATCGTCACCAACCTGGTCAGCTATGCCAACGTCAAGGATTCGCGCGGCGCCGCGGTATTCGCCAATGGCGACGCAGATGCCGTGACCAAGAATGCCGACGGCACGTTCAGCTTTGCGGCAGCGGGCCCGACATCGATCCCGGTCGGCGCCAACGAGACGATCCAACCCGGCGATTCGGCCGCGCGCGTGTTCGTCGACGCGAGCGGCGGCAACATCCTTTCCACCATTTCCTCGCTGTCTGCCGCGCTCAGGGGATCGGGCAACGTTTCGGCGATCGCCGGCAGCGCGGGGGACGCCCTTCAGGCGGCCAACGACCAGGCGGCGAGCGTGCAGGCCGGGCTCGGCGCCCGCGCCGCGCGCGTCGACCTCGAAACCTCGCGGCTCAAGGATGTCGCGACCGATCGCGAAGCGGCCCGATCGGCGCTGGAAGACACCGACGTCACGGCGACGATCACCAATTTGCAGAAGACCATGACGGTGCTGCAGGCCACCCAGGCGAGCTTCACCAAGCTGGCCAGCATGTCGCTGTTCAACTTCCTCAAATAAGTGTTCGCAGCGATGCCGCGAGGACCGGCCATGTGCCCGCGGGACGCGCAAAATGTCGAAAACGAAATATCCTTAACCGGTTGGCTACGAAAAGCCGGTTAACCATCGATCGAACCGGTCGTTATCCGGTTAGGCCGTGATTGCAGGGGGTAAGTAGAGCTAAGATGTTTCCGGCAATCGGCCTCGTTGTTCTGCTGGCCATGGTCTTCGGCGGCTTTGCCTTCACCGGCGGGGCGCTGGGACCGGTGCTCGAGGCGATTCCCCACGAAATGCTCATCATCGGCGGCGCCGGGGCCGGCGCGCTGATCATCGGCAACTCGCCCAAGGAGCTCAAGGCGCTCGGCGGCGGCATCATGAAAGTGATGAAGGGGCCGAAATACAAGAAACAGGACTATCTCGACGTCATCTTCCTCGTCTCGAAGCTGATGAAGATGCTGCGCATGGACGGGCCGATCGCGCTCGAACCCCATGTCGAGGATCCCAAATCGTCGGCGATCTTCGCCGAATATCCCCGCCTCTTGGCCGATCACACGCTGGTCAACCTGATCGCGGACACGCTCCGCCTCGTCGTCGTCTCGTCGGGCACGCTCGACGTGCACGCGGTCGAGGAAGTGATGGATAACGCGATCAAGACGCACCACCACGAAGTCGAGGGACCGCAGGGGACACTGCAGAGCCTGGCCGACGCCCTGCCCGCTTTGGGTATCGTCGCCGCGGTGCTGGGGGTGGTGAAGACGATGGGATCGATCGACAAGCCGCCGACGATCCTTGGCGCGATGATCGGATCGGCACTGGTCGGCACCTTCATGGGCGTGTTGCTGGCCTATGGCCTGGTCGGTCCGCTGGCGACGCGCCTCAAGCAGATCCTCGACGCCGACGCCGCAATCTATCACGTCGTCAAGCAGATCATCATCGCTTCGCTCCACGGCCACCCGCAGCCCCTGGTGATCGAGGCCGCGCGCTCCGGCATCGCCCATTCCAATCAGCCCGCTTTCGCCGAAGTCTTCGACGGCCTGCGTGGGCGCTGAGTTATGATTGACGGTGCCAGCCCGCTCCCCCGCGCCGGAGGCGCCAAATAATGGCCGCCGCGCGCGCTCCACATGGCAGCAATCAGCCGCCTAAGGTCATCGTCAAGAAGATCTATATCGAGGCCCATGGCGCGCATCACGGCGGCGCGTGGAAGGTCGCCTATGCCGATTTCGTGACCGCGATGATGGCCTTCTTCCTGCTGCTCTGGATCCTGGGCGCCACGACCGAGAAGCAGCGCAAGGGCATCGCCGACTACTTCTCCCCGACGCTCGTCAACATGAAGGAGAACAGCGCGGGTTCGAACGGCATGTTCGGCGGGTCGTCGATCACCGACAAGGACAATTACCCGAACCGCGCCTCGCAAACCGGCACCAAGTCGCTAACCATTCCGGTCGGCGCGACCGGCGGCGCGAAAATCGGATCGGGCGAGAAAGGCTCGCTCAAGGCGCGCCTGACCGCCGAGGACAATCAGAATTTCGAGCAGATGAAGCGCAAGCTCGAGCAGGCCATGAAGTCGCCCGCGCTCGCCAAGCTCGCCAGCCACGTGAAATTCATCCAGACCCGCGACGGGTTGCGCATCGACCTGGTCGACGACGCTGATTATTCGATGTTCGCCTTGGGCACGACCCAGCTGGTTCCAGCGGCGAGCGACCTGATCGGGATGATCGCGGGATCGGTCAAGGCGATGGAAAACCCGATCATGATCCGCGGCCACACCGACAATCTCGCCTATGGCAATCCGCTGGCGATGAACAACTGGATGCTGTCGACGGGACGCGCCGAGGCGACCCGCCGCCGGCTGGCGTCGGGCGGACTGATCGAGGATCGCTTCTATCGTATCGAGGGCGTCGCCGACCGCGAGCCGATGATCGAGAACAACCCTGCCGATCCGCGCAACCGCCGCGTGTCGATAACCTTGCTCTATCGCGCGGGGTCGTTCGAAGAGGGCGGCAGCACCAGCATTCCGGCCTCGCCGGGCACGCTGAGCAAATAAACCCATCAGTGCGGGCATTCGACCGCACCAATAAAGCGCGCGAGCGTCGGACGCCTGTGGCCCTTATCGCCTGGCCGATTGCTCGATCAGCGTTGGCGGGAGCCGGTGCAGACCAAGGCCGTTTACGCGGCGGCTAGATAAGGGTCCACCTGTTGTAATTACTTATCGCGCTTCCCCACAGCGGCGTTCTAGTCGAGACCCGCCGGAACGGACGTGCCCTAGCTGCATGAATGATGCCCGGCCGACGCTAATACAATGGTGGGCATGGACAGGATGAAGGATCGTCGCAGCGCATTGAACCGCACGGCCGTTATCCTCGGTATGGTCGTCATGCTGCAACTGTTCGCCGCGATCTTCTTCTTGAGTGACGCCGCCGGCGATGTCGCCGAGGATGGCCTGGGACCCCACCTGGCCGCCGAAGCAAGCGCCGTCCTGGCTTTATTTTCGGGTATCCTGTTCGGCGCCTGGCACGTCAGAACTCTGGTCCTGCGTGCGCGCACCGATGAAACGCAGGTTGCCGCGGCCCGTGGCGTATTGGGCGAGTTGATGCGTCTGCGCTTCGCGGAATGGCGACTGACGCCCGCCGAGGCCGATGTCGCGCTGTTCGCGCTGAAGGGCTGCGACATTGCGGATATCGCGACATTTCGCGGCTCGGCGGAAGGTACCGTCAGGGCGCAATTGGCGAAAATCTATGGCAAGGCCGGCGTCCACAACCAGAGCAGCCTGATCGCGTTGTTCCTCGACGAACTGATCGATCCGGCATTGCATGCTCTCACCGCCAACAAAGGATGAAGCCCGCGAGCCGAAAGCATCGCCGACCGAACGTCAGCCCTCGCCGGGCAGGATTCCGGCACGACTTCACGGATGACTACAATCCTGCGGACGGGGTCATTGCAGCTGACGTGAACAGAACGTAGCGTTCACCCCATGCTGTCCTTCTTCCTGTTCGCCGCGGCGAGCGCGGCGCAACCCGTCGCCTCGGTCCGCGTCACCTTCGACCGCAAGGGCGAGACGTCCGCCCGCGCCGAAGGCTTCGCCGATCCCGCGGTCAATCGCGGGGTGACGCCCGACGACCCGGTGCGGATCGCATCGATCTCCAAGATGGTGACGACGATCGGGGTGATGCGGCTGGTCGAGCAGGGCAAGCTCGACCTCGACAGCGACGTGTCCAAATGGCTCGGCTACACTTTCCGCAACCCGGCCTTTCCCGACGCGCCGATCACCTTGCGGCAGTTGCTCTCGCACCGCTCCAGCCTGACCGACACGATCGACTATGTCCTGCCGCTCGACGGCGACATGCGCGCGACCCTGGCCGATCCGAAGGCCTGGGACGCCGCGCACGCGCCCGGCACGTTCTTCCGCTACACCAATTTCAACTTCCCGGTCGTCGCCGCGGTGATGGAGCGCGCGACCGGCGAGCGGTTCGACCGGTTGATGGACCGGCTGGTGATCAAGCCGCTCCGGCTCGAAGCATGCTACCAATGGGATACGTGCGACGACGCGACGATCGCGCACGGCGTGGTCCTGTTCCGCGGCGGCGAGGTTACGAAGGACGACAATCACGGCAAGCGCCCGGCCTGTCCGGTCACGCCAGCGAGCGACGGCAGTTGCGACCTGTCGCGCTGGAAGGCAGGCGCCAACGGTGCGATGTTCGCCCCGCAATCGGGCCTGCACATCTCCGCGCGCGGCCTGGAGAAGATCGGGCGAATGCTGCTCGGCAACGGCAAGGTCGACGGCGTGCGCCTGCTCTCGCCGGCCTCGGTCAAGCTGATGGAGACGCCCGCCTGGACCTATGACGGCCGCAATGGTGACGTCGGCGACGGCTGGGTGTGCAGCTATGGCCTCGGCATGTTCGTGATCCCGACACCGCAGGCGGGATGCCATGACGACCTGTTCGGTGACGGCAAGCGCCGTGTCGGTCACCTCGGCGACGCCTATGGCCTCAAGTCCGGATTGTGGATCGACCCCGCCAGCGGCACCGGTATCGCCTATTTCGCGACCGACGTGCCGGCCGACAAGGGTATGCACTCGAGCTATACCACCACCGAGGAATCGCTAGCCCATCCTTGACGGCACCCGCCGCGCCCGAAAGGATCGCTTTCATGAAGCTGCGCCTCGCTCTCGCCGCCACCCTGCTCGCCGGTTGTTCGATCGGCGCCGCGCCCTCCCCCGCCATGCAAGCCGACCTGATCCTGCGGGGCGGCACTGTCTATACCGGCGACGATGCGCCGTTCACCGGCGACGTCGCGATCAAGGACGACAAGATCGTCGCGGTCGGGCCCAGCCTGAAGATCGCCGCTGCGCGGACGATCGACGCGACCGGCATGATCGTCGCCCCTGGTTTCATCGATCCGCACACCCATGCCGGCCCGTGGCTCGCCTCGGCCGATGCCAGGACGCGGCTGATCCCCGCCTTCCTGCTCCAGGGCGTCACGACCGCGTTCATCGGCAATGACGGCGGCGGCAGCACCGACGTCGCCGGCACGCTGTCGATGCCGAAGAGCAAGCCGGTCGGGGTCAATTTCGTGACCTATATCGGCTTCGGCACGATCCGCGAGCAAGTGATCGGCGCCGCCAAGCGCGCGCCCACCCCGGCCGAGCTCGACAAGGAAAAGGCGCTGGTCGCCAAGGGCATGTGCGAAGGCGCGATCGGCTTTTCGACCGGGCTATTCTACGCGCCGCAGAGTTTCTCCAAGACCGACGAGGTGATCGCGCTGTCCGAGGAAGCGGCCAAGCGTGGCGGCTATTACGACAGCCATATCCGCGACGAATCGAGCTATACCGTCGGGCTCGCCGCCGCGATCGACGAAGCCATCGACATCGGCAAGGCGACCAGGATGCCGATCCATATCAGCCACATCAAGGCGCTTGGCGTCGACGTCCAGGGCATGGCGCCGGCGATCATCGCCAGGATCGACGCCGCGCGCGCGGCGGGCGTCAACATCACCGCCAGCCAATATCCCTGGTCGGCGTCGGGCACGAGCCTGGTCGCCTCGCTGATCCCGCTCTGGGCGCAGGACGGCGGCACGGCGGCGCTGATCAAGCGGTTCGACGATCCCAGCCTCAAGCAGAAACTGCGCGACGGCATCGCCGAGAATATGCGCAAGCGCGGCGGCCCGCATTCGCTGCTGATCACCGAGGGCCAATGGCGCGGCAAGCGGCTCGACGAGATCGCGGCGGCGATGAAGACCGATCCGATCTCTGCGGCCATCGCGGCGATCCGGGTACACGATGCCGGCGTCGTCTCGTTCAACCAGAGCGAAGCCGATATCGCCGCGTTCATGAAGCAACCCTGGGTGATGACCGACAGCGACGCCTCGAGCGGCCATCCCCGCGTCTGGGGCACGTTCGCCCGCAAATATTCGAAATATGTCGTCGCCGATAAGGTTATCTCGTTGCGCGATTTCATCGAGCGCAGTTCGTCGGTCACCGCCAAATGGTTCGGCCTGACCGGGCGTGGCGAATTGAAGCCGGGCGCGTTCGCCGACGTGGTCGTGTTCGACCCCAAGACCTATGCCGCGCAGGCGACCTATGAACAGCCAACCCTGCCAGCGACCGGGGTGAAGACCGTCGTCGTCAACGGCAAGGTCGCGGTTGATAACGGCAAGCTTACCGGCGTTGCGGCCGGGCGGGCTCTGCCGCACACGCCGACGGGCGGAACTTGTTCGTGATGCCACCCTCACCCTTCCGCGCCTTCGGCGCTCCCTCCCTCTCCCAA
>NZ_BCYZ01000041.1 GCF_001598455.1 Sphingomonas pruni NBRC 15498
TAGGCGCTTTTCGCTCCACTCGACCCTCACCTTCCCACTCGCTCCGCGAGCGGGCCCCTTCCTCTCCCAATGGGAGAGGAAACAAAAAAGGGCGGCGGAACCGAAGTTCCACCGCCCTTCTTTTTCAGCTGTAAGCGTTGGAGCTTACGAAGCCTTCATGTTCGACGACACGTTGGTGAACGTGGTCTTCAGCTGGTTGCCCAGGCCCTGCATCGCGGCAATCGCGGCGACGGCGATGAGCGCGGCGATCAGGCCGTACTCGATGGCGGTGGCACCCTTCTTGTTGGTGAAAATCTTGCGAACGGTCTTCATATCCGGTCTCCAGTGGTTCGAACTACTTCAGTCACCCGGCTGAACCAGGATATGCCCCCGTCCAGCAGTTCGAATCAGTAGGCCAGGGCGGTTGAGAAAAGCTTAAAGCCGGAACGAATTGTTCCGGATAAGCATTAATGCGGGTTCTGGACCTTGTCCGACACGTTATTCCACATGCCGCTTGTCGTGCTGGCCAGCCCTTGCAAGGCGGCGAGCATCGTCAGGACGACCAGCGACAGGATCAGTCCGTACTCGACGGCGGTCGCGCCTCTTCGACTCCTGGCCAGTTGGCGTAGGACATGGATCATCGCTTTTTTGCCGCGTACGGCTCCCCAATCTAGATGGGGATGGTAGGTACGTTTCGTTAACGAATGACCAACAGCGCAAAAGGGACGGTGCCAAATGGACTTGTTGCCAGTGGTGGCCGTGGCGCTGACCGATGCCCAAGGCCGTGTACTGATCGCCCAGCGTCCGTTCGACAAGGAGCATGGCGGCCTGTGGGAATTTCCCGGCGGCAAGATCGAGCCTGGCGAGTCGCCTGAGGCGGCGCTGGTACGCGAATTGGGCGAGGAACTTGGCGTCACTGTCATGCCCGAGCAACTCGAACCGTTGACGTTCAGCAGCGCCGGTCGGACAACGCGGCATCTGCTCCTGCTGCTTTACCGATGCACCGCCTGGCAGGGAGAGCCGCGCGCGCTCGATGCAGCTGCGATCCGCTGGGTGCTGCCTGCCGCGCTGGCGAACTATGACATGCCGCCTGCCGATCGCCCGTTCGTGTCAGTCCTTTCGGGCGAAGGCGGAGGCTAGCGAGACGGTGGCGCTGCCGCGTCGCGCCGGCTTGGGCTGGTCAGGCGAAGGTGCCCAACCGGTCAGGAAGATCAGGTCGAATCGCTCCGTGGTGCGGCCGTCAGGGTCGGCACGCTCGGCAAAAGCAGCGGCGGCGGCGGCTAACGCCGTCCGCGCGAGCGGCACGCGGCCGCGCAGCACGTTGGTCGCCGCCATGCCGCGCAGGTCGCCGATCAGACGAAAGAGGTCGGAATAGCGCACGCTGAGCGTTTCGCTGTCGGCGACCGGCAAAACGAAGCCGGCGCGCACCAGCAGATCGCCGGCCGACCGCACGTCGATCATCGGATGGAAGCGGGCGGCGGGGCGATCGGCTTCGGCCTGAAGAAAACAGGCTCGCATCGTCGGCAGAGACGTGCCCCCGACGAACGCGCCCAGGAACAAGCCGTCCGGCTTGAGCGCGCGCCTTATCTGCGTCAGCGCGCCGGGCACGTCATTGACGGTGTCGAGCACGCCCGCCGAGACGACGAGGTCGAAGCTCTCCGGTTCGACCGGCAACATGTCCTCATCCGACTGGATGCCGTGTGCCTGCGCGGCGAACAGCCGGCCGGCATCGATCCGCGTCACGGCGCTGTTCGGCGGCGGCACGAATGCTCCATCGAAGCATCCGAGATCCAATATATCGGCGAACTTGCGCTTCACCCCATCCAACCGCTCGGCGATTCCGTCGAGCATCGCCGCACGAAGGAAATCGTGATCGACATAGATCGGCGCGGCACGATCGCGGCGCAGTCGCCGTGCCGTGCGATCGAAGATTTCGGGAGAGTCCATCGGCCGCGCTTGTGCCGCCGCGGCGACCGCGCGACAAGAGCGCGATGGGAGTCAGGGACGTCTTCGCGGATGCCGTGTCGCTGGCGTTGCCGCCGCGCTGTCCGGGATGCGGCGCGGTGGTGCGGGGCGACCACAATTTCTGCGCGGCGTGCTGGGATTCGCTCGATCTGCTGGGCGCGCCGTGGTGCGCGACGTGCTGCGCACCGTTCGAGGTCGATCGCGGGCCCGAGGCGCAATGCGGTGCGTGCCTCGCCAAGCCACCAGCGCATGCCGGCGCGCGTGCCGCAGTCGCTTACGGCCCGGTGGCAAAGACCGTCGCGCTGCGGCTCAAATATGGCGGCAGGCTTGCCTTCGCGACGACGGCGGCGCGGCTGATGGCGCGACATATGCCGTCGGACGCGACCCTGCTGGTGCCGGTCCCGCTGCATCGCTGGCGGTTGTGGAGCAGGGGCTATAACCAGGCCGCGCTGATCGCCGACGCATTGTCGACCACGAGCGGCGTCGCGCACGATCCGCTGCTGTTGCGCCGCACGAAGCGAACGCCAGCCTTGCGCGGAATGAACCCGCGCCAGCGCCGGGAGGCGGTACGCGCCGCATTTACGGTCGAACGCCGGATAGAGGAGAGGCACGTCGTGCTGGTCGACGACGTCTACACCAGCGGCGCAACCGCCGACGCCTGCACGCGCGCGCTGCTGAAGGCGGGCGCCGGCAAGGTCACCATCCTGTGCTGGGCGCGCGTCGTCGATGTCACGTCCGATTGACAAGCCGCGCCGCGCTCTCCACCTCTTTCTGACTATGGCGAAGGTAGAAATCTACACCAAGGCGTGGTGCCCGTATTGTGTGCGCGCGATGAAATTGCTCGCGTCGAAGGGCGTCGAGCCGATCGAATATGATGTCACGATGGGCGGCCCCAAAAAGGCCGAGATGGTCGATCGCTCGGGCGGTCGCATGACGATGCCCCAGATATTCATCGACGGAAAGCATATCGGCGGGTCGGACGATCTCGCCGCGCTCGAATCGCGGGGAGGGCTCGACCCGCTGCTCGCGACATGAATCTCGCGGGCAAGATCGCTGTCCTCCAGATGACGAGCGGGATCGATCCCGCCGCCAACCGGACGGCGATGGTCGATGCCGTGGCGGACGCCGCGGCAGGTGGCGCGAAGATGCTGTTCACGCCCGAAGTGTCCGGCCTGGTCGACCGCAACCGCGAGCGCGCTGCACCGAACCTGTTCGGCGAAGCGGATGATCCCGTGCTGGCGGCGGTGCGTGCGGCGGCCTCTCACCACGGTATCTGGGTGCATATCGGCTCGCTGCTGATTCGGCGCGACGACGGTAAATTGGCCAATCGCGGCTTCGTAATCGATGCGGCGGGCGAGATCCGAGCCCGGTACGACAAGCTTCACATGTTCGACGTCGACTTGCCGACGGGCGAGAGCTGGCGCGAATCCGCTTCCTATACGCCGGGCGAAGGCGCCGTGGTCGTGACGACGCCGGTCGGGCGCCTGGGTATGTCGATCTGTTATGATATGCGCTTCCCCGATCTCTATCGCGCGCTGACCAACGCCGGGGCGACGATCCTCGCGATGCCGGCGGCGTTCACGCGGCCGACCGGCGCGGCACACTGGCATGTGCTTTTGCGCGCGCGGGCGATCGAGGGCGCCTGTTTCGTGGTCGCCGCCGCGCAAACCGGTGTGCATGAGGATGGCCGCGCGACTTATGGTCATTCGCTGGTGGTCGATCCGTGGGGTGAAGTACTCCTGGACATGGGAGAAAATCCCGGACTGGGTTTTGCCGAGATCGACCCTGTCCTGCAGGAAGACGTGCGCACACGGGTCCCTGCGCTCAAGCATCGGCGTGCCATCCCAGAGGTGCTCCGCGCGTGATCGTGTTCGACCTCAAATGCGGCGGCGGCCACGTCTTCGAAGCCTGGTTCGGTTCGTCCTCGGACTATGACGACCAGCGTACGCGCGGTCTGGTCAGCTGTCCGATGTGCGGCAACAGCGCGGTGGAAAAAGCGGTGATGGCGCCCAACGTCGCCGCCAAGGGCAATCGCCAGGCCGAAGTCACGCCCGCTGCCGTGAAAGCCGCGATGGCGACTCTGGCCAAGGTACAGCAGCAAGCGCTGGCCAATTCCGAATGGGTCGGAACCGCCTTCGCATCGCGTGCCCGCGCGATGCATTCGGGCGAAGAAGACCATGCGCCGATCCATGGCCAGGCCTCGGTCGAGGAGGCCAAGGCGCTGGTCGAGGACGGCGTCCCGGTTGCGCCCTTGCCCTTTCCGGTCGTCCCGCCCGAAGCCTGCAATTGACCCATTCCCTCGCGCTCGGTACCAGACCGAGCGTGGTTCCGTAGCTCAGCTGGACAGAGCGCCACTTTCCTAAAGTGGGCGTCGGGGGTTCGAGTCCCTCCGGGACCACCACCTCACCATCGCTACGATTGATGCCGCTGCGCCAGACTCCGCTTCCAGCGCGATCGCAATTCGCCGGGGCGCGCGGGATAGCGTTCGTCGAGAAATTGGGCGGTCACGACACGGTCGGTCCGGAAGGTGCGGAAATCCTCGCGCAGTTCGCACCAGGCGGCGATCACGCGCGACTGGTCGAAAAAGCCGACGATCACCGGCCAGATCACGCGTTCGCTGACCTGACCGCGTTCGTCACGATACTCGACGCGGATCTTGCGGCCCTCTCGTATCCAGGTGCGGGCAATCCCCAGGTCGATCGCGTCGGGCGGGGCCATTGATCGGGGCGGCGTGCCGATAGAGGGATCGGCGATGAACGGCCGCAGCCGCTCGGGCACGACCGAGGTTATCTTGGCGATGAGGTCGCGCGCGGCCGCTGCCAATACCGGATCGCCACGTCCAGCCACCCATTGCGCGCCGAGCACGGCTGCCTCGATCTCGTCGGTTGTCAGCATCAGCGGCGGCATGTCGAATGCATCATCGAGGATATAGCCGAAGCCGGCCTCGCCGCGGATCGGAACGCGCTGGCCGATCAGGTCGGCGACGTCGCGATAGACGGTGCGGGGCGAGACTTCGAGTTCTTCGGCGATATCCTGCGCGGTGATCGGGCGCGAGGATCGCCGGAGGATCTGGATGATCTGGAACAGGCGATCGGCACGGCGCATGGGGCTCAAACTCCTACTGACAGGATGCTGTCAGTAGGGTCAGCTTACAAGCCTTTTCATCGGGCGCGGCGATGGGCCGCCGCCTCGAGCGAAGGAGCCGTCCCTATGATTACTCTCTATCACGCCCCGCAATCGCGGTCGTCGCGCATCATCTGGCTACTCGAGGAAGTGGGCGTGCCTTATGAGATCCGCCCCGTGTCGATCTTCCGGCCGATGACCGGCGAGGGCACCCCCGATCCGGCCAATCCGCATCCCGACAAGCGCGTGCCGGCGATAGAGCATGATGGCGCGGTGGTCGCCGAATCCGTCGCGATCCTGCAATATCTGACCGATGCATTTCCGGATGCCGGCCTCGGGCCGCGCGCCGGGACGCCGGAGCGGGGCGCTTACCTCACCTGGCTCGCCTGGTACGCGGCCGAGATGGAGCCGGCGATGTTCGCCGCGATGATGGGCGAACTGGTCGGCGCGCCGAACAAGCAGCGCAATTACGACGCGGTCGTCACCAGGTTGGATCGGGCGCTCGCTGATGGCCCTTACGTGATGGGCGACGCCTTTTCCGGCGCCGACTTGCTGATCGGCAGCGCGCTGGCGTTCGCCCGTCACGCTTTCCCGCCGAGCGAGATCATCGACGCCTATATCGAACGGTGCCGTGCCCGTCCTGCGGCGGTGCGTGGCGCGGCGCTGGACGACGCGTCCGGCATTCAGATCGTGACGGCAGCGGAGCCTGTCCCAGCCTGAATGGTACCCGACTGCAAAAAGGGCGTCGCGCGATCCCCCGCGCGGCGCCCTTTTCGGTTTGAGGTCTGGCTTACGCCTTGACGTGCTTGGAGATGTGCTTGTTCATCTCGAACATCGTGACCTTGTCGGTGCCGAAGACCTTCTTGAGCTTGTCGTCGGCCAGAATCTCGCGCTTGTTGGCGGGGTTCTGCAGATTGTTCTTCTTGATGTGGTCCCACACCTTGCTGATCACCTGGCTGCGCGGCAGCGGCGCCGTCCCCACGATCGCGCCCAGCTCGGGCGACGGGGTGACGGGCGCGTGAATTCCGCCGGTCTTGGGTGCAGTAGCCATTGCATTCCTTCCTGTTCATTTGGCCGGTGTTCCGGCCCCAGACTCGTTACGCCTCATGGAGCGCGCGCCTCTTGTGCGCTGCCTTTTTGCGCTTGTCACGCCTTAGGATAGGGCGCGGGCCGACTTTTGACGCTGAGATGACAGGACCTTGATCCGCAGGGCGCTGGTTTACGCCGGCTCGGTGTGCGGATGGGCAGTTCCGACCCCGGGATTCGGGACACGCGATTGGCGGTGTCCGATGCCGTTTCCAGCTATCGATCTCGAGGACTTCCAGCCGCTCATGTGCGGGCAAGTCATGCAGCCATCGAATTTAGGGTATGTCGAAAGGTTGCTCCCGCCGCGTCAGCGATTAAAGCGGGCGCAACAATCAGGGAGCCGATACCGATGAAGACCCGCGCCGCCGTCGCGTTCGAAGCGAAGAAACCGCTGGAGATCGTCGAGGTCGACCTGGAAGGCCCCAAAGCGGGCGAAGTGCTGGTCGAGATCATGGCGACCGGCATCTGCCATACCGACGCGTACACACTCGATGGGCTTGATTCAGAAGGGATTTTTCCGTCGATCCTGGGCCATGAGGGCGCCGGTATCGTGCGCGAGGTCGGCCCGGGCGTGACCAGCGTGAAACCGGGCGATCACGTCATTCCGCTCTACACGCCCGAATGCCGGCAGTGCAAAAGCTGCCTCAGCGGCAAGACCAACCTGTGCACGGCGATCCGCGCGACCCAGGGCAAAGGTCTGCTTCCCGACGGCACGACGCGCTTTTCGTACAAGGGGCAGCCGATCTTTCATTACATGGGGTGTTCGACTTTCTCGAACTTCACCGTCGTGCCGGAGATCGCGGTGGCGAAGATTCGCGACGACGCGCCCTTCCAGACGAGCTGCTATATCGGCTGCGGCGTGACCACCGGGGTGGGTGCCGTGGTGAAGACCGCGAAGGTCCAGGCGGGCGATAATGTAATCGTGTTCGGATTGGGTGGAATCGGCCTCAACGTCATTCAGGGCGCCAAAATGGTCGGCGCGGACAAGATTATCGGCGTCGATGTCAACGATTCGAAGGAGGAATGGGGCCGGCGATTCGGCATGACCGACTTCGTCAATCCGAAGAAGGTGGAGGGCGATCTGGTCGCCCATCTGGTCGCGCTGACCGATGGCGGCGCCGATTATACCTTCGACGCGACCGGCAATACCGACGTCATGCGCGTGGCGCTCGAGGCGTGCCATCGCGGTTGGGGCACCAGCATCATCATCGGCGTGGCGGAGGCCGGCAAGGAAATCTCGACGCGCCCGTTCCAGCTCGTCACCGGACGTAACTGGCGCGGTACCGCATTCGGCGGCGCCAAGGGTCGCACCGACGTGCCCAAGATCGTCGACTGGTACATGCAGGGCAAGATCGCGATCGATCCGATGATCACGCACGTGCTCAAGCTCGACGAGATCAACAAGGGGTTCGACCTGATGCATGCGGGCGAGAGCATCCGCAGCGTCGTGGTCTTCTAAAAAACACATTCATCTAGGGAGGATAAAGCCATGTTTTCACACATGATGGTCGGCAGCAACGACCTCGACCGATCGAAGAAATTCTACGACGCGCTGTTCAGCGCGATCGGCGGGCGGGAGGCCATGGTCGATCCCAAGGGCCGGCTGATGTATATGCACAATGGCGGCATCTTCATGGTCACCGCGCCGATCGATGGCCAGCCCGCCTGCCACGCCAATGGCGGCACGATCGGCTTCGCGATGGAAACGCCCGAACAGGCGGATGCTTGGCATGCCGCCGGCGTCGCCAATGGCGGCACCCCGATCGAGGAGGATCCGGGCGTTCGCGAAGGGGCCGGCATGAAACTGTACCTCGCCTATCTGCGCGATCCCGACGGCAACAAGCTCTGCGGGCTCCACCGGCTGGGCTAATAGCGTGTCGCTGACCGTCAAATCGACCAATCGTGCATTCGGTGGCGTCCAGGGCGTGTACGAACACGCCTCGGCCGTCACCGGTACGCCGATGACCTTTTCGGTGTTCGTGCCGGAGCATGAGGCGGGCACTCGGCTGCCGGTGCTCTGGTATCTCTCGGGCCTGACCTGCACGCACGCCAATGTCACCGAAAAGGGCGAGTATCGCCGCGCTTGCGCCAAGCACGGTGTGATTTTCGTCGCGCCTGACACCAGCCCGCGCGGCGACGACGTGCCCGACGACCAAGCCTATGATTTCGGCAAGGGCGCGGGTTTCTATGTCGACGCGACCCAGGCGCCCTGGTCGACCAACTTCCGGATGCGGTCCTATATCGAGGACGAACTGCCCGCGCTGATCGCGGCCGAGTTCGCTGCGGCCGATGTGACGCGGCAGGGCATCACCGGGCACTCGATGGGCGGCCACGGCGCGTTGACGATCGCGCTGCGGAACGCGGGGCGCTTTCGCAGCGTGTCGGCCTTTTCCCCGATCGTGTCGCCGCTGCATTGCCCTTGGGGCGAGAAGGCTTTGTCAGGGTATCTCGGCGAGGATCGTGCCGACTGGCGGTCCTATGACGCCTGCGCGCTGATCGACGACGGCGCGCGGGTGGCCGAGATCCTGGTCGATCAGGGCGATGCCGATGCTTTCCTCGCCGACCAGCTCAGGCCCGAGTTGCTGGCCGATGCGTGCCATCGCGCCGGGATCGACCTGACGCTGCGGATGCAGCCCGGCTATGATCACAGTTACTATTTCATCTCGACCTTCATGACCGATCATATCGCCTGGCACGCGGCGCGGTTGGGTTAAGCCGGTCCGGCGAAGCAGAGCAAATTACCGTCGGGATCGGCGACGATGAACGTGCGCGCTCCCCAAGGTTCGGTGCGTAACGGCTGGTGGAATGAGGCGTCGGCCTGCTGAAACTCGAGGAAAAGCGACTTGGCGGCGTCGACCGTCAGGGTCGCGGATAGCGCGTCCATTTCCTCTGCGCGAAATCCGATTGGGCCATCGGTTACGCGCAGGTTGAGCCGGGCTCCGCCGCGGGCGACCTGCGCATAGAAAGCCGGCTCGCCATAGCTGAAGGCGAGCGAGAAGCCGAGGCGATCGGTGTAATAGGCGATCGCCGCCGCCATGTTGGTGACGAAGAGCTGGGGCTCGGCGGCGAGGATGCTCGCGGTGGCGGAGGGCGAGGGGGTGTCGGTCATCGGTTCGCGTTCCTTGAGCAGCGCCTGCCAGCTCTCGAAGCCCGCCTTGCGCGCGACCAGTTCCTGCGCATCGGCGAGCTTGAAGCCGGCGCGCAGGATGTCTTGGTCGGAGAAGGTGGCGAAGCGGGGCAGCATTTCGCGGATGATCGCCGCGACAGGATGATATCCCTCGCGGTGCCAGCGCAGGTGGAGCTTCGCCTGCTTCCTGAAATGCTCGATCCTAGGCATGGGCGCAATTGGTTGACGTCAATCGCAGGCGGGCAATGCCCCTCCGGCCGGATGCCGATGCGCCCTGCAGCAACGTGATCAGCGTTAGGATCGCACGGGTCGGGGGTCAAGAAAAAGGCCCCGCGAGCAAGCCCGCGGAGCCATTATTCGAGTAGTCCAAACCGCCAGCGGGAGCAGCGTTGCCGCTCCCGTGATCTATACGTCAGAACTTGAAGCCGGCGGCGAGGCCGTAGCGGCGCGGTTCGAGCGTGAACGCGTTGGTGAACAGGCCCGACGACTGGTCGGTCACATAGAGACCGGTGATCGCGTTGTTGTTGGCCAGGTTCTGGATGAACGCGCGGACGTAGAATTTGTCGCTCGGCCCGTTGAGCTGGACCTGGGCGTTGATCACTTCATAGCCCTGGATCCGGTTCACGTTGTTGTTGAAGATGCTGCCATAATAGCCGCCGGTATAGGCCAGGTCGGCGCGCGGCACGATCGTCCAGTCGCCACCCAGATGCCCGGTCCACTGAATGCCCGCCGAGAATTTGTAGTGCGGCGACTGCGGCAGTTCGTTGCCCTTGATGTTCACGGCGACGCCGGAGCCAAGGACGGTGACCGGCGCCGAGGTGGCGGCGGCAAAGGCAGTGAGGAGGTCGCAGACGCCGAACGCGCCGGTCGTGTTGGTGCCCGGGATCGGCGTCGTGCCCTGGAAGTTGCCCGGTTGCGCCGGGATGCCCTGGGCAGTGAACGCGCCTGCGTTGATCGCAGCGTTCGCCGAATTGACGAAGCCATTGGAGATCGCCGCGTTGCCAGAATTCGATACCACCGCGCAGTTCGAACCGTTGGTGACATCCTTGATGATCACCGCGTCGGCACGGCCGCCCGACGGATCCTGCGGATTGCCGAGGAACTTGTCGGTGGCGACCTTGGTATGCAGGTAGCTCGCCGACAGGTTGATCAGCACCGAGTCGCTCGGCTTGATGATCGCTTCCGCCTCGGCGCCGTAGATGTCGGCATCGACATTGTCGTTGACTGAGGTGCGGGCGACGATGCGGCTCAGCTGCAACTGCTTATACTGGTAGTAGAAGGCCGTGAGGTTGAGGCGTAGCGTGCCGCCCAGGAAGGTGTTCTTCGAGCCGATTTCGAAGGCGTTGACCGTTTCCGGGCCGAAGGTCAGCGGAACGCTGAACCCTGCGGCGAGTGACGGGTTGATGCCACCCGACTTATAGCCGCGCGAATAGGAGAAGTAGAGCAGGTTGCGCGAGGTGATCTGCCAATCGAGTACCGCGCGGCCGGTCAGGCGCCCGAAGCTGACATTGTTGATCGCCAGCGGCTGGTTGCCCGTGCGCGACGGGTCAGCGTCATAGCAGGCGAAGCCCGGCGATGCGTAAGCGTTGGCCGCACCCACCGGAACGGGGCAGTTCAGCAAGTTGGTGCGCGACTGATAGTCTTTCTCGTCATGATTGTAGCGCAGACCGGCGGTCAGCTTCAGGTTGTTGCTGAAGTTGAAATAGCCCTCACCGAAGAAACCGTAGCTCTTGAGATGGTAGAATTCGGAATCGTTGCGGTAGAACGGCGTGCCGAGCACGTTGCCGGTACCGCCGCCCAGCAGACCCGCCGCATAATCGAGCGCGAACGAGTTCACGTAATAGCTGTTGTCGGTGACTTTATAGTCGAGATAGCCGGCACCGAGCAGGAAGTTGAACGGACCGTCCAGCTTGGACGAGATGATGCCTTCACCGAACCACTGCTTGCCGCTCGCATTCGAACGGTCGAAATCGAGGCTGGTGGGGGCGCAGATCTTGTGGCCGCTGTAAACGCCGGTTCCGGTCGGCTCGGCGAGCGACTGGCAGAGGGTCGAGGTATTGCCGTTCGGCAGCAGGATGTTGCGGATCGCGAGATAGCCCGGGCCGAGCAGGCCGGCGCCGGCAACGGCGTTGAAGGCGTTCAGGCCCGGGTTGGCCGCATAGGACCGCTCGATGCCGATATTATAGTCGACCGTCGAGTCGGTGGTGCCTTCGGTATAACCGCCGTCGAGCTTGAAGAGGACCTTACCGAAATCCTGGCTGAAATTGACCAGGACCTGTTTTTCGTTGGTCTTGAAGCGCGGCAGCGAGTCGATGTTCACCGTGCGCATGTCGGCGGGATTGGTGTAGCCGGTATAGCTGTCGCCGTCGCTCGCATAGACGCTGCCGAGAGCGAACGGCGCCAGCGGCGCCGTTGAGGTGCGCAACCGCAGGAATTGGCTGGAGGTCAGCACCGATGCCAGGGTGGCGTCGCCATTGACCTGCTCGAACGCGAGGCGGTCGGGCAAGCAACCCAACACGCCGGTCGGATCGCGATGGCACAGCTGCTTCTGGACGCGCGAGCGATCGTCATCTTCCTTGAAATAATGGCCGACAATATCGAGCGTGGTGTTCGCGGTCGGCTGGAAGCGCAGCGACACGCGGATGTCGTACTGGTTACGCCCGTCGATATTCGAGTTGGTGGACAGGTTCTTGGTGTAGCCGTCGCGGTTCAGATAATAGCCCGCGACGCGCACGCCGAAGATGTCGCCCAACGGGATGTTGAGCATGCCTTTGACGCGGACGCTGTTGTAATTGCCATATTCGACGTCGCCCGAGGCATGGATGCCCGACAAATCCGGCTTGGCGGTGATGAAGTTGATCACGCCACCGGTCGCGTTGCGGCCGAACAGCGTGCCCTGCGGCCCGCGCAGCACCTCGATGCGCTCCATGTCGAAATATTCGTTCTGGAAGATCGGCGAACCGAGCACCGGCACGTCGTTGACGTGGATCGCGGTCGCCGCGTCGCACGTCACGCCGACGCAGAGGTCGCCGATGCCGCGAATGTTGAACGACGAGGACGAGGTGAAATTGCTCTTGGTGAAGGTGATGTTCGGCAGCGTCAGCTGAAGGTCGCTGGTGGTGTTGATCTGTTGTGCCTTCAGCGCTTCCGAGCTGAACGCGGAGACCGCGATCGGCACGGTCTGGAGGGTTTCGGACTGACGCTGCGCGGTGATGACGATGTCACCGATCTGATCCTGGTCGTCAGCCTGCGGTGCCGGAGCGGGCGCCGCAGGGGCGGGCGCCGGAGTGTCCTGCGCCATAGCGGGCGTGGCTGCGATCAGCGCGATGGCCGATGCGGCGAGCAGTTCGAACTTCCTCATGGTACATCCCCTCATGCAATCGCCCCGATCTTTGTGCCGGTTGGCGTGGTTTTCCGAGTTAGTGAGCTGAGCCTAGGTAGCTTGGTCTTGCGGCGTCAATGGGCTTAAGGCACGAAAATGGCGGGTTTCGCCTTCTGTTGCTTAAAAGAAACAGTATGGACCATACCCAAGTCTCTATTTTGTGGCCCTGACGTAACGTCACCTAGGTTTGAAAGACCGGATCGACAGCGATGAATGACCATGACCATGATTTGAATGACGGCGATCTGGTGGCGCCCGCGCCCAAGATTCCGGTCCCCGACGAGGTTGCGGACGCCGTGCGGACGCTGATTCGCTGGGCAGGCGACGAGCCTGGGCGGGAAGGGCTGCTCGATACGCCGTTGCGCGTGGCGAGGGCCTGGAAGGAATATTGCGCGGGGTATCTGGACGATCCGGCGGTGCATCTGAAGCGGGTGTTCGAGGAAGTGGGCGGCTATGACGACATCGTCTTGCTGCGCGACATTCCCTTTCAGTCGCATTGCGAACACCATATGGCGCCGATCATCGGCAAGGCGCACATCGCCTATCTGCCAAAGGACCGCGTCGTTGGGATATCCAAGCTGGCGCGCGTGCTCCACGGATTCGCGCGGCGCCTCCAGGTTCAGGAACGTCTGACCGCCGAGGTCGCCGATTGCATCTGGGAAAATCTGAAGCCCCAGGGCGTCGCCGTGGTGATCGAGGCGACGCATGCCTGTATGACCGCGCGCGGGGTCCGCACGCCCGGTGTGTCGATGGTCACCAGCCGCATGATGGGCGTATTCCGCGACGACGAACGCAGCCGACGTGAGGTCCTGGCGCTGATGGACATGCAAGGCCGGACATGATCCGCACGGTTCTGGTTACCGGCGGTTCGCGGCGGATCGGCGCGGCGATCGTCCGCGCGCTGGCGCGGGCGGGGCATCGCGTGGTGATCCATCATCACCATCCGCACGATGAGGATGCCGTATCCCTGGCGCGGAAGCTCGATCCCTCGGGCGATCGCGTCGCGACGGTGGTTGGCGACCTTGCCGCGCCCGATGCCGCCTCGGTGATCCTGCGCGCGGCGCGTAACGCGATGGACGGTCCGATCGACGGGCTGGTCAATTGCGCTTCCGTCTTCGAGTTCGATCGGCCGCCGCACTTCGATCCCGCCTTGCTCGCTCGGCTGACCGCGGTGAACCTCGCCGCGCCCACCGCGCTCGCTTGTGCGCTGGCCGAACAGGACGGGCTGGAGGACGGCGCGGTGGTCAATCTGCTCGACCAGAAGGTCGCCAATCTCAATCCCGATTTCTTCAGCTACACGCTGACCAAGATCGCGCTCGAAGGCGCGACGACGATGCTCGCCCAGTCGCTGGCGCCGCGTATCCGCGTCAACGCTGTTTCACCCGGCCTGACTTTGCCAAGCGGCGATCAGAGCGAGGCGGAATTCCAGAGCGTAGCGGGCGAAAATTTGCTGCGCCGGCCGGTGCCCATCGAAGAAGTGGCGCGCGCGGTCGAGTACCTGCTCACGACGCCGGCGGTGACGGGGCACAATCTGTTCCTGGATAATGGCCAGCGGTTCCTCAAGCGGCAGGGCGATGTGATGTTCTCTACACCGGGCCGCCGCGATGGCTGAGGCGACCTATACGATCCGTCTAGACGGACTCGAGGTACGGATGGGGCTCGGCATCCACGAAGCGGAACTCGCCGGGCCTCAGCGCGTGCTGGTGTCGGTGGCGATGACCTGCACCTATCCGGCGGTGCCCGACGATCGGATCGAGGCGGTGGTCGATTACGACCATATCCGCGAAGGCGTGCTGGCGATCGCCGCCAGCGGGCACGTTATGCTGCAGGAGGTGCTCTGCGAGCGCATCGCGACGCTCTGCTTTGCCGATCCGCGAGTAGTCGCGGTGACGGTGCGGTCGACCAAGCCGGACATCTATCCGGACGCGCGGATCGGGTGCGAGATCACGCGCCGGCGGGAATAGGCTCGCCGCGATCATGAACGGAAATCCAGCAGGGAGGAAGATATGACGCTGTCGCTCTATTCCGCCGTCGTTCCCAATTATGTGCAAATTCTTGGAGCGGTGCGTGGACTGCTCGACAAGGCGGAGGCGCATTGCGCCGAGACCGGCTGTGATCCGGACGACCTGCACAACGCGCGGCTCGCCGACGACATGCTGCCCTTTGGCTATCAGGTGAAATCGTGCTCGGCGCACTCGATCGGGGCGATCGAAGGCGTACGGGCCGGCGTCTTCTCGCCCGACAGGTCTCCATGGCCAACGAGCTTCGACGGTTTGCGCGAGGCGATCGATCATGCGCTCGCTGCGGTCGAAGCGCTCGATCCCGACGAGATCAATGGGTTCGTCGGCCGCGATATGCGCTTCACGATGGGCGAGAGGACGATGCCGTTCACCGCCGAAGACTTCCTGCTCTCCTTCTCCCAACCCAATTTCTATTTCCACGCGACGACCGCCTACGACATCCTGCGGTGGAAAGGCGTCAAGCTGGGCAAACGAGACTTCATGGGCCGCCCGCGCACGAAGGTGTGATCTTTCGGTGACCACCTCCCGGCGGCGAGAGCAGCGCCGGCATCTGTTCGCAGATCAGCTACAAGATGAACCGGACACATTAAGAGGAGGGGAGATGAAGCGGGTCATTCTTGGAGCGCTGGCAGTTTCGCTCGCCGTTCCCGCAATCCCGTACGGCGGCATGCGGGTGGCGCGCAACGGGATTGAAGGATCGTGGCAGACCACTTGCCTGCCGATCGGCAAGAACGGGCGACACGGTTCTATCACCCGGCTTGAGATCGGGCACGGCAGGATCATCGCATCGTCGCAAGTCTATGCTCACAGCAATTGCGACACGCCCACCGTCAGGACGGACTATCGCGGCGCCGTGACCAAAGTGACGCCCGGCGCCGGCGGTGCGACCGATTTCGATCACAAGGTCGAGGCGATCACGACGACTCCGGACGATCCCGAGGTCGTGACGATCTATAATGCCCGCAATCCCGGTTCGGGCTGCGGTTTCGGTGGCGGCTGGCAACTCGGTGTCGCGCGACCGGTCGAGGGCCGGACCTGCGCGCCATGGACGTTCCCGGCGATCGGTACGAACCTCTACGAACGTGGCTGGGTGTCCGGCGACGAATTGCGCATCGGTAGCTTTCCAATGGTTTGGGACAACACCACGCCCGATAAGCGCCCTAAGACGTCCGGCCTGTTGATCTTCCGTCGCGTGGCCAAGTAAACATGGTTGCGCATTGCAAAAGATCTGGGCGACGTGAGGCGCAGTGGATGCCGCGACGGTCGCGGCATCACAAATTGAGCGTCACCCCGCGCGGTTGGCAGCGCTCAACACGGCTCTGACGCTCGCAGTCGCGACGTCCTCGTCGATGCCGACACCCCAGACCGTTCCGCCATTCGCCGCGCGGCATTCGATATAAGCGGCTGCTTGCACATCCGTGCCATGGCCGATCGCATGCTCGACATAATCCACGACCTCGAGTTCGATCCCGAACCCGTCGCGGATGCCGGCGAGCACGCTGGAGATCAGGCCGTTGCCACGCCCGCTCACCGACTTGACGCTGCCGGTTTCCGCGATGCTGCCGGCGAAGATGCGTTCGCCATTGGGAGCGCGGGTTTCGTCATAAGCCTGGAGCTGAAGGCGCTCGCCACCATAAGGCAGGTAGGTGCGTTGAAAGAGCTGCCAGATATCGTCGGCATCGAGTTCGCGGCTGGTCTGGTCGGCCAATGCCTGAACATGCTTCGAGAAATCGGCCTGCAAGCGTTTGGGCAGCTTCAGCCCCTTATCCTGCTCCAGGATCCAGGCGACGCCACCCTTGCCCGATTGCGAGTTGACTCGGATCACCGCCTCGTAGCTGCGGCCTAGGTCGGCCGGATCGATCGGCAGATAGGGCACTTCCCAATAATCGTCGTTCTGGCGCTCGCGCGCGGAGAACCCCTTCTTGATCGCGTCCTGATGCGAGCCCGAAAACGATGTGTAGACCAGTTCACCGGCATAAGCGTGGCGCGGATGCACCGGCAGGTTGGTACAATAGGTCACGGTATTGATGATCTGGTCGATGTCGGAGAAATCCAGCCCGGGATCAACGCCTTGAGTGTACATGTTGAGCGCAACCGTCACCAGGTCGCAATTGCCGGTCCGCTCGCCATTGCCCAGCAGGCAGCCTTCGACACGGTCGGCGCCGGCCATCAGCCCCAACTCCGCCGCCGCGACCCCCGTGCCGCGGTCGTTGTGCGTATGCAGGCTGATGATCACGCTGTCGCGATTCGGGATGGTACGCCCGAACAGCTCGATCTGGTCGGCATAGACGTTAGGCGTCGCGCATTCGACCGTCGCCGGCAGGTTGAAGATGATTGGCTTGTCGGGCGTCGGCTGGAGCACGTCCATCACTGCGGCGCAAACCTCGACCGAGAAGTCGACTTCGGCAGTCGAAAAGGTTTCGGGGCTGTATTCGAACCGCCAATCAGTCCCCGGCCGCGCCGCGGCGCAGTCGCGCAGCATCTTGGCACCCTCGATCGCGATCGCCTTGATCTCGTCCTTTGTCATGCCGAACACGATCTTGCGCCAAGCCGGCGACACCGCGTTGTACAAATGCACGATCGCCTTGGGTGCGCCGACCAAACTGTCGAAGGTGGTCTCGATCAAATCGCGTCGCGCCTGCGTCAGCACCTGGAGCGTGACGTCGTCGGGTACGCGGCCCGATCGCACCAGATCCCGGATATAATCGAAATCGGTCGCGCCGCTCGCGGGGAACCCGACCTCGATCTCCTTGATTCCGGTCTTGACGATCAGGTCGAAGAAGCGGGTCTTCTTCTCGGCGTCCATCGGATCGATCAGCGCCTGGTTGCCGTCACGCATGTCGGTCGACAGCCAGATCGGCGCCTTGGTGATCGTCCGCGACGGCCATTGGCGGTCGGGCAGGTTGATGGGGGGAAAGGGGCGGTATTTGGTCGATGGATCGCGCAACATGGCTATGGCTCTTCTCGTCGTCAGGAGCGGCGGGGAGGGTCAGGCCCTTAGGCGCGGTGCGCGCCGTCGCCGGCACGCGGGATGAACTACGCGCCTAAGGGCGCGTAAGTCGAAGCAGGGTAAGGCCGAGTCCGATCGTCATCTCGCGAACAGCCGTAGCCGCTGACGGTTAAGAAAGTCCAGCCCGAAAGACTGATCCACGGCAACGTCATGCCGAGCGCATTGTGGCAGTATCACTGCCCTGTAAGGAGTATTGTATGCGTCAGATCGTGTATCGCAGCACCACAACCGCCGATAGCGGCCGAGCCGCGGACGACATTCCCGGCATCCTGCGGCAGGCAGTGGCGCGCAACGGGATCGATGGCATAACCGGGTTGCTTTACACTCAGGAAAGCGAGTTCCTGCAGGCGATCGAGGGCCCTGTAGACAGCATCTCGGACCTGCTCGCGCGGCTCCATGACGACGGTCGCCATCGCAAGATCGAGATTCTGGTCGATCGGCCGATCGAGCGTCGCGAGTTCGGCGACTGGACGATGATCTACCGCGACCGCCGCGAATCGATCGACGCGTTCGATGACCGCTTGCGCGTGCTGCTCTCGGGCGTGTCGGACGAGACCGTGCGGCACTTCCGGGCGCTGCAACCAGCCTAATCCCCGAACAGCGCGTCGAACGGGCTCTTGGGCAGGCACCAGAGGAACGCGACGAGTGCCGCGGCGCCGATGCCGAGCCACGGGGACAGGAAGGTCAGGGCCGCTCCGACCAGATAGATCAAGACCGCGGCAATGCCCTTGCGGGAGGTCTGGCGATGATAGGTATCGGCGCTCGTGCCCTGAACGCCGGTGCGCCGGATTTCGCCCTGTAGCGGCACGTAAAACACCCCGGGCAAGACCATCGACGCAAGGTAGACCAACGTCGCCTCGCGGCTGAAATGCTGTTCGCCGAGATAGGCCGCGGTGAACGGGATCAGCGACAATGTGAACAGCAGGCCGAGGTTCAGCCAGATCAGCAGGTTGGTGACCCGCATGGCGTGGCTGAATAACCGATGGTGGTTCGCCCAATAGATGCCGACATAGGCGAAGCTCAGCACATAAGCGAGGAAGACCGGCCAGAGGTGGACCAGCTTGTCGAGACCCGGCAGTTCGGGTGCATGCAATTCGAGCACCATGATGGTGACGATGATCGCCAGCACCCCGTCCGAAAAAGCCTCGACACGGCCGATCCCCGGCCTGCCTTCCCCGACTTCGCTCATTCCACCTCCGGCCCCGCGTTGATGACGGGGCCGGTTTAGACGAAATCAGCTGCGCGTCAGTTCTTTTCCTTGTCGACCAACTTGTTCGCGCCGATCCATGGCATCATCGCGCGCAGCTCGCTGCCGATCTTTTCGATCGGGTGAGCGGCTGCCGCCTTGCGCGCGGCCTTGAGCTCGGGCTGGCCGGCGCGATTGTCGAGGACGAAATTCTTGACGAAACGGCCCGACTGGATGTCTGCCAGCACGCGCTTCATCTCGGCTTTGGTCTCGTCGGTGATGATCCGCGGGCCGGTGGTGATGTCGCCATATTCCGCGGTGTTCGAGATCGAATAGCGCATGTTGGCGATGCCGCCTTCATAGAGCAGGTCGACGATCAGCTTGGTTTCGTGGAGGCATTCGAAATAGGCCATCTCGGGAGCGTAACCTGCCTCGACGAGCGTCTCGAACCCGGCCTGGATCAGGTGAGTGATGCCGCCGCACAGCACAGCCTGTTCGCCGAACAGGTCGGTTTCGCACTCTTCCTTGAAATTGGTTTCGATGATGCCCGACCGGCCGCCGCCGACGCCTGAAGCGTAAGCGAGCGCGATGTCATGTGCGTTGCCGCTCGCGTCCTGATGGATCGCGATCAGGCAGGGAACGCCACCGCCGCGGACATATTCGCTGCGCACGGTGTGGCCGGGGCCCTTGGGCGCGATCATGATCACGTCGATATCCGACGGTGCCTCGATCAGACCGAAATGCACGTTGAGGCCGTGCGCGAAGGCGATCGCCGAGCCCGGGCGCATATTGCCCTTGAGGTCATTCTCCCATATCGCGGCCTGGTGCTCGTCGGGGGCGAGGATCATCAGGATATCGGCCCATTTGGCCGCGTCCTTGTTCGACAGCACCTTGAACCCGGCGCCCTCTGCCTTCTTCGCGGTGGCCGAGCCTTCGCGCAGCGCGATCGCCACGTCCTTGACGCCGCTGTCGCGCAAATTCTGGGCATGGGCATGGCCCTGCGAGCCATAGCCGACGATGGCGATCTTCTTGTCGGTGATCAGGTTCAGATCGGCGTCGCGATCGTAATAGACACGCATTTGATTCCCTTTCGAACTTAACCGTCATGCCAGCGAAAGCTGGCATCTCATGAGTTGATTCCCTGGTGGCGCAAGATCCCGGCTTTCGCTGGGATGACGCGATCTGCCGATCGCTACGCCGCGTCCTTCCCCCGCGAAATGGCGACGATACCGGTCCGCGCCACCTCGATCAGGCCGACCTCGTTCATCAGTTCGACGAACTTGTCGATCTTCTCGGTGCCGCCGGTCACCTCGAACACGAAGCTCGATATCGTCGCATCGACCACGCGTGCGCGATACACTTCGGCCAGGCGCAAGGCCTCGATCCGCGCTTCGCCGGTGCCGCGCACCTTGACCAGCGCCAATTCGCGCTCGACATGCGCGCCCTCGGTGGTCAGGTCGCGGACCTTGTGGACCGGTACCAGCCGATCGAGCTGCGCGACGATCTGTTCGAGGACATGGCTGCTCGCCGAGGTCACGATGGTGATCCGGCTGACCTGCTTGTCCTCGGTGATCTCGCTCACCGTCAGGCTCTCGATATTATAGCCCCGCGCGGTGAACAGGCCGGCGATCCGCGCCAGGATGCCCGGCTCGTTGTCGACGATCACCGCGAGCGTGTGACGCTCGGCTTTCTCTTCTTTGATGTGCACCTTTGGATCGTCACCCCAGCGAAAGCTGGGGTCTCCCTGTTATAATGGTGTGCGCTTGCGGCACGAGATCCCAGCTTTCGCTGGGATGACGGTAAACACTAGACCAACGCCTTGGCTTCGTCGTCGAGCGTACCCGCCACCTTGTCGGTTTGCAGGATCATCTCGACGTGCGACGCGCCCGACGGGATCATCGGGAAGCAATTCGCCAGCTTGGCGACGCGGCAGTCGACGATCACCGGGCCGTCATGCGCGATCATGTCGGCGATGCCGCCGTCGAGCTGCGACATCTCCTCGATCAGGATGCCCTTCCAGCCATAGGCTTCGCCGAGCTTCACGAAATCGGGCAGACTGTCCGAGTAGCTTTCCGAATAGCGACTTTCATAGGTCAGCTCCTGCCACTGGCGGACCATGCCCATATATTCGTTGTTGAGGATGAAGATCTTGACCGGCAGGCGATATTGCGTCGCCGTCGCCAGCTCCTGGATATTCATCTGGATCGACGCTTCGCCGGCAATATCGATGACCAGCGATTTGGGATTGCCGAGCTGCGCGCCGATCGCGGCGGGCAGGCCATAGCCCATCGTGCCGAGCCCGCCCGAGGTCAGCCATTTGTTGGGCGCCTCGAAATCGAAATGCTGCGCCGCCCACATCTGGTGCTGCCCGACCTCGGTGGTGATGATCGGAGACTGGTCCTTGGTCGCTTCCCACAAGGCGCGGATCGCGCGCTGGGGCATGATCTCCTTGCCGTCGCCTTCGGGGAAATCGAGGCTCTTGACCGCACGCCAGCCCTCGATCCGGCGCCACCACTCGCTGGTGTCGGGCTTGGGGTGCTGGCGCGCTTTCCACACGCGGACCATGTCCTCGAGCACATGACCGACATCGGCGACGATGCCGAGATCGATGCGCACTGTCTTGTTGATGCTCGATCGGTCGATATCGACATGAACCTTGCGGGCATTGGGCGCAAAGGCGTCGAGCCGTCCGGTGACGCGATCGTCGAACCGCGAACCCAGCGCGATGATCAGGTCCGCCTGGTTCATCGCCCAGTTCGCTTCATAGGTTCCATGCATGCCGAGCATGCCGAGCCATTGCGGGCTGGAGGCGGGAAAGGCGCCCAGGCCCATCAAGGTCGAGGTCACCGGCGCGCCGGTTATCCTGGCCAACTCGCGCAGCAATTGCGACGCGGCAGGTCCGGAATTGATGATGCCGCCGCCGGTATAGAGGATCGGGCGCTCCGCCGCCGCCAGCATGTCGACGAGCTGCTCGATCACAGCCGGATCGGCCTTCATTTGCGGGCGATAGGTCTTGTGCTGGATCGGACCGGGTTTGGTATATTTGGCGGTCGCAACCTGGACGTCCTTGGGAATGTCGATGACGACCGGCCCCGGACGACCCGACGTTGCGATATGGAACGCCTCATGGACCGTCGCGCCCAGCCGGGCCGGATCCTTCACCAGGTAATTGTGCTTGGTGCAGTGCCGTGTGATGCCAACCGTATCGGCCTCCTGAAACGCGTCCGATCCGATCAGGTGGGTCGCGACTTGGCCAGTGATGACCACCATCGGGATCGAATCCATCAGCGCATCGGTGATGCCGGTGACCGCATTGGTCGCGCCGGGGCCGGAGGTAACAAGCACCACGCCGGGCTTGCCGGTCGAGCGCGCATAGCCCTCCGCCGCGTGCGTCGCGGCCTGTTCGTGGCGGACCAGGATATGCCGCAACCGCTTCTGCTTGAAGATCGCGTCATAGATCGGAAGCACCGCGCCGCCGGGATAGCCGAACACGACTTCCACGCCGAGATCGCACAGCGCCTCGACCAGAATATCGGCTCCACTTTTTTCGGCCACGACAATGTCCTCCTTCTTCGCATACGCAACATGATTGCAGACGGGCGGCTCTACGTGCATGAAAACTACGCGTCAACCGTCAATGCTGTACTCTTATTGCTATTTCGTCATAAAGTTTGAAACTATCTGTCTCTTGCGCTCGAATCCAGTCCGCTGGGGGCTGATTACGGAACCAGGTATATTGCCGCTTGGCATATTGGCGGGTGGCGAGGCTGGCGCGTTCGATCGCGTCGGCCAGTGTGATCTCTCCGAGCACAGCGGCGGCGAGTTCGGGCATGCCGATGGCGCGGCGGATCGGGGCGTCGAGCGGCACGTCCTCGCGGGCAATCAGTGTCGCCACTTCCTCCAAGGCGCCGGTATCGACCATCGCGGCAAAGCGGCGGTCGATGCGGTCGTTCAGCCAATCGCGCGGTGGCAGCAGGATCGTAGCGACCAGATCTATGCGCTCGCCGATCCCGCCGACCCGCTCGCGCCGCCAATCAGCGATCGGGCGCCCGGTCGAGCGGACGACCTCCAGCGCGCGGCAGATGCGGGTGGTGTCGGCCGGGTTAAGCCTTGCCGCTTCAGCCCGGTCGACAGCGGTAAGTGCCGCATAGGCATCGGGGAGGTTCATCGCGCGGACCTCGGCGCGGATCGCAGGATCGATCTCGGGCACCGGGGCGATTCCGTCGATCAGCGTCCGGAGATAGAGTCCGGTGCCGCCGACCAGGATCGGCATACCGTCGGCGGCCAACGCGCGGTCGATCTCGACCCGCGCTTCGGCTGCCCAGCGCGCAGCGGAATAGCCGGTATCGGCGGCATCGACATGGCCAAACAGGCGATGCGGCGCGCGCGCTTCTTCTTCGGGCGAGGGGCGGGCCGTAACGACGCGCAGGTCGCGATAGACTTGCGCGCTGTCGGCGTTGATGATCGTGCCGCCAAGCCGTTCCGCCAATTGCAGCGCGAGCGCGGACTTCCCGCTGGCGGTCGGGCCGGCGATCAACGCGACTTTCGGCAAGCTTGCCATTCCTAGGCCCGTTCGCTTCGGACCAAGTCGACGACTGCCACCCGACAATTAAACGTGTCTCGACTTCGCGCGACCCGAACGGGTAGGGCGGCGGCTTCAAGGAGACCCGGCTTGTTCATCGCGACCCTGATAGCTCCCGATCTGCCCCAGGGCGAGATCACTGCCGCGCGCGACCGGCTCGACGCCGCCGGTTGCCTGCCCGTGGCGCACGTCTGGGTCGAGGAAGGGGAGGCGATCGATCTCCAGTTCGGTCGCGATCCCGGCGCCGCGCGCATCGCGCTCGAAGGGCAGGGTTACGATGTCGTCGTTCAGCCGGCCGAACATCGCCGCAAAGGACTGATCGTCGCCGACATGGATTCGACGATGATCACGGTCGAATGCATCGACGAGCTGGCCGATTATGCCGGGATAAAGACGGAGATTGCCGCGGTGACCGAAGCGGCGATGCGCGGCGACCTCGATTTCGGCGAAGCGCTCGATGCGCGGGTCGCCTTGCTGAGGGGACTCAATGAGGCGGTGATCGCACGCTGCCTCGCCGAGCGAGTCAAGATCATGCCCGGTGCGCGCGAACTGGTCCGCACGATGCGCGGCTGGGGAGCGACCGCGATCCTGGTGTCGGGCGGCTTCACCCGTTTCGCCGAGCCGGTCGCCGCGGAGATCGGCTTCACCCGCGCGATCGCCAATGTGCTCGAAATCGCCGAGGGCAAGCTCGCCGGCACCGTGACCAAGCCGATCGTCGATGCATCGACCAAGCTGGCGACCTTGTCAGAGGCCGTGCTCGACCTCGGCCTGTCGCGCGCGGAGACGCTGGCGGTCGGCGACGGCGCCAACGATCTGGCGATGATCACGCAAGCGGGGCTGGGGGTCGCCTATCACGCCAAGCCGGTCGTCGCCGCGGCGGCGGGTGCGCGGATCGACCATGGTGATCTGACGACGCTTTTGTTCGCCCAGGGTGTCGCGCGGAAGGACTGGGCGGGGGTCTGAATATAATTCTCGCGCATAGCAATCGACTGGCGAGATAAAAGACCTCTCCTGCAAGCCGGAGAGGAGCTGGTCATCTTTCCTGGGAGCGGACTTACCGCGATCCGGCTGTTGGACAGAAGACGTCGATTTAGAATAGCGAACTTTCACAATCGCTGGAGGTCTTGCCGCGGTGTTCTTCGTCCAGGTCATCCCGTTCGACGGCACATTGCACCACGACATCCGCCAGGCGGTTTATGGGCCGGGCTATATCGGTCCGGCCGCCTGATGCGGTTGCGGGGCCCCTGGCGTTACGGCCTGACCGGCACGCACTCCGACCCGGCGCGCTTGACCGTGCCGCACAATCGGACCGCATCGGCCTGAGAACGGATCGGGCCGGCCTGGAGTTTGGTGATCGGCCCGACGCGGCGCAGATAAGGCTGCATGCCGGCAAGACCGCCGACCTCGCCCTTGAGCCGCGTCCACAGGGTCTTGGCATTGCCCTCGTCGCGGAAGGCGCCGAACTGGACGCGCCAGCCGCCGCCGCTCGCGACCGCAACGGGTGCAGGTTCCGGCGCGGGCCGGACGGGCACCGGCTTCGGGCGCGGGGCAGGCTGGGCCGTCGACGCAGGAGGCGGAGGGTTGGCCGGTCCGGGAGTGTAGGCGGGCCTCGGATTGTAAGTCTGCGGCGGATTGGCCGTCAGGACCGGCGGTTTGTTCTTGCCCGGTCTGGATCCCTTGCCGGGCGCCGGATAGCTGGTGCCGGGCAGTCCATAAACCGGCCCCGGCACCGAAGACGGCGGAACGTCGGTCGGCGCGATGGTGCGACCGACGGGGCCGCCGCCGGTAATCTCTGAGCCGTAATTGCTGTTGCTCGCAACCTGCGCATCCATTTTGCGCGCGAGTTCGATGCCGCGCTGACGCTGGTCGGCGGGAATATATTTGTCCATCTCGGCGAGCGTCTGCGATCCCTGGGGCAGGCCGGCGCCCGACGAGCGGGTCATCAGCGCATAAGCGCGCACCCAGTCGCGCTCGACCCCGTCGCCATTGAACAGCATCGTGCCGAGCACGAGTTCGGCGCGCGGTTCGCCACGCCCAACCGACTTCTCGAGCCACGGCACCGCCTCTGCACGCTTGCCGTCCTGGAACAGCGCGAGGCCGTAATTGTCCTCGGCCTGGGCGTGGCCTTGCAGCGCCGCCTTGCGATACCAGCTTTCCGCCATCGCCAGATCGACCGGCACGCCGCGCCCGAGCTTATAGGCTTGGCCGAGATTGAACTGGGCGTCGGCGTCGCCGGCGATCGCGGCCTTGCGCCACTCGTCGACTGCCGCCCTATAGTCGCCGCGGTTCCAGGCATCGACCCCAGCCTTGGTGTCGGCCATGGCCGGCGCGCCGATGCCGACAGTCGCCGCGATAGCAGCAAGGGAAAGCGCCGCAGCGCCGATCAGCGTTCGCATGTTACTTGTGTCCCGCCCAAAATACACTTTCAGGGATGATATCGCGCTGTAACGGCCGAATGGCAAAGAAAAGGTTAGTCATGAGTCCGTCCGAAAACTCGCGAAAGAGCGAGTTCTGCGGCGGGCAGATGCCGCCGAACGCGCGTCCAGCGCGCTTTCAAACTGACTCCATGATCGTTTCGGGTCCCAACTGAATATCGCGCCGTTAACCTGTTCTTAGCTCGCCTCGTGGCACCTCGCTTCTCGAATAGCGGGGAGTAACAGGATCAATGCGCGTTCTCGCGATGGCATCGCAGAAGGGCGGATCGGGCAAGACGACGCTGTCTGGGCACCTTGCGGTGCAGGCACAGCTCGCCGGAGCCGGCCCCGTTGTGCTGATCGACATCGACCCCCAGGGATCGCTGTCGGATTGGTGGAATGAGCGAGAGACGGAATTTCCCGCCTTCGCCCAGACCACGGTGGCGCGGCTCGCCGCCGATCTGGAAGTCCTGCGCCAGCAGGGCTTCAAGATGGCGGTGATCGATACCCCGCCAGCCATTACCATGGCGATCCAGAGCGTCATCCAGGTGGCCGAGCTGATCGTCATTCCGACGCGTCCGTCGCCGCATGACTTGCGCGCGGTCGGCGCCACCGTCGATTTGTGCGAGCGTGCCGGCAAGCCGCTGATCTTCGTGGTCAATGGCGCGACGCCGAAGGCCAAGATCACGTCGGAAGCCGCTGTCGCGCTGTCGCAGCACGGCACGGTCGCTCCGATCACGATCCACCACCGCACCGATTTCGCCGCCTCAATGATCGATGGCCGCACGGTGATGGAAATCGATCCCAAGGGCCGTTCGGCGGCCGAAATCACCGAGCTTTGGGCCTATATCTCCGATCGCTTGGAGAAGAATTTCCGTCGCACGGTTTTCTCGGCCCCGACCGCGATGCAGCACCCGGGTTTCGGCGCGCGTCCGCAAGCCGGCGGTGGCGGCTTCGGCCGCCGAGTGATGAGCTAAGGGTGGCGCGATGATGAGCGAACCCAAGCCTTTTGCTTCTTTGTCCTCCGGCCTGCTCGCCCGCAAGGGCCAGGCGCGTCCGGCGATGCGTCCGCAAGGTTTCACCGGCGGTTATGCATCGCTGGCCGGGCTAGAGGATCTCGGCTGGAACGACATGGGGCATATCCCCGAGCCGATCGCCGACGTTCATCCTCTGCACGAGGACGACCAGATCCAGCCGCCGCCCGAGGGCGTGCCGCCGGTACTGGCGCAGCGCCACGCGTTGAAACAGGAATTCGAGCCGGTGCTCGAGGAACTGCCCGAAGAGGAAGCCGAGCTTTCGGACGAGGCGCCGGTCGAGACCTTGGTCACCGCGCCGGTACCCGTGCTCGAAACATTCGAACCGCGCCCGGTTTCGGTCACGGCGGCGAGTCGGATCGCGCGCGCCACCAAGCATAAGCACAAGGCCGCGTTTACGTTGCGGTTGGACGAGGAGCGCCATTTGCGGCTGCGCCTGGCCAGCGCGGTCACCGGCCGTTCGGCCCAACAGATTGTTACCGGGGCGCTCGACGCCTTTTTGGAATCGCTGCCCGAAGTCGCCGAGCTGGCACGCCAGCTGCCGACCCGGGCCAAGGGGTGAATTGGGGGACGTTGCGATGAAGTCGAAGCGATTGACGATGGGGCTCTCGGCGGTCGCGCTTTGCGCCGCATTGGGCGGCATCTATCAGGGCGCCGCGCTCGCCGGCTCGAAGTCGAGTGTGGTCGATGACAAGGCTGCGGCAACGGATATCGCCAAGGCGCGCAACGCGCTGGCCGACCGCCAGGGCAACGACGCCGTGCGTTGGGCGGAGGCCGCGGTGGAACTCCGTCCGCAAATCGCAGACTATCGCGCCGTGCTCGGCCAGGCCTATCTGCTCGCCGGTCGCTTCGCGTCGGCCCGCACCACCTTCAACGATGCGCTGACTCTGTCGCCGGGCGATGGCAAGGTCGCGCTCAACCTGGCGCTCGCCCAGATCGCCGAAGGCGATTGGACCGGCGCACGCCAGACGTTGGACAGCAATTCGGGATCGATCCCTGTCAGCGACCGCGGTCTCGCCATGGCGCTTGCGGGTGACCCGATCAGCGCGGTCAATCTTCTGTTGCCGGTCGCGAAACAGCCTGGTGCCGACGCCAAGCTGCGTCAGAATCTGGCGCTCAGCCTGGCGCTCGCCGGGCGTTGGCAGGACGCCCGCATGGTCGCCGGCATGGATCTGTCGCCGGCCGATACCGACAAGCGGATCACCGAATGGGCAGCCTTTGCGCGTCCCGCATCGCGTTACGATCAGGTGGCTTCCTTGCTCGGTGTGACGCCGGCGGCCGATCCCGGCCAGCCGGTCGCGCTCGCGCTCAATGCCAGCACGCCGGTCGTCGCCAGCGCGCCTGCGCCGGTCGAGGCCTATATGCCGAAGGCGCCGGAAGAGGTTGCGGTCGCATCCGCGCCGGTCAGCACCGGCACTGCCGCTCCGGCTGCGGTCGCTTCCGTCTCGCCCGCGCCTGCGGTCAGCACGGTGGTATTCGGGCCGCGTGCCGAAGTCGTTCAGCCGTTGCCGGCCCAGCCGGCGGTCGGCAGCAAGGCGCCGCTCATCAAGGCGCCGAAAACGGCCATCAAGGCCGCAGTATTCGTCAAACCCATGGCTGCTCCAACCACCCCGGGCGCCGCCAAGGTCAGCGTGAGCAAGGGCAATTACTATGTCCAGCTCGGTGCCTATGACAGCACGGGCGTCGCCCGTGATGCCTGGGCCCGGGCCTCACGCGCTTATTCCGGCTTCGCCGGCCATGCTCCCACGGGCATGTCGGTGACGGTCAAGGGCAAGAACTTCTATCGCCTGTCGGTCGGCGGGTTCGACCGCGCCGGCGCCGCGCAGCTCTGCGCGAGCTATCGCGCGAAGGGCGGCACCTGCTTCGTCCGCGAAAATGCCGGCGATCAGGCGGTGAGCTGGAAGAAGTAAGGAAAAGCCCTTTTCTTCAAACCCCCTCCCGCAAGCGGGAGAGGACTTCTTCGCTAAGCCTAAATTTCCTTTCCGCCCTTCCACAGGCGGAGCACTTTTCCTTGGGTCGGCAACCCGTCGAAAGGCGTGTTGCCGGCCCTTGCTTTCATCGCCTCGCCGCGGATTTGCCAGGATGCTTGCGGATCGAGCAGCATCAGGTCGGCGGGCTGGCCGGGTAGCAGCCTGCCGGTATCGACACCCAGCACGCTGGCCGGATTTATCGCGAGCATCGCGAACAGTCGTTCGACCGGCAGGTCGAGTCCCAGGCCCAGCGCGAGCAGCGTCTCCGCGGCCGACGCTCCGGGGGACGCGTCGGCGAAGGGCAGGCGCTTTTCCTCGGGTCCCCGCGGATCATGGCCCGAGCACAGCACGTCGATGGTCCCGTCCGCCACCGCGACCAGCGCCGCCTTGCGATCCTCTTCCGACCGCAGGGGAGGGGACAGATGGGCGAAGGTGCGGAAATCGCTCATCGCATTGTCGGACAGCAGCAGATGCGCAGGAGTGACGCCGCACGTCACCTGGACACCGCGACGTTTCGCCGCCCGAACCAACTCGAACCCGGCCGCCGTAGTGACCTGGCGGAAATGGAGTCGCGCGCCTGTCTCCTCGGCCAAGGCGAGGTCGCGCGCGATCGCCAGCGCCTCGGCGATTGAGGGCGCGGCGGGCAGGCCGAGCCGCGTTGCGGCTTCGCCCTCGGTCGCGACAGCGTTGCCGGTCAGGCCGCCGTCCTCGGCATGTGCAACGACAGTCAGGTCGAGGTCGCGCGCATAGGCCAGCACCTTGCGCATCACGCCCGAATCGGCGATCCAGCGCCGTCCGGTACCGACCGCCCTGGCGCCCGCGCCTTTCATGATCGCCATTTCGGCGAGATCGGCGCCTTGCAGGCCCTTGGTCGCCGCCGCGATCGGGTGGATCCACAGCAACGGCTTGCCGACCAGTGACGCGCGCTGGACGATGCCGGGGTCGTCCAGCACCGGCGACTGATCGGGCATCAGCCCGACGCGGACGATGCCGCCGGCGCGGAATGCCTCGCGATCTATCGCGAACACGCCGAGGTCGACTATCCCCGGTGCCAGCAGCTTACCCCGGCAATCGATGACTTCCGCGTTGGGGGCAGCATCGACGATACGATCGCCGACGACGTGCAATTCGCCATCGGCGACTCCGTCGGGGCGGACGATCCGGGCATTGACGAAGCGCAAGGCGGTCATGCCCAGCCCTCCACCTTGCGCGCGCGCCGGGTCAGCACGTCCAGGCACGCCATCCGTACCGCGACGCCCATCTCGACCTGCTCGGTGATTGCCGATCGCTCGATATGGTCGGCGACATTCGAATCGATCTCGACGCCGCGGTTCATCGGTCCCGGATGCATTACGAGCGCGTCGGGCTTGGCGAGCGCCAGCCGATCAAGGGTTAGCCCGTAGCGCAGGTGGAATTCGCGAGTGGAGGGAATGAACGCCCCCGACATCCGCTCGTTCTGAAGGCGCAGCATCATCACTACGTCGGCACCGGCCAGCGCGGCGTCGAAATCGGCATAGGGCGTCACCCCCATACGTTCGATTGCCGCGGGCATCAGCGTGGCAGGCGCCACCACCCGGACTTCAGCCGCGAGCGCGGTTAGCGCCAGGATGTTCGACCGCGCCACGCGGCTGTGCAGGATATCGCCACAAATCACCACGCGCTGTCCCGCGATGCTGCCGCGCCGGCGCCGGATCGTGAGCGCATCGAGCAGTGCCTGGGTCGGGTGTTCGTGGCTGCCATCGCCGGCGTTGAGTACCGGGCAATCGACCTTGCCGGCGATCAGCCGGACCGCGCCCGAGCTCGAGTGGCGGATGACGATGACGTCGGCGCGCATCGCATTGAGCGTCATCGCGGTGTCGATCAGCGTTTCGCCCTTCTTCACGCTCGACTGCGCGACCGCCATGTTGACGACATCGGCGCCGAGCCGCTTTCCCGCGATCTCGAACGACAGCAACGTCCGCGTCGAATTCTCGAAGAACGCATTGATCAGGGTGAGGCCGTCGAGCCGCTTGTCGGGCTTGGCGCGGTTGCGGTTCGCCTCGACCCATTGTTCCGCTTCATCGAGCAGGAACGCGATCTCGTGTGGTTGCAGGCCGGAAATGCCCGTCAGGTGCCGGTGCGGAAAGACGGCACCGCCCTCGATAAGGGCGGCGGGACGATGATCGGAATGTCGCATTAAAGCCGTCGCCTAAACCCGCCTGAGGTGCGGTGCAAGTCCGCAACATCACTGATAGTCTTCAGGGCCGTTTGCGGCTCCTCTGCACGCTCCTGATAATCCTAGGGGGTCGGTGGAGGATGGCCAACGTTCAAACGATCAGCGCTCAGCGCGATGCCGTCGATATCCGCGTCTACGCGCCTGCCGAAAGCCTGCGCCCGCTCGTTTCGTCTTATTACTTTCTCGAATCGATGGGTCCGTTGGCCGATTTCGCGCCGCCCGAACAGGCCAATATCCGGTTTGCGATCGAGGGCGTTTGGAGGCTGGGGAGCAATGACGGCAAGGCGGCGATCAAACCTTCCAACGCGTCTCTGTTCGGCCCCAGCGATCGCGCCCGTCGCTTCGCCACCGATGGCGGGCTGCTCATGGGAGTCGGGCTCACGGCGACAGGCTGGCTTACGTTCATCGGTGGGCATGCGTCGGACTTTGCCAACCTGATTCTCCCGTTGGGGAGGCAATTGGGTCCGTCCGGACTTGAAATCCTGGGACGTCTTGCCGGCGCGTCCGACGACTCCGAGCGCGTAGCGATCCTCGACGCGATCCTCCGCGACAGGCCGACGCGACAGAACGCCTATTGTGCGATCGCCGCGCAGGTCCAGGATGCCATCCAGTCTGGAAAAATCGAGGATGTCGCCGATTTGGCCGAGACAGTCGGCGTCGAGCATCGCAGGCTCTTGCGCGTTTGCACTTCCGCATTCGGTTTCCCTCCGGTCCGCCTGCTGCGCCGCCAGCGTTTCCTGAGGACGCTGAACCTGATGCGGGATCGGCGGGATCAGCCGATCGGTAAGCTGATCGATTCAAGCTATTACGATCAGGCGCATTTCAACCGTGAGTTCAAGGCGTATATGGGCATGACGCCACGCGCCTATTTCGGGATGCCGCACGACATCGTCGATCGCGTGATGCAAGCCAATGACGGTGTGTCCGATCGGTGGCGTGGGGATCGGCGCGAACCGTCCCAGGCGATGGGCCGAGAGCGAAACTGACGCAGAAGGCGGCTTTTGGCCGTGACGCCGGGCGACCGGTCGCGCTGCGCGTACCCAACGGATCGATTATTAGGGGCTTACCTCAGCGTTCTTTTTTGGACAAAACGGACGCAAGGGAAAAATATGACCGGTCCGCCTGCGACCGGTGCGCCGCGCGGCGCGCCGGAAATCCGCTTCTACCTGCCTCCCGAAGGGCTGCGTCCGCTCGTCACGTCCTATTATTTTCTCGAATCCGCCGGGCCGCTCGACGATTTCACCCACCCCGAATGGGCTAATATCAGGTTCGCGCTCAACGGCGTGTGGCGCTTCGAGAGTGGCGAAGGCAGGGAAACGATCGAGCCGACCCGCGCCGCGTTGTTCGGCCCTACAGATCGCGCGCGGCGTTTCATGACCGATGGCGGATTGGCATTCGGCATCGGCCTGACGCCGCTTGGTTGGCTGACGCTGATCGGTAGCGACGCGTCGGACGTCGCCAACCTCATTGTTCCGCTCGATAGACAATTGGGCCCGTCGGGTCCGGCCATCCTTTCGCGGCTGCTCGAAGCGCGCACCGACGCGGAGCGCGTCGCAATTCTCGATACGATCCTCGACGCGCGGCCGGCATCGCAGAGCGCGTACCGCGAACTGGCGGTCCGGGTGCAGCAGGCGCTGCTGTCGGGAACGGTCGACCAGGTCGGGGATCTCGCCGAGCAACTGGGGATCGAACAGCGCACGCTGCACCGCGTCTGTACCACGGTGTTCGGGTTTCCGCCGGTGCGACTGCTGCGCCGTCAGCGCTTTCTGCGGACTTTGGCCAAGGTCCGCGACCGGCTCGACCAGCCGCTCGGCGACCTGATCGATTCCGCTTATTACGACCAGGCTCATTTCAATCGCGACTTCAAGGCCTGTATGGGGATGACCCCGCTCGCCTATTTTCGCCTGCCGCGCGAGGCGCTGCGCCGGGCAGCGGAGGAACGCCACCGTGTGCTCGGCGCGCCGGTCCAGGGCCTGCATATCCAGCAGGATGGGCAGGGCGATCAGGGCTGAACGGAAACAAGCCCGTCGATCGCACCTTGCAGAATGTAACTCGCCGCCAGCTTGTCGACGCGCTCGGCGCGTTTGGCGCGGCTCAGATCCTCGGCGATCATCTGGCGTTCGACCGCCTGGGTCGACCAGCGTTCGTCCCAAAGGAGGATCGGCAGGCCGAGATCGGCGATGTTGCGCGCAAAGGCGCGGGTCGATTGGGTGCGCGGCGAATCGGTGCCGTCGAGGTTGAGCGGCAGGCCGACGACGATGCCCTTGACCGATTGAGCGACCGCCAGCGCGGCCAGCGCCGCCTTGTCGGCAGTGAACTTGGTGCGGCGGATCAGCTCGGCGGGGCTGGAGAAGCTCCAGCCGGCATCGCATAGGGCGGTGCCGATCGTCTTGGTGCCGACGTCGAGCCCGAGCAGGCGTCCGCCGTCGGGCAACGCGGTCCGGAACGCAGCGCGATCCTCGGTGATCATCGGCGCGGGGCGGTCGGGGCAGGGGCGGAAGCCGTTGCGGGCTTGCCGCTTGCGAAGGTCGCAAAACGCCGCGCGACGTCCTTTCGGATGTTCACCCAGAACATCGAATAATCGAACACGTGGTAATTGTTGCCGGGCAGGACATAGCCGCCGAGATTGACCGGCTGGCCGATCGACAGAAATCCGCGCCCGAAACATTTGGCGGGGACGCCGGGTACGCCCAAGGTCGCGCTGCCCAAATCCTTGGACGGAATCAGCGTTCCGAGATTGGCCGTCAGTTTGGCGGCCGCATTCGGCGTTCCGGTGATCGGATTGGTGCAGACCATGTCGGTGCCCTTGCGCGGCTTGCCGTCGAATCCTGTGGTGGCGTCGTAGACGTCGGTAATCATCGATGGATCGGCGGGTTCGGCGAAGCTCTGCCACGACAGGATGCAGCCGGCCTGCCCGGCGGTCACGCATTCGGGCAGACCGAGCGCGGGAAGGTCATGGAGCTTGGAGATCGGCCATCCGACCACGTAGGCCGCGACGATCCGCTTCGCGAGCGGCCGACCCGCGACCCGCTCGCGCAACAAGCGTTCGAGGTGCAGCGCGCCCTGGCTGTGCCCGGCCAGGATGATCGGACGATCCGGACCCAGTTCCTTGAGAAATTCGTCGAACGCCGCGAGCACGTCGCGATAGGCGAAATCGAGCGCCTTCTGCGCGTCGGCCCGGCTGGTCAGGAACGCGCCGAACGTCGCCTGGCGATAGCGCGGCGCCCAAATCTCGCCGGTTTCGTTGAAAGCCGAAGCCTGGCCGCGCAGGAAGACCGCCGCGGTATTATTGGCCTGGGCATCGTCGAGCGGCGCGTTCCAGTGCGCGCGGTCGATATAAGAGGTCGGGTGGATGAAGAAGACCGCGGCCGGCGGGTTCTCGCCCGGTTTGAAATCGGCCGGCGTCCACAGCGCGGGATTGTTCGGGATGTCCGGCCGCGCGAACCACATCGCGGGCTTTTCATACGCTTGCGAAGGGGTGACCGGCCCACCTTCGAAGTGCGCGCTGGGGATCAACGCCGCCTTCATCAGGTCTTTGCCGTAGAAGCGATAAACGAACGCCCCTGCGCCGACGAGCAGGATCAGGACGATCATCAAATACAGGAATTTGCGGGCCAAGAACGCGCTCCGATTGCCGTCCGGGTCCCGTGCCTCATCGTCGCGGCGGTTGCAATCGTGGCGGCCGCTCTGCTAGCCGCGCGGCCATGTCCGTAGACGCTGCAACCGTGAAGAAGATCGCGAGCCTCGCCCGCATCGCGATCACCGACGAGGAGGTCGCGAAGATCGCGCCTGAACTCGACAACATCCTGGGCTGGATCGAGCAATTGGGGGAGGTCGACTGTACCGGCGTCGAACCTATGACCGCGGTCATCGCCAACACGCTGCGGTTGCGCGACGACGCCGTCACCGACGGCGGCAAGCGCGACGCCGTGCTGGCCAATGCGCCACAGGCCGAACATGGCTTCTTCACCGTGCCCAAGGTGATCGAATAATGACGAACCTCACCGATCTCGGCGTCCGCGAATTGCGCGATGGCGTGCGTGCCGGCACGTTCTCGGCGAGCGAAGTCGCCGACGCGCACATCGTCGCCGTCAGCAAGGCCAAGCAGCTCAATGCCTTTCTGGTCGAGACGCCAGACCACGCCATCGCCGCGGCCAAGGAAGCCGACGCCGCACGTGCGGCTGGCCAGACGCTCAAGCCATTGGCCGGCGTGCCGATCGGCATGAAGGACCTGTTCTGCACCAAGGGCGTGCAGTCGGCGGCGGCGAGCCATATCCTCGAGGGGTTCAAGCCCGAATACGAATCGACCGTCAGCCAGAAATTGTGGGACGCGGGCGCGGGCATGTTGGGCAAGCTCAACATGGATCAGTTCGCGATGGGGTCGTCGAACGAAACTTCTTATTTCGGCAACGTGATCTCGCCCTGGCGGCGCGCAGACGGCGGCAACGCTCCGCTCGCGCCCGGCGGCTCCTCGGGCGGCAGCTCGGCGTCGATCGCGGCGCGTTTGTGCCCGGCGGCGACCGGGACCGACACCGGCGGCTCGATCCGCCAGCCTGCGGCCTTCACGGGCATCGCCGGGATCAAGCCGACCTATGGCCGTTGCTCACGCTGGGGCATCATCGCCTTCGCCTCGAGTCTCGATCAGGCCGGACCAATGGCGCGCGACGTGCGGGACTGCGCGATCATGCTCGAGGCGATGAGCGGATTCGATCCCAAGGATTCGACCAGCCTCCAGCTCGACGTGCCCAAATGGGAAGCCGGCCTCAACGCCAGCCTGGCGGGTAAGCGGATCGGTATCCCGAAGGAATATCGTGTCGACGGCATGCCTGCCGAGATCGAGGCGCTCTGGCAGCAGGGCATCGACTGGGTGAAGGATGCTGGCGCCGAGGTGGTCGAGGTGTCGCTGCCGCACACCAAATATGCGCTGCCGGCTTATTACATCATCGCTCCGGCTGAGGCGTCGTCCAACCTCGCGCGCTATGATGGCGTGCGCTACGGGTTGCGCGACTTGCCGGAGGGCGCCAACCTCCAGGAAATGTACGCCGCGACCCGCGCGGCCGGCTTCGGGGCGGAGGTCAAGCGCCGCATCCTGATAGGCACCTATGTGCTGTCGGCTGGCTTTTACGACGCTTATTACACCCAGGCGCAGAAGGTCCGCACGCTGATCGCGCGCGATTTTGACCGGGCCTGGGAGACCTGCGACCTGCTGCTCACCCCTACCGCGCCGTCGGCGGCGTTCGCGCTGGGCGAGAAGTCGGCCGATCCGATCGCGATGTATTTGAACGACGTCTTCACCGTGCCGTCGAGCCTTGCGGGCCTGCCGGCGATGTCGGTGCCTGGCGGCCTCGACAAGGCCGGGCTGCCGCTCGGGCTCCAGGTGATCGGCAAGGCGCTCGACGAGCAGGGCGTGCTCGATGCGTGCCTCGCGATCGAGGAGCGCGCCGGGTTCAACGCGCGGCCCGAAGCCTGGTGGTAGACCGGCGCCGCTTGAGACGCGCCAATATCCCAGTCTGACAATGCCGGAGTTCGATTGATGCCAACGCCAGGCAAACAGGCGCAACACGCAATCTCGGTCGATGCGACGCGATTGCTGGTAACCCTGCGGCTGGCGGGCTTCATGGTCCCGGAGGATGTGGAGCGCATCGCCGCCGAGGAGCAGGCAGCCGTACGGTCGCTCGGCGTGCCTTCGGGCGTCCACAACTTTCTGATCGACGCCCGCGCGCTCGATGCTCAGCCTGCGGATGTCGTCGGGATGGTCCAACATACGACCGACACCGTGCCGCTCAAGCCCCGGCGGTTGGCGATCATCGCGCGTTACGGGCTCAACAAGATCCAGGTGCGGCGGACGATCGGCGACCGCGAGATCGGGCTGTTCGAAAGCGAAGACGAAGCGCTGGTCTATCTTCTGGGATAGCCTCCGTTTCCAGCCGATCAGTTCCGCTCGACAGAATCCAATATCCGCGCCCCGGCCATGAACACCGCGATCGGGCAGACCGAAAACAACATCCAGCCGCCGAACCCCGGATATTGCTGGACGTAATGAACCCCGCGCTCGACTGCGCCGAGCCCGAGGCCGTAAATCACCATGAAGGCCTCGAACTTGGTCTTGATGACGAACAGGCGGGCGATCTTGGCGAACATGCGCTTGGTTAAGCATGAGCCGTGCCAATGGCGGAAATGCGTCGTTTCGGATTAACGAAGATGGTTACCTGTAAATTTACCCGACAGTGGCGGGCGCTAAATTTCGCTCAGCGCTGCGATCAGCCGGTCGACCTCCTGAGCGGTATTGTAATGGCATAGACCGACGCGGAGGAGACTGCCCTTGTCGGTCAGGTCGAGCCGGGCGAGGACTTCGACCGCATAGAAATGGCCGGCCCAGGCGAAGATGCCGCATTTCGCCAGATGTTGCGCGATCTCCGGCGCCGCATGGCCGGAAAGCGTGAACGAAAAGGTCGGGACGCGCCCCTCCATCGTCGGCGGCCCCCAGAGGCGAAGGCCTGGGATCGTCGCGAACCCGGCGAGCAGGCGGTTGCCTAGCTCATGCTCATAGGCTGTGGCGGCAGTCATCGCCGCGACCAGCCGCGAGCGCCGGCTATTCGCGCTGGGATCGGCGGCTTCGCCCAGCCATTCGAGATAGGAGATCGTACCCAATACGCCGGCCTGGCCCTCGAACGACGGCGTGCCGGTCTCGAAGCGATGCGCGCCCTCGTCACCGGCCGGGCGGACCTTATAGGCGCGGACGCGATCGTCGAGGCGCGGGTTCATCCACAGCACGCCCTGGTGCGGCCCGAAGAATTTGTACGGCGAACAGGCGACGAAATCCGCGCCCATCGCGGCTACATCGGTGACCAGATGCGGGACCGATTGCACCGCATCGACATAGACGAGGGCGTCGCTCCGCCCGCGAACGAGTTTTGCCGCCTCGGCGACCGGATTGACCGTGCCGAGCGCGTTGCTGGCGACGCCGAACGCCACCAGCCGCGTCTTCGGTCCCAGCAATGCGGCAAGGTCGTCGAGCGTCCAGCGGCCGCTCGCCGGATCGAAATCGAGCCAGCGCACCGTCATGTTGCGATCTTCGGCGACCTGCAGCCACGGCGCGACATTGGCGTCGTGGTCGAGCCGCGTGACAATCAGCTCGTCGCCTTCATCCCAATCGCGGGAGAGCGCGCGCGACACAGCAAAGGTCAGGGATGTCATATTCGGCCCGAATGCGATCTCGTCGGGCTGGGCGCCAAGGAGGTCGGCGATCGCCGCATGCGCGCCTGCGGACAGGCGGTCCGTTTCGACCGAGGTGACGAACGGCCCGCCCGAATTGGCGGTGCCATCGGTCAGATGCGCCGTCATCGCCCGGATCGCTGCGTCACAGACCTGCGTACCGCCGGGAGCGTCGAAATAGGCTGCCGGCTGACCGTCGACTTCCCGCGACAGAGCGGGAAAATGCGACCGGACGGCATCGATCGGGAAATTCTGCATCAACCTGACCTTGCTGGGACGACAAGAAATTGCGCGCTTCCATTCTTACCTGTGGAGCCTAAAGAGCAAGCGCCGCCGCAAGGGTGGTTACGCAAAATTGGGATCGAAGTGATGGGTTACCGTGTGGTCGTCGCTGGCGCGACCGGCAATGTCGGGCGCGAAATGTTGAACATCCTGGCCGAGCGGGAATTTCCCGCCGACGAGATCGCCGTGCTGGCGTCGTCGCGCTCGACCGGCGATATTATCGACTTCGGTGAGACCGGCAAAACCCTCAAGATCCAGAATATCGACCATTTCGATCCGACTGGATGGGACATGGCGCTGTTTGCGATCGGCAGCGAGGCGACCGCGATCCACGCGCCGCGCTTCGCCGCCGCGGGCTGCACGGTGATCGACAATTCGTCGCTCTACCGGATGGATCCCGACGTGCCGCTGATCGTGCCGGAGGTGAACCCGGACGCGATCAACGGCTATACCAAGAAGAACATTATCGCGAACCCGAACTGCTCGACCGCGCAGATGGTCGTGGCACTGAAGCCGCTCCACGATGCCGCGACAATCAAGCGCGTCGTCGTCGCGACCTATCAATCGGTGTCCGGCGCGGGCAAGGCGGGGATGGACGAACTGTTCGAACAGTCGCGCAACATCTTTGTCGGCGACCAGGCCGAGCCGTCCAAGTTCACCAAGCAGATCGCCTTCAATGTCATTCCGCACATCGACAAGTTCCTCGAGGACGGGTCGACCAAGGAAGAGTGGAAGATGGTCGTCGAGACCAAGAAGATCCTCGATCCCAAGATCAAGGTCACCGCGACCTGCGTCCGCGTGCCCGTATTCGTCGGCCATTCGGAAGCGATCAACATCGAGTTCGAGGACGAGATTTCGGCGGCCAAGGCCAAGTCGATCCTGCGCGAGGCGCCCGGCGTGATGCTGGTCGATAAGCATGAGGATGGCGGCTACGTCACGCCAGTCGAATGCGTCGGCGAATATGCCACGTTCGTCAGCCGCGTCCGCGAGGATTCGACCGTCGATAACGGCCTGTCGCTGTGGTGCGTGTCGGACAATCTCCGCAAGGGCGCCGCGCTGAACGCGGTGCAGATCGCGGAGTTGCTCGGGCGTAGGCATCTTCAGAAGGCGGCTTGACGGCAGCTGCCCTTTAGAAAATCCTCCTCATCGAAGATGGGGAGGGGGACCAAGACGCGAAGCGGCTTGGTGGAGGGGCCGCAGCCGCATAGCGGCGAGGACGGGACG
>NZ_BCYZ01000042.1 GCF_001598455.1 Sphingomonas pruni NBRC 15498
TGATTGGTGGGGATCAACCCATCCTCTTGAGGACTAGATCGTCAACGTGACCCCTCGGCGGCCGTCATGATCGACCAGGTTCCCCGCTCCATTATTGACGATCAGCGACCGAGTCTCGTTCGGCGGCAGCAACAGGGTGATACTGGTGTCGCCCCAGGTACCGGGGCCATCGCGGAGCACATCAACGACAATCCGCGACGATTCCGCCCGGCCGGTCAGGTGCCAAATATCGACCGGTCCGTCGCCGTCGCCCGAATCCTCGACCGCGGACCAGCTGAAAGCGCCGTCGCGTGGCGGGAACAGCCACACGCCGCGGCGATAGGGCTCGGGCCGCCATCCACCTTGAGCGAGATCGACCAGCATCGCCGATCCGGCGCGTGCGAGCAGCGGCGGAAGCCCATCGAGCGGCGCGCCGAGGGTGACGGATGTCCCGCCGGCGATCCGCTGCCCGCTCCATATATCGAGCCATTCGACGCCCGCGGGCGGGCGCACGGTTCGCGTCTCCGCGCCTTGTTCCATCACCGGCGCGATCAGCAGGTTGGGCCCGAGCAGATGCTCGTCATTCTCCTCCCAGGCGACAGTGTCTTGGGGGAAGTCCAGCCAGGTCGGCCGCACCATCGGCGCATAGTCCGAATGATAAGCGTGCAGCAGATCGTAGAAGAAGGGAATCAGCGTCTGGCGGAGCGCCATCAGCCGGCGGATCGCGGGCAGCGCTTCGGGGTACATCCACGGCTCGTTGACGGTGCGGTCGTCGTTCCAGCTGTGGATGCTGAAGCGCGGCATCAGCACGCCAGCCTGCACCCAGCGGATCAGCAATTCGGGCGACGGCGCGGGCCCGGCGAAGCCGCCGACATCGTGGCCGCAGTTGGACACGCCCGACAGCGCCAGCCCGATCGACTGGCGCGCATTGTAGCGCAGCGACTTCCACTCGGTCAGGTTGTCGCCGCTCCAGGTCTGGGCATAACGCTGCAGCCCGGCCATGCCCGATCGCGTTACGGCATAAGGGCGACGGTCGGGCAGGGCCTCTGCCTGGGCGCGGCGCGAGGCGCGCGTCATCAGCAAGGGCTGGACCGGGCGCATTTCGGCGGCCGCGTGGGGCTGGCCGAAGCCGGCGAACCGGGCGCGCGCGTCCCAGATCTCATATTCGTTATTGTCGTTCCAGGTCGCGACCATCCCCTTGTCGAGCAAAGCGCTCCTGACCTCATCGCGCCACCATTGGGCGGCGCGCGGATTGGTGAAGTCGATCTGGCTGCCGACTTCGTCCCAGAATTGCACCTCGACCGGGGTGCCGTCGTCATAGGCGACGAACAGGCCCTCCGCGGCGACCTCGTCATAGCGCGGATGGCTGCGCAGCAAGGCCGGCTTGATATTCGGCACCAGCTCGACGCCTGCTTGCGCGTAGCTTGCCACGAACCCGGCCGGATCCGGGAATTTGTCGGTGTTCCAGTTGAACACATAGCGCTTGTCGCCAATCGAGGTGTAGCCCGACGACAGATGGAAAGAGGTGCAGCCGATATCGTGCTCGGCCAGCTTGTCGAGAAAGCCCGCCATCTGCGCCGCGGCGTCGGGCGCGTCGGTATAGCTCATCGTCGACCCTGAGTAGCCGAGCGACCAGCGCGGCATCAGCGCGGGCCGGCCGGTCAGCCAGGTGAAGCGGCGAGTGACGGCCAGCGGATCGGGGCCGGCGATCATCCACAAATCCACATCGCCGGCCTCCGCCACCATGTGGCGGTACCAGCCGTGATAATTGTCCATCTCGCGCCCGAAGTCGAAATGCACATCCGCGGTCGTATCGTAGAAAGTGCCGTGGCAGCGGCCGTCTGCGTCGGCGACCAGGACGTAAGGGATCGACTTGTAGAGTGGATCGCTGGTCTCGGCGTCATAGCCCATCGCGTCGAGATTGGTCAGGCGGAAGCGCCGTCCGGCACGGTCATTGTCGCCGCCTTTGTCGCCAAGGCCGTAGAAGCGCTCGCCCGGCCGGCGGGCGACATAGTGATGCGCGCGGCCGTCCCACCAGCCGAAATCATAGGCCTGGGTCGGACGGTCGGCGGCCATCAGCCGCCACGTATCGCCGTCGCGCTGTTCCCAGGTGCAATAGAGGCCATGCAGGCGGACGCTGACGCGGAGGCGCGCGGTCTCGACAATGATCCGGTCGTCACCCTGCTCCAACTGGAAATCGGGACAGGCGAAGCCCGCGACATCCAGCCGGTCGCGCCCGGGCTCGGCGATGTCGGCGGCGCCCGGCGCGATCGCCCAACTCGGCGGGCTCGTCACCTCGCCATCGGCGAGCAGCAACAGCCGAATGATATCGTACTCGAGCACGAACAAATGCGCGACCGCGCCGGTATCGGCGGCGAGCGTCAGCCGGCCCGGAGCCCGTTCGGTCAGCGCGAACAAGGGCGGGTCGGACAGTAAGGCGCGTCTCATGAGCGGGCTTCCATTTGCGGGAGAGACAAGCGGCGGACAAAGGCGATCAGAACGGCGGCCCCGATCAGATCGAATATGCCGAGTGCCGCAAACAAGGGTGCGTAACCGACGCGATCGGCATATTGCCCGATCAGGAACGTGAAGAGCAGCCCGCCGACCCAGCCTGCCTGTCCGACAAAGCCATTAGCGGTGCCGACTTCCTCCGGCGTGAAGACGTCCGCGGACAGCGTGTTGATCAGCACCGAGATCATCTGATGCGCGAACCCGCCGATGCAGAACAAGGCGATGGCGACATAAGGGCTGACAGCGAGCCCGATGCATCCGGGCGCGATCATCAATACCGCGCCTAGGCTGATCCCGAGCACGCGCGAGGGTATTAGGTTGACGTGGAAGCGCTTCATGAAGAACGGCGAAAGATAGCCGCCGAGCACGCCGCCGAGATCCGCCGCCAGGAACGGCAGCCACGCAAAGGCTGCGATATGCGCCAGATCCATGTGGCGCTCGGTCGCGAGATAGAGCGGTATCCAGAAGCTGAAGGTTTGCCAGGCCGGTTCGGCAAGGAAACGCGGCACCGCGATCACCCAGAAGCGCGCGGAAGACAGGATCTCGCGCGCGCTCGCCTTTCGGGCGGGGATTTTGGGGCGATCCTCTGCGATCATCGCCTGCTCGCGCGGCGTGATCGCGGGATGCTCGGTCGGCGATCGGTAAAAGGCATACCATGCCGCCGCCCACACCAGCCCGACCGCGCCGGTCACGATGAAGGCCAGCCGCCAATTGCCCCATAAGGCGACCGCGACGACGAGCGGGGGCGCGATCAACGCCCCAAGCGAGGTTCCGGCGTTGAACCACCCCGTCGCGATCGAGCGCTCGCGGGCCGGAAACCATTCGGCGATCGCTTTCATGCCGGACGGGATTGCCGCCGCCTCGGCCAAGCCGAGCAATCCTCGGAAGAAGGCAAGGCTGATCCAACCACCGGCCAGCGCGTGGAGCATATTGGCGGCGGACCATGCGATCCCGAAAAATGCGAACCCGGCGCGCAACCCGAACCGGTCGACGATATAGCCCGCGATCGGCTGCATCACGGTATAGGCGAACTGAAACGCCATGACGACGTAGCTGTATTGCGCGGTCGAGATCGACATCGACGTCTTGAGCTCTGGGGCGAGCACGCCAAGCGAATTGCGCGCGAGGTAATTGGCGATTGTGCCGGCGCAGATCAGCGCGACGATCCACCAGCGCAAATGCGGTATCCGCTTCACGATCCTCTCCCCAGCCCGCGGCATTGTCCGCTGGCAAGCGGCGTAGCGCCTCTGGCGGTATTTGTCGAGATTGGTCAGGCCAGTTCGCGGACTGGCTAATAAGTGGCCAGCCAGGCGCTCGAGCGCCATGCACTTGCCGTGCAAACCGACGCTCCGCTTGACCGGCTCGATTAATACTTCAATTAGATTAATGTATCGAGCGGACGGCTCGGCGCGGTTGGAGACAGCTTGATGGGCACGCCGAAGGAACGCGTCAACTGGAACGCGGTGGGCACTGCCAGCCTGGGCGGTTTGCTGTTCGGCTTCGACACGGCGGTCATCTCGGGTGTCACCGAGGCGCTGCGGGGCGTGTTCGGGCTGAGCGCGATCGGGCTTGGGACGGCGGTATCGGCGGCATTGGTCGGGACGCTGGTCGGCGCGCTCGGGGCAGGCAAGCCGGGCGACCGATACGGTAGCCGGGCGGTGCTGATCTGGATCGCGATCGCCTATATCGTCTCGGCTTTCGGCTCGGCGATGAGCTGGAATCTCGCGGCGTTCGTCGCCTTTCGCTTCCTCGGCGGCCTGGCGATCGGCGGCTCGTCGGTGCTCGCGCCGGTCTATATCGCCGAGGTGAGCCCGGCGGCGCGGCGCGGATTCCTGGTCGCGCTGTTCCAGCTGAATGTCGTGATCGGCATCCTGGTCGCCTATGTCAGCAATTTCGTGATTGGTCGGTTGGTGACCACCGATCTGGCCTGGCAAATGAAGCTCGGCATCGCGGCCCTCCCGGCCATCCTGTTCCTCATCATGTTGCTGCGCATCCCGCCGTCGCCACGCTGGCTGGCGCAGCGCGGGCGCGACGAGGAAGCGCTGGCGGCGATTGCCCAGCTCGGGATGGGCGACCCGCTGACGATCATCGCCGAATTCCGCAGGGATCAGGTCGAGGCACCGGATGCCCGGCTCAGTTGGGCCGCTTACCGCAAGCCGATCCTGCTCGCGATCGGCGTCGCCGCGTTCAATCAGCTCTCCGGGATCAACGCGATCCTCTATTATCTCGGCCATATCTTCGCCGCCGCCGGGTTCGACCGGCTATCCTCCGACCTGCAATCGGTCGCGATCGGCCTCGCCAATCTGCTGGCGACCTTTGTCGGCATGACGGCGATCGATCGCGCGGGGCGCAAGCCATTGCTGCTGATCGGCGCGGCGGGCACCGGGATTGCATTGGCCGCGGTGGCGGCGATCTATTCGACGGGGCAGGGGCAGGCATTGCTGCTTCCCGCGTTGATCGGCTTTATCCTGTTCTTCGCGATTTCGCAGGGTGCGGTGATCTGGGTCTATCTGTCGGAGATTTTCCCGACCGCGGTGCGTGCGCGCGGCCAGGCGCTGGGCAGCGCCACGCATTGGGGAATGAATGCGCTGATCGCGTTCGGTTTCCCGGTGGTAGCGCGGTATACCCAGGCAGCGCCCTTCTGGTTCTTCGCCGCGGCAATGGGCGTGCAATTCCTCGTCGTCTGGCGCTTCTTCCCCGAGACGCGCGGAGTGGCGCTGGAGGCGATGGACGATGCCATCAACCGACCCCGCGCAAAGGCGGCGTAATGGCCAGAATTGAAACCATTATGGGGATATTCCGCATTGGCGTTCTGGGCCGCGGCCAGCTAATTCGTATGACTATGCTCATGGTCGTTCGTCGCAGCGAGATTCAAGAAGGAGTGGGGATCAGCCGCGCTCGGGCAATAAGGATGCACGGATGACCCAGCCAACGACCCGTCTAAGGCTCTCCGGCACCAATCTGGAACGCGCCGCCGACCATAATCAGCGCGTCACGCTCCATGCCATCCGTATCAACGGCCTGCTGACCCGGGTGGAACTCGCTGCGATTACCGGGCTGACCGCGCCAGCCATCGCCAACATCACCAAGCGCCTGCTCGCAGATGGCTTGATCGTGGAGGCGGGTCAGCGTCGCGGCGGGCGGGGCCAGCCGCCGACCAAACTCGTCATCAATCGCGATGCCTGCCACTCGATCGGCGTCAATATCGACCGCGACCATATCACCATCGTGCTGGTGAATTTCGCCGGCGAGACCCTGGCGCGCGTCTCAGAGGAAGTGAATTTCGCGCTGCCGGATCATGTCCGCTCGCTCTATCGGCGGTCGATCAAGGAGATGATGCGATCGGCGGGGGTCAAGGAGTCGAGCCTGGTCGGTCTAGGTGTCGCGGTGCCAGACGACCTCGGCCTGGTCGATCTGCCCGGGCGTCCGGCTGCTTATGCCAAGTGGGACAAGATCGACATGAGCGATCTGTTCGACAAACCCTTTTCGCTGCCGGTCTTCGTCGAAAACGATGCCGCCGCGGCGGCCATGGGGGAAATGCAGCTCGGTCTCGGGCAGAAGCACAGCACCTTCTTTTACATCCTGATCTCGTCGGGGCTGGGCGGCGGCCTGGTGATCGATGGCGCCTATTTCCGCGGTGTCGATGGCCGCAGCGGAGAATTGGGCTTCATGCACGCGCCCGGCAGCGGCCCGCGCGACCAGATCCAGAATCTCGTGTCGCTGTCGGGTCTTGCCGGACAGCTCGAGCGTGACGGCCTTGGTCTGGCGGACGTCATGGGGGTGGAGAAGCTGTCGCTTGCGGCGGAAAAGTGTGTCGACCGTTGGATCGCCCAGGCGGCCGAGCAGCTCTATGTCCCGCTCGAAGCGGTCAACTGCCTGATCAATCCCGGCGTCGTTCTGGTCGGAGGGCGCTTGCCGAGCGCCATCGTCGAACGGCTGGCGGCACGGGCGTACGATCTGTTGCGCGAAAAGGCGACCAACGTTCCGGTGATCGCCCCAGTCGCGCGCGCTGCTTTGTCGGACGATGCGCCTGCGGTCGGCGCCGCGATCCTGCCGTTCAGTCATTTTCTGCTGCCCAAGCCCGGTGCCTTATGGAAAGTGCCGGCCGCCGGCGACGCCGGCGGTCCAGCGATCCAGCCCGCGCGCTGATCCCGATCGACACGCAAGGCCGTGTCGATCCAATCCTGCCTCACCGGCCCATAAAGCCTGTCATTCGCAAGCGTTTTTCGCCACCTAATTCAATTGACAAAATGTTTAATTTAATCGACGGTGCCGCTCGGCCCCGTCGTAGACATAGCCAAATGGGGTCGTCGCCAAGGGGCAATAATAGCTCCGAGAATCAGGGGAGGTACCGTGGGTATCCGCCAAACGCTTCCGCAGCCGGATGGGCAGGGCCGTAGCACCCGCCTGTTGCTATTGCCGCTCGGTCTATCGATCGCTCTGTCGGCGGCCGCCGTCGTCAGCGCGCAGACGGCGCCCGCCAAAGCCCCGGTCGACGAGGTCAATCCGCTGGTCGGCACCGCGCCCCTCGATCGCCCCGATCTGATCGGAAATGCGCCGCCGCCGGGCGAACCCGTTTATTCGGGCCAGACCTCGCCGGGCGCGCGCTTGCCGCACAGTTCGGTCGAGGCGGCGCCGATCAACAACAATATCGCGCTGTCCTATCCGAACGGCGTCGAGGTCCCTTATTACTACACCAACCCGACGATGATCGGATTTTCCGGCGGTGGGGGCGCTTCCTATGGCGGCCGGGCGGAGCCGATCATCATGCCGGTGGTCGGTGACTGGTCGGTGCCCCCGGCCTATTCGCAATCCTATTATGACAAGTCGCGCGAGATCGCGTCGCCCGGCTATTATTCGGTCTATCTCGGCACGTTCCGGACGACGGCCGAACTGACGGCCACGCAATGGGCGAGCCTGATGCGGTTCACCTTCCCGCAAAGCGATCGGTCGAACGTGCTGATCAACTTTCCGGAGCATGGCGGCGATGTCGAAGTCGTCGGCAACCAGATGGTGCGGGGCGTGTCGAAGGATAGTAGCGGCGCGGACGGCGCCTATTTCGTCGCCATATTCTCGAAGCCGTTCGCCAGCCTGGGGACGTTCAGCAAATCGCCCGGCGACGCCAAGGGCTGGGGGATCGGCGACAAAAGAGTCGAGCCCGACCAGCGCAAGATTTCCGGCAGTTTTGCCGGCAGCTACGTCACCTTTCGCACCAAGGCCGGCGAGACGGTGCTGATGAAGATCGCGCACGGCACCAGCTACGCCCAGGCCGAACAGCGTCTGCGCGACGAATTGCCCGGTTGGGATTTCGATCGCGTGCGCGGCGCGGCGCGCAGTGCCTGGTCGAAGCTGCTCGATCGTGTGCAGGTGACCGGCGGGACGCCCAAGCAGCGCACGCTGTTCTACTCGACCTTGTTCCAGTCGTTCGCCAGCCCGCGCCTGGTCGCCGCCAAGGGAGAGAAGTTCACCGACACCAACGGCAAGGTGCAGACCGCGACGCACGACCGGTACAGCCCGGTGCCGTTTTGGGATACCGGCCGCAACCAGATCGTCCTGCTCGAGCTGATGGAGCCGGAGACGATGCGCGACGTCATGCAATCCGAGCTTGATATGGCGCGCGAGCAGGGATTCATGAATACGTCGTTCCACGGCGACAATGCGGTGTTCATGTATCTGGGCGCGTGGGAACGCGGCATTCCGTTCGACTATGCGGCGGCGTACGAATATCTTCGCAAGAACGCGACCGATCCCGCCGGCCCGCGCCACTATCTCGCCGAATATGACAAGAATGGCTGGATCGCGGACGTAGTCCCCGACCACAATCCCAGCCCGCCTTATGCCGGCGGCAAGGCAGGCGCGGCCACCACGCTCGAATATGCCTGGGACGATTTCGCGATGGCGCAATATGCCAAGCGGCTCGGGAAGATGGACGATTACGCCTTGTTTCTGAAACGGGCGCACAATTACGCTAATGTGTTCGATAAATCGATCGGCTTCGTTCGCGGGCGGACCGCGGGCGGCAAGTGGATCGCGCCGTTCGATCCCGGCGAGCCCTATTACAACTTCATGATGAAGGAAGCGTCGGGCTGGTCGACCTTGTGGCTGGTGCCGCATGACGTCAACGGGCTGGCCAGGTTGCTTGGCGGGCGCCAGGCGTTCACCGCCAAGCTCGATCGGTTCTTTTCGACGCCCTATAATCCCAAGGGGATTTGCCGCGACTGTACCGGGCTGATCGGCCAATATGTCCAGGGCAACCAACCCGACCAGCAGGCCGCTTATTATTACGACTGGGGCGGCCAGCCGTGGAAGACGCAGGCGCTGACTCGCCGGATCCTTGCCGAAATGTATGGCAGCGATGCCGCGGGTTATGGGTATCCCGGGATGGACGATCAGGGCGCGACATCGTCCTGGTACGTGCTGAGCGCGATGGGATTCTATCCGGTCGATCCGTCGAGCCAGAATTACATCATCGGCAGTCCGATTTTCGACGACGTCAAGCTCCAGATGGGCAACGGCAAGACGTTGGAGGTCGAGGCCAGGAACAATTCGGCCGCGAACATCTACATCCAGTCGGCGACGCTCAACGGCCGGCCATGGACCAAGCCGTGGTTCAGCCATGCCGACATCCGGAACGGCGCCAAGTTGGTGCTGACCATGGGGCCGATGCCGAACAAGACTTGGGGCGCGGCGCCGGCCGACGCGCCGCCATCGATGTCGCCCATGCCTTGACCGCCTATCGTTTTGCCTCCGTTTCCCCTCCCCCCCTCGACGGAGGCAAGAGCCCAGGGCTGCGCCAGCCTGCGCGCCCTGGGCTCACTTTTGATCGCTACCCTGGGTCCGACCTCCGAGGAGAACTGCCATGCACACGCTGATCGCAGCAATCGCGTCGATGATCCTGGCGATGAGCGCGATCGACGCTCTGGCGCAGACCGCGCCGGCGGGCGATAGCGTCTATACCAGCGACCTGATGACCCGATGGGGCAGGGAGGTAACCCCCGATAACGCCTGGCGCAGCTATCCCCGGCCACAGCTGAAACGTGATCGCTGGCTCAATCTCAACGGCCTGTGGGACTATGCGATCACCAAGGATTCGGCGCCGCAGCCGATGCGGATGGATGGCCAGATCCTGGTGCCCTATCCGGTCGAATCGAAACTGTCCCGCGTCGCCCGCAAGGTCACGCCCGACGACCGCATCTGGTATCGCCGCAGCTTCACCGTGCCGCAGGATTGGGCCGGCGAGCACGTCATGCTCAATTTCGGCGCGGTCGACTTCGCCGCGACGATCTGGGTCAATGGCGCCGTCGTCGGGTCGCACAAGGGCGGCTTCGATACGTTCGGTTTCGACATCACCGACTATCTGAAGCCGGGCCGGAACGAGTTGGTGGTGCAAGTCGCGGATCCGACCAGCGCCGGCACGCAGCCACGCGGCAAGCAGATCCTCGATCCCTCGGGCATCTGGTACACCGCGGTCAGCGGCATCTGGCAGACGGTTTGGCTCGAGCCGGTGTCCAAACTCCACATCGAGGACGTTCGCGCGACCCCGGACATCGATAGGGGCGTGGTCGATATCGCGGTTGCGCTGAGCGGCTGGGCGAGCGACACCGACGCGGTAAAGTTGACCGCGAGCGCGGGCGGAAAGGTGATCGCGTCGACAGTCATCCGTGCCAATCGCCGCGCGACGCTCCCTATCCCCGATGCTCGCTTGTGGTCGCCCGATGATCCGTACCTTTATGACCTGAAGGCCGAACTCGTGACGGTCGCCAATCCCTATGCCGGACAGGATGAGCGCGATCGAAAGGCTTATGACGCTCGCTTTACCGAGGGCGAGGATCGGACCTATGCCGCGGCACGCCTGGCCGGCGCGCCGCGCGATACGGTCGACACCTATTTCGCGATGCGCAAGATCTCGATCGGCCCAGGGCGGGTCGCGGGTCAGCCGGCGATCCTGCTCAACAACAAGCCGCTCTTCCAAAACGGGACGCTCGACCAGGGCTGGTGGCCCGACGGCCTCTATACTCCGCCTTCCGAAGAAGCGATGAAGAGCGACCTGGTCTTCCTCAAGAAGGCCGGCTTCAACATGCTGCGCAAGCATATCAAGGTCGAACCGGCGCGCTATTATTACGACGCCGATCACCTCGGCATCCTCATCTGGCAGGACATGCCGTCGGGCGGCGGCGAGGACCAGTTCGTCACCGGCACCAGCAAAAGCCAGGCGGTGCTGTCGTCTGATGCGATGGCCGAGAACCAGAACGAACTCGCCGCGATGATCGGCGATCTGCGCGCCTTTCCCTCGATCGTGATGTGGGTGGTCAACAATGAGGGTTGGGGACAGTACGATTCCGCGACCCTGGCCCGCTACGTTAAGGGCATGGATCCCAGCCGGCTGGTCGATGCCGATAGCGGGTGGCTCGACGTCGCGCCCGGCGCCTCGGACGTGTTCGATATCCACACCTATGAGGACGTGCCCAATACGCCGGCGCGCCAGTCCGCTCGCGCGATCGTGATCGGCGAATATGGCGGCATCGGCATGCCGGTCGCGGGCCATATCTGGCGGCCGGGCAAGAAAAATTGGGGCTATCAGGTCGCGACTGGCGAGCAGGATTATCTCGCCCGGTTCCGGCGCAAGATGTCGGGCGTCATCCGCGCCGCGCGCGAGGATGGGCTGAGCGCATCGGTCTATACCCAGACGACCGATGTCGAGGACGAGATCAACGGCCTGCTGACCTATGATCGCGCGCGCTCCAAGGCATCCCCGGAAGCCCTGTCGGTGATCGCCGCCCCGCTCCGGAGATTGTCGAATGAGCGGTAATATACTGAATCCATAAGATAAAAACGCGCATTTGCGGTGAAGGGCGAGCCGCGCCCGAGCGGGAAAAATTGCGCCGGACAATTTAATTGACAAATTGCTTTTTATATTCTGAATTGCGGCGCGACAGGTTGGCGGACGGGCTTCGAGCCCGGCCACCGCGCCGAACGAAAAGAAAAACGGAGGGCGCCAACGCCCTCGCTCAAGGAGAGGGAAGATCCATATGAACATTCGTCACATCGATCTGTGCCGGGGGACAGCGTGCACTCGGTCGCGGGCCAGGCTGATTCGCGATCTCATGCTGACCGCCGGCGCGGCAATCGGTTTCTCGGGCGGTTTATCCGGCATCGCGCAAGCGCAAACCGCACCCGCCACGCCCGACGCTGCCGCCCAGCCCGCAGATCCCCAGGATGGTCAGTCGGGCAGCGAGATCGTCGTTACCGGCTATCGCCAGTCGATCGAGGCCAGCTTGCGGACGAAGCGCGAGGCCAATGCCTTTATCGACGTCATCACTGCCGAGGATGTCGGCAAATTCCCCGATAAGAACGTCGCCGACGCGCTGCAGCGCGTGCCGGGTGTCATCATTTCGCGCGACGGCGGCGAGGGCTCGCGGGTCAGCATACGCGGCCTCAATTCCGACCTCACGCTGACCGAGCTCAACGGCAATTTCATCGCCGGTACCGACAGCGGCGATCCGTCGCGGTCGTTCAACTACCTGCTGCTGCCCTCGAGCATGATCGGCAGCGTCGAAGTATACAAGTCGCCCGAAGCGCGGCTCGACGAAGGCGGGGTCGGCGGCACCGTCATCCTGCGCACGCGGCGTCCGCTCGACCTCAAACCCTGGTCGGGGTTCGTCTCGGCCGAGGGGACCGACGCGGACGTCACCAAAAAGGTCGAGCCGCAGCTGACCGGCCAGATTTCATGGCGCAACGAATCCGGCACGATCGGCTTTTTGGTCGGCGGTAGCTGGCAGAAGCGCACCAACCGCGAGATGGGAGGGTCGACCGAGAGCTGGCAATGGTGGACCGATGGCGGCCGCAACGGGAAGCCGGCGACCGACGTCAACGGCAACGTGCTGCCCAATCAGGACGCGGTCACCTATTGGTCGGAGGACAAGGCCCCGACGACGCGATCGGGTCAGCATTATAACGGCTATTGGGCGCCGCAGTCGGTCGACGAGGACATCACCACCGACAAGCGCGAGCGCATCGGCATCCAGGCGACGATCGACATCAAACCGTTCGATAATCTGCGTCTGACCGCCAATTATTTCCGCTTCCAGCTCAACCGCACGCAAGAGGACAACGTCCTGAAGATCCCCGAATGGGGCTATGGCAACTTCTTCACCGGGGCGAAGTTCGACAAGAGCGGCACGGTCATGGAATCGGCGACCTTCGAGGTCCCGCCGGCCGGCCAAGGCTGCTCGGCCAACACCCCGATCTGCACGATGGAAACGCCGCAGCTGTCGGGCATCTATCAGCGCGAGAAGCAGATATCGAACACCTACGACCTGCACGGCGACTGGAATCTCGGCCATCTCGCCGTGTCGTTCGCAGTCGGCAAGACCAAGTCGACCGGCGGTCCGTCGCAGCAGATGAAGGTCGCGGTGAAGCCTCGCCTGACCGGTACCGTCACGCAGAACGGCAACTTCCTGAGCAGCTGGGACTTCAGCGGCGGTGACCTGGGCATGACCTTCTCGCCCGACGTGCAGAAGAATCTCCTGGCCGGCATCGCCCAGGTCGATACGGGATCGACCGGGTCGGGCTATACCAACAGCAGCATCGAGCAGCGCTACGCCCAGATCGACGTGACGCGCACGTTCGACGATTTCTTCATCAGCTCGATTCAGATCGGCGGCAAGTGGCGTGACGGTCGCGTCCAGCGCTCGACCGGCGAGCAGGATTGGTATGCCGATCCGGCCACGTTGCTGCGCTTCCAGGACACGCCGCAAGGTGCGGTGGCGCAGCCGTCCTTCTTCTACAGCAACCCGATCACCAATATCCCCGGCGGGTTCACGGCGTCGTCCTATCCGGCGATCAACATGGCCAGCTACCTGAACTACCTCAATTCGACCTACGGTCCCGCCGTGAAGGTCCCGCAGCCGCAGAATCTCTACAGGATCGGGGAGAAGATCTGGGCTGGCTATGCCCAGCTGAACTTCAAGTCGGGACCCGTCCGCGGCAACCTGGGCGTGCGCGTGGTGAATACGAAACAGTCGGGCACGTCGACCGATACGCTGTATTTCGAGAACGACTATTGCGTCGACGGCCCCGGTGGCCCGTTCGATCCCAACCGGCCGATCGGCCCGGACGGCAATTGCCAGGTCATTCCGCAGAGCCAACGCGAAGTCCGCGTCTACAGCCCGAACAGCGAGTCGAAGAGCTATACGAACGTGCTGCCGAGCTTCAACATCTCGTGGGACGTCACGCCGAACCTGTTGGTCCGCGCAGCGGTTTCGAAGGTCGTCGCTCGTCCCGCCTATAACGACCTCGGTTCGGCACGCTCGCTAACCTTCCACTCGGACGCCTACACGTTCGATCGTGCGCAGTTCGGCGAACGGGCCGGCTGGTCGGGCGACGGCGGCAACTTCAACCTCTCGCCCTTCTCCGCCTGGGCGTATGACATCGGTGCGGAATGGTATTTCCACCCTGGTTCGGTGCTCGGCGTGGCCGCCTTCCGCAAGGACGTGAAGAACTTCGTCGTGCCGCTGGTGCTCGACCTGAACCAGGAAGTGCAGGGACAGACCGTGCTGGTCCAGTCCTATTCGACCCAGGCGAACGGCTCGAGCGCCGTGTCGGAAGGCGTCGAAGTCTATGCACAGCACACACTGTCGTTCGGGCTCGGTGCGCAGGTGAATTTCACCTACAATCACACCTCGGTCGCCGACGTCTCGCTCGACGGGAAGAAGATCGGCACGTCGCCACTGGTCGGCAGCGCCAAGACGCAGTGGAATGCCTCGGTCTTCTACGAAAAGGGTCCGGTGCTGCTGCGGGCGTCTTACAATCGGCGCGGCGAGCGGGTGCAGGGTCTGGTCTCGGGTCTGAACGTTTATGACGATCCGTATCAGCAGGTCGACCTCAACGCCTCGTTCGAAGTGTTCCACAACTTCACGATCACCGGCGCGGTGATCAACCTCACCAAGGAGACGGAACGCTCCCATCTGGGGAACGACACCACCGCGCGCTATTATTCGTCGCGTTATACCGGCCGCCGCTTCTATCTTGGCGCCGCGTACAAGTTCTGATCGATCGTAACCGGGACGGCGGTTTACTCTCCGCCGCCGTCCCAACCAAGGGGCCGAGACGCCATGCGAAGGATAGCGATGCGCCTTGCCGCGGGGCTTGCGCTAGCCGTGGCGTCCCCCGTGTACGCGTCCAACCCGATCGTGCCGGGCTGGTATGCCGATCCCGAGATCCGTATCTTCGCCGGGCAATATTGGATCTATCCGACCTATTCGGACGACAGCGGCAAGCCCGAAGCCATGCCGCCGTTCACTGCCTCCCAACGGGCGAAGCGCGCCAAGCCGAAGATCCGTCCGGAATATCTCAAGCAGACGTTTTTCGACGCCTTTTCCTCGCCCGATCTCGTCCATTGGACGCGGCACCGGCACGTGCTCGACGTCGCCAGCATCAAATGGGCGGCCTATGCCGTCTGGGCACCCACGGCGATCGAGCGCGACGGCAAATATTACCTCTTCTTCGGCGCCAACGACATTCAGAGCGACAAGGAGACCGGCGGCATCGGCCTGGCGGTGTCCGACAGCCCGGGCGGCCCGTTCCACGACGCGATCGGCCATCCTTTGGTGTCCGCCTTCCACAATGGGGCGCAGCCGATCGATCCGTTCGTCTATCGCGACGACGATGGCCGGACCTATCTCTATTATGGCGGCTGGGGCCATTGTAACGTCGTCCGGCTGAGCCCCGATCTGAAGTCGGTGGAACCCTATCCGGACGGTACCACGTGGAAGGAAATCACCCCGCCCGGCTATGTCGAGGGTTCCTTCGTGATCAAGCGCAAGGGGATCTATTATCTGATGTGGTCGGAGGGCGGCTGGACCGGCCCCGATTATCGCGTCGCCTATGCGACCGGCAAAAGCCCGCTCGGCCCGTTCAAGCCGATGGGCACCATCCTCGCGCAGGATTTCCGCATCGCCAGCGGCGCGGGACATCATTCGATGGTCAACGTGCCTGGGACCGACGATTGGTACATCGTCTATCATCGTCGGCCGCTCGGCGACGACAATGGCGATCACCGCCAACTCGCGATCGACCGGATGACGTTCAATCCCGACGGGACCATCCAGCCGGTCGTCATGACCAATGAAGGCATCGCGCCGCGGCCACTGCCGGCCATCATGAACAAGGAACGCCGATCGTGATCAGAACCTTTGCCACGCTGATTACCGCCGGTGGATTGTTGTCGTCGCCGATCATCGGTGCGGCGACGCCTGCATACGCCCAGCAGGCTGCGTCGCCGCAGCCCGCGTTGGTCGATCTGATCAACCCGCTGATGGGCACCGACAGCGATCATGCGCTGTCTTATGGCAACACCTATCCGGCGATCGCGGTGCCGTGGGGGATGAATTTCTGGACGCCGGTGACCGGCAAAATGGGCAGCGGCTGGGGCTACACCTATGCCGCGAAAAAGATCAACGGCATCAAGCAGACGCATCAGCCCAGCCCGTGGATGAACGATTATGCCGCGCTCGCGCTGTTCGCCGAGACCGGTCCGCTCAAAATCGAGCAAGAGGATCGCGCCAGCTGGTTCAGCCACAAGGCGGAGGAGGCGCGTCCGTACGGCTACAAGGTCTATCTCGCCGATTACGACGTCACCGCCGAAGTCACGCCGACCGCGCGCGCGGCGCAATTCCGCTTCACTTTCCCCAAGAGTGACGACGCCCACATCCTGATCGACGGCCAGGACGGCGGATCGATGGTGACGATCGATCCGGTGAAGCGGCGGATCACCGGCTATGTCCGCAACAATAGCGGCGGTGTGCCCGACAATTTCCACAATTACTTCGTCGCCGAATTCGACCACGATTTCACCGTCACCCGCACCTGGGACGACAATTACCAGCTTTCCGCCGCCAAAACGCGCGAGGGCGGCCATGTCGGCGCGGTCGTCAGCTTCAAGACCGAGGCGGGCGAGCAGATCGGCGTGAAGGTCGCGTCGTCGTTCATCAGCCCCGAACAGGCCGCGCGCAATCTGGACGCGGAGATCGGCAAGGACGGTTTCGACCAGACCCAGGCCAAGGCGAAGCAGGCCTGGGAAACGCAGCTGGCGCGCGTCCGGGTTGAGGATCCGAACCTCGACAATCGCCGCACCTTCTACTCGGCGCTGTACCGCATGCTGCAATTCCCGCGGATGTTCTACGAGATCGACGCCAAGGGAAAGCCGGTCCATTACAGCCCCTATGACGGCAAGGTCCATGCCGGCTTCATGTACACCGACAACGGCTTCTGGGACACGTGGCGCGCGGTCTTCCCGTTCTTCGCGATGATGTATCCCGAGCGCGACGGCGAGATGATGCAGGGGCTCGTCAACACGGTGAAGGAGGGCGGCTGGCTGCCCGAATGGGCGAGCCCGGGCTATCGCGACGTGATGATCGGCTCGAACTCGGCGAACATCATCGCCGACGCTTATGCCAATGGCGTGCGCGGCTTCGACGCCGAGACGCTGTACCAGGCGATGGTCAAGAACGCGACGACCAGCGCGGGCCGCCCCACCGACAAGAAGGGCGACGTCGTCAGCGCGGTCGGCCGTGAGGGCGTCGAATATTACAATCGGCTCGGCTACGTGCCGTACGATGTCGGCATCAACGAAAATGCCGCGCGGACCCTGGAATATGCGACCGCGGATTTCTCGCTGTCGCGGTTTGCCGCGGCGCTCGGCAAGACCGACGATGCGAATCTCTATGCCGAACGTGCGCAGAATTATCGCAAGCTCTACGATCCGCAGTCCGGCTGGATGCGCGGACGCAACAAGGACGGGTCGTGGGAGACGCCGTTCAACCCGTACAAATGGGGCGATGCCTTCACCGAGGGGAATGCGCTACACTACACCTGGGCGGTGATGCAGGACACGCAGGGCCTGATCGACCTGATGGGCGGCGACAAGAAGTTCGTCGATCGGCTCGACGGCATCTTTACCGCGCCGCCGATCTTCGACGACAGCTATTACGGCACGGTGATCCACGAAACGCGCGAGATGCAGATCGTCAACATGGGCCAATATGCCCATGGCAATCAGCCGATCCAGCACATGATCTATCTCTACGATTGGGCCGGGGCGCCGTGGAAAGCGCAATATCACGTCCGCGACGTGATGAAGCGGCTCTATTCGGCGACTCCCGACGGCTATCCGGGCGACGAGGATAACGGCCAGACCTCGGCCTGGTATGTCTGGTCCGCGCTCGGTTTCTATCCGGTGACGCCGACGGTCGGCCAATATGCGATCGGCAGCCCGCTATTCCGGAACGTCACCTTGACGATGCCGAACGGCAAGACGTTGACCATCGAGGCGGAGAATAACGGCCCTGACAATGTCTATATCCAGTCGGTGACGCTCAACGGCGCGCCGCACGATATAGCCTATGTCACGCGCGAAGCTCTGGCGCAGGGCGGGACGCTGCGGTTCGTGATGGGGCCGACGCCGAATAAGCAATGGGCGAGCACCAAGGCCGCCGCGCCCTTCTCGATGAGCGCGCCCGCCAAGTGACCCGGAGAAAGACGCTGACCCCCAATCGACGCCACATCATGGCCGGAGCCGGCGCCATCGCGCTCAATGCGGCGCTGCCGTTGGCCGCGCGGGCGGCATCGTTCGCCAGCAAGCGCCCGCCACTTGCCAAGCGGCTGTTCACCAGTGCCGCCGTCGAGGCCGAGATCGCGCGGGTGAAGGCCGCCATCGGCGATCCCGAACTCGCCTGGATATTCGAGAATTGCTATCCCAACACGCTCGACACCACGGTCGAGACCGGCTTGGTCGACGGCAAGCCCGACACGTTCGTCATCACCGGCGACATCAAGGCGATGTGGCTGCGCGACAGCTCGGCCCAGGTCCAGCCCTATGTCCATCTCACGCCGCGCGACCCGGCATTGCGGCGCCTGTTCCACGGCCTGATCCAGCGCCAGGCGCGCTGCATTCTGATCGATCCCTATGCCAATGCCTTCATGAAGGACCCGGCGGCCAAGAGCGATCTCGAATGGTCGCAAAAGGACCAGACCGACATGAAGCCCGGCGTCGCCGAGCGGAAATGGGAGATCGACTCGCTTTGCTACCCGATGCGGCTCAGTCACGCTTATTGGACGGCGACGCGCGACAAGTCGCCGTTCGACGATAGCTGGGCGCGCGCGATGAAGCTCGCGGTCGCGACGTTCCGGGTGCAGCAGCGCAAGACCGGGCCGGGGCCGTATCATTTTCAGCGCAGCGCGGCGCAGCCGACCGACTCACTGATCCTCGACGGCTATGGCGCGCCGACCCGGAAGATCGGCCTGATCCATTCGATGTTCCGGCCGTCGGACGATGCCTGCGTCTATCCGTTCCTGATCCCGTCGAACCTGTTTGCGGTGTCGGCGCTCCGCAAGCTGGCCATGGTCCATCGCCAGGCGCGCAACGACGCCGTGGCGGCGCGGGACTGCGAGATGCTAGCGGCCGAGGTCGAGGCCGCGTTGAAAGCCCATGCATTGGTGCCGGACGGACGGGGCGGCCGGGTCTGGGCCTATGAGATCGACGGGTTCGGCAACTGGCTGTTCATGGACGACGCCAACGTTCCGAGCCTGTCGGGCCTTGCCCTGATCGACGCAGCCCGGCGCGACGATCCATTGTTCAGGCGCACCGCCGCTCTCGCCTGGAGTCCGCGCAACCCCTATTTCTTCCGGGGCAAGGCAGCAGAGGGAATCGGCGGCCCGCACGTTGGGATGGACCAGATCTGGCCGATGTCGATCATCACCCACGCTATGAACGCTGATGACGACGCGACGATCATCCGATGCCTGCGCTGGTTGAAGACGACGCATGGCGGCACCGGCTTAATGCACGAATCCTTCGACAAGGATCGCCCGTCGAAGTTCACGCGGTCATGGTTCGCCTGGGCCAATGCCTTGTTCGGCCAGCTGATCGTCGAGCTTGCCGCGCGCAAGCCGGCGATCCTCGCCGGCCGCATCTGACCAATCCGGGAGGGAAGAATAATGATTACCGCCAGCCGCCGCCAGTTGCTCGCCGGCGCCGGTCTTGCCGCGCTCGGCAATGCGATGCCCGGCATAACTTGGGCCGCGCCGCCGGTTGCCGCCAAGGCCGACCTGTTCGTCGGTACGGGCGGGCACGGCCATACCTTCCCCGGGCCGTCGTTACCTTACGGTATGGCGCAGCTGGGGCCGGACACCAACAATATCGGTTGGGACGCGTGTTCGGGCTATCATCGCGACGACCGCTCGATCATGGGCTTCAGCCATACCCATCTGTCGGGCACCGGGATCGGCGACATGCTCGACATATTGGTGGTGCCGACGCGCCAACCGCTGATGCTGCAGCCGGGGCCTGTCGGCGATCCCGACAAGGGCTATCGCCAGCGTTTCTCCGATGAATATGCCGAGCCAGGCTATTATCGCGTTCGGCTGGAATCGGGCGTCCAGGCGGAGTTGACCGTCACCGAGCGCTGCGGCCTCCACCGCTATCGCTTCCCCGGCGGCCCGGCGCACATCCTGATCGATTTCGCCCATGCGATGCTCGACTCGTCGGACAAGGGCGGGCTGATCGAGAATGCCTCGCTGGCAGTGGATTCCGACGGGACGCTGACGGGCAGCCGGACGGTCAACCGTTGGGCAAAGGGGCGGCATATCCATTTCGCGATGCGGCTGTCGCGCAAGCCGGACCGCGTCGAGTTCTTCGGCGACGATGACGTGCCTGCCGCCAAAGGCGCGACCAATGTTGCGGGGAGCAAGCTCAAGGTCGCGCTGTTCTTCGATGATGCCGGCGGCGATCCGATCCTGATCAAGACCGGCCTGTCGGGCGTCGACGTCAAAGGCGCGCGCGACGCACTGGCGGAAATCCCCGGCTGGGATTTCGATGCCGTCCACACCGCCGCGCGATCCGCCTGGGCCCGCGCGCTCAACCGGATACGCGTTTCGGGCGGCACCGAGGCGCAGCGCACGATCATGGCGAGCGCGCTCTATCATGCGCAGCTTGCGCCGACTTTGTTCGCCGATCGCGACGGGCGATATGTCGGGCTCGACCGGCAAGTGCATCAGGTGGCGCAGGGCGAGCGTGCTTACAGCGCCTATTCCTTGTGGGACACCTATCGCGCGCTCCACCCGCTGCTGACGCTGATCAATCGCGATCAGGCGACATTGCTGGTGCACGACCTCATCCGTCAGACGCAGCAAAGCCCCTATGGCCCGCCGGTCTGGACGCTGCAGGGATCGGAGACCGGCTGCATGATCGGCTGGCATTCGGTGTCGGTGCTCGCCGAGGCACACGCCAAGGGGATCGAGGCCGATTACGCCGCCGCCTGGCCCAATATCCGCCGTCGCGCCTTCGATCGCGATTATAAGGATTCCGACGGGTCGCTTGGCCGCGGTTATTATTACGACCTGAATTACATCCCCGCCGACAAGATCTGGGAATCGGTCAGCCGTACCCAGGAATATGCCTATGACGACTGGGCGATGGCGCACCTGGCGGAAGCGGCGGGCGCAAAGGACGACGCGGCCGCCCTGCGCCAGCGCTCGCGCAATTACCGCAACGTCATCGATCCCAATATCGGTTTTGCCCGTCCACGCTTTGCCGACGGCTCGTGGTGGGGCAAGTACGATCCGATCCAACTCGGCCATGATGTGCCCAAGTGGCGCGATTACACCGAAGCCAATGGCTGGCAGGCGACCTTCCTCAATCAGCACGACGTCTACGGCCTGATCGAGCATTTCGGCGGCGATGCCGTATTCGAGGGCAAGCTCGACGCTTTGTTCAACGGTCCATCGACCTTGCCGGCGAACGCGCCGCCCGACATTGCCGGCTTGGTCGGGCAATATGCTCATGGCAACGAGCCCGATCAGCACGTCGCCTATCTCTATGCGTATTGCGGCGCCCCGTGGAAAACCCAGGCGATGGTCCGCCGGCTGCTGACCGAGATGTACAAGGCCGATCCCGACGGTGTGATTGGCAACGACGATTGCGGCCAGATGAGTGCCTGGTTCGTGCTGAGCGCGCTCGGTTTCTATCCGGTCGATCCGGTCAGCGCGATCTATGTGTTCGGGTCGCCGCTGTTCGATGTCGCCGAGGTCGATGTCGGCAATGGCCGGACGCTCACCGTGCGCGCCAACGGTAACGGACCCGACCGTCCGTATGTCCAGTCGGCGCGCTGGCGCGGCAAGCCCTGGACGAAGAACTGGATCGCCCATTCCGAGCTGATCCAGGGCGGCGAGCTCGTTTTCGAAATGGGCGCGCGGCCGTCGCGTTTTGGCGCGGCGAAACGCGACCGGCCGCCGTCATTCGCGCGCGGGCCGGCGTGACCGCCGGGCACGGAGCCCGACTGAGGCGCCCGATAATCTTAGACATTCGAGAGCAGTTTCAATGATGTTTGCGTGGTGTTTGCTGACGATGAACGCGGTGGCTCGATGAGCGCCGAAGAGTCGTCTCCGTTGTTTGCCGGCGTCGAGCTTGGCGGCACGAAATGCGTATGCACGCTGGCCTATGGTCCCGATGCGATCGTCGATCAGCGGACCGTGCCGACCACCTCGCCGTCCGAGACCTTGCCCGCGATCTGCGCGATCCTGTCGGACTGGGAGCAGGGCCACGGCTTCGCCGCGATCGGCATCGCCTCGTTCGGCCCACTCGACCTCGACCCCGATTCCGATCGTTATGGCCGGATCACCAGCACCAACAAGCCGGGATGGTCGGGCGCGGATGTCCGCGGCATCCTGTCTGCGCTCTTTTCCGTGCCGGTCGGGTTCGACACCGACGTCAATGGCGCCGCTTTGGCGGAGATCCGTTGGGGCAGCGGCCAAGGGCTGAGCGACTTCGCCTATGTCACGGTCGGCACCGGTGTCGGCGTCGGCCTGATCGTTCACGGCCGGCCCACGCGCGGCATCGGACACAGCGAATTGGGACATATCCGGGTGCCGCGTCTGCCGATCGATCAGGTGAAGAGCGCATGCTCTTATCATGACGATTGCGTCGAGGGCCTCGCCTCGGGACCGGCACTGCTTGCCCGGCTGGACGGGCGGTCGCCAGCGGATCTGTCGCCCGACGATCCGGTATGGGACCCGATCGTCCACACGCTCGCCGTTATGTGCCATGCATTAGTCTGTGCGACCGGGCCTTATCGGATCGCGATGGGTGGCGGGGTCGTATCGGGCCAGCCGCATTTGCTCGACCGGGTCAACGCGGCGCTGATCGAGAGCCTTGCGGGCTATATGCCTCTCCCCGGCGGCGGCGACTATGTCGTTGCCCCGCGGCTGGGCGATCTCGCCGGTCCGCTCGGCTCGATCGCGCTCGCCGCCAACGCCGCCGGTTGAGAGGGTGTCGGATCAACCGGCCTCGGCCATCCACTGCACGGCATCAGCCCCCGCCGGAATCTCGAGCGGAGCATTGACGTCGGTGGCCGCCTGCCAGACCGCCTGCGCCACGTCGCGCGCGTGCGTCACCGGACCGCTATCCTCTCGGAAATTGGCGATCATTCCCTCGATCAGCGGCTTGTAGTCCGGATTGTCCAGCCCCCGCAGGTGCGGCATCGCATTCTCGCCGAACTCGGTTTCGGGCGAACGTCCGGGGAGCACGATGTGTACGCGCACGCCGAACGGCTCCATCTCGACCGCCAAGCTTTCAGTGAGCGCATTCACCGCCGCTTTGCTCGCGCGATAGACGCTGACCAGCGGCAGGGGCTTGAGCGTCACGGTGGAAGTGACGTTGACGATCACACCAGACCGCCGCGCACGGAACTGCGGAAGCACCGCCTGCAGCATGGCCAGTGTGCCCAACGTGTTGGTCTCGAACAATTGGCGCGCCGTCTCCGGCTCGATCAGCTCGATCGGCACGGCTGCGCCGAATCCCGCATTGTTGACCAGGACGTCGATATCGCCGGCCTTCTCCATCGCGCCGGCGACGCTTGCGGCATCGGTGACGTCGAGCGGCAGGATGATGAGATTGTCGGACGCCGGCAGGATATCGCTCCGGGGCGTGCGCATCGTGGCGATCACCTTCCAGCCGCGATCGAGGAACAATTTCGCCGTTTCGAGGCCGAAACCCGACGAACAGCCGGTGATGAGGACGCTGGGCATGAGATGCTCCGGAAGTGTTGAAGGTGATCCGGAGATGGCTTCGGTGACCGATACCTTCTATGGGTGAACGTCTCAAATAAATTTGCGATAGTCCTGAAATGACCGTGGATCCGCTTGCCGAGATCGTGACCCTGCTCCAGCCGTCGGCCAGCTTCTCCAAGCTGGTCGAATATGCCGGGCGCTGGCGAATCCGCCGCGATGTCGAAGGCAAGCCGGTCTATTTCGCCGTGCTGGAAGGCGAATGCCGCGTGATCGCCGCGAACCAGCCGCCGATCGTCGTGCGCGCCGGCGATTTCGTGCTGTCGCCGTCGACCAACGATCAAACCATCGAGAGCGTCGACGCGCCACCTCACGGGATCGACATGCTGCCGGTCGAACTCGGCGAAGGGCGCTTTCGCGTCGGTCGGCCGGACACGCCGGTCAACCTCAGGATGCAGGTCGGATTGTGCAGCTTCGCGTCGCCCGACGCCGCGCTCCTGGTATCGCTGCTGCCGGCAATGGTGGTGGTGCGCGACGAGCCGCGGCTCGCGACCTTGATGCACTTGGTTGGCGACGAGACCCGTCGATCGCGGCCGGGGCGTGAGCTGGTGCTCGAACGCCTGCTGGAGGTGCTGCTGATCGAAGCGTTGCGCTCTGGCGCCGACACCAGTTCGGTGCCGAGCCTGGCGCGCGGCCTATCCGACGAGCGCGTAGCTGCGGCCTTGCGGGCGATGCATGCGAAGCCGGCTCGCGGCTGGACGGTGGCCGATCTCGCTGCCGAAGCGGCGATGTCGCGCTCGGCCTTTTTCGTCCGATTCAGTCGCGTCGTCGGGCTGCCGCCGATGGAATATCTGCTCGCCTGGCGCATGGCACTTGCCAAACGCTTGCTGCGGTCGCGCGAATTCCCGATTCCGCAGGTCGCCGGCCGCGTAGGCTACGGATCCGCGAGCACGTTCAGCACCGCTTTTGCCCGTTATGTGGGTATGCCGCCGGCGCGCTACGCAAGGGATGGAACGGCCAGCTGATCACGGAGAGGGTGAGCAAGGAGCGCACGAGCAACGCATTGGTGTTGTCAGTCTAGTGCCAATACCGCTCTGAACGATCCCCGGAACACCGCGCCGTCCTATCGCCAGCCGAGCGCAGGGGCGACGTGCCTGAGGATGCTGTCGAGGACGTGGGCGTTATAGTCCACGCCGAGCTGGTTGGGCACGGTCAGCAGCAGCGTGTCGGCTTCGGCGATCGCTTCGTCGGCCTTCAGCTCCTCGATCAGGCGGTCGGGTTCCGCCGCATAGGAGCGGCCGAACACCGCGCGCATATTGTCGATGATCCCAATCTGGTCGCCACCGCCGTCACAGCCGAAATAAGCGCGGTCCTGGTCGTTCATCAGCGCGAAGATCGACCGCGACACTGACACACGAGGCTCGCGGCTGTGGCCGGCCTCCTTCCACGCCGCACGGTAAGCGCGAATCTGCTTTGCCTGCTGGACGTGGAACGGCTCACCTGATTCGTCGGCCTTGAGCGTCGAGCTTTGCAGGTTCATGCCTTTCTGTGCTGCCCAGATCGCGGTGGCGTTCGCCCCCGAACCCCACCAGATGCGGTCGCGCAAGCCGGGGGAGTGCGGCTCCAGCCGCAATAGTCCGGGAGGATTGGGAAACATCGGGCGAGGGTTCGGCCGGGCGAAGCCTTCACCCTTCAACAGTTCGAGGAATACCTCGGCGTGGCGACGCCCCATATCGGCATCGCTCTGGCCCTCTGCCGGCGAATAGCCGAAGTGCCGCCAGCCATCGATGACCTGCTCGGGGGAACCGCGGCTGATCCCGAGCTGCAGACGCCCTCCGCTGATCAGGTCGGAGGAGCCCGCGTCCTCCAGCATGTAGAACGGATTCTCATAGCGCATGTCGATCACGCCGGTGCCGATCTCGATGCGGCTGGTCCTGGCACCGATCGCCGCGAGCAGCGGAAAGGGCGATGCCAGCTGCTGCGCGAAATGGTGCACGCGGAAATAGGCACCGTCGGCGCCAAGCTCCTCGGCGGCGACGGCCAGGTCGATCGATTGCAGCAGGACGTCGCTGGCGGAGCGGGTCGCCGATTGCGGCGAGGCCGACCAATGTCCGAACGAAAGGAAGCCGATTTTCTTCATATGAGAGAGCTGGCGGCCGATCGCCCTAACCGCAAGGCACGCGCGGGAATTTCACCGTTTCCGATCCGAGATCGGGGTTTATCCCAGGTCGCGCACCCAGATGTTACGATAGCTGATTGGCGGGCTGGGGTCGCCATGGGCCTGCAGCTTGATCGGCGCGCGATCATAGGTCTTGTAGCTCGGCTTGCCGATATAGAGCGTCTCTCCCAACAGCGAGACATGGTCCTGGACCAGCACGCCGTTAATGAAGGCGGTGACATGCGCCGGTGTCTTCAACGTCCCCTTCGCGTCGAAAGTCGGCTTGTCCCACACGACGTCCACGCTTTGCCACTCTCCCGGCTTGCGCACCGGATTGGCGAGCGGCGGGAACTGCTTGTAGACCGCGCCGGCCTGGCCGTTGACATACGTGTCGTTCTTGTAGCTGTCCAAGATCTGCAGCTCGTAGCCGGTATCCCCCGCACCGGTAGAGGCCAGGAACAGGCCGCTATTGCCGCGGGCCTGCCCGGTGCCGGTGACATTGGCGGGAATGCGATATTCGAGGTGAAGCTGGTAGCTGCCGAAGGATCGGCGGGTCTGGATGTTGCCCTTGTCCTTCGCCACGGTGGCGATGCCGTCCGCGACAGTCCAGCCAGCCGCCGCGCCATCCTTCACGTTCACCCATTGGTCCAGCGACGTGCCGTCGAACAGGACGATCGCGTCCGACGGCGGCGATGCCGTCTCGCTCTTGCCGGGGGTCACCACCGGCACGGCCGGGGACCAGACTTCTGTGTCCTCCGGCTTCGGCTTGGCGACCTGCGCCATGGCGGCAAACGGGGCCAAAACCAGCAACAGGCTCGTGCCCCGCAGGATCGATTTCATCGCGCTCATCCTTTCGATAGGGTCTCGGTCAGCGGACCGCCACGGCGCCGCGCCGCTCAAGCCAGGGCGCCGGCATGCAGCTGCTTCACCGCATGGTCCACTGCCCGGCACGTCAGCGCCATGAAGGTCAGCGACGGATTGACGCAGGAGATCGAGTTCATCTGCGACCCATCGGTCACGAACAGATTGGCCGCGTCATGCGCCTGGTTCCACTTGTTGAGAACCGAGGTGCGCGGATCGTTGCCCATCCGTGCGCCGCCCATTTCGTGGATCGCCTCGCCGGGAACATGCTCGGATTCGCCGCTGGTCACGTTGACCAGGCCTGCCTGACGCAACATCATCTCTCCCTGCGTGCGGGCATCCGCCATCATGCGCAGTTCATTGTCCCGGAACGTCACGTCGAAGCGCAATTGCGGAATGCCGAACCGGTCGACCCTGGTGGGATGCAGCGAGACGCGATTGTCCTCATAGGGCAGGCATTCGCCAAACGCACCGATCGAGAATTTCCACGGATCGTAGCGGCGCATGCCTTCCTTCATCGCCGCGCCGAAGCCGACCGGCTTGGACGGGCTACGGCTTGCGCCGCCCTGATAGCCATAGCCGCGCTTGAAGCCGACGCCGTCATCCGTGCCGACGTTGCGGAAACGGGGAATGTAAATCGCCCCGGGTCGGCGGCCATATTCGATATATTCCGTCATGCCCGGCACCTCGCCGGTGATGTGCGTGCGGAAGATGTGATCCATGACGTAGCGGCCGAGCGTGCCGCTCGTGTCGAAATAGCTTTTATCCGTTCCCGGCGCGCGGCTGTTCATCAGGATCTGGACCGACGCCATGGCAGACGCGCACAGGAAGACGAGGGGGGCCTTCACCACTTCGGCCTGGCCGGTTTTGGCATCGACGAAGCGGACGCCGGTCACGCGCTTGCACTTGGGATCATATTCCAGGTTCGACACGACCGCATCGGATCGGATGGTGAGGCGGCCGGTCGCGCGCGCCGCCGGCAGCGTGACGGCCTGGGTCGAGAAATAAGCGCCGAACGAGCAGCCGTTGGAGCATTGGTCCCGGAACTGGCATTTGCTGCGATTCTGCTCGGGCTTGTCCTCGGTCATGTTCGAGAGCCGGGCGTTGATCAGCTTCCGGCCGGGGAACGCGCTTTCCAATCGGCCCTTCACCCATTTTTCGGCCACGTTCATCGGCATCGGCGGCTGGAACTCGCTGTCGGGCAGATAAGGCAGGTTCTCGCGCGAGCCGGACACGCCGATATATTTCTCGACATAGGAGTACCAGGGCGCGACATCGTCATAGCGGATCGGCCAATCGCCGCCGATCCCCTCACGCTTGTTGGCCTCGAAATCGGCCGCGCTCCAGCGGAAGCACCAGCGGCCCCAGATCAGCGACTTGCCGCCGACCGCCGCCGGCCGGATCCAGCGGAACTTGCTTCCCTCGTCGGTGACATAGGGGTTCAGCCGGTCGTCATTGTAGAATTGCAGGTTGCTGGTCGACAGATAGCCGTATTTGGCGATGAAATAATCGCTCTCGACGATTGCCTTGGGGACGTCGCCCCGGGCAGGGAGCTCGAAGGCCGGCTTGCCGTCATAGGGATAGCCCGACTGATGTTCGACCATGAAGCCGCGGTCGAGCATCAGGACGCGCAGGCCCTTCTCGGTCAGTTGCTTTGCGGCGAACCCGCCGCTGATCCCCGAACCGATGACGATGGCGTCGTATTTGCTGGTGGATGCCATGGGTAGATGCCTTGAAGAGGGGGATCAGAAGCGCGGCGCGCGCAGATTCCTGAAGCTGGTGGTGATGTCCGGCAGATAGGGGGCGGGTGCTTCGTCATTCTCGACATAGAAATGGCGGACGTCCGATGCGCCGGGCAGCTTGAACAGCCCCGCGAAATCGATCGTGCCGGTGCCGACGGCGGTCATCGTCTTGTCCGCCCGCATGTCCTTGACGTGGAAGGCGTAGAGGCGGCTGCCGAGCCGCGTGATGAGCTTGCTGGCATCCTCGCCGGCGTGAACCGCCCAATAGAGGTCGAGCTCCAGCTTCACCAACGACGGGTCGGTGCCTCCGACCAGGCGATCATAGAGCGAAGTGCCGCCGAAGCTGGTGGTGAACTCGAAATCGTGATTGTGATAAGCAAGGCCGAGCCCCGCATCGCGCGCCTGCTTGGCGAACCGGTTCATATTCTCCACCACGCCGCCGAACCCGGCGTCGGTGCGAAGCTCAGGGGGCAGCCAGGGCATGACGATCGTATCGGCGCCCAGCGTCTTCGCCATCTTCGCGGCATCGGCGAATTTGGTCAGCAGCATGTCATAGGACACGTGAAGCGACGGCGCGGACAGCTGCAGCCGGTCCATCGTCCGGCGCAGCAGCGCGTGGTCCATGCTGTCGTAATTGCCGCCGCCGAACTCGACCTCGCGATAGCCGATACGGGCGACCTTCTCGAGCGTCCCGACCGGGTCGCTCTGGAAGATTTCGCGTACCGTATAGAGCTGCAACCCGACCTTGCGGACCTGCGCGGCGCGCGCGAGACCCGCGATGCTGCTTGCCGCCATTATCGTGCCCATGCTCACAACGAAGGTGCGTCGATCGATCGTCATGCCGTGTAGACCTTGTTGACGTTGGAATAGAGATAGTCGCCGTGATATTCGCCGGGGACGGGCAGATATTCCTGCTCCTGCGTCATCCCGATTTCGGACGTGTAATATCCGGTGATCACGAGCTGCCGGAACGCCACGAAGAAGGGAGCGCCGTCGGCGAATTGCGCGTTCATCGCGGCCGTGAGCAGCGCGTCGAGTTGCTCGGGCGTCGCCTGGGCGGTCGGCACCTTATAGTCCTGAATACACTTGGCCTCGATCGCGTCGAGTCCGGCCAGGATCGGAATCCTCTCCTGGGGAAGCGCCCAATCGGCGAGCAGCTTTTCGATATAGTCGGGCACGCCCGCCTTGATCGCGCCGGGCGTATCGGTCGTCGGAATGACACGTTCGCTTAGTTGCGTCATCAGCGCGCGTTGCGGCGCGGTGAAGACCTGCACGCTTGGCGGCCCTTCGCTGATGACGGGACGCGAATCCTTTCCGACCAGCCCGGCCGCGCGCGCGATCGGCGCGAACAGCGGAGCGCCGAACAAGGCGGCCATGCCGGCAAGGGCGGTTCTACGGTCTATCATTGTGGGCCTCCGGGCCGATGCGAGATCTGGGTGTCGCTCTTCATGCCGCGTCGATCTCCCGATAGGCGGCGATCAGCCGGTCTTCCCCCGCGCGGCCGGCGAGCGAGTTGCCATGCTCCATGCCGATCACGCCGTCGTACCGGCGCCCTTTCAGCCAGCGGACGATGTTGTGGTGGTTGATCTCGCCGGTGCTCGGCTCCAGCCGGCCCGGGTTGTCGCCGAACTGGATATAGGCGATCTCGCTCCAGCAGGTTTCGAGCGTCGGGATCAAATTCCCCGCCTGAATCTGGGCATGATAGAGATCGGCAAGCACCTTGACCGCCGGATTGGCGACGCCCGTGGCGATCGCATAACCCTGCGGGATCGTGCGCATGAAGATGTTGGGGTGGTTGGTGATCGTGTTGAGCGGTTCCATCACCAGGATCAGCCCGTTTTGGGCGGCGATATCGCCCGCGCGCCGCATCACCTCGATGATCCGCGCGGTCTGAATGTCGACCGGCACCTTGGGATCCATGAAACCGGTGACGACGGTCATCCACTTCGCGTCGATCCGCTTGGCGACATCGACGGAGCGGCGGATGTCGGCGAGCATGGCATCCTGCTCGGCGCGGTCGCCCGAGCCCAGCAGCGGCCGATACTGACCCCATTTCGGCATGCTCGCGACCAGCACGCCCATCGTCATGCCGCGCTGCCGCAGCGCCTTGCCCATGGCTTCCTGCTCGGCGACGGGCCGCGCGGCGGCCTCATTGTCTTCCCAGGCGGTGAAGCCCTGATCGGCGGCATAGGCGATCTGCTCGATCAGGCCGCCCCGGCTGGCGAAGCTGCCTTCGTGCGGCGCGAACTTGAGGGCGAAGCGCGCGGCGTTTCGCGATGTCCCGGCCGCACGCGCATAGCTCGCCGCGCCGAGCCCCGCCAGGGTCCCGGCCAGGACGGAGCGGCGGGAGGGTGTCAGGTGTCGCGGCATCTTTTCTATCCTCCGCCTATTTGGCCGTTGCCGTCGTCAGATAGGCGATCACCGCAGCGCGCTTGGCCGGATCGGAGACGCTGATCGGCATCTTCGTGCCCGGAACCTTCTTCATCGGTGCGGCCAGGAATTGGTCGAGCGTCTTGGCATCCCATGTCAGGCCCGACCCCTTCATCGCGGCCGAATAGCTGAAGCCCGGAACGGACCCGGCACGTCGGCCGATCAGGCCGGAGAGATTGGGGCCGATTCCGTTGCGGCCGCCCTTGGTGACCGTATGACAGGCCGTGCACATGCCGAAGGCCTGGGCACCCGCCGGAGTGCTTTGCGCGCCGGACGGTACCGCGAAGACCGCGATGGCTGCCATCAGAGCAGGGGCAGCGGCCAGGCTGTAGATCGACTTCATCAATGCTCTCCTGGAGATAGGGTCCCGGTGACGGTCGCCGCTTGCGGATCGAGGCCCATCAGCGCGCGATTGGCGCTGCGGTCGGTGCCGCTCGACGCGAAATCATCGAAGGCATGGGGAGTGACCCGGATGATATGGTTCTTGATGAACGGCGCACCCTCGCGGGCCCCGTCTTCGGGATGCTTGAGCGCGCATTCCCATTCGAGCACGGCCCAACCCGCAAAGTCGTAGGCCGCCATTTTCGAGAAGATCGCGCCGAAGTCGATCTGGCCGTCGCCCAGCGAGCGGAAGCGGCCGGGGCGGTCCACCCAATTCTGATAGCCGCCATAGACGCCGGATCGCCCGTTCGGCCGGAACTCCGCATCCTTGACGTGGAAGCAACTGATCCGCTCGTGATAGATGTCGAGAAAGGCGAGATAGTCGAGTTGCTGCAGCACGAAATGGCTGGGATCGTAAAGGATCCGGGCGCGCGGATGCTGGTCGACGGTGTCGAGGAACCGCTCGAAGGTTACGCCGTCGTGCAGATCCTCCCCCGGATGGATTTCGAAGGCGCAATCGACGCCGCAATCCTCGAATATGTCGAGGATCGGCCGCCAGCGCTTGCCGAGCTCGGCGAACGCCTCGTCGATCAGCCCGGCGGGGCGTTGCGGCCAGGGATAGAAATAGGGCCAGGCCAGCGCGCCCGAGAAGGTCGCATGCGCGTCGAGCCCCAGCCGTTGGCTGGCCCGCGCGGCGAGCTTCACCTGCTCGACCGCCCAGGCCTGGCGCTCGGCCGGCTTGCCGCGCACCTGCTCGGCGGCGAATCCGTCGAACAGACTGTCATAGGCAGGATGGACCGCCACCAGCTGGCCCTGGAGGTGCGTGGAAAGCTCGCTCGCCACGATGCCGTGCTTGTCGAGCGTGGCGCGGAGATCGTCGCAATAGGCCTGGCTCTCCGCTGCCGTCGCGAGGTCGATCAATTGCGGCGTGCAGGGGATCTGGACCGCCACGAATCCAAGCCCGGCAGCCCATTCCGCCAGATGATCCAGCGTGTCGAACGGCGGCTGATCGGACAGGAACTGGGCCAGGAAGATGCCGGGCCCCTTGATCGTCTTCATCGTGCATCTCCGGGGACGGACATCCAGGCGCGGGCTTCGTTCGAGCGGATCGCGCAATCGATGAAACGCGCGGACCGCAGGCCGTCGTCGATGCCGGGCAGGAGACCGTTCCTGTCGTCCGCGCCGTCGATCATGTCGGCGAAATCCCGGTAGAGCGTCGCAAATGCCTCGATGAAACCCTCCGGATGTCCGCTCGGCAACCGGGTTGCCCCTTGCGCAGCCGAATGCAGGCCCGGCCCTCCGGCATGGATGATCTCGGTCCGCGAGTCCGGCCAGCGCAGGATCAGGTCGCCTGGCGCGTCATGGCACCATTCGAGGCCGCCTTTCTCGCCATAGATGCGCAGGCGCAGCCCGTTGCGTTCTCCCGTGGCGATCTGCGAGGCGGTCAGGACGCCGGGTACGCCACCGGTAAAGTGCAACAGGACGTTGCAGTCGTCGTCGAGCTGCCGCCCTGCGACCACGCGGGGAAGGTCCGCGATCAGTTCCATGGCGCGCAGGCCGCTGACATATTCCGCGAGCTGGAAGGCGTGGACGCCGATATCGCCGATGGCGCCGCCCGTGCCGGCCCGGGCGGGATTCGTCCGCCAGCTCGCCTGGAGATTGTCGCCTTCGATGCGCTCCGACAGCCACCCTTGCGGATAGTCGACCATGATCTTGCGCACCCGGCCGATCGCGCCGTCGGCGATCCGCGCCCGCGCCTCGCGGATCATCGCATAGCCGGTATAGGTGTAGGTGAGCGCGAAGGGGCGGCCCGATCGCGCGACGATCGGAGCCAGCGCCTCGGCCTCGGCCAGGGTCGCGGTCATGGGCTTGTCGCAGATCACCGGGAGACCGGCTTCCAGCGCCGCCTTGGCGATCGCGAAATGGCTGTCGTTCGGCGTCGCGATGGCGATCGCCTGCACGCCGTCGTCGCGTCCGCGCTCGCCCGCGATCAAACCCTCGATGCCGTCATAGGCCCGCTCTTCCGCGAGACCCCATCGGGCGGCCTGCTGGCGAGACTTCTCCAGTGTCCGGCTGAAGGCGCCGGCAGCCAGTACGAAGCGCGCGTCGAGGCAAGCGGCCATACGATGCACCGGGCCGATGAAGCTGCCTGGGCCGCCGCCGACCAATCCGAGCCTGAGAATTTTCTGGGTCATCGAAAATCCGTCCCGGACCGTCAGGGGAGCACGGGCGCGGCCGCGCCGGACTGCTCGTCCTGGGGTGGAGCCAGCTTCTCGCGGAAGGCGAGGGCGAAGAGTACCATCGCGACGAAGGCGATCACCGCCGGCACCATCCAGATCGCGCGCCAGTCGTGACTGCCGTCGGCATTGGCGTTCAGGCCGTAGACCAAGCCGGCGATATTGGAGCCGATCACGATGCCGATGCCCTGAGTGATCAGGTTGAAGAAGGATTGCGCGCGGGATCGAGCCTCGGCGTCGAACTTGCGATCGACATAGATCTGCCCCGACACGATCAGGAAGTCGTAGCAGATGCCGTGGATGATGATGCCGAGCAGCACCATCGGCATGATCGCGGTCGAGCCCTGGTAGCCGAATCCGAACAACAGGAAGCGAACCGCCCAGGCGCCCATTCCGACCACCAGCACCCATTTGATGCCCAGCCGGAGGAGCACGAACGGCAGGCTGACCAGGATCAGGGACTCGAAGATCTGCCCCGCCGTTTGGATGCCGGTCGCCTCGATCCGCGTCCCGAACAATGTCAGGTGCAGGTCCTTGTCGGCGAAGAAGGTGTTGCCATAGGCATCGTAGAAGCTTCTCGGCGTCATCAGCGCCAGGGTGCAGGCGATGAAGACCCAGAACGCCGCCTCGCGATGGCGCAGGATGACGTCCAGTCCCAGCACCGCCGAAGGGCTGACGATCCGCCCGCGGGCGCGCGGCGGGGTGTTCGGCAGGGTGAGGGCATAGAGGCCGAGTGCGATATAGACGATCGCCGCCATCCGCATCGGCAGAGCGGTTTGCGCCGCTCCGGCGATCACGCCGACCAGCAGGCCTGCCACGATCCAGCCGATCGTGCCCCACACCCGGACGCCCGGAAACTCCTTGGCGATATCGGTCATCGAGTTGAACGCGATCGCGGTCGCGAGGGGAATGGTCGATGCGTAGAACAGGAAATGGAGCAGGCAGCCGAACAGGAAGAGCGACGGCGAAGTCTGGATGGTGGACAGCCAGAATAGCGCGACGCCCGCGCAGATCGACAGGATGCTCAACAGCTTCTCGGCCGCCATGAAGCGGTCCGCGATCATCCCGACGAACAAAGTGGAGGCGATCGTCGCGATACCGACCATGCCATAGGCAGCGCCGATGATCGTGTCGAAATGCAGGCCCTTGCTCATATAAGTGCTGAGCGGAACGAGCCAGACGCCCCACGCGAAATATTGCGCGAACATCATGATCGACAGCCGCAATTTGACCATGTGCAGCACCCCTTCAGAGCCAAGGCATGACCTTGGCGACCTCTCACCCGGCAGGAATCTGGCGATTAGAGAAAAACGCCACCCGTTACCGTCACTTGCCTCGATCTTCGCCGAGTCCTCGATTAGGTAAAACAATCATGAGATCGATCTCATTGCAAGCGCAAAAATCTGACGGGGGCATGCGCGCTGGGTCAGGAAGGGGTCGACGATTGCCTGGGGACGGAGCCCATGCTTTGCCGGGCGATGATCTCATAGGGGAGGGTGGCATAGACCGGCTGGGTCTGCCGACCGCCCAATATGTCGAGCAACAGCTCGACCGTCTTCCGACCGATTTCCGCCATCGGCTGGCGCACGGTGGCAAGCGGCGGATCGACATAGCGCGCCATCTGGATGTCGTCGAAGCCGACGACCGAGACGTCGTTCGGGCATGAAATTCCGAGGGACCGCGCCGCCGCCAAGGTCCCGATCGCCATCTCGTCGCTGAAGCAGAAAATGGCGGTGGGGCGTGGCGCGCGCGAGAACAGAGCCATCGCCGCGCGACGACCGGATTCGATGGAGAAGTCGCCATTCTCGATCACGAGGTGGGCGGCCAGGCCCTGATCCTCCGCCGCCTTCTGCGCGCCGGCCAGGCGATCCCGGGTCAGCGGACTGTCGGCGGGTCCGATGATGACCGCGACGTCGCGATGGCCCAGTCGATAGAGCGATTGCATGACATCATAGCCCGCACCCGCATTGTCGATATGGGCGCTCGACACGCCAAGCGATGGCGTGAACTCGCAGCCGTTGACGATCGGCGCCCGGCTGCCGTCGCGTTCGAGGATGGTCGCCAGGACCGTGGGCAGGCGGTGCCCGAGGAAGATGATGCCGTCCGCCTCTCGGCGATTGAGCATGTCGGCATATTGTTCCTCGCGCTCGCGCTCGTTGCGCGTATCGCCCAGCAGGACCGCATAGCCCGCTTTCTGCGCCGCTTCCTCGACGCCGCGAATGACGCGCGAGAAGAAGGGATTGGAGATGTCCGGGACGGTCACGATGATCCGGCCGGTGCGAGTGGTGCGCAGGCTCGCCGCCACCGAATTGCGGCTATAGCCAAGCTCCTGCACCGCCTTCAGCACGCGGTGCCGCGTGGCTTCCGCGACCAATTCGGGCGCCGACAGCACGCGGGCGGCCGTTGCTCTCGAGACGCCGGCGGCCTGCGCGACGTCGCGAATAGTTGTCATGGGAAGGGAATATCGAGAGCGATGGCCGCAACGCGACGATCTGGCTGAGCAATGAGCAGTCCGTGGCAAACCATCACGGTACATTTGCGATCGGCCGTTCAATTGACAAGCCCCCATCGCCGCCGGGCAATTTCGATCTTTCGGCCATCGCGTTGCCCGGTCCGCAAAACCGTCGGCCGAACGGTTTGCGGCATCCGACGGCCCCGCAACACAAGAGGCCGGCCCCTTTCGGGACCGGCCTCCGCCCTCATACGCTACGCGAGGGGACCGTCTCTCCCGGATACGCTACGCGGGAGAACTCGACTGTTCGGGATTAGCGGCGGCAGTAACCGGGGCGATCCGAGCGATCGATCGCGCGGCCGGCCAGGGCGCCTACGCCGGCGCCAAGGATGGTGCCGATCGTGCGGTCGCCACGTCCTGCCACCGTGTTGCCGAGCAGGCCGCCGGCGATCGCGCCGACGATCGTGCCGCCATCGCCATCATTGCACTTCTGGCGCGCACGATAGCTGCGGTCATAGCCACGGTAGCTGCGATCGTATCCGCGATAGCTGCGGTTGTAGCCGTCATAATAGCCGCCGCGGTTGTAGCCGTCGTTGTACGACCGATCATAGCCGTACCGCTGCGCCTGCGCCGGGGCGAGGGGAACCACGGCACCGGCAGTCATCGCGAGCGCGGCGCCAACGAGCGAAAGTGTCTTCAGCATGGGTTGTCTCCGTCTCAAAAATTCATCCGTCGATCGGTCGCGGGCTCCGGCGATTTCCGTCTGCCCATTCCGTGTCGATGAATGCGTTTTGCCCGAGTCGCATTGAGCCAAGGCTGAATGCGTCCGTTATCCGCGGTTCAGGCTGGCGGGCGGCGCCGGGGCGGCTATGAGAGATCGCGATGCGCCGCCGCACCCGCTATTCCCTGATGCTCGTGCTGGCGCTGTTGTGTCAGTGGAGCGGTACCCCCGAGCGGCCGATGCTGGGGCGCGTGCCCGACCTGACCGCAACGCCCGTGCTGCTCGATCCCGCCGATCCGAAGCATGTCAAAGTCGGGGCGCTCACCTTTATCGGCGGCGTCGACCTGACCAGCCGCGATCTCGCGTTCGGCGGCTATTCGTCGATGACGATCGACCATGGGCTGTTCACCCTGCTCAGCGACGGGGGGACGATCGTACGATTCCGGATCGACGAGCGATTTCGGCTGAGTGCGCGTGCGTTCGGCGATTTGCCCGTGGGGCCGGGGAACGGCTGGCGAAAGGAAGAGCGCGACAGCGAATCGATGACCCGCGACCCGTCGAGCGGCCAGGTCTGGGTAGGCTATGAAGGGTATAATCAGATCTGGCGCTATTCGCCCGGGCTGACCTTGCCCGCGCAAATGGTCGCGCCGCGTCCGATGGCCGATTGGTCGGTGAACGGGGGCGCAGAATCGATGGTGCGGCTGCACGACGGGCGCTTTCTGGTGATCGCCGAGACCAACCGTCGCTTGCCGAGCCAGGCGCGCAGCGCGCTGATCTTCGACCGCGATCCGATCGAGAGGCCGTTAAAGGGGTTCGAGTTCGGTTACCTGCCGCCCGAAGGCTATGACCCTTCGGACGCGACCGAGTTGCCCGACGGCCGCGTGTTGATCCTCAACCGCCGGCTCGACCTACCCTTTCGGTGGAGCGTCGTGCTGACCCTGATCGATCCGCGTCATATCCGCCCCGGAGTCACGATTCGCGGGCGCGAGATCGCCCGGCTGGCGCCGCCGCTGACGGTCGACAATTTCGAAGGGCTGGCGATCACCCGGGAAAACGGCGCGACGATGGTCTGGATGGTCAGCGACGACAATCTGCTGATCCTGCAGCGGACGCTGCTGATGAAGTTCCGGCTGGATCTATAGCAGCGATCGTCCACCGAACGCCTACGCACCTCGCAGAAACGGCTCCGGCCCGCTCTCCGCCGGGGAGAGCGAGCCGGTGGCGATTCGCTGGGGGTCCGGGCGGGCCGGACCGGCGCGATTACGCGGCCTGGGTTTCGCCCAGCTTCTTCTTGACGTCGCGCTTCAGGCGCCGCGCGCGCAGCGAAAGATCCTCGTCGCTGGTCTTGATCAGCCAGTTGTCGAGACCGCCGACATGCTCGACCGAGCGAATGCCGTGCGTCGACACGCGCAGCCTGACGCTGGTGCCCAGCGCGTCCGACAGCAAGGTGACGTTCTGCAAATTGGGCAGGAACGTCCGCTTGGTCTTGTTGTTGGCGTGGGAAACGTTGTGACCCACCTGCCGGCCCTTGCCGGTCAGCTCGCAAATGCGCGACATCGCTATCAATCCTGAGTTTCGGGCCAAGACGAACCTGACCCCGGAAAGGTGGCGCCGATAGCGTCTGTCGGTCGGCGGGTCAACAGATTCGCGCTTTTCCGTGCAACCTGCTCTTGTGACGGAACGTTGATTACGCGAACGATTCGATTTCTAGGAGACGGTTATAATGCGCTTCCTGCTCGCTCTGGTCGGCATCGCCGCCCTCATCCTGATCGCGCTATTGGCCTTTGGAATGATCTCGATCAACGGTCGGCCGGGCTCGCTGCCGACCGTCAAGCTGGAAGGTGGGCAAGCGCCCCAGGTCAACGCCAATATGGCGACGGTCAATTTCGGCACCGAAAACAAGACGGTAGAGGTCCCGACGGTGACCACCACCAGCAAGACGATCAAGGTGCCGACGATCCATGTCGACAAGCCCGGTACGCCTCCGGCCAATTCGGCGGCGCCGCAATAGCCGGGTTCCAGCTGCCTCAGCCGATGCGTGCCGCTCTCGATGCGGCCGCCGCCGCCGCGACGATGGGGGAAGTCCCCGTCGGCGCGGTGGTTGTATTGGACGGCCGCGTCATCGCCACCGCCGCCAACGCGCCGCGCACGCGTCACGACCCCACCGCGCATGCCGAGATGCTGGCGATTCGCGCCGCCGCCGAAGCGATCGGCGACGACCGCCTGAGCGATTGCGATCTGTGGGTGACGCTGGAGCCCTGCGCGATGTGCGCCGGGGCGATCGCCCATGCGCGAATCGCTAGGCTCTATTACGGCGCGCCGGATCCCAAGGGCGGCGCGGTCGAGCACGGCCCGCGCCTGTTCGCGCAACCGACGGTGCACCATCGGCCGGAAATCTATCCCGGGATCGGCGAGGAGGAAGCTGCGCGGCTGTTGCGCGATTTCTTTGCGATCCGGCGAGGTGGCGGGATGTAACTCCCCTCCCGCTTGCGGGAGGGGCGGGGGGGGGGGGG
>NZ_BCYZ01000043.1 GCF_001598455.1 Sphingomonas pruni NBRC 15498
TTAGAGCGAAGTGCCTGATTTCTGAATCAGGCGCTCCGCCCTAACCATTTTTGATCGCACCGCTTTTTGCGGAAAACCGGTACCCACTTTTCCGCGCGGTGCGCTAGCGGCGGTGGCGGACCAAGGTGATCCCGATCGATTCGCCGCCTTCGGAAATCGCCAGCTTGACGATCTTCACCGCGACGCGGGCGACGCGCTTGTCCTGGAGGAACAATGTTTCGCAGATGTGATCGGCGACGCCTTCTATCAGCGTGAAGTGAACGCCGTCGGGCAGCGATCTGGTCGCGGCGTGTTTCAAATCGAGATAATTTTTCGACAGGGAAAGCGGCGATTCGGGAGCGAATCGGCCCGGCAGGTCGAGATCGACCGTGATCGAGATGCGCAACGGCTGGGGAAGATGCGTTTCCTCGGAATAGATGCCGGTCAGCACCATTACCTCGATATCGTGCACTTCCAGTTGCAGGCGGTCTTCCAAGTCGCGGATCCATTTAACTTGGTTTCAGCAAGCTGAAACGGTTGCGGCGGCGCCGGCACAGCACCGCCGAACGCAACATTGGAGCGCGCCCCTGCCCTTCCCGACGCCGGCGATCAACCCCTTGCGGTGCCGCGGCCCGCGCATTCGTCTTGTATTCAGCCGGGATGCCGATAAAGCGCCCGCCCCCGGGCGTGGTGCCCGTGCGTTCGAGGAGATTCCGCCAAGTGACCGATTTCGTGCCGATCAACGCCGTCGATCCCGCCGCCGTCGAGGCGCTGCTGGACCGCGCGTTCGGCCGAGACCGTCACGGCCGGACTGCCTATCGCCTGCGCGAGGGCATGGATCCAATTGCCGAGCTCAGCTTCGCGGCGATCGAGGACGGCGCGCTCGTCGGCACGATCCAATGCTGGCCGATCGCGCTCCGTGGCGACGACGGCAGTCTTCACCCGCTCGTCCTGGTCGGGCCGGTCGCGGTGGAACCCTCGCGTCAACGCGGCGGGCTGGGCAAGGAACTGGTCCACCAGGCGCTCGATGCCGCACTCGAACTCGATCTCGACAGTGCGATGATGCTGATCGGCGATCCGGAATATTATGGCCGCTTCTGGGGATTTTCGGCCGCAGCGACCGCCGGGTGGCGCCTGCCGGGGCCGGTGGAAGCGCATAGACTGCTCGCACGCGGGCCAAACGTGCCCGCGATCGCGGGAGAATTGGGGCCGCGCGTCGGCGCCGTGGTCTGACGCAGCGGGAGCGGCTATTGCCGCTCCCCGTCCGAATGTGGTGACGACCGGGCGCGAGTCATGAGTCGGCTGCCGCTGAAGGTTGCGGCCCGCCACCGCCTGGCCTAGCGATCATTTGCATGCCGATGGCCCCGCTTCCCGATCTCGCCAGCCTGTCGCTTGCCGACGTCGCGCGGCTCGTCGCCGAGAAGCGCCTGCCTCCGGTCGAGCAATGGAATCCCAGCCATTGCGGCAATAGCGACATGCGGATCGCGCGCGACGGGACGTGGTTCCACATGGGCTCGCCGATCGGCCGGCAGGAAATGGTACGCTTGTTCGCGACCATTCTGCGCCGCGAACCCGATGGCGGTTACGTGCTGGTCACGCCGGTCGAGAAGCTCGATATCGAGGTCGAGGATGCGCCGTTCGTCGCGGTCGAGATGAAGGCCGAAGGCGAAGGCCGCGACGCCGCGCTCGCCTTTCGCCTCAATACCGGCGAACTGGTCGCCGCCGATGCGGATCACGCCCTGCGATTCGAGCAAGGCGAGGACGGACCACGCCCTTATCTCCACGTTCGCGGCGGGTTGGAGGCGCTGGTCGCACGATCGGTCTATTACGATATCGCCGAGCGCGCGTTGTCTGGCGACGACGATCCGCCGGGCGTGTGGAGCAATGGCGCCTTCTTCGCGCTGGAGGCCAGCGCATGACGACGCTCGCCGAGCGGCTGCGCGTTGCGCTCGACCATGTCCATGAACCCGAATTGCTCCCTGGCGATCATCCCGGCGTCGCGACCAATGGCGTACGCATGCCGGCGGCCGTGCTGGTTGCGGTGACCGACCGGTCCGAGCCTGGGCTGATCCTGACCCAGCGCACCGAAAGCCTGCGCCGCCATGCCGGTCAGGTTGCCTTCCCCGGGGGCCGGATCGATCCTGGCGATGTCGACGCGGCCGCCGCGGCGTTGCGCGAGGCGGAGGAGGAAATCGCCCTGCCCCGCGCCGCCGTCACCTTGATCGGCGAGGCGGACCGTTACGTGACGGTCACCGGCTTCGAAGTGATTCCGGTGGTCGGTGTGATCCCGCCCGATCTCGATTATCGTCCCAACGAGGCCGAAGTCGCCGACGTGTTCGAGGTCCCGCTCGCCTTCGTGCTCGATCCCGCCAACCAGCTTCGCGCCAGCGCCGAGTGGCAGGGCCGAACGCGCTATTTCTACGAAATCCGCTGGGGCGAACGCCGCATCTGGGGAGCGACGGCGGCCATGCTGGTCAATCTGTCACGGCGGTTGCGATGGGCGGCATGACCTTCCTTCCGCCCGCGGACTGGCGAAATCGTCACGGCCTGGCCCGGCTGGTGTCCGTGTTGGGCGCCGGGAATGCGCGGATTGTCGGCGGAGCGGTGCGCGACACCCTGTTGGGAATCGAAACGTCGGACATCGACATCGCAACGCCTCACGATCCTCGGGCGGTGATCGATCTGCTCGAAGCGGCCGGCATCAAGGCGGTTCCGACCGGTATCGACCATGGCACCATCACCGCGGTGTCGAGCGACGAGGTGTATGAGGTCACTACCTTGCGCCGCGACGTCACTACCGACGGCCGGCGCGCGACGGTGGCGTTTACCGACGATTGGCGCGAGGATGCGGCACGCCGCGATTTCACGATCAATGCGCTCTATGCCGATCCGCAGACCGGCGAGATCCACGATTATTTCGGCGGCATCGCCGATCTCGAAGCGCGCCACGTTCGCTTCATCGGCGACCCTTATCGCCGCATCGCCGAGGATCATCTGCGCATCCTGCGCTTCTTTCGCTTCCTCGCGCGGTTCGGCGACATTGCCGACCCGGACGGGTTGCAGGCCTGTACCGAGCGCGCCAACGACCTGATGGCGCTTTCGCGCGAACGCATCGCCAACGAATTGCTGCGCCTGCTCGTGGCGCCGCGCGCGGTCGAAATCGTCGCGCTGATGATCGCGCGCGGCGTATTGGTTCCCGTCTTGCCCGAAATCGCCGATGTCGTGCATCTCGCCGATCTGGCGAGACGAGAAGCCGATGCGGGGATCGCGCCCGATCCGATCCGCCGGCTAGCCGCGTTGTTGCCCGCCGATCCTGTCGTCGCGGCGAGCGTCGGCGCGCGGCTGAAGCTCTCCAACAAGCAACGCCAACGGCTGGAAAGCGCGACGCTACCGGTCGATGCCGACCCGCACGCGCTGGCCTATCGGTTAGGCACCGAGCTCGCCATCGACCGGCTGTTGCTGTCGGGCGGCGATGCCGCCGCGATAAGCGACTGGCCGCGTCCGAAGCTGCCAATGTCGGGCGGCCAACTGGTCGCCAAGGGGCTGAAAGCCGGACCCGATGTGGCGAAGACTTTGCGGGCTATCGAGGATCGTTGGATCGCAGAGCAATTCCCCGACGTCGCGCGCGTCGCGACGATCACCGATGAAGAGGTCGCTCAGAGTCTGTTTGAAAACTCGCGAAAGAGCGAGTTTTGAGGCCGCACCAGCGCGTTTTCAAACAGACTCTCACGCCCTGGACGCGATGAGATAGTCGTAGGCTTCGTCGGCTTCGAGCGGCTTGGCGTAGACGAATCCCTGGCCATAGGTGCAACCCAAGGCCGCCAAGGTCTGGGCCAGTTCGTTGGTTTCGATCCCTTCCGCGGTGGTTTCCTTGCCAAGCGCCTGGGCCAGGCTGAGGATCGCGCGGACGATCGCCACCTTGTCGCGGTCGGCGAGCATTCCGGTGACGAAACTGCGGTCCATCTTGAGCACGTCGATCGGCAGTTTCTGGAGATAGGCCAGGTTCGAATAGCCCGTGCCGAAATCGTCCATCGCCAGGGTCGCGCCCAGGCTCTTGAGCTGATGCATGGTCTCGGCGACACGCTCCGGATCGGAAATCAGCGCGCTTTCGGTCAGTTCGAGCGTGAAGCGGCTGCCGGCCAGCCGATTGCGCTGCAGCGCGCCTTCGACGACCGGTGCGATGTCGTCGCGCTGCAGCTGGATTGCGGACAAATTGACCGCGACGCGCACGTCACTGTCGCCGCCGGCGCGAATATCCCAGGACCGCAGTGTCCGCGCGGCCTCGTCGATCGCCCAGCGACCGAGCGGAACGATCAGCCCCGATTCCTCGGCGACCGGAATGAAATCCGCCGGCGAATGTTCGTGACCATGCTCATCGGTCCAGCGGGCGAGCGATTCGAACGCTACGACCCGTCCGGTCGCGAGGTCGCAGATCGGATGATAGGTCAGCCGCATCGCGCCATTCTCGATCGCGCGCCGCAGCTCCGTTTCGATCCCGAATTGCTCACGCGCGATGTCGAGCGCCTGGGTCTGATAATATTCGGCCTGGCCGGAAGTCTTGGAGCGTTTGACCGCAAAATGAGCGTGGCGGATCAGGTCTTCGGAATCCTCCACGGCGTCCGATCCGAAGGCAATGCCGATCGAGCAGGACACGCGGATCTCGAAATCCGACATGCGGAATGGCGTTGCCAGTGTGTCCTGGATCCGACGGACGACCTGTTCCGCCTCGGCTTCGCTCTCTTCGAGCGCGAGCAGGATACCAAATTCGTCGCCGCCGGTTCGCGCCAGCATGTCCGACGCCCGCAACGCGCCCTTGAGGCGGCGCGCCAGCGTGATGAGCAATTCGTCGCCGGCCATCGATCCCAGGCAGGCGTTGACCCGGCTGAACCGGTCGAGATCGATGATCAACACCGCATAGCGCGCGCCGCTGCCTTCAGCGATCCGTTCCTCGAGCGATTCGCTGAAGCCGCTGCGATTGGGCAGGCCGGTCAGGCTGTCGGTGATCATCTCGCGGCGCAGATTGCGCGCGGTCCGTAATTCGCCGGTATGGTCGACCAGGGTGACGAAGCAATAAGACGAGGCTGGCGAACGTCGCGCCAGGGTGACGCGGAAATGACGGCAATCGACCGCGTCGCCGAATTCCCAGGCAAAATCTTCTTGCCCCGTTTCGCCCGAGAGAAAAGCGCCGATGCGCTGGCCCAGCGCGTCGAGCAACGGGGATTCGCGCCCGACATTGCCCAGCCCCGCGACGCGGAACGCACGATTGACGGCGCCGACGACAATGTCGCCATTCGGTTGGCCGACCAGCGCCAGGGGCACCGGGATCAGCTCAATGGACGTCGCGATCCGTTCGATCTCATCGGGGCGCAATGCCGCCGCCGCCAAGTCAGCGGGCACGGTTTTAGCGACCTTCGCGCGAGACAGTCCGAGCGCCATCGCAACCCGCTTACGGCGGATTGGTTAAGGCGCACTGAAGCGTCCCCGGCTTTCAGTAACTTGCACGCTGCCCGCAATGCGGCGGGCATAGCTGTCAGAACCGATTGTCGCGTGGGAATCCGGTCGGCGGCATTCGACCGGCGGCACCGCGCGCGGTACGCCACGGCTGCAAGTCGGTTTCGGTCCGCGTCCGGCCACTTTCGCCGCCCATCGCCCAACTCAGTCCTTCGGCGAATTTGAAGGTGATCGCATCCGACAGCCCGCCGTCGCGATAGCGCTGCAACTGCACGCCCTGCCCCTTGGCCAGTTCGGCGACTTCCGACAAGGGAAAGACCAGCATCTTGCGGTTGTCGCCGATCGCCGCGACATAATCGTCCTCCCCGGCGATCGGCCGGACGATCTTGAGCTTGGCGCCGGCGCGCGGCGTCACCACCGCCTTGCCCTTGCGCGTCTCGGCGATCGCGTCGGTCGCCTTGAGCACGAAGCCGCGTCCATCGGACGCCGCGACCAGCAATTTCTCGGCTTCGCTCGCGCGCAACAACGCCGCGATCCCGACCTCGCCGTCGAGGTCGATCATCAGCCGCACCGGTTCGCCGAAGCCGCGCCCGCCGGGAAGCTTGTCGGCGGCGAGCGTGTAGAAGCGTCCCGTTTCGGCGGCGAGCAGCAACTTATCGGTGGTCTGCGCATGGAACGCGAAGCGCGGACCGTCGCCTTCCTTGAACTTCATCGCGTCGGCGGAGGCGAGCTCGACATGCCCCTTCATCGCCCGGATCCAGCCGCGCTGGGACAGGATCACGGTGATCGGCTCGCGCTCGATCATCGCCTCCAGCGGGATCTCGCGCGCCGGCGCCGCTTCCTCGATCAACGTGCGGCGACGGCCGAGCGCGGTCTCGGGGCCATAGCGGTCGCGCACCTTGCCGAGATCGCGCTTCAGGCGCGTGCGCTGGCGGGCGTCGCTCGACAACAATAGTTCGAGTTCGCCCTTCTCTTTCTCGAGCCCCTCGCGCTCCTTGCGCAGTTCCATTTCCTCGAGCTTGCGCAAGCTGCGCAACCGCATGTTGAGGATGGCTTCGGCCTGGCGGTCGGTTAGCTCGAACTCGGCGATCATCACCGGCTTGGGTTCGTCCTCGGTGCGGATGATCTCGATCACGCGGTCGAGGTTGAGATAGGCGATGATATAGCCGTCGAGCAGTTCGAGCCGATCGGCAATCTTGTCGAGCCGGTGCTGCGAGCGGCGGCGCAACACGATGAATTGGTGGTCGATCCAGGATTGCAGCGCTTCCTTGAGGCTCATCACGCGCGGCGTCCGCGTCGCGTCGAGCACGTTCAAGTTGAGCGGGATGCGCGTTTCGAGATCGGACAGCCGATACAGGCTTTCGGTCAGCGTATCAGAATCGACCGTGCGGCTGCGCGGCTCGAGTACGATCCGCAAATCCTCGGCGGATTCGTCGCGCACATCGGCCAGGATCGGCAGGCGCTTGTCGTTGACCAGATCGGCGATGCCCTCGATCAACTTGCCCTTGGACACGCCGTAAGGGATTTCGGTCACGACGAGGTGCCAGCCGCCGCCCTTTTCGTTGACGCGCTCGATCTTGGCGCGCGTGCGGAACGAGCCGCGACCGGTCGCATAGGCTTCCGCGATCGCCGCCGGGCTGTCGACGATGGCGCCCCCGGTCGGCAAATCGGGGCCCTTCACGTAATCGAGCACGTTGGCGTTCGGATTGTCGATCAGCGCGATCGACGCATCGAGCAACTCGGCGGCATTGTGCGGCGGAATACTTGTCGCCATGCCAACCGCGATCCCGGCCGCGCCATTGGCGAGCAGATTGGGGAACGCGCCCGGCATCAGCTCGGGTTCCTGGTCCTCGCCATTATAGGTCGGCCGATAGCCGACGGCATCCTCGTCGAGCCCGTCCATCAGGTCGGTCGCTACCTGAGTCAGCCGCGCTTCGGTGTAACGGTAGGCTGCGGCGTTATCGCCATCGATATTGCCGAAATTGCCCTGGCCGTCGACGAGCGGGTAGCGCAGCGAGAAATCCTGCGCGAGGCGGACCATCGCGTCATAGACCGAGGCATCGCCATGCGGATGATATTTGCCGATGACGTCGCCGACCACGCGCGCCGACTTCTTGTAGGCGCTGTTGGGATCCATCTTGAGCGTCCGCATCGCCCAGAGCAGGCGGCGATGCACCGGCTTCAGCCCGTCACGGACGTCGGGCAACGACCGCGCAGTGATCGTCGACAGCGCATAGACCAGGTAGCGTTCGCTGAGCGCGCTATCGAACGGTGCGTCGAGCACGCCCACTTCGGGATTCTCGGGGAGGTCGGTCGTCTCTGATGCCATCCGAAAGCGGTTAGAGCCTATTTGCCCGGGAGGAAATATCGGGAACGAAGAAGGTGTGGATCACCCCGCCACGCCTCAGCCGGACGCCCCGCCCCGCTCGCGCTCGAATTCCGCGCGCCGGCGCTCGCCACGTGCCTTGAGCAGATCGTGGCGTGACAGGATGCCGACGACCTTGCCGGTGTCCGGATCGACGATGGGGACGCGGCCGATTCCGGTTTCGACCATCAGGTCGGCGACCTCTCCGATCGGCGAGTGACGATAGGCCATCGGTTGCGAGGCGTCGGACAATTCCTCGGCGAGCGGCGTATCGTCCCGACCGCGCTCGGCCTGCCAGCGCAAGGCGTCGGAGCGCGACACCAACCCGAGCAGCCGGTCGTCCTTCCCCACCACCGGGTACGAACGGTGCATCGCATGATCGGCGAAGAAAGCGACGACGTCGCGGATCGGCATGTCGCCCGGCAACGTCTCGGGTTGGGGCGTCATGACCTGCTCGGCCTGGAGGAAATCGAGCGGATCGACCGTATATTCCTGCAGGATGTGACGCCCGCGGCGCGCGATCTTCTCGGTCAGAATCGAGCGGCGCATGATCAGCACGCTGACCGCATAGGCCCCGACCGACGCCGCGGTCATCGCCGGCAGATCGGTGAAATGCCCGGTCACCTCGACCGCGAAGAAGGCGCCGGTCAGCGGCGCGCGCATCGCACCGCTCATGATCCCGGCCATCCCCGCCATCGCCCAGAAGCCGGCCGGTCCGGGCAGGAATTGGCCGAGCGCTACCCCGAGCGCTCCGCCGAGGATCAACAACGGCGCGAGCACGCCCCCCGACGTCCCGGATCCCAGCGCGATCAGCCAGACGATCGCTTTCACCACGAGCAAGGCGAGCACGACGCGCAAGGTCATCGATCCGTCGAGCAAGGCCTGAATATTCGAATAGCCGGCACCGAGGACATGCGCGTCGATCAGGCCGCCCAGCCCGACGACGATTCCGCCGAGCGCGGGCCACCAGAACCAATGCACCGGCAGGCGGTGGAACAGATCCTCGACCTTATACAGCGCGACCGACAATAACGCCGCCTCGAACCCCGCCAGGATTCCGGTAATGAGCGATCCGGACGCCGCCTGCCACCAGTCGAGCGCCACCGCCGGAAACGGGAAGAGCGCGCCCGAACCGAGCAGCATCGGACGGCAGGCGAACGACACCAGCACCGCGGTCACCACCGGCACGAAGCTGCGCGGTTTCCACTCGAACAACAACACCTCGATCGCCAGCAGGATCGCCGCCAAGGGCGTGCCGAAAATGCCGGTCATGCCGGCAGCGGCGCCCGCCACCAGGAGCGTCTTGCGTTCGGCCGCGCTCAGCCGGAAACGCTGCGCGAACAACGACCCGATCGCGCCGCCGGTCATGATGATCGGCCCCTCGGCGCCGAACGGACCACCGCTGCCGATCGAGATCGCCGAGGACAATGGTTTGAGCAACGCGACCTTCAGCGACAATCGGCTTTCACCATAAAGGATCGCCTCGATCGCTTCGGGGATGCCATGCCCCTTGATCTTCTCCGACCCGAACCGTGCCATCAGCCCAATCAGCAACCCACCGATCGCGGGGATCGCCACCGTCAGCAGGCCGAGATGCGCGCTGGTGATATCCGTCGGGCTTGCCGACAATCGGCCGAACCAGAACAGATTGGTCGCAATCGCGATCAAACGAATCAACAGCCATGCGCCCAGCGCGGCGCCGATCCCGACCGGGATAGCCGCGGCGGTCAGCATGATCATGCGCAGATCCGCGCTGTGATCGCCGAGCGGACGCGCCTTGTCGGCGGACGTGAAATGGAGTGACATGGCGTCCTGTTTTTGTAGGGAAACGCCGCGCAACTATATCGCGGCGCGACATAGTTCAATCGAGGATGACGAAACATGCCGAGCGGCCACGAATTGACCGACGCCGAATATGCCGCGTTGGCCGATTTTCGCCGTACCTTGCGCCAGTTCCAGGCGTTCAGCGAAGAGCGGGCAGCCGATTTCGGCCTGACGCCCCAACAGCATCAGGTGCTGCTGACCATTCGCGGCGCGGCATCGCGTCCGGTCAGCATCGGCTATGTCGCCGAACGGCTGTTCGTGAAGCCGCACAGTGCGTCGGGGCTCATCTTGCGGCTGGAAACGCTGGGCCTGATCGCGCGCCGGCCATCGCCGCATGACGGCCGCCAGGCCTTGTTGGAACTGACGCCAAAGGCGCGCGAGATCCTCGAACGCCTATCGGCGGTGCATCGCGACGAGATCGTCCGGATGCGGCCGACGCTGAAACAATTGCTCGACACGATCGCCTGATGGCATCCTTGATTTGTATCGTAATACGATATAAATTCCGATCAGGAGGATAGGATGCGGATCTTGCTGGTGATCGCCGAATCGATAGGCCTGATCGTCGGCAGCGTCGCCGCTGCGATCCTGCTGTGCTGGTTCCTGTGGCACGCGTTCCGGCTGATCCGCCACCCCGCCTGGGGCCCTCCGATCGTCGTCGTGCCCGTCATCTTGTGGGCGGCCAATATGCTGCCCCGCAGCGACTTCCTGCGCATGACCTTGGTATTCGCGCTGCTGGCCGCCATTCCCTTCTGGGTCGAAGGCCGCGCCTGGCGCGTGGCGTGGATCGAACGGCAACGCCGGGACGTCGACGATCTCCTGAGCAGCTGAATGTTCGTGCAAGCTCCGCCGCTTTACCCCGTGCTTGCCGCTTGCATCGCCCAGGATCGTGCGCCGCGACCGGACGAACTGGAATACGTTACGCAACGGATCATGCGCGAAGGATCGATCGGTGTGCCCGGCGCGCGTGTGGATCGCCGCATGGCGGCCCGCGTCGCGCACACCGCACTGATTGGCGCACCGAAAAACTGACGACCGATGGGAGTTCCGCGGATCGCAATCCCCCTCCCACTTGTGGGAGGGTTAGGGGAGGGAGTGTCGAGCGATCGATGACCAGGAACAGGCCCTCCCCCAGCCCCTCCCGCAAGCGGGAGGGGAGATTACTACCATTTGATCTGGTTGCTGGACGGCGCTTTCCATTGATTGCTCGACGGAGACTTCAACTGCGTGCTGACCGGGCCTTCGCCCTTGATCTGGGTGCTCGAGGGCGACTTCCACTGATTACTCGCCGGCGCCTGCACCTTGAGTTGCTCGCTCTTGATCTGGGTGCTGTCCGGCTTGTCCAGCCCGATCAGGACGCCTTGCGTCTCGCCCGTCGGTACGCCGGGCTGCTTTTGCGCCGCGGCATCGGTTACGCCCAGCGACAGGCCCAGCATCGATACCGCCGCCGCCAGCGCAGGTTTCACGAGATCGGCCATGCCATCCTCCCTGCAAGGCGAGAGCGCACTCCGGGAGCGGAGAGCGGCTCTCGACCCTCGGAGAGATAGGCCGCCCGGTCCCGACCGTATTGGCGGAATGCGACATGCACCCCGGAGCGACGCGGTCAGACCGGACTCGGCATATCGCGTGCGAGTTCGTCGAGCAGCCATTCCCGGAAACGGCGGATCTTGGCGACGCCGCGCCGCGCTTCGGGATAGCATAGCCAATAGGCATAACCGCGGGTCGAGACCTGATCGAACGGCCGCACCAATCGTCCTTCGGCCAAGTCGTTGCGCCAGAAAAAGGGCGTCAGCATCGCCATTCCCTGCCCCGCCATCGCGGCATGGCCCTCATGCGCCTGGCTGTCGAGGCGGACGCCGACGCGTGGCGGGCCCTCCGGGACTTCGACTCCCGCCTCGCGCAGCCAGAACGGCCACCACGGATCGTGCGGGCTGATCTGCGGAATGCGCAGCATGTCCTCGACCGTGAACGGCCCGTGTCGTCGCAGGAATCCGGGCGAGCACATCGGCGTGAAGTCGATCCGCACAAGCAGTTCCTCGTGCAAGCCGTCCCATCCGCCCAGGCCGGCGCGGATGGCGACATCGACATCGTCGCTGACGAAGTCAGCCAGCGCATCGCTGGTCAGCAGGCGCACCGCCATTTCCGGATGGTTCATCTGGAAACTGCCGAGCCGCCACGCGAGCCAGGTATTGGCGAAGGTGTTCGAGGTCGACACGGTCAGCACCGCCGCGTCGTCGGCGCGGATTGCGCCGAATGCGGCGTCCATCGCGTCGAAGGCGCGGGTGATCTGAGGAGCCGCCTTGCGGCCCGCATCGGTTAGCACCACGCGCCGCTTTTCGCGGCGGAACAAAGGCGCACCGAGCCGTTCCTCGAGCAACTTGACCTGATAGCTTACCGCCGCCTGGGTCATGCCGAGCTCATTCGCGGCCGCAGTAAAATTCTCGTGCCTCGCGGCGGCTTCGAATACGCGAACGGCGGCAAGGGGCGGCAGGCGGCGCATGGCGACTTGATAAGCATGGCTTGTCGATCATGTCCAACGATTTGTTGGCGCGGCCGTGCGGATGCGAGCATATCCAAATCGTCACCAACGCCGGATTTAATAAGGAGGACTCGGCAATGCGCGATGATTTCCTGAGCGGCGACTGGGCCGCGAACAAACACCGCCTGACAGCGGATGTCGATAAGCTGAGCAACACTATCGCCACGAAGGTCAGCGACAGTTTCGAAGCGCTTAACCGGGCGCAATTCGATGCGCCATGGCGCCGCGTTTGGCGCAAGGTCCGCATCTCCGGGCTGCGGTGAAGAGCGACAGCCCCCGGGCCGGGACGCGTGCCCCCAAGCGCGCCCGGCCCCCTTTGCCAGACTTGCGCCTCTCCGGCGGCGCCATTCGGACGGCAGGATCCGCTTCCTTCTTGCCTTCCGAGCGCCGCCGGTCTTTTCCCTTCACATGAGCGACGATTTTGTGCCGCTGACCTGGGCAGACCTGACCGCGCGCCCGCGCCCCGAGCCGCAGGCGGCGATCGCCTATGGCGACGATCCCTGGCAACGCGTCGATTTGTGGTTGCCAGACGGTGCCGGCCCCTTCCCCACCGTGCTGATGGTCCATGGCGGATGCTGGACGACAAGCATCGCCGACCGCACGCTTATGAACTGGGTGGCGGAGGATCTGCGCCGCGATGGTTTCGCGGTGTGGAACGTGGATTATCGCGGCGTCGACCGTCCCGGCGGCGGCTATCCCGGCACCTTTCGCGACGCCGCGGCAGCGGCCGACGCGTTGCGCGGCTATGCTCCCAAATACGGGCTTGACCTGCGCCGCGTCGTCGCCACCGGCCATTCTGCGGGCGGCCATCTGGCATTGTGGCTGGCGGCGCGGCGGCGACTGTCGTCCGACAGCCCGCTCTGGTGCGCGACCCCCCTGGCGATCTCGCATGTCGTCGCCTGCGGCGCGCTGCCCGATCTCGAAGCGGTGGCAGCCAGCCCCGACAATGGCTGCGGCATCGACGTCATCCGCGAACTTGTCGGCGTCCCGGGCAGCGACGGGCGCGACGTCTATGCCGACACCTCGATTCCGCCGCTCTTGCCGATCGACGTGCGCCACGATCTGGTCAACGGCCGTGAGGATCGCATCGTCCCCTATCGACTGGCGACGGATTATGCCGAAAAAGCCGGTACGGAAGCAGTCCTGCACACCGTGCCGGATACTGGCCATGTCGAATTGGTGACGCCCGGTACCAAGGCCTGGACGGTCACGAAGCGGCTGATCGCCGCCGCGTTCACGGGCTAATCGTTAGACGGCTGGCGGGCGAACCAACGCGCCGAACGGGTCGTCATGGAGCGACGCGGCGAGTTCGGCGAGCAGCCACGTACGGAACGCGGCGACCTTGCGTTGCCGCTTGCGATGCGCCGGATAGACCAGCCAGAAGCTGTTACGCCAATAAGCGACGCGCTTGATCGGCTGGACGAGCTGGCCGGTGTCGATCGCCAACTGCCACATGGGCGGGCTAAGGACCGCGACGCCGTGCCCCGCGATCGCGGCCTGACCCTGCAGCACTTGCGATTCGAGTTGGACGCTCGCCGGCGGCACGCCGCGCTGCTCCCCCAGCACGCTTTCCAGCCACAATCGCCACCAGCCATCCCCCGGCGACAGCCTAGGCAGCGCCAGCAAGTCGTCGATCGTTTCGACCGGCGGATGGGCAGCGAGAAGCGTCGGGCTAGCGAGGGGCGTGAATGGCATCCGCATCAAAAAGTCCGCTTCCAGCCCCGGCCACGGAGCGGGCGCGCCGCGGATCGCGACGTCGATCTCGCCGCGATCGAACTCGGTCAGCGCGTCCGACACACGAAGCCGCACCGCCAGATCGGGCCGCGCAAGCTGAAACGCGCCGATGCGCGACGACAGCCAATTGGTCGCGAAGGTCGACGGCGCGCTGACCGTCAGCATCGCCTCGTTATCGCTACGCGCGGCGCGAAATGCCTCGTCGAGCTTCTCGAACGCGCTGGTCACTTGCGGCGCGATCAATTGGCCGAGTTCGGTCAGTTCGACCCCGCGCCCCTTGCGCGCGAACAGCGGCGCGCCGACCCGCTCCTCAATCACCTTGATCTGATAACTCACCGCCGCCTGGGTAGTACCCAGCTCTTCGGCAGCCCGCGTGAAATTGCCGAGCCGCGCCGCGGCTTCGAACACGCGAACGGCGCCTAGAGGCGGAATGGAAACCATCGCAGACATAAAACATATTTATGGCTCGTTCTCAACGTTCGATTGGAGCTGCGCCGCACCCCGCTTCATATCGGCTTCGTCGCCATCCCCCGGCGACGGACAGGAGAATGTGATGTTCAAGCCCTTGCTGATGACGGCTCTACTGGTCGCCGCACTCCCCGCATTTGCCCGCGACAAGCCGGCTCCTCCGACGGCGCGCGTCAAGACCGCTGACCTCGATCTCTCGACAACTTCGGGCCGCCGTGCCCTCGACCGCCGGCTGCGCATGGCGATCGATCAGGTATGCGCCGTCGCCGATGCCGCACCGCGGACCGGCATCCTTCCCAACGATCGTTGCCGATCGGTCGCCATGGCCAGTGTCCGGCGCCAGCGTAGTGCGCTGATCGCCGCTGTCGACGCGACGAAGGACCGCAAGGCGGGCACCGAACTGGCAACCACGATGATGAAGACGCGCTGACGACCGATAAACTGCAACGATAGGTGGCCCACGCCGGCAGGCCCCTGCCATCCCTCACGCGAATACCGCCACGTCCGCTGACGAGCTGATCGTGGCCTTACATTTTGGCACGCCGCGCCGCTCCGCCGACCGAGGGCTGATTGCACCGGAGCAGTCGTTCCGGTATAGGCCATCGCTTCCCGCCCCGGCGCGCCATTCCGCGTTGCCGGGGCGCTCATTTTACAAAGGTATGCGCCGAATATGGCACGCCGCCGCCAGATCTACGAAGGCAAAGCGAAGATCCTCTATGAGGGTCCCGAACCGGGCACGCTGATCCAGTATTTCAAGGACGACGCGACCGCGTTCAACGCGCAGAAAAAGGGCACGATCAGCGGAAAGGGCGTGCTCAACAACCGGATTTCCGAGCATATCTTCACCTTGCTCGGGATGATCGGGGTACCGACGCACTTCATCCGCCGCCTGAACATGCGCGAACAACTGATCCGCCAGGTCGAGATCGTGCCGATCGAAGTGGTGGTGCGCAATGTCGCCGCCGGCTCGCTGTCGAAGCGGTTGGGGATCGAGGAAGGCGTTCAGCTGCCGCGCACGATCATCGAATATTATTACAAGGACGACGCGCTCGGCGATCCGATGATCACCGACGAGCATATCGCGGCATTCGGCTGGGCAAGCCAGGAAGAGATGCACGACATCGCCGACCTGGCAATCCGCACCAACGATTTCCTGTGTGGCTTGTTCGCGGCGATCGGCATCCGCCTGGTCGACTTCAAGCTCGAATTCGGGCGGATCTGGGACAATGACTATAGCCGCATCATCCTGGCGGACGAGATCAGCCCCGATGGTTGCCGGTTGTGGGACATCGCAACCAACGAGAAGCTCGACAAGGACCGGTTCCGCCGCGACCTGGGCGGCGAAGTCGAGGCCTATCAGGAAGTCGCGCGGCGGCTGGGTCTGTTGCCCGAAGGCGCAGACGGCGCGGTGCTAGACCTAGAAACGCATCGCCAGAACCGGGGCAAATAAGCACCGGCAGGCCGGCGTCGGCCCTTGCGCGCTTAATCCTTGACCCGGAATCCGCAGATGATTCCGAAGATGAACGACGACACCAGCGACAGCTGAATCCACCCGCCGGGGTCGGTCCAGCCGAAATACTGTCCACCGAAGGTGAACAGCGCGATGAACATCACCATTGCCAGTCCGGCCATGTCCGAACCCCCTAATCAGGCAAGCGCGACGCCCCAGCGAGTCGCGCACTGGGTGAAACGCTGCGCTTCGCGGGTAAACGAAGCGTAAAACTTGCGGCGAACCGCAGGCGCGGCCATAGGGGCGCCGACTCCGTTTCAGCCAGGAAAGCGCCGCTCCATGAAGGTTCGCATCGTCGTCACCCTCAAGCCGGGAGTGCTCGACCCGCAAGGCAAGGCGATCCACAAGTCGCTCGAGAGCTTGGGATTTGGCGGCATCAACGACGTGCGCGCCGGCAAGGTGATCGAGCTCGATGTCGCCGACTCGGTGACCGACGAAGAGCTCGACGGCATGTGCCGCAAGCTGATCGCCAATACGGTGATCGAAAACTACCGGATCGAGCGATGACTGCCGCGGTCGTCGTTTTCCCCGGCTCCAATTGCGATCGCGACCTCGCGGTGGCGATCGAGTCGATCATGGGGCGCAAGCCCAACATGGTGTGGCATGGCGAGACCGAACTCCCCGCCGGCACCGATCTGATCGCGCTTCCGGGCGGGTTTTCGTACGGCGACTATCTGCGGTCGGGCGCGATGGCGGCACGGTCGCCGGTGATGCGCGCGGTGATCGACGCCGCCGAGCGCGGCGTGCCGGTGCTGGGCGTATGCAACGGCTTTCAGGTGCTGACCGAAGCGGGGCTGCTGCCTGGCGCGCTGATGCGCAATGCCGGCCTCAATTTCGTCTGCCGCGACGTCGAACTGTCAGTCGACAACGCGCAATCGGTGTTCACCAGCCGCTATGCCGCGGGTGAGACGATCCTGATCCCGGTCGCGCATCATGACGGCAATTACACCGCCGATGCCGAGACGCTCGACCGGCTCGAAGGCGAAGGCCGCGTCGCCTTCCGCTACACCGGCAATGTCAACGGATCGGCGCGCCACATCGCCGGCGTGCTCAACGCCGCAGGCAACGTGCTCGGCCTGATGCCGCACCCCGAACGCAAGATCGAGGCAGCGCATGGTGGCGACGACGGCCGCCGGCTTTTCGAGGGGCTGATGGAGCTGGTCTCGGCCTGAGGGTCAGACCTTCGCCTTGAAGGGCGAAAAGTCGGTGCCTTCGTCGAACACATCGACTCCCTCGGCACGCTTCAGTGCGCCGACGACGATATAGGTGACCGGCGTCAGCAGCACTTCCCACGCCACTTTGAGGAACCATTGGGTGAACAGCACGGTGATGACGAGGTGCGTCGTCCACCCTTCCGCGCCGAGAAAGGCGAGCGGATAGAAGATCAGGCTGTCGACCCCCTCCCCCGCGATGGTCGAGCCGATCGTCCGGGTCCAGAGATGCCTGCCGCGCGTCATGATCTTCATCTTGGCGAGCACGAACGAATTGACGAACTCGCCCGCCCAAAAGGCGGCGCAGCTGGCGAGCACAATCCGCGGCACCTGGCCGAAGATCGTCTCGTATGCGCCTTGGTTGGTCCAGTCGGGCGCGGGCGGCAACGCGACCACGACCCAGCTCATGAACGCCATGAACAGAACCGCGCCGAAGCCAGCCCAGATCACGCGGCGCGCGCGGGCATAACCATAGACCTCGGTCAGGACGTCGCCGATCACATAGGAGATCGGAAAGAACAGGATCCCGGCACCGAACGGCCAATAGCCGATCCCTGGCAACCAGACCTGCGCCACCTTGCCCGCGCCCAGCACATTGGACAGCAACAGGATCGCGACGAACGCCGCCATGACGAAGTCGTAATAACGGAAATGGTGGACGGTGTTGGCCGTCACGGCGCGCGGCGCGGTCGATTCCCCCTCGGTCATGCCGGCCGTTATGATCAAGGTTCGGTTCGCCCGCAATCCGCGTTGAGGGCGTTGCCGGTCGCGCGCAAACGCCCTAGTCGGGATTCGGGCGCCCGTAGTTCAACTGGATAGAGCACGAGCCTTCTAAGCTTGGAGTTGCAGGTTCGAGTCCTGCCGGGCGCGCCATTCTTCGACAGTCCGCATGCGACATGCATCCGATCCGCGATCCGCGCGTTGTGCTCGGCATGTCCGGCTTCGATCGCGGCGACGCGCCGTTATTCTTCGATTGCGAACGCCGCCTGCGCTGTGAGATCGCGCAAGAGCGCGACATCGCGGTGACGCTCTCCGACGCCGCCCAGCGAGCGCTGCATCTGTCCCGAGCACGCGCCTTGTCCGCGCGCCTTCCGCAATCGGCGTGCGAACGGCTGCTTCTCACCTTGGGTTGAATGGCGGCTGGGTTACCCGTCGCCTTGTAACCAATAGCGGATTGGTGGAGAGCGCAGCTCTGTTCACCATACCGGGAAGTCCGCGATGCGCCGTCCTTTCATCACCTCGACCTTGTTGATCGCGTCTGCGTCAGTCGCGCCCACCGCGATTGCCACGCCGGACGCGCCCTCGCCGATCCTGACCAGCCCGGATGCAAAGGACGTGCTCAGCTATGCGAGGCCGGAGATCGCCCGCGTCACGCATGTCGACCTCGACCTGACCGCCGATTTCAAAGCGCACGTCATGCGCGGCACCGCGACACTCGACATCCTGGCCCGGCCCGGCGCGCGCGAGATCGTCCTCGACGACAAGGACCTCGTCATCTCGCGGATCACCGATGCGCACGGGCGGCCGCTCAAATGGTCGGTCGGCACGAGCGACGATTACAAAGGCGCGCCGCTGACGATCAAGATCGGCGCCGCGCGGCGGATCGTCATCACCTATCGCTCCGATCCCAAGGCGCGCGCACTCGGCTGGCTGGCGCCGGCGCTGACCGCAGGCAAGACAAAGCCCTATCTCTACAGCCAGGGCGAGAGCATCAACAATCGCAGCTGGATTCCCACCCAGGACAGTCCGGGCATCCGCCAGAGCTGGTCGGCCAAAATCACCGTGCCGTCCGACCTGGTCGCGACGATGAGCGCCGAGCGGCTGACTCCCGCCGGCATCCCCGCGGCGCGCGGCTGGCACAGCTATCGCTTCCGCATGGACCATAATGTCCCGCCCTATCTGATCGCGCTGGCGGTCGGCGACCTCCGCTTCCAGGCGATCGACGCGCGCTCCGGAATCTACAGCGAACCGAGCGTGCTGGCGAAGGATGCGGCGGAATTGTCCGACACCGGCAAGATGGTGACCGCCGCCGAAAGCCTTTACGGCAAGTATCGCTGGGGCCGCTACGACGTCCTGGTGCTGCCGCCCTCCTTCCCGTTCGGCGGGATGGAAAACCCGACGCTCACTTTCGCCACGCCGACGATCATTACCGGCGACAAGTCGAACGTCGACGTCATCGCCCACGAACTGGCGCATAGCTGGTCGGGCAATCTGGTCACCAACGCGACCTGGTCGGATTCGTGGCTCAACGAGGGGTTCACGACCTATTTCGAGAACCGGATCGACGAGGCGCTCTATGGCAAGGAGCGCGCCGCGACACTTGCCGACCTGTCGTGGGACGACCTCCAGCGCGACCTGAAGGCGGCGCCCGATGCCAAGGCGACGCGGCTGCATGGCGATCCCGAAGGCGTGTATGGCGAGCTCGATTACACCAAGGGTTCGACCTTCCTGCGGACGATCGAGTATACCGTCGGCCGGGCGGGCTGGGACGCGTATCTGCGGTCCTATTTCGATCGCCATGCTTTCCAGCCGCAGACCACGGCGGGGTTCCTCGCCGATCTGCGCGCCAATCTGATCAAGGGCGATCAGGCGCTCGAAGCGAAGCTGCAACTCGACCAATGGGCGTACGGCACCGGCCTGCCCGACAACGCGGTCCATGTCCGCTCTGCTACGCTCGCCAAGGTCGACCAGACCTTGGCATCGGTTGCGGCGGGTGCGCCGATCGCCTCGGTCGATGCATCGCATTGGTCGACGCAGGAATGGCTGCGATTCCTCAATGGTCTGCCGCGCAAGCAATCTCCGCAGCGGCTGGCGGAGCTCGATCGGTCGCTGGGGCTCTCTGCATCCAGCAACGCCTATATCCGTTCGGCCTGGCTCGTGCTGGCGATCGGCAACCGCTATGATCCCGCGGTCCCGTCGATCGCACAATTCCTGCCGAGCGTCGGGCGCGGTCTGCTGATCCTGCCGGTCTATGCGGCGCTAAAGGCGCAGGGCGATTGGGGTCTGCCGATCGCGCGCAAGGTCTATGCGACTGCGCGCCAGGGATATCATCCGACGATCGACGCCGCGATCGACAAGATGCTCGGGGCGAGGCCTTAACTTGGGGCGCCAAGTCTGACAGATGGAGCGAGAGATTTCCCGCACGCGCTGCGTCGGCGACGACGGAACGCCGCTGGTCGTGATCGAGTATCAGCATGTCGAACGGCGCCGGACCGAGAGCGGCGAACGTACCTATCCGGGCGCCCGGCGGTCGGCGCTCGCCAGCGGCGAAGCGGTGCGGCCGCTGGGCGACGGCGTTTGGGAAGTGATCGCCACCGGCGAAGTGGTGCGGCAGGCCTGATCGTCCCGCTGACGGTTGACGTAGGCGCGCCATGCGACGATCCCCCCGCGCATGACGTCCAATCATCCTCCCCAAGACCGCGCCTGGGCCGACGAAGCGGTCCGGCTGATCGAAGCCGATTACAACCGCTCGGCCGACACGCATCTCATCCCAATCCCGTTGCCGCGCTTTCCCGGCGTCCAGCTCTATCTGAAGGACGAATCGAGCCACCCGACCGGGAGCCTGAAGCATCGCCTGGCGCGCTCGCTGTTCCTCTATGCTCTGTGCAACGGGCGGATCGGCCCTGACACGACGATCGTCGAGGCATCGAGCGGATCGACCGCAGTGTCGGAGGCCTATTTCGCGCGCATGTTGGGACTGCCCTTCATCGCGGTGGTGCCGCGCGGCACGTCGGCCGAGAAGATCGCCGAGATCGAATTCTATGGCGGCCGGCCGCATTTCGTCGAGCAGGCGGTGGAAGCCGCCCGCGAGGCCGCACGGCTCGCCGATGCGCTCGGCGGCGCCTTCATGGACCAGTTCACCTTCGCCGAGCGCGCGACCGACTGGCGCGGCAACAACAATATCGCCGAGGCGATCTTCGCCCAGATGGCGCTCGAACAGCATCCGGTCCCGCATTGGATCGTGTGCGGCGCGGGCACCGGCGGCACCTCGGCGACGATCGGCCGCTATGGCCGCTACCGCCGGCTCGCGACGCGGATTTGCGTCGCCGACCCGGAAGGATCGGTGTTCCATCGCCATTGGGCCGACCGCGACGTGCAGAAGCTCGATCGCTGCGCCAGCAAGATCGAGGGGATCGGCCGTGCGCATGTCGAGCCGTCGTTCGTGCCCGAAGTGATCGACCGGATGGAAGTTATCAGCGACGCGCAGAGCATCGCCGCAGCCCGCCTGTTGAGCGAACGCCTTGGCCGACGCTGCGGCGGATCGACCGGCACCAATTTATGGGCGTGCGCGACACTCGCCGAAGAGATGGCGGCCGCGGGCGTGGAGGGATCGATCGTCACCATCCTGTGCGACGACGGCAACCGCTATGCGTCGACCTATTTCGACGATGCCTGGCTCGAACGTTGCGGGATCGACTGGAAATCCGAAGCAGCCGATCTGGCGACGCGGCTCGGTTGGGCGCGCGGCTGAATCCAGGCGCTAAAGCCGCGTCACCCCAGCCGCTCGGACATGGTCGAGCGTCGGCATGCCGTTGACCGCCATCATCAGGTCGGCTTCGGCCAAGATGCATTTGAGGACGTGCGCGGCCCCCTCGGCCCCATCAAGCGCCAGACCATAGACGAACGGTCGGCCCACCCCGACGGCGCGGGCGCCCATCGCCAGTGCCTTGATCACGTCGCTGCCCGAGCGGATGCCGGAGTCGAACCATACGGGCACGTCTCCAGCCGCCTCGACGACGCCCGGCAACATATCGATCGCGGCGATCCCGCCATTGGCTTGGCGCCCGCCATGGTTGGAGCAGAAGATCGCGTGGGCGCCTATGTCTACGGCTTTGCGCGCGTCCTCGGGATGGCAGATGCCTTTGAGCACGATCGGCATCTTGGTGACCGACTTGAACCACGCCATGTCGTCCCAGGTCAGCGGGCGAGCGAACAGCGAGCCCCATAGCATCACCGCTTCGGGTAGGGCCTGGGCGGGATCCTTGCCGAGCAGCTTGCGGAAGACGGGGTCGGCGAAATAATTGGTCAGGACGTGGCCGCGCAGCTGCGGGAAATTGCCCGCATTGAGGTCGCGCGGGCGCCAGCCGGTCACCCAGGTATCGAGCGTCACCACCAGCGCGCGATAGCCAGCTGCCTCGGCCCGGCGGATCAAGCTCTCGGCCAAGTCCCTGTCGCGCGGAGTATAGAGCTGAAAGAAGCCCGGCGTATCGCCGAGATGCTTCGCCACCTCTTCCAGCGTATCGTTGCCCAGCGTCGAGACGGTCATCGGGACGCCGGTCATCGCCGACGCCTTGGCCGCGGCGATATCGCCATGCTGGTCGAGGCTGCAGATACCCGTCACGCCGATCGGGCTCATGAATAGCGGGCTGCGATATGTGTGGCCGAAGATGTCGGTCGAGAGATCGCGGCTGGTCGTGCCGACCATCATCCGCGGCACCATCCCCCAATGATGGAAAGCGGCGGCGTTCTGGTCCTGCGTCCGTTCGTCGCCGCACCCACCCTGAACATAGTTCAAGACATGCGGCGGCATCGCCGCGGTCGCACGCTGGACGAGCGTTGCAAAATCGACCGGCACTTTAGGAAGCACCCCGCGCAAGCCGGCACCGTAAATCTCGTTCTGATAGTCGCCGAAATGCGGCATCGTCCTCTCCCGGTTCTCAGGGCTGGCGTGGCGGATCGCAGGGGGTCGCCGAATAACGCGGTGCGGGCGCGGGCTGCACCACGCCGCCCAACTCGATGAACGTGCCGCGCTCGCGATTGTGCGGATGCGCCACCGCTTCGTCGAAACCGAGCACCGGCGCGAAACAAATGTCGGTCGCTTCCATCAGGGCGCACCATTCGTCGCGCGTCCTGGATTTGAAGATCTCGGTCAGCCGCGCCTTTTGCGCCGGCCATTGCGCGCGATCGAACTGGGCGTCGAACAGCGCGTCGCCGGCAATTCCCAGGGTCTGACGAAGCAACGCATAGAATTGCGGCTCGATCGATCCGATCGCGACAAAGCCCCCGTCCGCGGTCTCGTAGGTGTCGTAGAAAGGCGCGCCGGTGTCGAGCATGTTGGTGCCGCGCGTATCACTCCATATTCCCTGCGCGCGAAAACCCCACATCATCGCCATCAGCAGCGCCGACCCGTCGGTCATCGCGCAGTCGATCACCTGGCCCGGCGCGCCATTCTTCACGCCGAGCAAGGCGCTGACCATGCCGAACGCCAGCATCATCGCGCCCCCGCCGAAATCGCCGACCAGATTGATCGGCGGAGTCGGCTTGTCGCCCGCACGGCCGATCGCGCCGAGGGCGCCGGACAAAGCGATATAATTGATGTCGTGCCCAGCGGCGGCGGCATAGGAGCCGGTCTGGCCCCAGCCGGTCATCCGGCCATAGACCAGCTTCGGATTATCGGCGAGCAAGACATCCGGACCGATACCGAGGCGCTCGGTGACGCCGGGGCGGAATCCCTCGATCAGGCCGTCGGCCGTCTTCACCAGGTCACGCAGCTTGGCGATGTCGTCGGCCGACTTGAGATCGAGCTGCATCGTCGTCCGCGACCGGAGCAACGGGTCGCGCGGATTGGGCGTGGTGCCCGGCCGATCGATGCGGATCACCTCGGCGCCGTGATCCGCGAGCATCATGCCGCAGAATGGTCCTGGGCCTATTCCGGCTAGTTCGACGATGCGGATTCCGTGCAAGGGTCCGGGCATGGGATTTCCTCTTCCTAGTCCCTCCCCTTCAGGGGAGGGGTTGGGGTGGGCTCTATCCACGGACGATTGGCTTGAGGCACTGCCCCACCCCCAACCCCTCCCCTGAAGGGGAGGGGCTTATTATCGACTCCCCTCAGCGCGGCGCCATGCGGATGGCGCCGTCGAGGCGGACGTCTTCGCCGTTGAAATAACCGTTCTCGATCATCGTCAGCGCGAGCTGCGCATATTCGGGCGGATTGCCGAGCCGCTTGGGAAACGGCACCGAGGCTGCCAGCGCGTCCTTCACGTTCTGCGGCGCACCCTGCATCAGCGGCGTCTCGAAGATGCCGGGCAGGATGGTGTTGATGCGAATCCCCTCGCCCATCAGGTCGCGTGCGATCGGCAGCGTCATGCCGACCACGCCGCCCTTCGACGCCGAATAGGCGGCCTGACCGATCTGGCCGTCTTCGGCGGCGACCGAGGCGGTCATCACCATGGCGCCGCGCTCGCCATCGACACCCGGCTCGAGCGTCAGCATGCCCGCCGCCGACTTGGCGACGCAGCGGAAGGTACCGATCAGGTTGATCTGGATGAGCCAGTTGAACGCTTCGAGCGGGAAATGCTTGATCGAGCCGTCTTCCTTCGATCGGCTGGCGGTCTTCACCGCATTGCCGGTGCCGGCGCAGCAGACCAGCACGCGCTCCTGGCCGTTCGCCGCGCGCGCCTTGGCGAACCCGGCATCTACGCTCTCATCGCTGGTCACGTTGACCTCGCAGAACACGCCGCCAATCTCCTTAGCAAGCGCCTCGCCCTTCTCCGCCTGAAGGTCGAAGATCGCGACCTTCACGCCCTTGGCGGCGAGCGCGCGCGCGGTCGCGGCGCCAAGCCCGGAGGCGCCGCCGGTGACGACCGCGGCTACCGAATTATCGAGTTTCATTCTTCTCTCCTCTAAGCGTCACCCCAGCGCAAGCTGGGGTCTCAAGCCGTAGCGCGGTGCACGAGCGGCATGAGATCCCAGCTTACGCTGGGATGACGGTGTTTGGTTATATTCAGAGCCGCTCGACGATCGTCACGTTGGCGATGCCGCCGCCTTCGCACATCGTCTGCAGGCCCCATTTCTTGCCGCGCGCCTTTAGCGCGTGAAGCAACGTCGTCATCAGCTTGGTGCCCGAGGCCCCAAGCGGGTGGCCGAGCGCGATCGCCCCGCCATTGACGTTGAGCCGATCATGGTCGCCGCCGATCACCTGGAGCCAGGCAAGCGGCACCGGCGCGAACGCCTCGTTGACTTCGTAAAGATCGATATCCTCGATCTTCATGCCGGCGCGGGCCAGCGCGCGCTGCGTCGCAGGCAAGGGCTCTTCGAGCATGATCACGGGATCGCCGGCGGTCACGGTCAGATTGTGGATCCGCGCCAGCGGCGTCAGGCCATGATCCTTCAGCGCGCGTTCGCTGACGATCAGCACGCCCGACGCGCCATCGCAAATCTGGCTGGCCGAGGCCGCGGTCAGCACGCCCCCTTCCTGGAGCAGTTTCACGCTCGCCATCGATTCGGGCGTCGCGTCGTAGCGGATGCCCTCGTCGTGCAGATGAAGGACGGTGTTACCTTCCTCGTCGACGATCTCGATCGGCACGATTTCCTCGTCGAACGCGCCCGCCTGAGTGGCGGCGGCGGCACGGCGATGGCTCTCGAGCGAGAAGGCATCGAGCTGCTCGCGGCTGAAACCGTATTTCTGCGCCATCATGCCGGCGCCGACGAACTGGCTGAAGCCCTGGACGCCGTAGCGGTCCTTGATCTTCTGCGACCAGGGACCGATGCCGATGCCGAGCTGCGCCGGCGCCGAGCTGGCAAGCCCCATCGGCACGCGGGTCATGCTCTCGACCCCCGCCGCGAGGACGATGTCCTGGGTGCCCGACATCACCGCCTGCGCGGCGAACTGCATCGCCTGTTGCGAGGAACCGCACTGCCGGTCGATCGACACGGCCGGGACGCTGTCGGGGAGTGAGGACGCCATGACCGCGCTACGCCCGATATGTCCCGATTGCTCGCCCGCCTGGATGACGCAGCCCATGATGACGTCTTCGACGGCGGCGCCGTCGATTCCTGCGCGCTCGACCACCGCGTCGAGCACTTTGCCCGCCAGGTCGGCCGGGTGCCAGTCCTTCAGCTTGCCGCCGCGCCGTCCGCCGGCCGTGCGGCCCGCAGACACGATATACGCTTCTGCCATCTCACTCTCCTCTTATCGGTTGCAGTTAGCCACTGGTTTACGCGAGCGGCAAGCGCATTTTTCGTGTGGACGGTATGTTCGGTCGGTGTATTGGCGAGGTTCCTCCCCTCATCATCTGATGGAGCAGTGCATGCCCGGAGGCACCATGATCGACCGCAACGGCTTGAAAATAGAGAACGAACTCGTCGACTTCGTCGAACAACGGGCACTGCCGGGTACCGGAATCGATCCGGACACATTTTGGGTAGGAGCGGCAGCGATCTTTGCGCGGTTCGCGCCGGACAATGCCGCATTGCTGGCCAAGCGCGATCTGATCCAGGCGGAAATGGGCGGCTGGCTGGCCGAACGGGCCGGCGAACCGATCGATCAGGGCGACTATCAATCCTTCCTCAAATCGATCGGTTATCTGGTCGACGAGCCCGCGCCGTTCGCGGTGACGACGCAGAATGTCGACGCCGAAGTCGCGACCATGGCCGGCCCGCAATTGGTCGTGCCGGTGCTCAACGCGCGTTTCGTGCTCAACGCTGCCAATGCGCGCTGGGGCAGCTTGTACGACGCGCTCTACGGCACCGACGCGATCCCGGGCACGGCCAAGCCGGGTGGCTACGATCCCGAACGCGGGAGCCAGGTGATTGCCTGGGCGAAGGCGTTCCTCGACAGGGCGGTGCCGCTGGCGAGCGGGAGCTGGGTCGATCTGTCCGGCGAACCGGTGCTGGCAGACCCGAAGCTGCTCGTCGGGCGCGCCGGCGATAATTATCTGTTCCGGCACAACGGCCTGCACATCGAAGTGGTGATCGATCGCGAGCACCCGATCGGCAAGACCGACCCTGCCGGTATCGCCGACGTGATCCTGGAAAGCGCGATCACCACGATCGTCGACCTCGAGGATTCGATCGCGGCGGTCGATGCCGAGGACAAGGTCGCGGCCTATGCGAATTGGCTTGGGCTGATGCGCGGCGACCTGCAGGATACGTTCGAGAAAGGCGGCCGGACGCTGACCCGTCGCCTCAACGACGACCGCCGCTACACAGCGTCTGACGGCAGCGAGTTGAACCTGCGCGGGCGCAGCCTGTTGTTCGTGCGCAATGTCGGCCATCTCATGACCACCCCGGCGGTGGTGCTGCCCGATGGCGGCGAGGCACCCGAAGGCATTCTCGACGCGATCATGACCAGCCTGATCGGGCTGCATGACCTGAAGGGCCTGGGCCGCTTCCGCAACAGCCCCGCGGGCTCGATCTATATCGTCAAACCCAAGATGCACGGGCCGGACGAAGCCGCCTTCACCAACCGCCTATTCGATGCCGTCGAGGACCTGCTCGGACTGACCCGCAACACGATCAAGGTCGGGGTGATGGATGAGGAGCGCCGCACCTCGGCCAATCTCGCCGCGTGCATCCATGCGGTGAAGGACCGCATCGTCTTCATCAACACCGGCTTCCTCGACCGTACCGGCGACGAGATCCACACCAGCATGCAGGCCGGGCCGATGGTGCCCAAGGGGGAGATGAAGACCTCCGCCTGGATCAAGGCGTACGAGGACCGCAACGTCCAGATCGGGCTCGCCTGCGGCCTCAGCGGCAAGGCGCAGATCGGCAAGGGCATGTGGGCGGCCCCCGACCGCATGGCCGACATGCTCGAGCAGAAGATCGGCCATCCGATGACCGGCGCGACCACCGCCTGGGTCCCCTCGCCCACCGCGGCGACACTACATGCGACGCACTACCACCAGGTCGACGTGTTCGCGCGGCAGAAGGAACGCGCCGCCGAGCCGGTCGCCAGCCTGAACGATCTGCTCTCGGTGCCGCTCGCGCTCGGCCGCAATTGGACGCCGGAGGAGGTTCGCGCCGAACTCGACAACAATGCCCAGGGCATATTGGGCTATGTCGTACGGTGGATCGATCAAGGCGTGGGCTGCTCCAAGGTGCCCGACATCCACGACATCGGCCTGATGGAAGATCGCGCGACCTTGCGGATCTCGAGCCAGGCGCTCGCCAATTGGCTGCTGCACGGCGTGTGCACGCCCGAGGAGGTCGAGGCGGCGTTCGGACGGATGGCCGCCAAGGTCGATGCGCAGAATGCGGGCGATCCGGCATATCGTTCGTTGGTCGCCAATCCGGCCGGCCCGGCATTCCAGGCCGCGCGTGCGCTGGTATTCGAGGGAACCACTCAGCCCAATGGCTATACGGAGCCGCTGTTGCATCGGTTCAGACGCCAAGCGAAGGCAAACTGACGCGTAACTTTCGTAAATTGTACAAAATCGACACTGCAATCTTCGTCAGGATCGCGAAAGCGAACGATAGCTGGGACAAGTCGCAAGAAAGCGTCGCCGACGCCGCGGAATAGTAACTTAGCACGTGCAACAACACGGCTCTTATATTACACTGTTTCGGACCGGTTCGGCCGGTGGATGCAACCTACTTTTGGGGGGGTACAGTGATGATTCAGGCAATCAAAACTGGCACGGCGATGGCCGTGCTGGTCGCTGGCATTGTATCGGCACCGGCGATCGCGGATTCGGGACGCAACTTCACCGTCTATAATGGCAATGCCGATGTGTCCGTGCAGCGCGTGTGGACCGCGCGCGCGGGAGAATCGAAGGACCCGTGGCACGAGGTCGATATGAAATACGCGATCAAGCCGAAAACCTCGTCCAATTTCACGTTGGGAGACGGCGACGTCTGCCTTTACGACATCAAGATCCAGTTCTCGGATGAGGTCACGCAGCAGTTCGACAACGTCAACGTTTGCAAGGGCCAGACGGTCAACGGGACCTGACCCGACAATATCGATAAGCGAAAATGAAGGGGCGGCGGACTCGGTTCGCCGCCCCTTTCGCATGCCCCTTACTCCAGGATTCGAATTGCAATTTCGCGAATAGAACATATCATGAACATATGCCCGAGTCGTCTGCCTCGCTGAGTCGATTGCGTCGCCGCGTCGCGCGCATCGAAGGCGTGCGCGTATCGGGGGGGCCGGCACGGTTCGCCACCGGGCATGCGGCGATCGATGCCTGGCTGGGCGGCGGCCTCGCGCGCGGACGCTTGCACGAAGTGATGGCGGACGACAGCGAGGATGCCGGCAGCCTGTCGGGATTTGCCGCGATGCTGGCGCTGCGCATCCACGCCCGAAAGCCGTTATTGTGGCTCAGGACCGAAGCGGCGGAACGGCGGGCGGGCAAGCTTTACGCCAGCGGATTGGGTGAAATCGGCCTCCATGGCGGTGACCTCATCCTCGGGCTGCTCGGCGATGACGCAGCGTTGCTCAAGGCCGCGAACGATGCCGCGCGCTGCGCCGGGCTCGGCGCGCTGATAGTCGAGAGTTGGGGCGAGCCCAGACTGCTCGACCTGACCGCGACACGCCGGCTGATGCTGGCGGCAGAAGCATCGGGCGTGACCGTGCTTCTGCTTCGCGGCGAGGCGCACGAAAGCCCCAGTGTCGCCGATACGCGCTGGCGGGTTGCTTCTGCTCCTTCGGCGGCGCTGGCGGACGGCACAGCGCAGGGGGCACCCGGCCACCCAGCGTTCGACATCGAATTATTGCGTCGTCGTGCAGGCCCGGCCGGCCGGCAATGGCGCGTGGAGTGGAATCGTGAACAATGCAGTTTTCAGCCGCCCGAACGACCGGCGCTTCCTGGCCTTGTTCTTCCCGTGGCTGCCGGTTGAACGACTGCGGCTGACGCGCGGGCACCTTTTCGCCGACAATGCCGGAGTGCCGTTCGCCATCGTCGAAAAGGTCAAGGGTGCGCTCCGGCTCTACGCGGTCGATCAGGAAGCGGCGCGGCTTGGCATCGAACGCGATATGACGCTCGCCGACGCACGAGCGCGAGTGCCAAGGCTCGATGCCTATGAGTACACCCCGCATGACGACCATCTCTGGCTCGAGCGACTGGCGGATGGCTGCGCGCGCTACACCCCCTGGGTAATGCTCGACGCTCCTGACGGACTGGTGCTCGACGTCACCGGATGCACGCATCTGTTCGGCGGCGAAGCGCAGTTGTGCGACGATGTGACCGCCCGTTTCGAACGGCTCGGTGTCGTGACGCGGCATGCGCTCGCGGCCAATCCCGATGCCGCCCGCGCCCTGGCACGCTATCACAGCGTCGGCGCGAGCGAGGATGAAGCGGTGCGCCGGCTGCCGGTCGCTGCCCTTGGGCTCGATGAAGAAGCAACGACCGCCCTCAAGCGCGCCGGTCTCAAGACCATAGGGGATGTCGCGACGCGCCAACTCTCGGCGATCGCCGCACGCTTCGGTACCGATGCCGCGACGCAAGTGCGCCGCATCATGGGAGAGGCGGACAGCCCCCTCACTCCTCGTCTGGTCCGCCAGCCCCTGAGCGTCGAGCGCCGTTTCGCCGAACCGGTTGCAAAGACCGCCTTCGCCCTTACCATTCTAGGAGAGTTGGCGGGTGAGGCGATGGCGGTGCTAGAGCAACGCCACGAAGGCGGACGACGGTTCGAGGCACGTTTCTTCCGCACCGACGGACTGGTCCAGCGGCTGTCGGTCGAAACCGGACAGCCTAGCCGCGATATCGACGCCGTAATGCGCCTGTTCCGTGAGCGGATCGACGCTTTGTCGGATCCGATCGACCCTGGCTTCGGCTTCGACCTGATCCGGCTCGGCATTCCGGTGGCCGAGCGGCTCGACGCGGCACAATTGAAGCTCGAAGGCGGCACGGTTGCCGAAGCCGAACTCACTCAGTTGATCGATCGCCTCTCGACTCGACTTGGCCGTAACCGTGTGCGCCGTTTCGCTCCGCGCGACCGACATTTGCCGGAACAGGCCGAACTAATGCTCCCCGCGATGGAGCCAGCGCCTGCCGATACATGGTCTACGCCCGAACAGGGGGAGCCACCGCTTCGACCCATCCATTTGTTCGACCCGCCGCAACCGATCGATCCTGTCGTCAGCGTGCCGCCCGATGGGCCGCCGCGTCAATTCAGGTGGCGGCGGACCTTGCATGAAATCGCTCGGGTCGAAGGACCTGAGCGGATCGCGCCTCCCTGGTGGACGAGCCGTCAGGCGCCGACCCGCGATTATTATCGCGTCGAGGACCGGCGCGGTCGCCGCTTCTGGATTTTTCGCCGTGGCCTGTACGATGAAATCGAAAAGCCCGAATGGTTCATCCACGGGGTGTTCGCATGACCGGCTTCGCCGAACTCGTCGCCGCGACCAATTACTCCTTCCTGCGCGGGGCATCGCCTCCAAGCGATATGGTCGGTGAAGCGATCAATCTCAAAATGCGTGGCATCGGCATAGCCGATCGCAATAGCGTCGCGGGCGTGGTGCGTGCGCATGTTTCCTTGCGCGAAGCCCGCGAAAAATGGAGCGAAGCCTGGGCTAAGGCCAAAGCACGGCACGAAGCGGATCGTCCTTGGGAGGAATTTCGCCCCGTGCCGAACCTGCCTATGCCCGATCTCGATTTTCGCCTGATCGTCGGTGCCCGGCTCGTGTTCCGCGACGGCACGCCCGACATCGTCGCCTATCCCGCCACGCGGCTCGGCTGGGGCCGGCTGACACGCCTGTTGACGGTCGGGAACCGCCGCGCGGTCAAAGGCGGCTGCCTGCTCGATCTTGCAGACTTGATCGAGCATCATGAGAACCTGCTGCTGATCGTCCTGCCCGAAAGTAGCTTCGTGCCCGAAGAGGTCGACGCACTGCCGGAAAAGCGGCGAATCGACGAGGGGCAGGATCGTGGAACGCTGCGGCTCGGCCAGGATGAGATCGTCGAGACCAACGTCATCCATTTCCCCGGCCGTCCTGCCCAACTTCTTGCAGCATCCGATGGCCCCTACCCCAACGCCGAAATAGTCGCCTGGTCTCGGGAGCAAACTGGAGACAACACGCTGGAAGCCGTCCTTTCACGGTTAAAGCGGGTCTTCATCGATCGTTTGTGGCTCGGTGTCGCAATGCCGCGCGGCGGCCGCGACAGACGAAGGCTGGAGCAATTCGCCGTAATAGCGCGGCAAGCCGGGATACCCATGCTTGCGACCAACGACGCGCTCTATGCCACCGCCGAACAACGCCAACTCCACGATGTCGTCACCTGCATTCGCAACGGTACCAATGTGAAGCAGGCCGGACGACTGCTCGCAGCCAATGGCGAACGCTATCTCAAGGCACCCGGCGAAATGGCCCGGCTGTTCGACCAATACCCGCAAGCGCTCGCCGAAACCGAGCGCCTTCTGTCACGCGTCCGTTTCACCCTGGACGAATTACGGTACGAATATCCCCATGAGCCGGTCCCCGACGGCTGGGAGCCGCAGGCCTGGCTCGAGCATCTAGTTCTCGAGGCCGCCGACAAACGCTACGAGGGCAATATCCCAGCCCGCGCACGGGCGATGATCGAGGAGGAATTCGCGCTCATCCAGCAGCAGAATTACGCCTGTTATTTCCTGACCGTGCACGACATCGTCAGGTTCGCGCGCACCTGTGATCCGCCGATCCTGTGCCAGGGCCGGGGCTCGGCCGCCAATTCGATCGTCTGCTGGTTGCTCGACGTGACCTCGGTCGATCCGGTCAAACATGACCTCCTCTTCTCGCGCTTCGTCTCTGAGGACCGCAACGAGCCTCCCGATATCGACGTCGATTTCGAGCACGAGCGACGCGAGGAGGTGATGCAATATATCTACCGGCGCTACGGTCGTCATCGTGCCGGCATCGCCGCGACGATCATCCATTATCGCTCGCGCAGCACCTTGCGTGAGGTCGGCAAGGCGCTCGGGATGAGCGAGGATGTCACCAGCCGCCTCGCCAGCACGGTCTGGGGCAGCTATTCGAGCAGCGTCGAGGAAGAGCGCATCACACAAGGCGGCTTCACGCTCGACAATCCGGAGATCGCACGCCTCAAGCAACTGGTCGATCAGTTGCTCGAATTCCCGCGCCATTTGTCCCAGCATGTCGGCGGCTTCGTCCTGACCCAGGATCGGCTCGACGAGACGGTACCGATTCACAATGCCGCGATGGAGGATCGCACCTTCATCGAATGGGACAAGGATGACATCGATGCGCTGGGACTGATGAAGGTCGACGTGCTCGCGCTCGGCATGCTGACCTGTATCCGCAAATGCTTCGATCTGATGCGGGACCACGGCCTGGGCGACCAGTCGCTCAGCCTCGACATGAATTCGGAAGATCCCAAGGTCTATGAGATGCTGCAGGCCGGCAATAGCCTCGGCGTGTTCCAGGTCGAAAGCCGCGCGCAGATGAGCATGCTCCCGCGTCTCAAACCTAAAACTCTATATGATCTGACCGTGCAGGTGGCGATCGTCCGGCCCGGGCCGATCCAGGGCAATATGGTCCACCCCTATCTGCGCCGGCGTAGCGGGAAAGAAGAATGGTCCTTTCCCGAACCAAGTCCGCCGCACGACCCTAAAGAACTTCACGCCATCCTGGGCCAGACGTTCGGCGTCCCGTTGTTTCAGGAACAAGCCATGAAGCTGGCGATCGTCGCCGCCGGATTCACCCCGGCCGAGGCCAATCAGCTTCGTCGGGCGATGGCCACGTTCCGCAACGTGGGGACGATTCATCAATTCGAGTCTAAGATGGTCGATGGCATGGTCGCGCGGGGCTATGAACACGACTTCGCACAGCGTTGCTACGACCAGATCAAGGGCTTCGGCAGCTATGGCTTTCCGGAAAGCCATGCTTTGTCCTTTGCCCGTCTGGTCTACGTCTCTTCCTGGCTGAAATGCTATCATCCAGCTGTGTTCGCGTGCGGCCTGCTGAATTCCCAACCGATGGGATTCTACGCGCCTGCGCAGATCATTCGGGAGGCACAGGAAATTGGCCGGATCGATGTCCGCGCTATCGACGTCAATACGAGCCATTGGGACAACAGCCTTGAGCCAGGCGAGCGCGGCCTCGCGCTGCGAATAGGCTTGCGGCAGATCGACGGCTTTCGAAAAGAATGGGGCATGAAGCTTGCCGACACGCGTGCCGCAGGCCAGTTTGCCTCGATCGAGGAATTTGCCCAACGGACCGGCTTGCCCTCACGTGCCCTGCGGCTGCTCGCGGATGCCGATGCCTGGGGATCGATCGGCCAGGGACGGCGCGATGCCTTGTGGGAAGTCCGTCGTACCCCATCAGCCCAGCTTCCCTTGTTCGCTGCGGCCGACGCACGCGAGCTTGGCGAAGAGACGGACGCCCAACTGCCCTCCATGCCGCTGAGCGAGGAGGTCGTCGCCGATTATCAGCTTACGCGCTTGTCGCTCAAAGGCCACCCGATGCAATTCCTGCGGCCGATATTCGACCGCGAGGGCGTCAAGAGTTGCGCGCAGGTGAGCAAGGCGCGCAATGGCGCGCGCGTCACCGTCGCCGGCGTGGTCCTAGTCCGCCAGCGGCCGGGTAAGGGCAACGCCATCTTCATCACGCTGGAGGATGAGACCGGCATCACCAATGCCCTGTTATGGGCCAGGGTGTTCGAAGCGCAGCGATTGCAGGTTATGGGGTCGCGATTGATGACGATCGAGGGCGAGGTCCAGCGCAGCGCGCTGAAAGAAGGAAATGTTGTCCATCTGATCGGCGCGCGAGTGATCGATCGGACCGCCGAGTTGGACCGCTTGTCGGAAGATCACGTTACGCCGCCCACCGCCCGTGCGCCGATCGATATGGCACCCGACCCGCGCTACACCGCCGACGCGCATGGCCGCCATCCCCGCAACGTGCGCATCCTGCCCAAGTCGCGCGATTTCCATTGAGATGCGTCCGTAACCGGCTTCACGTCTGGGCGACATTTTCACTCTGCCTCGGCTTGGCAGAATCGCGTAACGCCCGAGAGCCATGATGTTCCGCGATGCACTGCCTGCCGATTTGCCGACGATCGTCGCGATGCTGGCCGAGGAACAGATTGGCGGTCGCGCCGACGACCCGTCCGAACCGCTCGATCCCGCCTATCTCGCCGCGTTCGATGCGATCGATCGCGATCCCAATCAGCGGCTGATCGTCGCGGAGCTTGATGGCGCGATCGTCGGGACGATGCAGATGAGTTGGCTCCCCGGGCTGATCAATCGCGGCGCCTGGCGCGGCCAGATCGAAGCGGTGCGGATCGCCAAAGACAAGCGCTCGCTCGGCCTTGGCGCCGAAATGATCGCCTGGGCAGTCGACCGCTTCCGCGAGCGCGGCTGCTTCATGGCGCAGCTGACGTCGAACAACGGCCGCGTCGCCGCGCATCGTTTCTACGAACGGCTCGGCTGGAAAAAGAGCCATAGCGGGTTCAAACTCATGCTGGAGCGACTTGAAGATAACGCTTCCCCGGCGAAGGCCGGGGCCCAGCTGCCACGGACGCCGTTGGCTGGGACGACCGACCCACTAACAACAGTATAACTGGGCCCCGGCCTGCGCCGGGGAAGCGAGGATGGCAATGCCAGGCAAATATTTCGACGAATGGCAGATCGGCGAGACGATCGAACACCCGTTGCGCCGCACGGTGACCGAGACCGACAATCTGTTGTGGTCGACCATGACCCACAACCCGCAGCCGCTTCACCTCGACGCCGAGGCGGCCAAGGCGAGCGAATTCGGTCGCATCCTGGTCAACGGCACTTTCACGTTCAGCCTGATGGTCGGCATCACCGTCGCCGAGACGACGATGGGCACCTTGGTCGCCAACCTGGGCTATGACAAACTGGTGATGCCCAAGCCGGTGTTCATCGGCGACACGCTGCGCGCGACCAGCGAAGTGACCGAACTCCGCGAGAGCAAGTCGCGGCCCAATGCGGGGCTGGTGACGTGGAGACATCGCATGCTCAACCAGCGTGACGAGGTGGTGTGCGAGTGTTTGCGGACAGCGTTGTTGCTGCGGCGCGCTAAATGACCGAAACCCACGATCCCGGTGCTTACTTGGCAGGATATGGGGTCAGCTTGGCTACCATTTCCGAAGCGGAGCTGTTCAGCGACGGCTCGCTCTCGATGATATATGTCCACGAGAACGGACAAAAATATCATTTGGGGGTAGAGTTTAACCCGCCCCTCGGCCGTTCTTTAGCAAATTATCTCAGAGAAAATGACGTGCAAGTCCGAGGGAAATTCAGACCGTAAAGCTCTCCCCGCACCCGCACGCGCCTTTGGCGTTGGGGTTCTGGAACACGAAACCGGCGGCGAAATCGTCCTCGACCCAGTCCATCGTCGAGCCGATCAGGTACAGCACCGATGCGCCGTCGACGAAGAAAGTGCCGCCGGGCGTCTCGATCCGCTCGTCCATCGGGTTGGCGGCAGTCACGTAATCGACCGAATAGGCCAAGCCCGAACAGCCGCGCCGCGGGGTCGACAGCTTGACGCCGATCGAGCCCTCCGGCGCCTTCGACATCAGCTCGGCCACGCGCGCCTCGGCGCGTTCGGTAAGTATTACGGCAGCGGGGCGCTGCCTCAGGGTCGTTGCCACGTCTTCACTCCTCATCTCCCCTCCCGTTTACGCGCTCCGGGTCGGTTGCGCCCCCGGCGCAACCTGAACAGTCCGGGGGACTGTTCACCCGGAACGGGGTCGGGGGAGGGCATGTCTCGATCGGCTTGAAGGCGACATGCCCTCCCCTAGCCCCTCCCGCGAGCGGGAGGGGAATTGTTACAGCATTCCCAATTCCAGCTTCGCGTCGTCCGACATCTTCTGCGGGTCCCAGGGCGGATCCCAGACCAGATTGACATCGGCCACCGCGACTCCCGGCACGCTGCCAACGCGCAGCTCAACCTCGGCCGGCATCGATTCCGCAACCGGGCAATGCGGCGTGGTCAAGGTCATCGTCACCGCGGCATGGCCCTCGTCGGTCACCTCGACATTGTAGATCAGTCCCAGGTCGTAGATGTTGACCGGGATTTCGGGGTCGTAAATCTCCTTGAGCGCCTCGATCACCGCCTCGTACAGCGCGCCACCCGGTTCGCCGCCAGATAGCGACTCCGGCTTCTGCGACAGGAAACCGGCGAGATAATCGCGCTTGCGCTCGAACGTCTCGGCGGGCGCCTCGACGCGCGCCTTGGCCGGCGCCTCGACCGACGTCACTTCTTCCACTTCGATCTTCCGTTCTTCGTTCATCCGAAGATTCCTACCCAAAAATTCGCGTCACACGTTCGACCGCTTCGCCCAGCGCCTCGACATCGGCCATCGACGAATAGACCCCGAAGCTCGCTCGTGCCGTCGCCGGCACGCCCAGCGCCTCCATCAGCGGCTGCGCGCAATGATGCCCCGCGCGGATCGCGACCCGGCTCTCGTCCAAGATGGTGGCGACGTCGTGCGGATGCACCCCCTCGACGGCGAAACTGACGATGCCGGCGGAATCCTCCGGCCCGAACAGCCGCACCGAATTGATCCGCGACAGCCGCTCACGCGCTGCCGCCACGAGCGCTGTTTCGTGCGCGTGGATGCGCTCCAAGCCGATACTCTCGACATAATCGATCGCGGCATGGAGCCCAATCACGCCGACGATATGCGGCGTCCCCGCCTCGAACCGACCCGGCGCTGGGGCATAGGTCGTCTTGGCGAAGGTGACGCGGTCGATCATCGATCCACCGCCCTGATAAGGCGGCATCTTGTCGAGCAATTCATAGCGGCCCCACAGCACGCCGATCCCGGTCGGACCGTAGAGCTTATGCCCGGAGAAGACGTAGAAGTCGCAGCCGATCTCGGCGACGTCGACCGGCATCCGCGGCACCGCCTGGCAGCCGTCGAGCAGGATCTTGGCGCCGACGGAATGCGCGATCTCGGTCGCGCGCTTGGCATCGAGCACCGAGCCGAGCACATTCGAGACATGCCCGAGCGCGACCAATTTGTGCGCTGGCGTGATCATCGTCGCCATCGCCTCGAGATCGATCCGCCCGTCCACGGTCAGCGGCACGGCGTCGATCTCGACCCCGATCCGCTCGGCGATCAGCTGCCACGGCACGATGTTCGAATGGTGCTCGAGCACCGACAGCAAAATGCGGTCGCCCGCCTTGAGCTGCTCCCCCGCCCAGCTATGCGCGACCAGGTTGATCGCCTCGGTCGCACCGCGGACGAAGACGATTTCCTCGGGCTTGCCGTTGATGAACTCCGCGACGCGCTTGCGCGCCGCTTCATAAGCGAGCGTCATGTCGGCCGAGCGCTGGTACACGCCGCGATGCACCGCGGCATAGTCCTGGGCATAACCGCGCTCGATCGCGTCGATCACCATGCGCGGTTTTTGCGCAGAGACGGCACTATCGAGATAATGCCAGCCGTTGGGGATCGCCGGGAAATCCGCGACCACGTCGAGGGGCCGCAAATTCCCTCTCCCCTTGGGAGAGGGAGGGAGGCGCGAAGCGCCTGAAGGGTGAGGGTCGACAACAGTATCCATTTACCT
>NZ_BCYZ01000044.1 GCF_001598455.1 Sphingomonas pruni NBRC 15498
CCCCACGACACACTGGCAACAAGCCGTTGAGTTGGCGGATGGCGGGGCCCCCTCCACCACGCAACTTCGTCGCGCGGTCCCCCTCCCCGTAAACGGGGAGGGTTAGGCGGCAGCCATCGCCCGGTACTTGGCGCGCAGCCCAACTTTGTCGATCTTCTCCGTCCCCAGTCGCGGCAGCGGCTCGGCGGCGATCCAGATGCGGGCGGGTATCTTGAACGGTGCGATATGCTCGCCCAGGAACTCCTGCAGCGCGCGCTCGTCGATCGCTTCGTCACTGTTGAGATGCACCACGGCGCCCGGCACCTCGCCGAACTTCTCGTCGGGCAGGCCGAACACCGCCGCCTCGGCGACGAACGGGTGGCGATAGATCGCCGCCTCGACTTCCTGGCAGCTGATATTCTCGCCGCCGCGGATGATGATGTCCTTCTTGCGATCGACGATGAACAGATAGCCGTCCTCGTCGAGATAGCCGATGTCGCCGGTCAGGAAATAGCCGTCGGGACTGAACGCCGCCGCGGTCGCTTCGGGCCGGTGCCAATATTCGCGGAAGTTGCAGATCGACCGGATCGCCACCTCGCCGCGCTCGCTGGCCGGCACTTTCCTGCCCATATTGTCGAGAATCGCAAGGTCGACCAACGGTGCCGAACCCCGGCCGGTCGAATTGGGCTTGGCGAGGTAATTCTCGCGCCAATTGCCGCAGCCGACGCCGTTGGTCTCGGTCAGGCCATAGCCGATCAGCGGCGCTCCCCCGCCCATTTCCTCGTTGATCCGGCGGACATGGTCGACCGGGCGCGGCGCCCCGCCAGCGGCGAAATCGGTCACCGTCGACAGATCGTATTTGCCGCGATTGGGATGCGTCAGGATCTCGAAGCTCATCAGCGGCACGCCGACGAAATAGCTGATCTGCTCCTTTTCGATCAGCCGCATCGCCTCCTCGGCATCCCATTTGGGCATCAGCACGAGTTTGCGCCCCATCGCGAAGCTCTGCAGCATCACCGGCACTTCGGCGGTGACGTGGAACAACGGCACGTTAAGCAGGGTCGACGGCTGGCCTTGCGGCGGATTGCCGTCCTCAGTCGCGAAACCCAGCATCATCAGCGCCTGGGCTAGGTAATTGAGCGTGCCCTGCAGCACCGCGCGATGATCGCTGAGCGCGCCCTTGGATTGCCCGGTCGACCCGCTGGTGAACAGGATCGTGGCAAGATCGTCGGGGCCGAGCTCAGGCAGCATTGTCTCCGCATCGCCCGGTAAAACGGCGAGCGCTTCGGACAGCGGTTTCAGGTCGTCGATCACCTCCACGCGCGCGGTCAGGCCGGCAATCTCCGCCAGTCTTTTGCCGCGCGGCGGATCGGCGAAGACGATCGAACATTCGACCTCGGCGAGCGCGGCGGCGAATTCCTCCGACTGCCACCAGCCGTTGAGCAGGACCGCAATCCCGCCCGCCATCAGCACGCCCATATAGAGCGTGATCCAGGACGGCGAATTGCGCATCGCGATGCCGACCCGATCGCCGCGCTTGACGCCTTGCGCGACCAGCGATCGCGCGACCTTGCCGGCCTGGTCGTATACCCGTGCGAAGGTCAGCCGCTCGTCGCCCGCCACCAGGAACGTCACCTCGGCATGCTGGGTGCAGAAATGCGCGAAATAATGCGCCAGGCTGGGCGGCGCCGCAGCGATCGCCGGATAGATCCGACCGCGCACCTCGATCTCGCTCACCGCCATCGGTGCGCCGGGCGCGGTCAGCTTCGCGATTCCCTGATCCATCCGTAGATCGAGCGCACTGGGCATCGGCATTCTCTCCGCTTGGTCTTGGTCGACTTGGGACCTTTACACCCTTATGGGAGCGACAAAGCCCGGGGAAAAGCCTTGATCCTGCACGCATTGACCGCGATCAATTTCGACGACCTGCACCTCAATCCGGTGCTGTTGCACATCCATTTGTTCAACCGCGATTTATTCGACATCAAATGGTATTCGATCGCGTACATCGCCGGCATCGTCGTCGGCTGGATGTATCTGATGCGGATGCTCCGCGCGCCCGGCGCGCCGATGGCCAAGCGCCATGTCGAGGACCTGGTATTCTACGCGACGCTCGGCATCATTCTGGGCGGGCGAATCGGCTATGTGCTGTTCTACGATCCCAAACTCTTCCTCTCGCCCGGATTCTTCAAATTGTGGGAAGGCGGCATGTCGTTCCACGGCGGCGTGATTGGCACGTCGCTCGGCATCTTCTGGTTCGCGCGCCGCAACCAGCTCAGCTGGCTGCGCATCCACGATTATGTCGCCTGCTGCGCGCCGTTCGGACTGTTCTTCGGGCGGCTGGCCAATTTCGTGAACGGCGAATTGTGGGGCAGGCCCGCCGATCCCAATTTGCCTTGGGCAATGGTCTTCCCCAATGCCGGAATGATGCCGCGCCATCCGAGCCAGCTCTACGAGGCGTTGCTCGAAGGCGTCGTGCTGGCCGCGCTGCTCGCCTACGCCTTCTGGCGGACCAGGGCGCGTTACGAGCCGGGCAAGCTCGTCGGCCTGTTCCTGATCGGCTATGGCCTCGCGCGCTTCACGGTCGAGTTCTTCCGCGAGCCCGACGCGCAGTTCCAGGGCACGATCTTCGACAATGGCTATCTGCACATGGGCCAATGGCTTTGCGTGCCGATGATCCTGGGCGGTATCTACCTGATGTGGACGGCCAAGGGCCGGCGCGACCGCGTCACGCCGATCGCCGGGGACGAAAGCGTCGCCTGATATGGATGGCTCGCTGCCCGATCGGCTGTCGCGCGCCATCACCATAGCGGGGCCGATCCCGTTGTCGCAATACATGGCGGCGGCCAATGCCGAATATTATGCGACGCGCGACCCGCTGGGATCGGCCGGCGATTTCACCACCGCTCCCGAGATCAGCCAGATGTTCGGCGAACTGATCGGCCTGTGGGCGGCCGACCTATGGCAGCGTGCCGGCGAACCCGAAATCTATTGGGTCGAACTCGGACCCGGGCGCGGCACGCTGACCGCCGATGCAATGCGCGCGATGGGCCGGGTCGGCCTCGATCCCCCCGTCCATTTCGTCGAGACCAGCCCCACCCTCCGCGCGAGCCAACGCGCCGCCGTGCCCTATGCCACCTGGCATGACGACATCGCCCACTTGCCCGACGACCGGCCGGTGATCGCCGTCGCGAACGAATTCTTCGACGCTCTACCGATCCGCCAACTGGTCAAGGCGGGCGACGCCTGGCGCGAGCGATTGGTTGCCTGCCAGGACCTGATCTTCCTGCCGATCGCGGGCAAGGACGTGCCCGCCAGCGTTATCCCGGAGAGCCTGCGCGACGCGCCGGTCGGATCGGTAATCGAAACCTCGCCCGCGTCGGTTGCGATCGCGCGCGCGCTGGCGCAGCGCCTGATGGCGCATGGCGGCGCCGCGTTGGTGGTCGATTACGGTTATGACGGCCCCGCCATCGGCGACACATTGCAGGCAGTGAGCGGCCACCAATTCGCCAATCCGTTCGAGGAACCGGGCAGCCGCGACCTGACCGCGCATGTCGATTTCGCCACCCTGGCCGCGGCCGCCGGCGTCGAGGCCGTGCGGGTGGATGGCCCGATCGGGCAAGGCGCTTTCCTGACTGCGTTGGGGATCGATCCGCGCGCCGAGGCGCTGGCGCGTTCGACGCCGGAGCGCGCCGAACAGATCGCCGCCGATCGCGCGCGGCTGGTCGAGGACGACCAGATGGGGACGTTGTTCAGGGCGATGGCCTGGACCGCGCGCGACTGGCCAATTCCGGCAGGATTCCTATGATCGTCTATCGCGATGCAACCCCCGCCGATGGGGACGCGCTCGACGCCATGGCGCAGGCGATCTGGATCGAGACGTTCGCGCACGGCGTCTCGGCGGAGGATGCGGCCACTTATCTCGCCCAGGCCTACGGCCCTAACGGCAAGTTGCTTGCCGACTTGTCGAGCGGTGCCGCGCGCTTTCACCTCGCGCTCGCCGATGGCCGCGTCGTCGGCTATGCCAAGGTCAACCTGCCCTGGCTGCCCGATGCCGACCCCGGTGCGCTGCAATTGAGCCAGATCTATGTCAGTAGCGACCAGCACGGCGCGGGTGTCGGCAAGGCGTTGCTCGCCTGGGCAATCGCCACCGCGCGGGCGGAAGACGCGACGGCTCTATTGTTGACCGTGTGGGAGGAGAACCACCGCGCCGCCGCCTTTTATCGCAAGAACGGCTTCGAGCATGTCGGCGACTATGCTTTTGCCGTCGGCAACCAGGTCGATACCGACCACATCATGCGACTGGCGTTGTGAGCGGAGCGATCGCCTATCGTGACGCGACGCCTGCCGATGGGCCGGAACTCGCGGCGATGGCGCGACGCAGCTTCACCGACACGTTCGGCACGCTCTATCGCCAGGAAGACCTATCGCAATTCCTCGATGCCGCATTCGGATCGGCGGGATTGCCCGCCGACCTGACCGACCCCGCCTATCGCGTGCGGGTGGCGACCGACGGCGACGCGATCGTCGGTTATTGCAAGATCGGCCCCGTCACGTTTCCCGGCGACTGGCCGGATAGCGCGATCGAACTGCACCAGCTTTACATCCTTGGCGATCACCACGGCGCTGGCCTGGCGCCCGTGCTCATGGATTGGGCGCTCAATCAGGCACGGGGACGCGGCGCGAGCGAGATGATCCTGTCGGTCTATGTCGACAATCACCGGGCGCGCCGCTTCTACGAACGCTACGGCTTCGAAGAGATCGGACATTATAAATTCATGGTCGGCGATCACGAAGACGACGATCGGCTGATGAGGCTGAAGCTGTGACCGTCGAGGTCAATCGCGCCCGCGCGCTGGATGGCATAGCGCATGGCTTTCTCGGCCGGCGCGGCGGCGTGTCGACCGGAATCACCGCAGGGCTCGATCTCGGCCGGCGCGGGCAAGTCGAGATCGGCCCCGAACTCGTCGAGAATCGCCGCCGTGCGGTCGCTGCGGTGCTGCCTGGCGCGGAACTGATCACGCTCTATCAGGTCCATTCGGCGGAGTGTGTGACACTCGACAGGCCTTGGGACGACAGCGCGCGCCCGCATGCCGACGCCATGGTGACCGACCGGCCGGGTTATGCCCTGGGCATCCTGACCGCGGATTGCGCGCCCGTTCTGCTCGCCGACCGTGACGCGGGCGTGGTCGGCGCGGCGCATGCCGGATGGAAAGGCGCGATCGGCGGCGTCACCGACGCGACGGTCGCGGCGATGGAGAGGCTCGGCGCCGACCGCGACCGCATCGCCGCGGCGATCGGCCCATGCATTGCCCGCGCCAGCTACGAGGTCGACGCGGCGTTCGAGCGCCGCTTCGAAGAGCATGACCCGGAGAATGAGCGTTTCTTTGCCGCCGGTCGCGAAGGCCATGCGCAATTCGACCTCGAAGGCTATGTCGCGCATCACCTCGCCGCCGCCGGGGTGCGGACCATCGAAATGATGGGGCTCGACACTTATGCCGACGCGGATCGTTTCTACAGCTTCCGCCGCGCGACGCACCGTGGTGAGCCCGATTATGGCCGACAGATTTCGATCATCGGACTGCGATCGGCAGGATGAACTAGTTTCTTCTGAAACCACACGGCGCTACAGCGTCGGCCAAAGGAGTAGATGATGCCCAAGACGCCGACCGAGACTGAAGCCGATTTGACCGGGGTTGAAGCCCTGGCCCCCAAGAAGACCGAGCCGGCGTCGATCGGCGGGCGCAAGCTCAAGCCGTCGACGCTGATGATGGGGCACGGCTACGATCCGATGCTGTCGGAAGGAGCGCTCAAGCCGCCGATCTTCCTGACCTCGACCTTCGTCTTCCCCAATGCAGCGGCTGGCAAGCGCCATTTCGAGGGCGTCACCGGCAAGCGTCCGGGCGGTGCCGAGGGCCTAGTCTATTCGCGCTTCAACGGGCCGAACCAGGAGATCCTCGAAGACCGGCTGGGCATCTGGGAAGGGGCCGAGGACGCACTCGCTTTCTCCTCCGGCATGTCGGCGATCGCCACCTTGTTCCTGGCGATGGTCAAGCCGGGCGACACGATCGTCCATTCCGGTCCGCTCTATGCCGCGACGGAAACACTGATTGCCCGCATTCTCGGACGTTTCGGCGTGCATTGGCTCGACTTTCCGGCGGGCGCGACGCGCGCCGAGATCGACGCCGTGCTGTCGAAGGCGGCGTCGGGCAATGTCGCATTGATCTATCTGGAAAGCCCGGCCAACCCGACCAATGCCCTGGTCGACGTCCAGGCGGTCGCCGCCAGCCGAGACGCGATCTTCACCGGTGCCAACAAGCCGCCGATCGCGATCGACAACACCTTCCTGGGCCCGCTGTGGCACAAGCCGCTCGAACATGGCGCCGACATCGTCGTCTACTCGCTGACCAAATATGCCGGCGGCCATTCCGACCTGGTCGCGGGCGGCGTGCTCGGATCGAAGGAGCACATCAACACCATCCGGCTGATGCGCAACACGATCGGCACGATCTGCGACCCCAATACCGCCTGGATGCTGCTGCGCAGCCTGGAGACGCTCGAACTGCGAATGAGCCGCGCCGGCGAAAATGCGGCGAAGGTCTGCGAATTCCTGCGCCAGCACCCCAAGGTCGAGCGCGTCGGCTATCTCGGCTTCCTCAAGGACGGCAAGGACAAGCGCCAGGCCGACATCTACGAACGCCATTGCTCGGGCGCGGGCTCGACCTTCTCGCTCTATCTCAAGGGCGGCGAGAAGGAAGCCTTCGCCTTTCTCGACGCGCTCAAGATCGCCAAGCTGGCGGTCAGCCTGGGCGGGACCGAGACCTTGGCGTCGCACCCCGCCGCCATGACGCATTTGTCGGTGCCCGATGCCCGCAAACAGGCATTGGGGATTACCGACAATCTGGTCCGCATCTCGATCGGCGTCGAGGATGCCGACGACCTGATCGCCGATTTCGAGGCGGCGCTGGAGACGGTTTGAGCGAGCGGCCCGACAGCATTGCCCGGCCGTGCGACGGGGACGAACGCTCGATCGTTCGCGACGGGCGACGGATCGGCTATTTCGTCCGGGGAGCCGGGCCGGCAGTGCTGTTGCTGCCGAGTCTGGGCCGCGAGGCGAGCGATTTCAACGAACTGACCGCTACGCTGCTGGCCAGCCATCGCACGATCGCGATCGATCCTCCCGGCGTCGGGCTCAGCGACCTGCCGCCCAAACCGGTATCGCTGTTCGATCTCGCCGACGACGTCGCGGCGGTGATCCATGCCGAACAGGCGGGGCCGGCAATCGTGATCGGCCATGCTTTCGGCAATCGGTTGGCGCGGGCGACGGCGACCCGTCATGCCGGCGCCGTCGCCAGCCTGGTGCTGATCGCGGCCGGCGGCAAATATCCGATCCCCGGCCTGGCGTTCGATGCGTTGCTCGGCTGTTTCAATCCCGACCAGCCGGCCGAAGAGCATTTCGCCTGCGTCGCTTATGCCTTCTTTGCTGACGGCAATGTCGTACCCGATCATTGGCGACGCGGCTGGCATCCGGCGACGGCCAGAGTCCAAGGCGCCGCGGTCCGCGCCACGCCCGTCGAATCCTGGTGGCACGGCGGGGGCCGCCCGATGCTGGTGATCCAGGGTTCAGCCGACCGCGTCGCGCCGCGCGCCGATTCCGCAGACGTCCTGGCGGCCGACTTCCCCGACCGGGTCACCATCGCGCTGATCGATCAGGCTGGTCATGCCCTGCTGCCCGAACAACCCGACGCGATTGCAGGGGCGATCGTCAGGTTTCTCTCCTCGTCATAAACCCCGTCTTCCCTTCCGTTTGCGGGGGCGAGTTCGCAATCGCTTCATTGTGACTGCAAACGCATTTCCCGCCAGCCGCCAAGCCGGCTATGGGAAGCGGGACGGGAACAGGGGGGAAGGCATGGGGAAGCCGTTCAATTTCGTCCAGGCCGCGATCCTGAAGGCGCTGACTGAGGCGCTGTTTCACAATGTCGATATGGCGATCCCGTCGAGGCAAGTGGTCGCCAACCTCCAGCGCCAGTTCGCGCTGGTGAAAGGCAACAAAGCCACCGAGATCGGGCTCAGCCTCTATCTGCTCTGCCTAGTGATGGGCGGGCCGTTGTTCCTGATCCTGAGCGCGGCGTGGCGCGCCCGGCAAGTCGCGAGGCGGCTCGAACGCACGCGCAATGACTTGATGCAGGACCTCGCCCGCGTCCGCAGCGTCGTCTATGCCGGCTATTACGGCCATTGGCAGGGCGAGACCCAGGACGACAATCGCGACAATCCGGTGCTCGCGCAGATCGGCTTCACCCTGCCCGCGCATCGCGACCGCTCGGCGCCCGGCGAGGTGCCGATCACCGAGTTTCCCGGCCGGGATCTCACCGATGCCGACATATTGACGGAAGCGCCCGACGAGGCCGGCGTGATCGTGATCGGATCGGGTGCCGGCGGCGCGGTTGCGGCGGCAACGCTCGCCGCGCAAGGTCATGACGTGCTGGTGGTCGAGGCCGGCCCTTTCTTCCCATCGTCAAAGCTCAATCACCGCGAATGGGAGATGACCGCGCGGCTGTTCGTCGACGGCGGCGTGCAGACCAGCCGCGACCACGATGTGGTCGTGTTCCAGGGCCGCGTGGTCGGAGGATCGACCGTCATCAACAACGGCATTTGCCTGCGCGTCAATCAACCCGGCCTGACGCATCCCGACGCGCCCAACATCTTCGCCAATTGGGCCGCGCTGGGCGCTCCGGTCGACGAAGCCCGGTTCGACGCGGCCTATCGTGCGGTGGAGCAACGTCTGTCGGTCGGGCCGATCGACGCGCGGTCCGCGCGCCACAACGGCCCGCACCTCCAGCGCGGCTGGGCGGCACATGCGGCGGCGACCGGCCTTCCCGGGGACCAGGCCTCGCCCACGCCTTGGTTCAGCAAGAATTACGGCCCCGACAGCGTCGGTGCGGCCTGTGCTTATTGCGGCTATTGCAACACCGGCTGCCCCTATGGCCGCAAGCAGGGAATGGCGCAGTCCTTCCTGCTCGACGCGCGCAAGAGCGGCGCGCATATCCTGGCCGAAACCAAAGTCACGGCGATCCGCTGGGAGACGCCGCTCGATTGGGACAAGCGCCGCGCGACCGGGGTCGAGGTCGTCCTCGCCGACGGGCGCAAGCATTTCATCCGCGCACGCGAAGGCGTGGTGGTCGCCGCCGGCACGATGGCGTCGAGCCGCATTCTCGCGGCGAGCGGTATCGACGGCACCGGCACCGGCATCTCGCTCAACATCGCCTGCCCGGTCGTCGCCTTGATGCCGGGCGAGCAATCGATGCGCAGCTGGGACGAGGACCAGATGGCGACCTATGTCGACCGCGGCGACTTCCTGCTCGAATCGCATTTCCAGCCGCCGATGAGCATGTCGACCCTGATGCCCGGCTGGTTCGGCGATCACGCGCGGCGCATGCGAAATTACGGCCGTATGGCGTCCGCCGGTATCCTGATCCCCGCCGATCGCTGCGGGCAGCTGATCGATTCAGGCTTGAGCTTCAAATTGCGCGACGATGTCGAAATCCCCCTGCTCAAGCGCGCTTTGTCGGCGCTGACCAAGGTCCATTTCGCGGCGGGTGCAGAGGAAGTCTATCCGGCGCTCGCACGCGGCCAGACGCTCAAGCCCGGCGACGATGTCGACGCCTTTTTCGACAACGCGATCAGCGAGGCGGACGATGTCACCTTGTCGAGCTCGCATCCCCAGGGCGGCAACGCGCGCGGCAAGGATCGCGAACACGGCGTGGTCGACCTCGACTGCCGCGTCCACGGTACCGCCAATGTGCTGGTGACCGATGCCAGCACTTTCGCCAGCTGTATTCGCGTCAACGCCCAGCTGACGACGATGGCGATGGCGCATTACGCGACGGCAATCGCGCCGTTCTGAGCGTCAGGCGGCGCCGAGTTGCGCGACGAACTGGTCGGTCGCCCCGTTGAGGTCGCGCGCGGTCGCGGCGAGCCCGGCGGCTGCCTGCGCGACGCGGCCCGACAGCAACTCGGTATTCTCGGCGACCTGCGCCACGCTGGCGATCTGACCCGCGATCAGGGTTGCGCCGAGCGCCGTCTCGCGCGCGGTTTCCTCGATCGCCGCGGTCGTGCCGCGCTGATCGTCGATCGATTGTCGGATCGCCTGCGCGGCTTCGGCGAGGTCGGCGACCATTTGAGAAACGCGTTCGAGTGCGCCGGTGGCGACGCCGGCGTCGTTCTCCACCGCTCCCGCCAGCATCCGGATTTCGCCCGTGGCACCGGCGGCTTGCCCGGCCAGCGATTTCACCTCCTTGGCGACAACCCCAAAGCCACGCCCGACCTCGCCCGCGCGCGCCGCTTCGATCGTGGCGTTGAGCGCGAGCAGGTTGGTGCGCGAGGCAATGTCATGGATCGATTCGGCGAACCCGCCGATCGATTGCGTCTGATCAGTCAGCGCGCGTACCGCGGCATGACCCGACGCCGATGAGCGTCGCGCGTCGCCAGACAGACGCGCCTGTCGGTCGACTGCATCGGCGATCACCGTCACCGATGTCGTCAGCTCGGCGATCCGCATCGCCAGCACGGCGGCGCCTTCGGACGATTGGGTAGCAATTGCCACGGTTTCGGTGGTCTCGCGGCTGGCGCGTCGCGCAGCGTCGTTGAGTGCGCTCGCGAGCCGCTCGAGATCGCCAGAGGCGGTGCCGACCGTGCCGGCCACTTCGGCGACCGAGGCGCGGAAGCGTTCGGCGACGTCCAGCATATCGCGGCGACGATCCGCCGCAGCGCTGGCTTCGGCCTTCTCGCGCGCGGCGCGTTCGGTTGCCGCCAGTTGTTCGGCGGCACGCGCGGTGTCGAGCGCACGCTCGATCTCGCGCTTGCGATCATTGGCGTCGCTCGCCGCGCGCTCGCTATCCTCGCGCGCTTTGTCCTGTTCGATCATCAACTGCCGCAACCGCTCGGAAACATAAGTGAGGACCGCGCATTCGCCTGCCACCGCGATCGCGTGGATCGCAACGCGAACCAGCGTGCCCTGCCCGTAAAAAGCCCAGTCGGACGCGACAAAATCGAGGATGAGGTGGTGCCCGGCGATCAGCACCGAGGCGAGCGCGATCGGGCGCCAGTCGTACAACAGCATCAGTGCCGCGAGCGCGACCAGGAAATACAGATGGATGTCCATCTGGATCGGGTTGCCCTGCCACAGAAAGACCGCGATCGCCGGATGGATGGCCGCAAGCGTTCCCATCAACAGCCGCGCCGTTCCGTCCGACCGGCCGCGCAACGCCACCAGCGTCGGGGCGAGGTTGACGAGCACGGAAATCGCGATCGCCAGTCCGGTATTCGGGCTCTGCAACAGCACGCCGACCAGCGCCTGCGTCGCCGTGCAAGCCCAGGCGGTGACGACCAGGATGCGCAATCCGGCAGTCCGCAGGGTCTGGAGGCTTGCCCTGCCCGACGTCATCGCCTGCTCTCCTTTTCGCCGCAATCGACCAGCACCGCGCTCATCGGAACGACCCCGCGTCGCAACAGCCCGGCTACGATTCGATCACGATCGCCGTCGACCACCAGCGACCCCCTGGTCGGCCCGGGCGCGACCAACCGCGCACCCTGCGCGATCATGTCGGCGGCGAGGTGCGATCCGCTACCGGGCATAATCGGCACCAGCAAAATCGGTCCGCGCGCCGGCGGCACAAGGATCAGCGCCGGCAGCAGGCACGCCGCAAAGCCGAGCTGGATCGGCAAACACATCCGAAATGGATCGATTCTCACATGGCGGGCGCTAGCGTCCATTGGTTAGCAAGCCGCTAACCAACTGCGCTCACCCGGTCAGCGCGTCGTCCAGCAACCGCAGATCCCTGCCCTTCGTCTCGCGCCCGAACCAAGCGCACAGACCAAGCGCAAGCGCGGTCGGCACGATGATCAGCCCGGCGGTCACGCCCATCGCCGGCACCAGAGCGGTGATGCTGAGCGCTTGGGCAGCGACGCCGCCGCCCTTGGTGCAGGCCGCGACCCATCCCGTCGCACGACCACGGACGCGCAGCGGAAAGCTCTCGGCGGTGTAAGGCAGCAGGATTGCGATGATCCCGTTCGATCCGACGATCAGCAACGCTACCGGCAGGACCGGACTGCCGACCCCGGCGAGTTCCAGGCGCAGCACACCGATCAATCCCAGCAAGGTGACGCCAATCATCGTGACGAGCGACCATTTGGTGCTCCAGCGGCTGTACATCAGCGCCGCGACGAACACGGTCGGGAAAGCGATCAGCGCGGATTCGGCGAGCAATTTGCTCGACACCGCGACCGAATAGCCCTTGGCGACCAAATCCGCGGGCAACCACAGCAGTAAGCCGAAATTGATCAGTCCCCAGGCGATCGCCGCGATCGACAGCGCGGCCAGCTTGCCGATCAATTTGCCCCCTGTCAGCGCATGGCTAATCGTTCCAGCGGGCAGCGGCGGCAGCGCCGTCAACCGTTTGGCGGTCGACCCGAACCGCGCCATCACCGCCCGCGCCTCTGCCTCGCGGCCGCGCGCCAACAGGAACTTGGCCGATTCCGGGATGAAGCCACCGAGCAATACCAGGATCAACCCGCTCGGCAGGTTGAGCAGCCACAATATCCGCCAGCCGAATTCGGGCTGGAGCAACGCGGAGAAACCGCTCGCGGCGAAATAGCCGCCAACCGCGCCGAGGCCGCCGACCAGCACCAGGCTCCAGCCGCGATGCTTGTTGGGCATCATTTCGGCGAGCAGGGCATAGGTCACCGGCAGCATCCCGCCCGCCGCGGCGCCCATCATGAAGCACATGCCGATATTCCAGGCGAGGCTGGGCATCGCGCCGCAGATCGACGTGCCGACGAACATCACCGCCGACAACAGGATCGACGCCTTTCGACCATAGATGTCTGCGATCACCCCCCACAGCACCGAACCCGTCACGGTACCGATCAAGGCGAAGAACGGGACCAGGCTGACCGTCGCCTTGGGCACCCCATATTCGCTGACCATGCCGGGCACGGTGAAGCCCAAAGATGCGGGCTTCATCACGTCGATGATCAGCGCCACGACCAGCACGAGCATCAACCGCCAGTGCGCCCAGCTCAACGGCGCATCCTCGGGCGCCGAAATCTCGATCGCTCCGCTCTCGGCGCGCTGCCTGGCGATGTCCCGAGGCAACAGGCCGTACGCGGCGATGCCGACGCCGCCTATGATCAGTCCCATGCCGAGCACCATGTCCCAGCCCATCGCCATGCCGGCTAGCCGGAAGTGCATCATCCGGCCCATCAGGAACATCGGAATGTGCATCAGCACGCCGATGGTCACCGCAATGCAGCCGAGCGCGAAGGCCCAGAGTGCCTGGCGATCGCTGAGCGTGGTGCTGAGCCCCCGGGTCACCGAATTAACCGTCGCCGACGCGTTCGATATCGGCCCCGACCGCCGACAGCTTCTCCTCCAGCCGCTCATAGCCGCGGTCGAGGTGATAAACGCGGCTGACCTCGGTCTGCCCTTCGGCGACGAGGCCGGCGATGATCAGGCTCATCGACGCGCGCAGATCGGTCGCCATCACCGGCGCGCCGACCAGATGGTCGACCCCGCGCACCACGGCGGTGCGGCCACGCACCTGAATGTCCGCACCCATCCGCGCCAGCTCGGGAACGTGCATGTAGCGGTTCTCGAAGATCGTTTCGGTCAGCACGCTGGCGCCATCGCCCTTGCACAGCATCGCCATGAACTGCGCCTGCATGTCGGTCGGGAAACCCGGGAACGGCGCGGTCGACAGGGTCAGCGGCTTTAGCTTGCCGTCCGACGACACGAACAGCGAGCTGCCTTTTTCCTCGACGCTGACGCCGGCGTCGATCAACGCCGCGATCGTCGCGCGCATATCGTCGGGCTTGGCCCCGACCAACTCGACCGATCCGCCGGTGATCGCCGCGGCGCAGGCATAGCTGCCCGCCTCGATACGGTCGGGCATCACGCGATAGGTCGCACCGTGCAGGCGCTCGACGCCTTCGATCTCCAGCCGCTCGGTGCCGACGCCCGAAATCGAGGCGCCCATCGCGAGCAGCAAATTGCACAGGTCGACGATCTCCGGCTCGCGCGCCGCATTCTCGATTACCGTACCTCCCTTGGCGAGAACCGCGGCCATCAACGCATTCTCGGTCGCCCCGACCGATACGATCGGAAAGGCCACACGTCCGCCGGGTAAGCGCCCGCCCGGCGCGATCGCCTTCACGTAACCGGCGGCGAGTTCGATCCGCGCACCCATTGCCTCGAGCGCCTTCAAATGGAGGTCGATCGGGCGGTTGCCGATCGAGCAGCCACCGGGTAGCGACACCGTCGCCTCGCCGGCGCGCGCGACCAGCGGCCCCAGCACCAGGATCGAGGCGCGCATCTTGCGCACGATGTCGTACGGCGCCTCGGTCGAGGTCAGCCGACCGGCGCGCATCGTCATCACCCGCCCGAAATCGCTCGGCCGCGCGCCCTCGATCTCGGTCGAGACGCCGAGCTGGTTGAGCAGGTGGCCGAAACTGTCGACGTCGGCGAGCCGCGGCAGGTTGCGCAGCGTCACCGGCTCCTCGGTCAACAGCGCGCACGGCATCAGCGTCAGCGCGGAATTCTTGGCGCCCGAGATCGGCAGCTTGCCCGTCAGGCGATTGCCGCCACGAATGAGGATACGGTCCATCCAACGGCTTCTATCGCCCGCGACGCCGCAAGCAAGCGCCACGGAGTTCCTGTGATTCAGCACCGCTGAAACGTGGCGGTGACCGCAAAGCGCAAACCATCACCATTGATCGACTTTAATGCACGGGTCCGCGCGCGCTGCTCTGTACGCCCCAAGGTCCGGGGGAGTGTCGTTCAACGTGTCAGGCAGTTGTTTCGCCGAAAGATTGGGCGATCTCGTTACCCTTACCCCGGCGGAACACGCGGCACTCGAACGGCTCGAGGAACGCGAGCGGCCGGTCAGGCGGGGCGCCACGATCCAACGCGAGAATGATCGCGCCGGCGACATGTTCGTCGTGCGCAAGGGCATGCTGATGTCGTCGATGTTGCTCGACGACGGCAGCCGCCAGATTCTGCGCTTCCTGTTTCCGGGCGACGTGATCGCGCTGTCGAGCCTGGTCTATCGCGAGACGCCCGAGACCCTCACCGCGATGGCCGATGCGGTGGTCGCGCCGTTCGAGCGCTCGACCCTGAGCGAGATCATCGCCGAGCATCCGCGGCTCGCGGCGCTGCTGCTGGTCTATAGCCAGATCGAGCGCGCCGCATTGACCGACCGCCTCGCGGCGCTCGGCCGCACCTCGGCCAAGGCGCGCGTCGCCGCGATGCTGATCGACATGCGCAACCGCCTGCGCGCGGGCGACAAGGCAATTACCGACACGTTCACGATCGGCTTGACCCAGGAAGAGATCGGCGACGCCACCGGACTGACCGCGGTCCATGTCAATCGCATGCTGCGTCAGCTCGAGGAAGAAGGTCTTATCGCACGCGAGAACGGACGCGTCCGATTCACCAACGAACGCGGACTGCTTCGCGCCGCCAATTATGTCGACCGCTATGAGGGGCTCGATCTGAGCTGGCTACCGGCACCGCGTTAGAGTTTGGAGGGGGCGTCGGGGGGAACGCGAAATCGTCCCCCCGACGTTAATTTCCATTGTTCGACGGCACGTTCAAAACCGTCGCCCCGGCCTTGTGCCGGAGTCCACCTCTCCCACGGAAGATGTCCGTAGTTGCACGTTGGATGCCCGGACAAGCCCGGCATGACGGGTTGGACGAACCCCTATTTCAACGACACGCTGTCCAGATTGACCTTGTCCGCCGGGATCACCTCAACATTGGGATATTTCTTGCGGAGATCGTCGAGGAACAGTTTCGCGTCGCCAACCACGATGATGCTGGCATTGGTCGGATCGAGCAACCGCTGCGCCACGCGCTGTACCGCCGCCGCATCGACGCCTTCGACCTTGGGAGTGAATGCCTTGAGTTCGGACAAGGGCACATTCTCGACGACATAGTCGCCCAGCACGCCGGCAATACCCCCGGCCGTCTCTGTGTCGCGGCCGAAATCGCCGATCAGCACCGCCTTGCGCGAAGCTAGCTCGTCGTTGGGCACGGGGGCCGATCCCATCCCCTTCATCGTATCGATGATCAGACCCACCACTTCGGGCGCCGAGGGGTTCTTGGTCTGGGTATTGGCGGCGACATAGCCCGGCTGGCGCCGCGCCGCGATGCCGCTGCCCGCACCATAAGCCAGGCCGCGCTTGATGCGGATTTCCTGGTTGAGCCTCGACGAAAAGCCGACGCCGAGCGTCGCGTTGGCGACGCTTGCCGCGTAGAAATCGGGGTCGCTGCGGGCAATGCCAGGGCGTGCGACGACGACGCCTGCCTGACCGGCATTGGGCATGTCGACGACGATGATCCGCGGTGTCGCATTGGCGGGATCGGTCTTGGGTGCAGCGACGGGCGCGGCCTTGGCCTGCCAGCTGCCGAAATTGGCTTCGGCGAGCGCCTTGGCGGCGGCGGGTGTGATGTCACCGACCATCACCAAAGTCGCACGCGCCGGCGCCCAGGTGCGCGCATAGGCGGCTTGCACTTCGCTTCGCGTGATCGCCTTGAGCGACGTCGGCGTGCCCGTGATCGGATGGCCATAGGGCCCGCCGCCCATCACCGTGCGCGCGGCGACCAGCGACGCGAGCCTGGCGGGATTTTTGAGTTGTACCTGCACTCCATCGATCGTCTGCGCACGATCGCGCTCGATTTCCTCGGCCGCGAACACCGGATTGCGCGCGACGTCGGCGAGCACCGTCATGGCCGGGGCGATCTGGTCCGACTTGACCTCCAGCGTCACCGCCGCGGCGTCCCAGCCCACGGCCGAGCTGATCGATCCGCCGAGTTTCTCCACCTCATTGGCGATCTGCGTCGCCGAACGCGTTTTCGTGCCCTTGGTCATGAGATCGGCGGTCAGGCTGTTGAGCCCGGCGCGGTCGGCCGGATCCGCGGCGCCGCCGCCATTGGCGAGCACCTGGGTGGTGATCAGCGGCAGATCGTGCTTCTCGACCACGATCAGTTTCATGCCGTTGGCCAAAGTCGCCGTGACCGGGGCGGGCAATGACGCAACCACGGGCTTCGCCGGCGCCGGGATCGCGACGCGCTCGGCGTCGCTCGCCGGCTTGACCACCTCGACATTGCCAGGCGACTTGAGCTCCGCGACCTCGACGGTGTTGGCGACCGCGATCTTGTCGCCCTTCGGTCCGTCCTTGGGCGCCATTTCGGCGGGCATATAGTTGATCAATGCCGAGCCATCGTCGTTGAGATATTTGCGCGCGACACGCTGGATGTCGGCGGCGGTCACCCTGCCGATCGCGGCGAGCTGCTTGTCGGCGGCCGCCGGATCGCCGTCGATGATGACCGATCGCGCGATCGTCGAGGCCTTGCCGTCCGCGGTCTCGCGGCTCTGGATCGTCGCCGTGATCAGCTGGTTCTTGGCGCGGGTCAGTTCGGCCGGGGTTACCAAGGTGTCGCGGGCGCGGGCGACTTCGGCGCGCAACGCTTTCTCGCCATCGGCGACACTCTTGCCATCGGCCATCGTCGCGGTGACGACGAACGACCCGGTGCCCTGCTTGGTATCGAGGAAGGTATTGGCCGACTGGGCGAGTTGATCGCGATAGACGAGGTCCTGATACAGCCGCGAACTATCGCCCCGCGACAGGATCGCGTCGAGCACGGTCAGCGCCGGAATGTCGGCGTTGTTGTCCGACGGCACCTGATAGCTGATCAATACCGCGGGCAGCGGGGTGTTGGGCTCGTAGACCGTATAGCGAGTGGGCGCGGTACGCGGCGGTTCGGTGACGGTCACGCGCGGGATCGGGCGATCGGGACGCTTGATCCCGGCGAAATATTTGTCGACCCACCGGTTCAACTGCGCCGGGTCGAAATTGCCAGCGACCACCAGCACCGCATTGTCGGGCCGGTAATAGGTCGCGTGGAAGGCGCGGACGTCATCGATCGTCGCGGCTTCGAGATTCTCCAGGCTGCCGATGCCTGGCCGCGCATAGGGATGCACGCGATAGCTGATTTCAGGATAATAGATCGAATAGAGCTTACCGTAGGGGGTCGCCAAGGTGCGGAGACGAAGCTCCTCCTTCACGACGTCGCGCTCGGAAGCGTAGCTGACCGGCTCGACCACCAGGCTCGCCATGCGATCGGCCTCGGCGAACAGCAGCCGTTCGAGGTGATTGGCCGGGACGACCTCGTAATAATTGGTATAATCGTCGTTGGTCGAGGCGTTGTTATAGCCGCCGACATCCTCGGTCAGCCGATCGAAATTCTCCGACTTCAGGTTGCGCGTCGCCTTGAACATCAGATGTTCGAACATGTGGGCGAAGCCGGACTTGCCCTTGGGATCGTCCTTCGAGCCGACATCGTACCAGACCTGGACCGAGACGTTGGCGGTCTTGGTATCGCGGATCGCATAGACCCGCAGACCATTGGCGAGCGTGCGGACGGTATAGGCGATCGGCTTGACGGCGGTTGCGCTGACGGCCGCAGCCTTTGGCGCGGGTTTCTTGGGTGGTGCAGCGGTGGCGGCAAGGGGAAGCAGGGCGGCGCCGATCAGCAGGGCGGCACGTGTCAGACGCATTCAAGTCTCCGCAAAGGAGGTGAGGATGGCGCCGATGTGTCGCGCTAAAACGCCGCCTGTCAATCGCCCGCCGTCGCCAGCGACAAGCGCCGGCGATCAGACGCGAAACGTCATCCACGCTTCTTGTTGCGGTTGGCGTAGAGCATTGCTGCGGCGACCGCCGCCGATCCGACGCCCGCGCCCAGTGCCGCCATGCCCCATTTGCTCAGCTTCGCCGGCTCCGGCGTGCCTTCGGCGCCCTTCTGACGCTCCTTGGCAATCCGCGCCGCGGCCATGATCTCGTTCTCTTCTTCGGGCTTGTCGGTCACGCTCACTCTCCTCGACCCTGTCCGTAGCGCGCCCGGAATCCGCTCGCAAATGCGTTCAGCGTTCCCTGGGCGATTGCCGCGCGCAAGTCCGCCATCAACGCTTGGTAGAACCAAATGTTGTGCTCGGTCATCAACATCGCGCCAAGAATTTCTCCGGCGCGGACGAGATGATGGAGATAGGCGCGTTCCCAGGTCGCGCAGACCGTGCAGCCGCATTCGGGATCGAGCGGCCCCTGATCCTCGCCGAACTTCGCATTGCGGATGTTGATCGGCCCGGTCCGGGTGAATGCCTGACCCGTCCGCCCCGAGCGCGTCGGCAGCACGCAATCGAACATGTCGACCCCGCGCTCGACCGCGCCGACGATATCGTCCGGCTTGCCCACGCCCATCAAATAGCGCGGCTTGTCGGCAGGCAACTGCCCCGGCGCGAAGTCGAGACAGCCGAACATCGCCGCCTGCCCCTCCCCCACCGCGAGCCCGCCGATCGCATAGCCGTCGAACCCGATCTCGGTCAGCGCCGCCGCACTCTCACCCCGCAATTGCTCGTCGAGCGCGCCCTGCTGGATGCCGAATTGCGCGGCGTGATCCGCATGTTCGCCGCCACCGAGAAACGCGTCGCGCGATCGCCGTGCCCAGCGCATCGACCGAGCCATCGCCGCCGCCTGGACCTCGGGCGTGGAGGTCGTCGGCACCAGTTCGTCGAAGGCCATGACGATGTCCGATCCCAGCAGCCGCTGGATTTCCATCGATCGCTCCGGGCTCATCAGATGCCGCGTGCCGTCGAGATGGCTCTTGAATTCGACCCCATTCTCGTTGCGCTTGGTCAGTTCTGACAGGCTCATTACCTGATAACCGCCGCTGTCGGTCAGGATCGGCCGCTCCCAGCCCATGAAATGATGCAGCCCGCCCAGTCGCGCGACGCGCTCGGCGGTCGGGCGGAGCATCAGGTGATAGGTATTGCCCAGGATGATGTCGGCGCCAGCCGCGCGGACATCATCCGGCTTCATCGCCTTGACCGTGGCGGCGGTACCGACCGGCATGAAGGCCGGCGTGCGGATCGTGCCGCGGCGCATAGCGATCTCGCCGGTACGCGCCTTGCCGTCTGTGGCGTGGATTTTGAAATCGAAACGGGGAGTCATGCGCGCGCTCTACCCACGCGCCTGCCGCCTTGTCGACCTCAGGTCAGATAGTCGACCACATCTTGCGGCGTCGCGAACGTCGCGTCGGGCTTCATCGCCGTCAGCATTTCCGGGTTGGCGTAGCCCCATAACACTGCGCCGGCACCGATCCCGACCGCGCGTGCGGCGTCGATGTCGCGGGTTTCGTCGCCGATCGACAGGATCGCGCTGGGCGGAAGCCCGCTCGCTTTGATCGCCTGGCGGAACTTACGCACCTTGCCGAACAGGCCCGAGCCGCAAAAGAAGCGCTCGATCCGCGCAGAATCCGCCGCCCCCAAAATGGCCCGGACATTGGCTTCGGAGTTGGACGAGCAGACGAACATCCTGACCTTGGCCTCGTCGATCGTCCTCAACATGTCGCGGACGCCGTCGAACAAATGGATCTGGTCCGTGTTCCGTCCGAACCGGGCGCGAACATGGCGCGCGATCAGCGGCAGTTTCCAGCGCGAGATGCCGAGATGGTCGATCACTTCGCGCGTGGTGCGCTTGCGCAAGCCCTCAACTTCATCGGGATGAACGCTGCGGAACCGGAAGCGCGCGGCGAGATCGTCGACGATCGACAGAAACCAGTGGCCGCTGTCGGACAGCGTCCCGTCGAAATCGAAAATGACCAATTGATAGGGAGGCCGAGCGGCTGCCACGATTATCCGCCTCGTTTCCCGCGTTTCCCGCCATCGCCCATCGGAAAGGCGCGGATCGTCAGCAGTTCGGCACGCGTCAGCACGCCGTCCTTGTCCTTGTCGAGCCGGGTGAAGATCTGATCGAACTTCGCCTGGAGCTCGGCCAGCGTGATCTGGTTATCGCTGTCGGTGTCGGTCTCGTAAGCACCGGGCAAGGCATTGGGATCGCCCAGCCATTTCTGCGCCCAGTCGGAAAAGGCGATATAGCCGAGCTTGCCGGCGTGGCCGGTATCGATCGCATCGAAGCTCTTCGCCACGCCCTTGCGCATCTCGTCGCGCGTCACGCGGCCGTCGCCGTCCATGTCGAACGCGGCGATCATCATCGCCACCGGCTCGACCACCAGGATCGGCGGGGCGGCGATCGATACCGGCGCGTTCTTCTTGCTGCCGAGCGGAATCGGAACGCGATTGTCGTTCTGCGCTGCCGCCGGTCGGGACAGGCCGATCGCCAGCAAGGCGGAGGCGGCCATGAGCGTCCGGGGAGCCAGGGCGAAGCCGCGGCGGATGGCTGGCGTCAAGCGATTCGGCGGCATGGCGACAGGCTGTGCCTCAGCGGGGCCGGCTCGGCAACAGCGCGACAAAGTCTTTCAGTGCGCTAACGGATCGGAACCGATGCGCCCGCATAGGGGTCATACGGCGCCGGCACGCCCGATGGTTGGACATGCGGCGGGGGTGAAGGGGGCGGAGCGACGACGACCACGGGGGGCGCGGTATCGCCCCCGACGCCGCTGGCCGCATAGCGCAGCCCGTTGACGATAGTCGACGCGCCGAACAGGATGAAGCAGCCCAGGACGACAGTCGCGCCATGACGGATATTGACCCGCCCGGTCAGCATGCCGAACCCGATCGCCGCGATCGCGATCACCGCGATGGACGTTGCGACCGTCCCGAGCAGCAGATCCTGCAACCACGATATCGCCGCGACGAACACGCTGGAGCCGGCAGAGGAATCAGCGAGCGAGGTCGGGGCGTAGGATAGGAGCACGTGCGGACGTTACGCCGATCGCGTCGGTAGCAACAGACTGGCATCGCCATAAGAATAGAAGCGGTATCCTTGCGCGATCGCATGCGCGTACGCCGCCTGCATCCGCTCCAACCCCATCAGCGCCGAGACCAGCATGAACAAATTCTGATGATGGCGAAAATTCCCGTTAAAAAAATAATAAGATGAAAGGTAGTGAGAGCCAACTTTCGATGGCTCCCACCCACCTCCTAATTTAGACTGTCGTACCAAACCGGGCGCAGTCCTGCCAAAGGCATTTTGACCGGATCAGATTTGCCGATTTCGCGTACTTCCGGCCCATCTGCCTGACGGCGCTAATCGATCAATCGTGGACGTTTGCTCCGCAACTGTTGGGCGCTATTCTGTTAGAATGCCTCAGCCAATCATCCCCACAGACCCGGATTCCGAACGAAAAGCCGGGCGGGTTGCGCTATGGCTCGATCCCGCTGATCTTCAATGGCTTTCAGAACAGTGTGATTGCCCTGCGGACGCCTCTGACGCACAGCGCGACCGGTGCGTGCGTCTGCGTTTTCGTGCGCGGGCGGCGCTTCACAAAGCCGGCTTGGCTGGAACTTAGCCGATTAGCTACCGCCTGATGTCGAAATTGCCATGTCAGCGATTGCCACCGAAGATCGTGAATAGCTTGCGGATTATCCCCGGCTCTGGCGATTTCTGCTCATGACGTGCTCGATATTCTAGCATCGCCTGCTCCGCATGACGGCGCTGATCCGCCAGCCCGGCGAAGTAGCTGTCCAGAACACCGGCATCCGACACGGGTCCTGAAAAATCCAAAAAGTAATCGGCGATCACACTTGGCACCAACGTATTGATGGCTTCAATCGCTCGCCGCAGACGATCGACAGCGTCCGACTCGTCAGTGCTCAGGTCGAACCAAATATTGCCGACAAGCGAACCCTTGGCGTCGAGCTTGAGATAGCAATGAGTGCCCAATCCAAAGCACCACGCGTCGTCTTCATACGACCCGTATGGGTCGCGCCCCTCGCTCCTCATCGCGGAGCCAATCGTCGCGTTGAACTGGCGCACGCGCGGGAGGATTGGGGCAAGCGCGCTTTCCGCTGCCTCAAGCGTCAAACCCACGTCGGCGTAGTCGCTGGAGGGCGACTTCGCCATGTACATGGCCGTGAAACCGAAGCCTGACGGGTCTCGGTTCTTCTCTGCTGCAGCAGCCGCATTGGCCACGTCCTCTTCGACTTCTGCCCGCACGGTCAGAGGATACAGGTTCCGCATCCCCCAATCATCTTCGTGGATGTGAATCACATCGACCATCGTACTGTCCGCCTGTAGCTTTACCTGATGATGGCACAGAAGGTTTCGAAGTTACTATCCTACTGGTTGCGCCATTCGCCGGACGCGGGGAATCTCACACTCGACGGGTCGGGCTGGGCGAAGGTAGAGTCGGTCAAGGCCTCACTTGCTCGTGAGGGCATAGATTCTGCGCTGTTGGAGCCCACGGTGGCAGAGAGCGACAAGCAGCGTTTCGAGCTCTCCGATGATGGAACTCGCATCCGCGCTCGGCAAGGCCACTCCGTTTCTGTCGATCTCAGTTGGCCAATCACGACGCCGCCGGAATTCCTTTACCACGGCACGATCGAACGGTTTTTGGAGGCGATCTTTTCCGAGGGACTAAAGCCCATGACGCGACATCATGTTCACCTGTCTCCGGACGCCGAGACGGCCGCTCGGGTGGGCGCCCGACGCGGGCCAGCAGTGATACTCAGGGTCGCGGCGGGTAGGATGGCAAATCAGAGCTTGATCTTCCGGTTGGCGAGCAACGGTGTCTGGTTGACGGATACAGTACCCCCGCGCTTCATCGAACAGGTTTGAAACCACCTTCGACAAAGGCACGCTCATCAACCCGCTCAGCCGATAACGATCTATTGGTGGGCGCTCGCTTCATATCCCCTAATCGCATCAACCACGACTTTGCTGACCAGAACGCGGCTCCCGATAGGCACGTCATCCGCCTTGAGTTCTGGGAACGTCGGTACAATGCGCCAACGGCTTTCCAATGGCGCTGTCGGATCGGGGATATTGAAATGAGCTGTGTAGAGGTTGAGGCGAGACACCAACGAGCTGCCATCAGGCCGTTGTATCGTGGCCATCTCAGCTCCGCCGCGCCACTCTGAAGCCGTTGACGCGAAATCAGGAACGACCACAAGACCTTGGCCGGAAATCTGGAAGCTGTCGGTAACAACGAGCAGTTCTGCCTGATCCATCAATCACTCCAGTCGCTCGCGCCGCTCATGCGTTAACCACGCAAATGGTGTCGTGAGCTCAGAACTCGGATGCGTTCAAACCGAAGCGCTTGCCGATGCCTGCCACTCTTGGCACGAGGTCAAATCTGACTGCGTTCGGGTAGTTTATCACGGCGCACTTGCCGTAGTCTTCGAAGGCAAAAGGGCGATCGTCTTCATTCTGACCGAACTCTGCATCAATGGCCAGACGAAAGGAGTGGACGTCGGCGTCTCCGATCGCGGGATGGTCGCCGGTCTTCGCGAACTGCGCTGTAACATGTCCCATCTTCAGGGCGTGCTTTCTGCGCTTAGAAGGAGTGTCGAAGTCGTCAGACCATTTCCATAGAAGCAGATTGAAAGTCACGGACCACTCCTTCGTGTAGTAGCAGCTTCATGCCCCATCGGCCGCGTTCCATCCAGTATCGGACATTTGAGGTTCACACCCCAGCTTACCCCTGACCCCAAGCCATCATCGCCTCGTTGGCGACGGCCCCCTCAGGCGCGTTAACACCCGAGGGGGATCCATCACGCTATTGGTCAGTAGCCCATGTCGTCCCCGTCACCTGCGAAGCGGCGTTGACGGCGGTCAGCAATGTGTCTGCCGACAGATGGGCGTAGCGCTCGGAGGTTCGCACCTGCGCGTGGCCAAGCACTTTCGCCACAACGTACAGCGACTGACCCGCGTTCACGAGGTTAGAAGCCGCGCTGTGCCGTAGGTCGTGCATTCTTGCGTCCGGAATGCCTGCCCGCTTTCGTGCCGCGTTCCATGCATTGTAGACGGATGTGAATGGCTTCAGCGTCTCCGGATTGGGCACGACATAGGGGCAATTGTCGAACCTCGGGATCGACTTCAGCACCGCGATCGCGTCTTGCGAAAGCGGAACATGCCGGGGCTTCCCCGTCTTTGTCGTCGGGATACGCCACGTTTTGCGATCGATGCTGAACTCCTCCCATTTAGCATCGAGCAGTCCACGCTTCCGGCGCCCGGTGAGCAGGGGAAGGGCAACGATGTAGCGAAGCATGAAGTTGGGGCTTTCCTCCAACCGTCACGTTCTACGAGCTGGACGAAGGCGAGCCGTTCTACGACCTGCCGACCGGCTACAAGGGCGAATTCAAGCTCAAGCACTGACGATTAACTCGATTCATGGCATGAGGGGACATGGGTGATCTCATCCATAGAGATAGCGATTGGGCCGCTTTCGATGGCCTGATGTGCCGCGTCGATGACTTCCAGCCCTTCTACAAATGGTTTGGGCCGCGCGGTATCCTGACCCTGACCTGCATTGAGAAGGGACAAAGTGAAGCCCCTTTCCGTGCAGCCGTGCTCCACAAACTCGACTACGAAAACCTACGCGCTGCGATGATCGAGCGAGGTGTCGCCGACGACGAAGAAGCGATCATCGTCTGGACCAAGACATACTACTACACCTACGCGAAGCTGCTCAAAGCCTTCATGCCTCGTATGGTCGTGATGATATTCAAGAAGAGGTCGCTGCAACTGTTGATGGACAACAGCCTCGAACCCGAGTTGCGAGGCATGGAACGCCATAAAGCGGAGTTGCCAGTCGCGGAGTGGACGCCCCATCCACTCACCTAGAAGGGCACACCAGGCATCCTTAACGATCAATTGGCTCGGGTGAGCCCGCCGGGATGCGCTACGGATAAAAGGCCTTTCAGAAGCGTCCCATCGGCCACCCGCCCAAAGGTACTTACGGAAGGAGCAGCGACGCATCCCCGTAGGAGTAGAAGCGGTATCCATTTTCAATGGCATAAGCGTACGCCGCCTGCATCCGCTCCAACCCCATCAGCGCCGAGACCAGCATGAACAAGGTAGATTTCGGGAGGTGGAAATTGGTCATCAGCCCGTCGATCCCGCGGATCGGTACGCCGGGTGTGATGAAGATGGCGGTGTCGCCCTCGAACGGGTGGACCCGCCCCGCCTCATCCGTCGCGCTCTCGATCAGCCGCAGGCTGGTGGTGCCGACCGCGATCACGCGGCCGCCCGCGGCGCGCGTGGCATTGATGCGATCCGCGGTGCTGGCGTCGATGCGACCCCATTCGGCGTGCATCTTGTGCTCGTCGGTGTCCTCGACCTTGACCGGCAGGAACGTCCCCGCGCCGACGTGAAGCGTCAGCGTGACATGGCCGATGCCGGCCGCATCCAGCGCCGCCATCAATTCGGGCGTGAAATGCAGAGCGGCGGTCGGCGCCGCGACCGCGCCGGGCTCGTTCGCGAACATCGTCTGATAGTCGTCGGCGTCGCGCGCATCGGTCGGCCGGCGTGCGGCGATATAGGGCGGGAGCGGCATCCGTCCGGCGCGGTCGAGCAGCAATTCGACCGGCTCGTCACCGCCGAAATCGAGGGCGAAGCTGCCGTCTTCGGCGCGGTCCGCGGCGATCGCGGTGACGCCCGCGCCGAAATCGATCGTCTCGCCTTCGCGGAGCCGCTTGGCATTGCGGATGAACGCCCGCCAGCGCCGCGGCCCCTCGCGCTTGTGGAGCGTCGCACCGATCCGCGGCCCTGGCGCGCTTTGCGCGCCGTTATCCGAACGGCTCCCGCGCATACCCTCGAGCTGCGCCGGGATCACGCGCGTGTCGTTGAACACCAGCAGATCGCCGCGCTGCAACTCGCCCGGCAAATCGCTGACCAGACGATCGCGGGTCACGCCGCCCGCCCCCGCACCATCGAGCACGAGCATCCGCGCGGCGTCGCGCGGACTGGCGGGACGCAGCGCGATCCGCTCGGGCGGCAAGTCGAAGTCGAACAGGTCGACGTCCACGCCGCCCCTCGCGTCAGTTGATCGTGATTATTTCTTGGCCGGAGCCGGCGTCTTCGCGACCGGCGCCTTGGCAGCCGGCGCCTTGTCCGCGGGCGTCGGCGTGGTCAGCGTCGGCGCGGGCGCCAAAACGGGTGCCGGCGGCGGCGGAGGCGGTGGAGGCGCGCTATAAGGCGGCGGATTATCCGCAGCGATATAGGCGTGGTAGATTATCGATGGGTTCGCCGGCGGCTCGCCGCGCTCGACCGCATCGACATATTCCATGCCGGAGATGACGCGTCCGAAGACCGTGTACTTCTTGTCGAGCGCCAGCTTGGGCAGGAACACGATGAAGAACTGGCTGTTGGCGCTGTTTTCAGCCTTGGCCTTGTCCTCCGGCGATGCGTCCGGGGCCGCACCCTCGCGCGCCGCCGCCACCGCGCCGCGCACGTGCGGCAGATAGTTGAACTCGGCGGGCACATCGGGAAGCGTTGAACCGCCGGTGCCGTCGCCCTTGGGATCGCCGGTCTGCGCCATGAAGCCGTCGATCACGCGGTGGAATTTGAGCCCGTCATAGAAATGCTGACGAGTCAGCGTCTTCACCCGCTCGACCATCTTGGGCGCTACATCGGGCCGCAGCCAGATCACCACCCGGCCGCCGGTCGACAGATCGAGATAGAGCAGATTTTCCTTGTCGGTCATCGGCGGCGGCGCGAGCCGCGCCGTTACCGGCGGAGTCGGGGGCGCCTTCTGCTTCTTGGCAGCGATCGAAGGACTGCCGGCGATCGCGACACTCATCATCGCAATCAGGCCGAAAAAGAAACGCATGGGCACTCCGGAAAAGACGGTCGTTCGGTGTGGGGGCTTAGAGCAATTATCGCCAAGCGCCAATGCGCAGTGCGTGCGGCTTTTTTGAGGCAGGTTTGGTGTCGTTGCCGCGGATGCAGCTCGAAAAATGACTCGCACAAAGTCACGAAGACGCGAAGATCCGATCGCATGAAGGCGTGGGCGCCGGGCGGTGCAGGCCGTAGGGCGGTCCACCGCGCAAAAGGGAGCCTCGCATCGCGAGGCTCAACAAACCTCCGCGCGCGCTGCGCCTCTGCGCGAACCAATCCTGCCCGTCTTTGCGCCTTCGTGTCTTTGTGCGAGCAAAATCACTCGCCGACCTAAGCTCGCCGCAGGCCGTCGCGGTCGATTCGCGCGATCACCTCGTCGCGGATGCTGGGGGTGACGAATTTGGAGATGTCGCCGCCGAACACCGCGATTTCCTTGACCAGCCGGCTGGCGATTGGCTGGAGCGAGACGTCGGCCATCAGGAACACCGTCTCGACGCGGTGATTGAGTTGACGGTTCATGCCCGTGAGCTGATATTCATATTCGAAGTCGGTGACGCCGCGGATGCCGCGGATGACGATCGACGCCCCCTGGCTGTCGGCGAAATCCATCAGCAGCGAACTGAACCCGACCACCTCGATATTGTCGATGCCCGTCGCCTCGACCTCGCGGCGAACGATCGCAATCCGCTCGTCGTCGCTGAACAGCGGGGCCTTGGCGATGTTGGTGGTAACCCCGATCACCAGCCGGTCGACCAGCTTCGCGCTGCGCCGGATGATATCCATATGCCCCAGCGTGATCGGATCGAACGTGCCGGGGTAGACCCCGGTGCGAATGGTCATGCCCCCGTCCTTTTGGCTAGTGGTCGCGTTCCAGCACGTAGCGCGCGATGCTGCGGAGCAGGTCGGCCTCCTGCCCATAAGCGCGCAGATGATCGATCGCCTGGTCGACCAGCATTCGTGCCTGGCCCCGCGCGCGATCGACGCCGAGCAGGGAGACGAAAGTCTCCTTCCCGGCGCCCTCATCCTTTCTCAGCTTCTTGCCCGCCTTTTCCTCGTCGCCCTCGACGTCGAGCAAATCGTCGGAGATCTGGAAAGCGAGGCCGATGTCGCGGGCATAGCCGCGCAGGCCCGTCCGCCCCTCCGGCGCGACGCGGCCCAGGATCGCGCCCATCTCGACCGCGCAACTGATCAACGCACCGGTCTTCAGCGCCTGCAGCCGCGTGACGGTGTTGAGGTCGAACGTCTGGCTCTCGGCCTTCAAATCCATCATCTGCCCGCCGGCCATGCCGGCAGGTCCCGCCGCGCGCGCAAGCTCGAGCACCAATTCTGCGCGGACAAAGGGATCGGGATGAGTGGCCGGATCGGCAAGCCATTCGAACCCCAAAGCATGCAGGCTGTCGCCCGCCAGTATCGCCGTCGCTTCGTTGAAGGCGCGATGCACGGTCGGCTTGCCGCGGCGCAAATCGTCATCGTCCATCGCCGGCAGATCGTCGTGAATCAGCGAATAGACATGGACCGCCTCGATCGCGCAGGCGGTGCGCGCGGTGCATTCGCGATCTACCCCGAACAGGCCGGCGGTCGCGAAGACGAGCAACGGGCGAAGGCGCTTGCCGCCGCCGATCGCCGCATGCCGCATCGCCTGGTACAATTCGGCGCGCGCGTCGCTCGGCACCGCGAGCATCACGTCGAAGCGCCGATCGACCTCGGCACCCACCTGGGTCAACGCTGCCTTGAGCGACGAAGAAGGAGCCACGGCGCCGTCTCTCATGCGGCGTTGAACGGCGCGACGCCCGCGGGGCGCCCATCCGAATCGAGCCGGATCGCCTCGATCCGCGCCTGCGCCGCGTCGAGCCGCTCGGTACATTTCTGACGCAGACGCGTGCCCTCTTCATAGAGGCGGATAGCGTCATCCAGTTTCGCCTCGCCGCTTTCGAGCTGGCGGACGATTTCCTCGAGGCGCTTCAGCGCGTCCTCGAACGACAGGTCATCGATCGGCGTGTCCATCCGCGACGCTATGGGGCAGCGGATCGGCGGGAGCAACCGCCGATCCGCCTCTTACCATTAAGCGATATGCAGCAGCCGCGCGACGAAGATCAGCACCATACCGCCAATGATCGACGCGATGAGACCCGCCGGATGGAGAGGCTCGCCTGCCTTGCGATTCACCATCTGCAGCACGAAACCGGCAACGAACGAACCGGCGATGCCCAGCAGGATCGTGACGATCCAACCGGCGTGGACGGGACCGGGATAGAACCAGCGCGCCAGCGCGCCGACGATCAATCCGATGACGATCATGCGGATGATACCCATTATTCTCTCTCCTTAGGCCATTGGCGTCAGCAGGATTGCATGACCGTTGCGGTTGCACAATGACTCGTTCGAAGAGTGGTTCCCCGAAGAATTCCAACTGCGGGACCCGCCATCGAGGCCGTGCGTTCGGCTGACCGAAAACGAGAGGCAACGCCTATGTTCACCAGCATCAATCCCGCCACCGGGCAACCCGGCCGGAGCTTCGCCGAACTGACCGACGCGCAGGTCGAGGCACGGCTCGCCAAGGCGCACGAGGTCTTCCTCGCCTGGCGTGAGAGCGGCCTCGACGATCGCACGACCTTGCTCCGCCACATTGCCGAGCGGTTCGAGGACGACAAGCACCGGCTGGCGCGGATCGCCACCGAGGAAATGGGCAAGACGCTGAAATCGGCGATTGCCGAGGTCGAGAAATGCGCCTCCGCCTTCCGCTATTATGCCCGCCATGGCGCGCAGCTGCTCAAATCCGTGGAGGTCGACACGCCGGTCGGCCATGCCGTGGCGCGCTGGCTGCCGATGGGACCGGTGCTCGCGGTGATGCCGTGGAATTTCCCTTATTGGCAGGTAGTCCGCTTCGCCGCACCGGCGATCATGGCGGGCAATGTCGGGCTGCTGAAACATGCGTCTTCGGTCCAGGGGTGCGCCGCCGCGCTGGAGGAGACTATACTGGCGGCTGGCGCACCCGAAGGCCTGTTCCAGAACTTGGCGATCAAATCGGGGAAGGTCGCCGACCTGATCGCCGATGAGCGCATCGTCGCGGTGACGCTGACCGGCAGCGAAGGCGCCGGCGCCAAGGTTGCCGAAGCCGCGGGGCGCGCTCTCAAGAAGGTCGTGCTCGAACTCGGCGGATCGGATCCGTTCGTCGTCATGCCATCCGCCGACATAACGCTTGCCGCCAAGACCGCGGTCACCGCGCGCACCCAGAATACCGGCCAGTCGTGCATCTGCGCCAAGCGCATGATCGTCCATGCCGATGTCTATGACGATTTCATGCACGCATTCTCGGCCGGCATGAAAGCGGTGAAGACCGGCGACCCGATGGATCCGGAGACCGAGATGGGGCCCCTATCGTCGGAGGAGCAGCGCGACACCGTGCTCGGCCAAATGGACAAGTTCCGCGACGCCGGCGCGACCCTGCTGTTCGGAGCGGAGAAACCCGATCTCCCAGGCGCCTATCTGACGCCTGGCGTGCTGGTCGATATCGATCCCGACAGCGAAGTCGCCAAGGAGGAAGTGTTCGGCCCCGTCGCGATGGTGTTCAAGGTCAAGGATATCGACGAGGCGATCGCGCTCGCCAACGATGTGCCGTTCGGGCTGGGATCATCGGTCTGGACCAATGACGATGCCGAAAAGGAGCGCTTCGCTCGCGACATCGCCGCCGGCATGACTGCGGTCAACCGCATGCTCTCTTCGACCCCCGAGGCGCCGTTCGGCGGGGTCAAGCGCTCCGGCCATGGCCGCGAACTGGGTCCTTGGGGCCTGCACGAATTCATGAATTTGAAGGCCGTGATCGGCTGATCGCGGCGAATTCACTTGGCATCTAGAACCAGTCTGCCCCCCCGACCGGGGAGGACAGACCATGGGGCTTCATAGCGAAACGCCGCCATCGACGTTCAGCGTCGTCCCGGTGATGAACGTCGCATCCGGTCCGGCCAGGAAAGCGGCGACGCCGGCAATCTCCTCCACTGCGCCGAACCGGCCTAGCGGCACCGATTGCCTCAACGCGTCGGCGAGGTCACCGGTTGGCGCCATATCGGTTTCGATCGGACCCGGCTGGATGACGTTGACGAGGATGTTGCGCGACGCGAGATCCTTCGCCCAACCGCGGCCCAGTCCGGCGACCGCTGCCTTGGTCGCGCCATAAGTTGATATTCCGCCGAACGGCGCACGATCGGCCGCAACCGAGCCGATCAGGATGATGCGACCGCCATCCGACAAATGCGGCAAAGCGGCGCGGGTACCAACGTGCAACCCGCGGACATTGACCCCGAACTGACGCGCGAACGACTCGTCGGTATCCTCCTCGATCGCAGCGAATTCCGCCACGCCGGCATTGTGAACCAGAATGTCGAAGCCGCCGAGCGCCGCTGCGGCCGCCTCGATTCCCGCGCGCTGCGAGGCATCGTCACTGGCATCGGCCTGAATCGCCACCGCCTTGCCGCCTGCCTGTTCGATCGCTGCTACCGTCGCGTCGGCGGCGGTCTTGTTGCCGGCATAAGTGATCGCGACCTCGGCGCCATCGGCGGCAAGCCGCTTGGCGATCGCCGATCCGATCCCCCGCGATCCACCCGTGACGAGTGCCTTTTTGCCGCCAAGGGCATTGCTATGGGACATGTGTCTTCTCCGAAATTCCGTGCCCGCGATCACGACCTCGTGCGCTGCCGGCCACGGTGATCTGGGAGGCAAGATCCGATAGTTCAATATTCCCGAACTATGAAAATCACGAACCATTCCTATATTTGGGCAATGCCCCGCTTTACCCATCCGCGATTGGAGGACGTGCCGCTCGACCTGGCGCTCCACGCGCTGGCCGATACGAATCGGCTGGCGATCGTCGCACGGCTGGCTGCGGCCACGGGGCTGAGCTGTTCGAACACGACACCGTGCGACGCGCCGGTTCCCAAGAGCACGCTGTCCAACCATCTGAAGACGCTGCGCGCCGCCGGCCTGATCGAAACCACGCAATCGGGCCGCGAGATGATCAATGTGCTGCGGCGCGCCGAGTTCGACCGCCGCTTTCCCGGCTTGCTCGATGCGGTCCTCGCCAACGCCGCTTGAAGCGCGTTCGCGGCTGGGGCAGACGACGGCGATGCCAGACACCGGAACGACCGATCAAGCCCGCGCGATGCTCGACCGGGTATCGCCGGAAGGACGCGCGCGCGCGCTGAAAGCGCAGCGCCGGCGCCAGGCCGCGACCAACAGACTGCTCCTGCGCTGCTTGGTTGCGGGGGTAATCGTCGCGGCTTTGCTCACCATCGCGATCCAGCTCGGCGTACCGGTTGGATCTGCGGGTCTGCTCGGCGCGTTCGCTGGCTGGGTAGCTATATGCGTCGCCATCGCGACGGCGTCGCGCGAACGCCCAGCAACGAGCGATGTGTTGACAGCGACCCCGTTGCACCAGTTGCCCGATGTCGCGGGCCGCTGGCTGGAGGGGCAGCGCGCCGCTTTGCCCGCGCCCGCGCTTCGGGTCGCCGATGACATCCTCCACCGGCTGGAGGGAATGACACCACAACTGGCGCAACTCGATCCCAAGGAGCCGGCGGCGGACGCGGTGCGCAAATTGCTGTGCGTCGAGCTGCCTGATCTCGTCACTGGTTATCGCGCCGTTCCGCCAAGCTTGCGCGACCGCGCCGGGAGCGGCGGGCAGAGTGCGGACGGTCATCTAGTCGAAGGACTCGGCGTGATCGACGCCGAGGTCGCGCGGATGACCGAGCAGCTGGCACGCGGGGCGTTCGATGAGGTGGCGACGCAGCGACGGTATCTGGAACTGAAATATGACGGGGCGGGGTCGCTGGAGGGTTAGGAGCCGTCATGGACGGGACCGCGACCGCGGCCTCCCGCGTTTGACAATACCAACCTCAGCTATTCACCGACAGCACCAGCTTCGGGTCCGGTATCCGATCCGCCTCCGCCATCCCCTCGATCGGCAGCACCGCCGTCCCGATCGCGAAGAACTCGATCACATGGGTCGACCAGCCGTGATTGCCTTCGTGCAGGTCCGCCCCGACCACGCCTTCTGCCCCTGCGCGGCTCGCTTCGAGCTGCATTCGTTCCATCGCGATCTCGCGCGCCTCATAAAGCGCGACCGAGAAGTTGGTCAGCTCGACATTCTGCCCGATCGTGCCGAGCGAGGCGAACGGACCGCGCCGCGCGACGTGATAGACGCAGCTACCCATCACCATCTCGAGCGGCCGATAGCCGGCCTGGAGCAGCGTCCAGAAATCCTGCCCGCTGAGCGCTGAGGTGAACGGCTCGCCACGGGGGCCCTTGAAGCCCTGATGGCCCTTGGCGTGGACGATGCCGGTGCCGATCGCGACGAATTCGAGCACCTTGTCATCCCATTCGAGCCGCTTGACCGTCAGCCGCACGCCGACGACGCCGTCCGCGCCCATTTGCTGCGCCTCCGCTTTCATCCGCTCCATCGCCAGCGCGCGCGCTTCGTACATCGCGGTCGACAGCACATCCATTTCGACCGACGAGCCCCAGCCGGCCATTTGAAAGCCGACATGATAGATGCACGAGCCGACGCAGAGGCCGATCGGCTCGAACCCTGCCTTGCGCACCAGCAGAAACTCGTTGACCGAGAAATCCGAGGTGAAGACGCCGTCCGGATGCCCCTCGCGCCGCAACCCCGCGAGCCGCGCCAACGCGTGTTCGGGGATGGGCTGGCTAGTGTCGGCCATCAGATGCTTCCTTCCTGATCGTCCATGTCGCTGCCATAGCTCGAATGGCGCGGCCCATTACCCGCCCCCAGCGGCGAGGCCCGGTCGCGCATGTCGAGCACCATCTCCACCTCGTGGCTGACGCCTTCGCCGCGCTCGACTTCGACCACCGTGCCGATGACGATGTGACGGCCGAGATATTGCGGCGGCTGCTTGTCGCGCTCGCGGCGGAGCAATTGCCCGAAATGCGTATGCGCCAGGACTCCGTTGCCTTGCTGCGCAGCAGCCCGCCGCAATTCCGCGTGCGCCTGGCGCCGTATCCCTTCCCAGAATTCGGTCAGGTCCATGATCGGTTGGTTGGTCCAGGAATTCATCGCGCGCTGGGTTTGCCAGGCGCCGCCATTGGTCCAGGCATTGTTGAGATACCAATCGAACTGCGCGCCGACCGCGATCCCGACGGGAACGATACCGGCCTCGAGCAGCCGGACGAATTCCAGCGCGGGCACGGTGGCGACGACCGGCTTCGGTGTCGGCTTCAGACCCGCGATCTTAACCGCCGTGCCGATCAGGGTGAAGTCCATGCTGGCGCCGATCGAATGCCGCAACGTGCGCATACGGACGTCCACCACGGCATTGGCACCGGCCGCCGCCGCCTCGCGCTGGAGGCGGCCAAGCGCCTTGTGCCAGCCTTCGGCATGGCCCTCGGTCCAGCTATAGCCATAATGGTACCAGCAAGTGCCTGAAACGGTCGCGACCGGCCGGATGCCATGGGTTCTGGCGAGCAGCAATTCCGCCGGCGTCATGCTGGCGACCCAGGGAGTCGATCCGGCCGCGGCACACACCAGCCGCTCCTCGACAAAGCCAGGCAATCCATGATGTTCGAGGGCGACCGTCCATTCGGCGGCGCGTTGCTCGTGATCGACGGGTTCGATCGGATTCATGCGATGCGTGTCATGGCAGGATAATACGGCCAACTCAATCGGGTCAGCAGCGTTGACCTACGAATTTTCGGATGGGGTTGCGCTGCGCCTGCGAAAGGCATAGCCGCGTCGCGATCGCGCGACGCATTAGGGATTGACGATGGCCGAGTTCAGCCTGCCGAAGAACAGCAAGATCCGCAAGAACGGCACGGTCCATAAGGCGCCAGAGGGCGCCACCAATATCCGCCGTTTCAAGATCTATCGCTACGATCCCGATACCGGCGAGAATCCGCGTTACGACATTTTCGAGGTCGACCTCGACACGTGCGGCCCGATGGTGCTCGACGCGCTAATCAAGATGAAGTCCGAGCAGGATTCGTCGCTGACCTTCCGCCGCTCGTGCCGCGAAGGGATTTGCGGATCGTGCTCGATGAACATGGACGGCAAGAACGGCCTCGCCTGCACGACCGCGATCGAGGACTGCAAATCGGAAGTCACGATCACTCCGCTACCGCACATGGAAGTGATCAAGGATCTGGTCCCCGATTTCACCCATTTCTACGCGCAATATGCGTCGATCAAGCCGTGGCTGCAGACGGTCACTCCGCCGCCCGCGGGCAAGGAGCGGCTGCAGAGCCCGGAGGATCGCGAGAAGCTCGACGGCCTCTACGAATGCATCCTGTGCGCCTGTTGCTCGACCAGCTGCCCGAGCTATTGGTGGAACAGCGACAAGTTCCTCGGCCCGGCAATCCTGCTCCAAGCGTATCGCTGGCTCGCCGACAGCCGCGACGAGATGACCGGCGAGCGACTCGACCAGCTCGAGGATCCGTTCCGCCTCTATCGCTGCCACACGATCATGAACTGCGCCAACGCTTGCCCCAAGGGCCTCAACCCGGCCAAGGCGATCGCCGAGATCAAGAAGTTGGAAGCCGAGCGGATCGTCTGATCCAATCTTCCGTTCGCCCCGAGCGTGTCGAGGGGGCGTGACCGGAACACGAACGGATTTTAGTTGGACGACGCCCCTTCCCCTCTCTTCCTTTACGACGACGATCCGGATCTGCCCGGCTGGAAACGCTGGCAGTTCCGCGACTCGACCCGGTTCAATGCGTTTCTCGAACCGCTCCAGGTGAAGCTGGAGGGCAGCATCGCGCGGGTCCGCATGATGCCGCGGCACGAGCATTCGAACATGCGCGACAACGTCCATGGCGGGGCCCTGCTCGGCTTCATGGATGTATCGCTGTTCGCCGCCAGCCGGGCGTTCGGGTGCCTGAGCGCGGGTGGCGCCGTAACGCTGGACCTGTCGGCGCAATTCATCGGCGGCGGGATGATTGGCGAGCCGCTCGAGGCACATATCGAATTGCTCCGCGAAACCAGCCGGATGCTGTTCCTGCGCGGGCTGATCGTCCAGGAAGGGCTGCCGACGATCGCGAGCTTTACCGGGACGCTGCGGAAATCGAGCCCGCCGCCGGGAACGGTATAATCTCCAACTCAGTCACCCTCTCCCTTCCGCGCCTTTGGCGCTCCCTCCCTCTCCCAA
>NZ_BCYZ01000045.1 GCF_001598455.1 Sphingomonas pruni NBRC 15498
GAGGCGAGAATATTGTCCTCACCCTTCCCACTCGGCTGCGCCGAGCGGGCCCCTTCCCTCTCCCGATGGGAGAGGGAGCCTGGAGTAAAGCCCATCACGCGGTGCCCTCGTTTCCATCCGCCCGTCGCACGGCCTCGCGCGCCGCCGCGACCGCGGGAGCGTCGGCCATAGCGCCTTCGAACAGAAACGCCCCATGTCCGCGCGTGCCCGCCTCGCCCGCCGCCGCCAACAGGCGCCGGGCGCGCGCCACATCCTCGCCCGTGTCGAACAAGGCATTGGCGATCGTCACCTGGCGCGGGTGGATGCAGCTCTTGCCCGGATAGCCCAGGCTGCGCGCGAGTTCGGCCTCGGCACGGAATCCATCGTCGTCGGCGAGATCGGGCCAGGCCCCGTCGAACGCGAAGCGCTCGGCCTCCCCGGCCGCCAGCCGGATCGACCACAAGGCGGTCTGCACATGGCGCAAGTCGCGTCTATCCACACCGAGCGACGCGAAGAGATCGTTGAGGCCGACCTGCAGCCCGATCACGCGGGGATGGGCGCCGGCAATCCCCGCGGCCTGGGAAATCCCGCGCGGGGTTTCGATATTGACCAGCAAGTCGGCCGCGATGCCGGCCGACTCCATCTGCACGGCGACCATCCGCACCGCGGCCGGCGAGCTGGCCTTGGGAAGGTTGACGCAATCGACGCGGATACCGGCCAGCGCCGCCAGGTCATCGGCGAAAAAAGGACTGTCGAGCGCGTTGATCCGGACGATCATGCGTTTGCCCGACGACGCGACGGCGTCCGAGCGCAACCATTCGACCAGCCGCGATCGTGCCGCCGCCTTGTCACCCTCGGGCACCGCGTCCTCGAGATCGAACGACAGCGCGTCGGCATCTCCCGCCAACGCCTTGGCAAAGAATTCGGGTCGCGAGCACGGCACGAACAACTTGCTGCGCATCGCAGCTCCCTCCCATGTCGCCGCATCTTGCATGATGCGGTCGACCGGTCTGTAGCGCGGGAATAGCGCAGCGTTGCTGCGTTCACAGCACAGGAAAAGCGTTGTCTCACCGCCCCGAAGCGTAGCCAGCCTTGGGTCGGCTAACCACAGAAAATCTTGGGTGTGAACGCAGCACTCTGCCGCTTTTGCGTGCCTCGGCGTCGCTTTAGGCTGCTGAAAAAATACGTCGGGGAGGATTTCGAATGAACGATCATGCGCGTCTGACGCTTGCCGCCGCTCTGCTGTCGAGCGTCGCTTTGCCGGCCTTTGCCCAGGCCGATCCCGCCACATCGGCTGAACCGCAGAACGCGGCCGCGCCGGTCGGCGACGGCCAGACCAGCAGCCAACAGGAAAGCGCGGAGGATCGTGGCGAGATCATCGTCACCGGCAGCCGCACGCCCAAATCGGTCGACAAGATCGCCGGCGCGGTCACCGTCATCACGCCTGCCGAGGTGCAACGCTCGCTCACCATCACCGAGGACGCCACCGCGATCCTTGCGCGCACCGTGCCCGGCTATTCGGAATCGAACCAAACGCTTAACACGCTGGGTGAGACGTTCCGCGGACGCACGGCGCTGTATCTGTTCGACGGCATTCCGCAATCGACCCCGTTGCGCGACGGCAGCCGTAACGCGACCTTCACCGACATGGCGACGATCGAGCGTATCGAGGTGATCGGCGGCGCCTCGGCGGCCGAAGGCGTCGGCGCCGCCGGCGGCATCATCAACTATATCTCGAAGCGCGCCACCCAGGAGGGCACGCATTTCGGCGTCACCGCCCGCTTCGGCACACAGTTCCGCGACGACAGTTCTCAATGGAAGATCGGCGCCACAATCGCCCATAAATCCGACGGCATCGATATCTTCGCCGCCGGATCGTTCCTGTCGCGCGGTATCACCTACGATGCCAATGGTCGCCGTATCGGCCTCAGCGCGTCGAGCTCGCTCGCCGACTCGAAGCAATATGACGCCTTCCTCAAGATCGGCCACGATTTCGGCGACAACGGTTCGCAGCGCATCGAGGCGGAGGCCAGCTTCTTCTACCTCAAGGCGAACGGCAATTATCACTATGTCGCCGGCGTCCGCCCCCCGGCCGGCACCGACCAGACCACGGGTATTCCCGATACCGCCCAGCCGGGTCCGCCGACCGACCCGCTCACCGGTCAGTTGCTGTTCAAGCCCGATTTCAACCGCTTCCAGCAATATGCGCTGAATTACACCAACACCAATCTGCTCGGTGGCAATGTTGCCGTCACCGGCTATTACGCCAAGCAGGAGATGCGCTTCCCGGGCGACAACGGCATCGATAAGCAGGATCCTCGCATCTCGACCGGCGTGATCTTCGACCAGTCGGAAATCCTGTCGAAGAAATACGGCCTGCGCACGTCGGACACCTACAAGGACTTGCTGACCAAGGGCTTTGAGCTGCGTTTCGGTATTGACCTCGTCCACGACCAGACCCAGCAATATCTCGCCGTCACCAACCGCGTCTGGGTGCCGCCGATGAATTATACCGGCATCGAACCCTATGCACAGCTCAGCTACGATATCGGTCCGGTCACGCTGAGCGGCGGCTGGCGCCATGAGGACGGCCGCGTGAAGATCGCCGATTATACGACGACCTATTACCGCAAGAGCGTCTTCGTGAAGGGCGGCACGCTCAAATATAATAGCGACCTGTTCAACGCTGGCATCATCGGACGCCTGGGTTCTGGCTTCTCCGCCTTCGCAACCTATAGCGAGGGTTTCTCACTGCCCAACGTCGGCATCCCGCTGCGCAACGTCAGCACACCCGGCAACAGCGTCGAGTCGATCATCGGGCTCCAGGCGGTGATCTTCAAGAACAAGGAGATCGGCTTCAACTGGCGCGGCCGGATCGGCAATTTTGGCATTTCCTATTATCAATCGAGGTCGGCCGACGGCTCGACCTATGCGGTTGACCCGGTGACCAGGGACTATGTCCTCAATCGCCGCCCGATTCATATCTTCGGCTTCGACGTGAATGGCGAGCTGCGCCCGACCAAGGATTTGCGCCTGAACGTCGTCTACAGCCACGTCGTCGGCAAGACCTCGGCCGCCAATGGCGTGGCCAGCCCGGTCGAAACACCGCTCGGCGTGCTCAACATCGCGCCCGACAAGCTGACCGCGACGGCGACATGGCAGTTCATCCCGACGGCGTCGGTGTCGCTCGGGTCGACGAGCTATTTCAGCCGCCGCCTGCCGGCGATCAACGAATATACCAAGGGCTATACGCTTTTCGACCTGACGGCGAACGTCAAGGCGGGCAATGTCGGCACCTTCTCGCTCGGCGTGGAGAATCTGTTCAACCGGTTCTACTTCCTGAGTTCGTCGCAGATCGATATCTACCAGAACTACTTCGCGGGTCGCGGACGGACGGTTTCGTTGACGTTCCACCGCGACTTCTGAACCGAGGGGGCCGTGGGCGATCGATCCGAGTCACGCGTGCTGGTCGCCGGCTCCGCCAATGCCGATTTCGTCGTTCGAGCCGCCCGCATCCCCGCGGCCGGCGAGACGGTGCTCGGCGGCGATCTGGCGATCTTTCCCGGCGGCAAGGGCGCCAACCAGGCGGTCGCCGCTGCCCGCGCCGGCGGCGTCGCCACCAGAATGGTCGCGGCGATGGGCGATGACGATCCCGCACGGCTGATCGCGGCGTCGCTGGCCGGCGCCGGTGTCGCGCTCGACATCCGGCGCTCGGCGCGATCGACCGGGGCGGCGCTGATCACCGTGTCCGACGCCGGCGAGAATGCGATCACCGTCGCGCCCGGCGCCAATTCGGATCTCGGCCCCGACGACCTGCCCGATCTCGACGGCATATCGTGGCTGGTGATGCAGCTCGAAACGCCGCTCAATACGGTCGCGGCCTTCGCCCGCGCGGCACGCGATCGCGCAACCAAGGTATTGCTCAACGCAGCACCGGCGCGTGCCCTCCCTGCCGACCTGCTCGCGGTGGTCGACCTGCTGGTCGTGAACGAGGACGAGCTTGGCATGCTCGTCGGAACCGAAGGATCGCTCGCCGAGCGGCTTGCGCGCACCGGGGTCGCCATCACCGTCGTAACGCTGGGTGGCCGCGGCGCCTGTGCGCGTGTCGGCCAGGACTATGCGCTCCAACCCGCCTTCGCCGTCACACCGGTCGACACCACCGCCGCCGGCGACACCTTTTGCGGCGTGCTTGCCGCCGGCCTGGCGGAGGGCCTCGACCTGCCGGCCGCTTTGGCTCGCGCCGGGGCGGCCGCAGCGCTCGCCACCACGAAAGCAGGCGCGCAATCGTCCATCCCGTCGCGCACTGAACTGGACGCCTTCATCGCCGGCGCGCACCAGCATGGTCAGGACGCCCTCGCCACTTATTGTGGCCTGGCCGCGGCAGCGATTTGAAGAAAGCCCCATGACCAACCCGATCCGCACCACCAGCGACGTCAAATTCTCCCACGCGCTCACCGGTCCCTATCTGCCAACGCCGGGCAAGGTGCCCGGCTGGCCGTTCCAGGAAATGGGCCGCTGGAAGATCGACGCCGACGGTGCCGCCGACGAATGGGTGCAGGGGCTGATCGAATGGCGCCGCGAACATCTGATCCGCATCGGCTTCGATGACGCGCTCTATCGCCGCCCCGAACTGCAATGGTCGCAGGCGAATTTCGTCCATCACCTGCTGATGGTCGAGGATCGCTATTTCTACGAGCCCGACGCCGGCCGCTATACCGTCGACCGGTATCTCGACGATCTCGAGGCGCGGCTCGGCACGATCGACAGCGTGCTCCTCTGGTACATCTATCCCAATATCGGCATCGACGACCGCAGCCAGTTCGACCTGGTCGACGCGCTGCCCGGTGGGATCGAGGGATTGAAGCAGGCGGTCGCCGATTTCCATCGCCGCGGGGTCAAGGTGTTCCTGCCGACCATGCCGTGGGACAATGGCACGCGACCGGGCGATGCGCCCGATTGGGACCGCATGGCGGCGATCGTCGCCGCGACCGGCGCCGACGGCGTCAACGGCGACACCTATAGCGGCGTGCCGCTCGCCTTCCACAAAGCGTGCGAGGCGGCGGGCGGCGCGGTCGTGCTCCAGCCCGAGACGACGGCGCAGGCCGGCGACCATATCCTCAGCTGGAACCTGCAAAGCTGGACCAAGCGCGTCCCCGACGAGAGCATTCCGACGGTGCTCAAACTCAAATGGCTCGAGCCCAGGCACATCATCAATATCGAGAACCGCTGGAGCCGCGCGCGGACCAACGACCTGCAGCACGCCTTTTTCAACGGCGTCGGTTACGTCGCCTGGGAGAATGTGTTCGGCTTCGTCAATCAATTCACTCCGCGCGACGCAGAGACGCTGCGCCGGGTGGCGATGGTCCAGCGCTTCTTCGCGCCGCTGATCGTCAGCCCCGACTGGCGGCCGTACGAGCGGACGTTGCAGGCCGGAATCTTCGCCAGCCGCTTCCCCGGCGCCGGTCGGACCTTATGGACGCTGATCAACCGCGCCGAATACGCCGTTGATGGCGAGCAGCTTGCGGTGCCGCACAAGGCCGGGACGCGCTATCTCGATGTCTGGAACGGCGTCGCGCTCGATCCGCGGATCGACGGCGACCGCGCGGTCCTGACGCTCGACATTGCCGGGCGCGGTTTCGGCGCGATCCTCGCCCTCGCGGAGGGCGAGACCGTCGCCGCTCTCGACGCCTTCCTGGCCGAGATGCACGCTCGCGCCGCCACGCCGCTCGCCTCGATCCCGGCGAGCTGGAGTTCGGCCAAGCAGGAACTCGTGCCGATCGCGCCGACCGCTCGCCATACCGACGCGCCCGAGGGCATGGTGGCGATTCCGGCCGGCGAGTTCAACTTCACGGTGTACGGAATCGAGATCGAGGGCTACGCCGCCGACGGCGTCGACGTGCAATATCCCTGGGAAGACAGTCCGCGCCGCCATCATCGCCGCCGCATGGCGATCGACGCCTTCTGGATCGACCGTTTTCCGGTGACCAACGCCCAGTTCAAGACCTTCCTCGACGCCAGCGGCTACGCCCCTGCCGACGACCGCAATTTCCTGCGCCATTGGCAGGACGGCGCACCGCCCGCCGGATGGGAGAACAAGCCCGTCACCTGGGTCGCGATCGAGGATGCCCGTGCCTATGCCGACTGGGCGGGCAAGCGCCTGCCGCGCGAATGGGAATGGCAATATGCCGCCCAAGGGACCGACGGCCGATCCTTCCCCTGGGGCAATGAATGGGACGAGGCGGCGGTCCCCGCGCCGTCGCTCGACCGCGTGATGCCGGCGCCAGCCGATGTCGACGCGCATCCCGCCGGTGCGAGCCCGTTCGGCGTGATGGATCTGGTCGGCAACGTCTGGCAGTGGACCGACGAATATCTGGACGATCGCGTCCGTGCCGGTGTCCTGCGCGGCGGCAACGCCTATCAGCCGCAAACCTCGCACTGGTATTTCCCCCAGGCCTATCGGCTCGACGAGCATGGCAAGTTCCTGCTGATGGCGCCGGCCAAGGACCGCTCGGCCGGGATCGGATTCCGTTGTGCCGCCGATCGCTGAACCGGCAATGCGGCTCGCACCGCTCGGCGCGGTGACGCTGGGCGGGCTGCTCGGCGAGGCGGTGGAGGCCAATCGCAAGGGCAGGCTCTCGCACTTCATCACAGACGAGCATAGTCCGGCGATCGCCCTGTTCGCGCCCGAGACCGTCGCTGGCGACGAGGAAGGCGATTGGTATGGCGAGCATGCCGGCAAATGGCTGGTCGCCGCGACGCGCGCGGCCGTGCGCGCCGGCGACGATGCGCTGCTCGCGCGCGTGGTGCGCGTCGCCGATTATCTGATCGAGCACCAGGATGCCGACGGCTATCTCGGCAATTACGCGCCGCCGCGCCGTTTCATGGTGAAGCAGCCGCCCAAGCCGGTGACATGGGACGGAGCGCCGGCGCTGCGCACCTGGGACATCTGGACGCATTCCTATCTGATCCTGGGGCTGCTCGAATTGTGGAAAGCGGTCGGCGAGGATCGCTACCTGACGGCGGCGCGAAAGGTCGGCGACCTTTGCTGGCGGACGTTGGACGCTAAAGGGATCGCGATCACCGATCTCGGCAATCATTTCGGCCTGTCGGCCACCGTTTTGATCGATCCGGCGGTCGAGCTCTATTTCGCGACCGGCGAGCAACGCTATCTCGACCTTGCGCGATTGGTGATCGACCAAGTCGAGCAGGAGCCGCGCAATCGGTTGCTGAGCATGGCACTGGCCGGCGCCGACCCGTCGGAGATCGCCACCGGCAAGGCCTATCAATTGCTGTGGAATCTGGTCGGCCTCGCCAAGCTTTACCGCGCGACGGGTGACGGCCGTTACCTCACCGCCGTCCGCAACATCTGGCACGCGGTGCGCGCGCATCATTTGACGCTTGGCGGCGGACCCTGGGGCGGGGTCGCGCACCGTTCGCGCGAGGTATTCAACCCCGCCAGCGTATTCAGTCCCGAAGCCTATGTCGAAACCTGCTCGACCATGGCCTGGATTCAGCTCAATCGTGAATTGCTGACGATCCTGGGCGACGCCGCCTTCGCGCAGGAAATCGAGCGCAGCGCCTATAACGACCTGCTCGGCGCCCAGGCGCCCGACGGCGAGGATTGGTGCTATTATTCCTTCCCCAACGGCCGGCGCACCCACACGACCTATTGGCGCTGCTGCAAGTCGAGCGGGGCAATGGCACTCGAGGAGCTGTCCGCGATCGCCTATGGCGTGACCGCGGATGGCGCGGTGGCGATCAACCTGCTGGGCCCATCCGACGCCGAGATCGTCCTGCCGGCCCTCGGCGCGGTGCACCTCCGCCAGCGGGCCGCCTATCCGTTCGAAGGGCCGATCACGATCGAGGTCCTACTCGCTGCCCCCGCCCGGTTCGCGGTCGATGTCCGCATTCCCGATTGGGCCGAGCACGCGGTGCTGCGCGTCGGCGAAGAGAGATTCGCGGCGACCGCGGGCAGATATGCCCGGATCGAGCGGGAATGGGCGCCCGGTGAGGTCATCACGCTCGATCTGCCGATGCCGGTCGCGGTGCATCGCGCGACGCAGCGCAATGTCCAGGAATCGCTCGCACCGGGCAACGTACCGGTGGCGCAGGAAGTCATGCGGTACGACTTCATCGCGGTAACGCGCGGCCCGCTCGCTTATGCGACGGGGCTGGTCGATGGCTTCAAGCGCGGCGAAACGGTGCGGTTCGCGCGCGAGCCGGTCGCGGTGGCGGATGGCGAGACGATCCGCTTGGAGGCCGAAGGCCGCGCGCCGATCGTCTTCGAGCCCTGGTACCGAGCAGGCGGGCGGCAAGACGGTGTCTGGCGGTTGACCTGGCTCGGGCTGGCCGAGGCGGACGCGTGATCGCGGGCGCATTCTCCTCCCCGACCCGGCGCGCGATGATTGCTGGCAGCGCCGCCTTGATCGCCGCCGGCGCCGCGCGCGCGGCCGGCGATCCGGTGGTGACCTGCCGCGCCGGACGCTTCATCGGCCAACGCCAGGCCGGCATCGCCGCGTTCCGCGGTATCCGTTACGGCCGGGCGGAGCGCTTCCGGGCGCCCGCTGCCGCGCCGGTGATGCCAGAGGCAGTCCGCGCGATCGAGCCGGGCCCCGCCTGCCCGCAGCGTGGCAAACGCCGTCCTCAGGCGGAGGATTGCCTGTTCCTCAACATCTGGACGCCCGCCGCCGGTTCCGGCGCGCGGCTGCCGGTGATGTTGTGGATACATGGAGGCGGTTACGCTTTTGGCAGCGCCAATGACCCGATCACCGACGGCCATGGACTCGCCGCTTCGGGCGATGTCGTTGTGTTATCCGTCAACCACCGGCTCAATGCGCTCGGCTATCTCTATCTCGCGCGGCTCGACGCCGGCTTCCCCGACAGCGGCAATGCCGGTCAGCTCGACCTGGCGCTCGCACTCAACTGGGTGCGCGACAATATCGCCGGCTTCGGCGGCGATCCGGCGCGCGTCACGCTGATCGGGCAATCGGGCGGCGGCGCCAAGATCGCCACCCTGATGGCGATGCCCGCGGCACGCGGCCTGTTCCGCCGCGCGATCACGATGAGCGGACACCAGGTGACGGTGTCGGGCCCGGTCCACGCGACGCTTCGCGCCCGCGCCTATCTGGCGCGATTGGGCATAAACGAAACGGAAACTCGGCGCCTGCTCGATCAGCCAGTCGAGAAGCTGATCGAGGCGCTAGACGCCGACGATCCGGTCGAGCGTAGCGCGATCTATTTCGGACCCGTCCTCGACGGCCGGTCGCTAACGCGACATCCTTATTGGCCTGACGCCCATTCCAACGGGCTAGCCGTCGATCTGATGCTCGGTGGCACGCGCGACGAAACCCGCGGTTTCTCCGATCCCGCCTCGCCCGAGATGCGCGGCCTGGGCTGGGACGCCCTGCCCGACCGGATTGCCGCCGAATTGCCGGTCGATTTGCTGCCCGAAGCGGTGGTCCGCGCCTATCGCGCGCATCTGCCGGCAGCTTCCCCGGCCGACATCTTCTACGCCGCGACGACCGCCGGCCGCAGCTGGCGGGCGCAGATCATCGAAGCCGAGGCACGCGCTCGCGCCGGCCGCCCGGCATTCGTCTATCAGGTCGATTTCCAATCCCCGACCCATCCCGATCGCGGCGCGTTTCACGGCATCGATATCGGTCTGGTCTTCGGCACGTTCGACGCGGCCGATGCCTGGACCGGCAACGATCCGCGGACGCGCGCGCTGTCGCGGTTGATGCAACGGCGTTTCGTCGCCTTCGCCCGCACCGGCCGTCCGGACCTGCCCGGATCGCCCGTCTGGCCAGCTTATGACGAACGCCGCCGGGCGACGATGATCTTCGATATCGCCAGCCGGGTCGAGAACGACCCGCGCCGCTGGCAGCGCGAATTGTTCGCCCCCGTCCCCTATACCCAGCCGGGAACCTGATCTTGAACGCCTCCCCTTCTTCTTCTTCTTCTCAGTCCGCGTTCGACAATCCGGCGCGCGAAGGTCCGCGTGGACCGCTTTCGGGCATCGGCGTGCTCGACCTCAGCGCCTATATCGCCGGGCCCTATGGCTGCTCGCTGCTCGCCGATCAGGGCGCCGACGTGATCAAGATCGAGTCGCCGGCCGGCGACAATCTGCGCAACTATCCCTCGACACTCGAAGGCGAGAACCGCGCCTTTCTCGGCGTCAATCGCAGCAAGCGAGGCATCGTGCTCGACCTCAAGGACGAAGCCGACCGCGCGCGGCTGCTGGCGCTGGTCGCGCAGGCGGACGTGCTGGTCCACAATTTCCGCCCCGGCGTCACCGACCGGCTCGGGATCGGCCATGCCCAGCTCGAGGCGATCAACCCGCGCCTGATCTATTGCGCCGTCACCGGTTATGGTGAGGAAGGCCCGCTGCGCGGCAAAGCGGGGTACGATCAGGTGCTCCAGGCGATGACCGGGATGTGCGTGCTGCAGGGCAAGCCGCCGGTCCCGGAGCTAACCTATGGCTCGCCGGTCGACTATTATGCCGCCGCGTTGGTCGCCGCCGGCGTCTCCTCGGCGCTGTTCGAGCGTGAGCGCAGCGGCAAGGGGCAATATGTCGGCGTCTCGCTGCTACGCAGTGCGCTGACGATGCAGTCGGCGCGTATGATCCAGGCCGAGGGAGAAGCACACGACATTTCGCGCGACATGCGCTCGGGCGGGATCACCGGTCTCCACCCGACCGGCGATGGCTATCTCTATCTTTCGGCCAATACCCCGCATTTCTGGAACGCCTTGTGCGAGCGGACGGGGCTTGAGGCGCTGGCCCGCGATCCCCGCTATGACAGCGTCCGCAAGCGCGCCGAACGTGCCGCCGAGCTCGTCCCGCTGCTGCACACGGCGCTCGCCAAGCGGAGCGCACTCGAATGGGAGGAGGTGTTCGGTGAGGCGGTGCCGTCTTCCGCCGTGCACCATATCGAGGAAATGTTCGACCATCCGCAAGTGCGCGCCGAGGCGATGGTGACGAGCATCGCGCACCCCGTGCTCGGCCGGTATCGCGGCGTGTCGCGCGCCATCAAGTTCGCGCGCACGCCGGGTCCCGAACCGTTCGCCGCGCCGATGCTCGGACAGCATGACGATGACGTTCCCGCCGTGCCGTCAAGCGACGAGCCTCTGTCCGGCAGGCCCTGACCGCAGCCCGCACGCCGCTCCATAGACAAGAGATAGGCACCAGGGCGAAGATCCGAGTTTCTTCACAGCGACCCCTCTCGGAACCGCAACTGCGCCCGCTGGTTGTACGTCCCAATCAGAACAGGGAGCGCAGTGATGCTTGGAACAATCCTAATAATCGTCCTGATACTCGCCTTGATCGGCGCTCTGCCGACTTGGGGCCATAGCCGCAATTGGGGATATGCGCCGTCGGGCGGCTTGGGACTGATCGTCCTGATCCTGATCATCCTCGTGGTGCTTGGCAGGATCTGAGCATCGCCGACGACATCAGTCAGTAGACCGCCGGTGTTATTGGAACCGGCTGATGCTCAGCCGGTTATCTTGCGACAATTACGACGACAAGGAGAGGAACGATGGCAGACGAAGATCGAACGACTGTGATTGAGAGGGGCGGCAGCGGCGGAGCGATTGCTCTCCTCGCCGTCGTCTTGGCGGTAATCGCCGTGGTGTTGTTCTTGATGTTTGGCCAGAACATGCTCGGCAACACGAAAAAGGTCGACGCCGACATCAAGATCGACACGCCGGCGAAGCCGTAAATCTATAAAGGGGGCTGGCTCTGCAACACGCCGGCCCCCTGTGATCGCACCCATACCAAGCGACGAACGCCCCTGGAGGCTCCATCCGAGGGCATCAGCCGTTACCCTGCTTTTCAGCTTGCTGGCATTAGCTGCATCTCGCCCGACATGAGCTCGCATATTGGCGCGTCGGCCGGGACACTAGCACGCACCGCAGGTGAACCGACCGACTCTTCGGGCGTTTCCTCTACACTTAACGGAGAGGATCATGACCAAGCGAGAATTGATCGATACCGGCACCGACAAACGATATGTCCGCCGCGACGAAAAGGGCCAGTTCAAGGAATCCGACGATGTCGGCCGGTCGCTCGCACAGGACGTCCGGCATCATGCCAAGACAAAGGTGAAAGCCGGCCAGGGCGATCGCGGCGATCGGTGACGGCGACCCGCTCGCGGAATCATGGGGTTGGTGACGTATGTCATCTAGCGCTTCGCTGATTCCGCTGGTGGAGCCGATGGAGGCGCGCCTTACTAAGGATCTCCCGGTCGGCGACACCTGGCAATATGAGCCTAAATGGGATGGGTTCCGATGCCTCGCTTATGTCCGGCAAGGCGAGGTAAGGCTATTTTCCAAGTCCGGAAAACGGCTTGACCGATATTTCCCCGAGATTGCCGATATCCTCGCGCGCTCGGCCACGTCGACCTGCGTGCTCGACGGCGAGTTGACCGTCCGGATCGACGACCGCCTGTCCTTCGGCGCGCTCCAGGCGCGCTTGCATCCCGCGGCGAGCCGGATCGAGCGCCTGTCGAACGAGACGCCGGCACGCTATGCGGTGTTCGACTGTCTCCAGGACGGCGCCCGCAATCTCCTCGAAGCACCGCTCAGGCAGCGGCGCGCGGCGCTTCCCGATCTCGTTTCGAGCTTTGACCATGCGTCGATATTTCTCTCGGACGCGACGCAGGACGTGGATCGTGCTCGCCGCTGGCTCGACGAGAGCGGCGGCGATACCGACGGCGTGGTCGCGAAAGAGCTCGACTCCCCCTATCAGCCGGGCGAGCGGGCGATGGTCAAGGTCAAGCGCCAGCGCACCGCCGACTGCGTGGTCGGGGGCTTCCGCTATGCCGCCAACGAGCCGATCGTGGGATCGCTGTTGCTTGGCCTGTACGACGAGGCTGGCAACCTCAACCATGTCGGATACACGTCCGCGCTCAGCGTCGCCGCGCGCCGCGCGCTCACCCCAAAGCTCGAAAAGATGATCGCCAAGCCCGGCTTCACCGGCCGCTCACCGGGCGGTCCCAGCCGCTGGTCGACCGACCGATCAGGCGACTGGCAGCCGCTGAAACCCGAGCTCGTCGTCGAGGTCCAGTTCGATCATGTGACGGACGAACGTTTCCGGCACGGCACCCGCTTCCTGCGCTGGCGCCCGGACAAGGCGCCGCGGCAGTGCCGGATGGAACAGCTCGCGATGTGACGCGGCGGTCCCGATCCACTCAGGGTTTGAGATCCCTGGCCATTGCCAGATGTCCGCTCACGATCGGCATCACCTCGTTGGCGAATGCACTGAGCGGTGGCTGGTCGCCGTTGACCGAATAGTCCTTGAGCGCGGCAAGCGTGCGCTGATGCGCGTCGCGCTGAAGGATGACATATTGCTGGTCGAAATCGGCGCCCTTCTTCGCGTGCAGTTGCTCGAGCGATTTCAGTTGGTCGGGCGCCAGCGTCGCGTCGGGCGTGATCATCGGCGCAGCCGACCCGGCGGCCTTTTTCAACTTTTCGGTCGACTGTTTGTGCGCGTCGATCATGTTCCGGGCGAAGTCCTTGACCGCTGGCGACCGCGCGTTGGTCAAAGCGAATTTCGATGTCTCGATTTCGAATTCGTCGCTCGCCGCCATTGCGTTCGCGAAGTCCTGCGCCGAGGGCGCGACCGGCGATGCAATATTGTGCAGATCGCCCGTGACATTGCCGCTCTTGACCGAGGGCGCCGTCGGCGAGTTGCCGAGGTCGGCGCTGTTGGCTTGCTGGACCTCGCTATGGTCGCCGCACGCACCAAGCGCGAAGATCGGCGCGGCGAATAATAGACAGGTTCTGACGTTCACGGATCGCGCTCCTGTGAGCAAGGATCAGCCGTCAACCCGGCCGCCGCTCCGCCGGTTCCTCGAAAACCCGCTCAGCTAATTCAGGTTAGTCAGATTGCTCGGTGCGCCTGCCGCTCTCGATCGTTGGTGGGAAGCGAAAGGAGACGATAATGACCGACCGCGACACTGACGGGACGGACGACGCGATCAAGCCGACGGCCGAAACCCGCGCACCCAACCTTTCGACCGACCATCAGAAAGAGGGCGACGCCCGCCGCCCCTCGGATCAGCTCGACCGCCAGCAGGGCCCGGGCGAAGACGATGGCGGACGCAAGACCTCGTTCACGGACAATGCCTAACGCCGCGCCAACGGCTTCCACGCTCATTGCTGTTCGGGATAGTCCTCCGGCTTTACTTGCCCGACATTCGGACGGTTCTCCACCGGCTCGGGCTTGTTGGCACGGGAGGGATCGTCGTCGGGTTCCTCGGCGAGGTCGGCGGTCGTCTCGCCGGGATTCTGTTTGCGGATGTCGTCGCTGGGATCGGCGCCTTCGTCGGCATTGGCACAGTCTGCCATCGTCTTTCTCCTCGGTTGCCGTTTCACAACCTGAAGCCACCGATCGGCGTTCCGTGAAGTCCTTCAATCCTCATCTATTTCATCCGAAAATCCGGACGCCGACGGAAACGAATGAGGCTGTGACGGGTTTCGGGCGCATGCATCAGGAGACTTGAAAATGGCCGACAGCAGTGATGGCCCGCACTTTTACGGAACCCCGGATCCCGACAATCCGCCGCCTGCCGGGATGAGAGGCGAACGCTCCGGCGGACAGGAAGACGAGGCGAGGACATTTGCGCGAACGTTGGACGTCGATGACCGCGAGGTGATCGTCGAGGAAACCTCCGGCGCGGTCTTCGTAGAGCAGAACGACGATGGGCCCGAGCAAGACAAGCGCGAAGGCCAGGCGGACTGACCATGATGCTCGATCGCACCGCCACTGGCGCGAGCCCCTATACTCTGGCTCTCCGCCAATTGCTTGCAGAGAAGCCTGAGCCGGTCGCCGCCTTCACGACGGCCGATCTCGAAGTCGAGCTAATCTGCGGACCGGATTCCCTATGGGCGATCGTACGGCGCGAAGGCCGCGGCGGTCTTGCCGTACGTTGCGCTTATCTTGCCGGGCCGTTCGAATGCCGCGCCGCTCGCCACCAGGCCGGCGAGCGCGTCCGGTTGAACGTCAAGAGTGCGATGGGCGAGCATGTCGTCGCGCTCACCATGGCCGAAACCCTACCCGAAGTGTTGCGCGTGTCGGTATGGCTGACCCCGGCACGGCCGCTGCTCGTACCGTTCTTGCCGCGCGACCTCTACCCGCTCGACCATCGCGACGACCCGACCGGCGCGCGCGGCCATGTCGAAGCGGCCCAGCGCGGACTAAACAGCGGCGTGCTGTTCTTCCGGCTGGCCGAGCCCGATTTCGGAACGGTGCTGTATTTTCAGAACCTGACCGCGCTCAATGATTACTATCTGGCGACCGATACCAAGCCCGATGGCGCGGTCGGCGGCGAATGGCCCGAACTCGGCTATCTGCCCCCCACCCCGCCGCAAAGCGCGACGCCGCCGGTGGAAACGTTGGAAGCGGGCAAGGAAATCATGCTGTCCGACGCGCTGATCGCCATTCGCCAACTCGATGACGGCACCGAGGAACAAGGCGCGCTGCAATTCCTCCGCATGCTGGGCGTCGTCTACACGGCGCTCGATCGCCCGGAGACGGAATTTCGCGATTGGGTCGCGCGGTCCGACCGCACGCTCGAGGATCTGACGACGGCGCCGGAAGCGACCGTGCGGCATTACGGCAACCTCTATGCGCACCCCTATACGGCGAGCGAATATCCCGATTCCATGGTGCAGATGTCGCTGCTCTCCGCGATCCACGACTGGGGGCGCTGGAACGACGCGCCGCACCCGCTGGAAAAGGAATTCCGGCGCGGCCTGAGCAAGTTCCACGACCGCGAGCTGGGGACGATCCGCCGCTATCTGCCCAATGTCGGCAAGGAAAAGGACAAGGACGCGGTCGACAGCTGGTATCTCTATCACCCCCTGCTCAATCTCGCGAAGCTCGCGCTGGACGGGGATTGGCGGGCAAAGGCGCTCTTCCTTGAGGTGATCGATTTCGGCATCCGCGTCGCTCACCATTTCGACTATAAATGGCCGATCCAGTTCAACGTCCGCGACTTCTCGGTGCTGACCGCGACCGCCAACGACGATCGCGGCCAAACCGATGTCGGCGGGATCTACGCCTATGTGATGCTGCAGGCGCATGCGTTGACCGACGATGCCCGCTTTCTCCGCGAGGCACGCGCCGCGATCGACACCGCCAAGGGCATGCGGTTCAATCTCAATTACCAGGCAAACCTGACCGCATGGGGTGCCGCGGCCTGTATGCGTCTGTGGCGTATCACCACCGATGACAGCTATCGCGACCAGAGTTACGTCTACCTCGCGAGCTTCTTCCACAATTGCGAGATCTGGGAATCGCGGATCGCCGCGGCGCGCCATTACAAGAACTTTCTCGGCGCGACGTGCTTGCAGGATGCGCCCTATATGGCGATCTACGAATGTTTCGACAGCTTCGCCGCGTTCGAACGCTATCTCGAGGATAGCGGCCCCGACCTCGATCCGGGCGTGCGGATGCTGGTGTCCGAATATTGCAAATACGCGCTCGATCGCGCCTGGTATTATTATCCCGACGCGCTGCCGGAGGATGTCCTGGCGGAGAAACAGCGCAACGGCCACATCGCCCGCAATCTGTCGTTCCCGCTCGAGGATCTCTACGCAGACGGCCAGAAAGCCGGACAGGTCGGACAGGAAATCTACGGCGCCGGCGCGGCAATGATATTCGCCACGCGCAGCTTTCACGATATCGAAGACGTGCCGTTCCGCCTCTATTGCAACCAGTTCCTGCGCTCGGCCGAGCGGGCCGGCCCCAACGCGCTGAGAGTCCAGTTCGACGGCGGCGAGAATTGTACCGCCGACCTCTGCCTGCTGCCGCGAAACGGCGCTCCGCTACCGAGGGCAAAGATCACCCTCGCCGACGGCGCGGCCATCCGGCAATCGTCGAGCGGGGATCGTACGGCCTATCGCGTGCCGGCCAATTGTCGGCTCGTCCTTACGTGGGACAGCGACTGAACGTCTGCGCACAATACTGATCCAAGTTACGCAACGAATTGATTTCGCACATCAAACGATCGGAACAATAGTTTTTCAGGATCGCTTCGCTCTCACAACCAGGAGATCAAGATGTCCGATGCCATTGCGGACGCGCCGCTGACGGCTTCCAAGGATCAGCCGCGCCGCTCCCAAAGGAGTGAAGCGAACATGAGCGACATGACCGAAGCGCTGATCGACCCGCAGGACAAATATCACAGCGAGGGGTTTGCCGAACAGCAACAGGACTGGCCGGGGCTCCAGCGCGACATGGACCCGGTGCCTGATTGCGGCGAACGGACGTATCGCGGCACGGGACGCCTCAAGGGACGCCATGCTTTGGTCACCGGCGGCGATTCCGGCATCGGCCGCGCCGCCGCCATCGCCTTCGCGCGTGAGGGCGCCAGGGTCGCGATCAACTATCATCCCAGGGAACAGCCCGACGCCGAGGATCTGAAGGCAGTGCTTGCGGAAGACGGCACCGAGCTCGTTCTCCTGCCTGGCGATCTGACCGACGAGAGCTTCTGCCTAAAGCTGGTCGACGACGCCCGGGAGCAGCTGGGCGGGCTCGACTTGCTGGTGATCAATGCGGGGTACCAGCAGGCCCAGAAGTCGATCGCCGACATCACCCATGAGCAGTTCGACCGCACGATGAAGACCAACATCTACGCGATGTTCTGGATGTCGAAACGTGCCGTGGAATTCATGCCGCCGGGGTTGGCGATCATCAACACCGCCAGCGTCAACAGCTTCAACCCGGTCGAGGACCTGCTCGATTATGCCACCACCAAGGGCGCGATCGAGATCTTCACCAAGGGGCTCGCCAAGCAGCTGGCCGCGAAGGGCATCCGCGTCAACGCGGTGGCGCCGGGACCGGTGTGGACGCCGCTGCAGATTTCGGGTGGGCAGCTGGAAGGCAAGATCGAGAAGTTCGGCCAGGAAACGCCGCTCGGCCGCGCCGGCCAGCCGGCCGAACTCGCCGGTCTCTATGTGACGCTCGCCGAACAGACCAACAGCTTCACCAGCGGCAGCGTGTTCGGCGCCAATGGCGGCACCGGGGTGAGTTGAGAGGCGAACGAAAGGAGAAGGATCATGCCTCGCGGAGACAAATCCAGCTATACCGACAAGCAGAAGCGCAAGGCCGAGCATATCGAGGAAGGCTATGAGGATCGCGGCGTCGGCAAGGAAGAAGCCGAACGCCGCGCCTGGGCGACGGTCAACAAGGAATCGGGCGGCGGTAAGAAGTCCGGGTCGGGTCGCGGCAAGAAGGAAAACCACGAAAGCTCGCGCAAAGGCGGCCGCAAGGGCGGATCGAGCCAGACCCATGCCCAACGCTCGGCAGCGGCCAAAAAGGGTTGGGAAACCCGTCGGCGGCAAGGCAACGGCTAAGCTGAGAACCAACTAAGCCGTTGCGCTTAACGTGATTCATTTCCAACACCCGTCATCCTGGGCAAGCGGGGACTCATCTCCAACGCGTTCGCCAATTCCTGCCCGCTGTTTATGCGGCTTGGGCAGGAGATGGGTCCCCGCTGTCGCGGGGATGACGACGAGAATCCCTACCTGGCGGAGTTCCTGTTTCGCTGAGACCATCATTTGCGAGGGCAAACGGCTGGCGGAACGCTCGTCCCGCTAGATGCAAGGCAAGGTTCAGGCGCTCTCGAGCTCGGCGTTCGAATTGACCTTGGTCTCCGCCCTTGTCGTGAGCTTCTCGTCAGTCGCCTTTTCCCCGGCCAGCGTCTCGGCCAGGACCGTAGCGCAATCCGAGCAGCCGAGTTGCTTGTCCAAGGCGACTAACATGCCGCAGCGCGTAATCTCATAATACTCGACCGCCTGCGCCGCGGCGGCGATTTCGAACACCGCGAAGCGCATTTCGGCGATATTGGCCGCGGACCAGTCCGGCTGAAATGAGCCTCGGACGATGAGTTCCATCGTCCGAGGCTAGTGCTTTCAGAATGCGGTGATGCCGTTGGGCGTGCCCAGCCCGGTCGGCCCGTCATAACCGGCGCGCGCGGTGCAGAAATAGGTGCCGCCGCAGCTGCCGTTGCTGCCCGACGTCACGTCGTACAATGCGCCCGTATTGGCATAAGGGTTGCTGCCATAGGTCACGCCGCCGCCATTGGCGCCGTAGATGCCGCCGATCACCGGGGCCGCTACGCTCGTACCACCAAACACCAGCCAGGCCGACTTGCCGCCATTGCCCGGCCCGAAGACGGCGACGCCGGTGGCCGGATCGGCCACCGCCGCGACATCGGCTTCCATCCGCATCGCGCAACCGCCGTCGAGTTGCCATTGGGGCTTGGCGTAAATCGTGCTGCAGCCGCTGCCGGCACCGGTCCACACCGTCTCGCCCCAGCCGCGCGTGCTGGTGTTGCGCTTGAGCGTCGTGCCGCCGACCGCGATGACGTGCGGCGAGGAGGCCGGGAATTGCACGCCATAACCGCTGTCGCCGGAACTGACGGTGACCGCCACGCCGGCATGGTCGTACGCCGATTCATAAGCCTGCGACCCACTCTCGCCGCCGCCATAGCTGTTGCTGATGACATGCGCCCCGAGCGACGCCGCGGTGTTTTCTGCCACCGCCAGGTTGCTGAAGCTCGCCGAATTCGCCTGGACCAGGATGATCTTGCATCCCGGGCACATCGCGCTGACCATATCGAGGTCGAGCGCGGTTTCCTGTGCCCAGCCGTTATTCTGGCGCGGATAATTACCCTTCACGCCGGACTGATTGTATTTGGTGAAGCAGCCATTCGCGGTCGTGCAGGGCGGAAGGCCATAGGTCGCGCGATAGGTCGCCAGATCGCTTTCAGCATTGGCATAGCCATAGGCATCGACGATCGCGACGGTGGTCGTGCTGCTGCCTTGCGCCGAGATGTTATAGGCGGCGCGCAAGTCGGCGGGACCGAAGCCCGACGGAACGACATTGGGCGTAGCGTCGCGCTCGATCGGCTTGCCCTTCTCGTCGGTGACGATACGCGCATGGCAACGCGCCGTTCCCGGGCCAGCGGGCCCCGGACAAACCGCGGCGTGATAGACATTGCCGGACTTCAACAGCCCTTGGGCGGATTGCGCCTGGAGGCCCATCGGAATTCCCGCCAGGAGGGCGAAGGCCGCGATCGAAGCAGCAAGACGTGCCATGCTTGTCCCCTTTGTCGACATGATGTCGAAACATCGGGAGCCTCTCACGCGGGTGCTGCCACGGTAAATATATCGATCGATGTAGCTGGAGAGACGAACCGGGCGAATATCGCGCGTGCAATCCGGACTGGCTCAATTCCAGCGCCGCCGGCGGGGAAATCCGCCGCTCAGTCCATCCGGGCGAGCAAGGTATCGACACTGCAACTGGCGAAGCTCGCGAAATTGTCGGCGATCCCGAACGGCAGCAGCAACGTGCGGCCATGGACGATCGCGCCGCAGCCATAGACGACGTTGGGGACATAGCCGCTGCGTTCCCCGGGGCTGGGCCGCAGGATCGGTTCGGGCGTGCGCGCCAGCAATCTGGTCGGATCATTCTTGTCGAGCAGGCAGGCGCCCATGCAGTAATTGCGCATCATGCCGACGCCGTGGGTGATGACCAGCCAGCCCTCGTCGAGCTCGATGGGCGAGCCGCAATTGCCCATCTGGATGAATTCCCACGGATAGCGCGGTCCGATGATTTTGACGCCGCCATTCCAGGTGGTGATATCGTCCGACGCGATCAGCCACAGATTCTCGTTATCCTGGCGACCGATCATGTTGAAGCGGCCGTTCACGCGACGCGGGAACAGCGCCATGCCCTTGCTTTGCGGCACCGATCCCTTGAGCACCGTCATCTCGAACGTGTTGACGCCGGTCCCACGAAACAGTTCGCACCGCGCATCGCGCCCGTCGAACGCGGTATAGGTGCCGAGGAAGCTCGGCGTGCCGTCCTCTTCGGTGAACCGCACCATGCGCAGATCCTCAATCCCCTGACGCTGGCTGGCGGTGATCGGAAACAAGACGCTTTCGGAAGGCTCCTGACTTCCCTCGCAGATGATCCGGGTCGTGCCCGACGTGCCGCTCTCGTCGGGCCCTTCGATCCGCGGCGACGTGACCCAGGGGCTGGGATCGTCGACATGGAAACCGTTGCTTGAGCTCCAATTGCCGGTGCGAAAGGTGACGGAGGAGACATGACCTTCGCCGATGCCGCGCAACGACAGGATGAAGTTCAATCCGTCGGCCGGCGCGTCGTCCTGATTCATCCGCAACACGATACTGGGATTGAACAGGGCAGCTGCCTCGAACGAATATTCGGCACTCAGATAGGCGCCGATCAGCAACTGCTGCTCCGGGCTGGCGGTTACGGTTTCGGGAAGGCAGGCCCGTACCTCCTCGAACCGACGCGTCAGCATCGTCTCGACGTTACGATGCCGCTCCGACAACGACGCGACCGTCGTTTCGCAATCCCTGCGGCAGCTAGCTTCGTCGAGCGACAGCACGCGCTCGATCACGGTGCGCATGCGGGGATGCGCAGCGTCGCGGAACGGTTCGGGATAATCGACGCTGAACGGCTTGATCACCGTGCGTGACGGGTCGGGGCGCAAATGGAGACCGGAGAAAGTGAACAGATCGTCGCTCATACGGTCGGGCTCCGTGCGGGGGACGACACGGAGTCGCCGGGAAGGGGTGATAAGCCAAATCGGAACGATCGGCGTCCCCTGAAACGCTGCATCGCGCGACAGGCTCCCTGCACCGTCGATATTGCGCGACGAACCAAGCTTTCCGGCTGTTCGAAAACGAAAAAGGGGCCGGCGCCCTCGACCACGAAACGTCGCCCCGGCGGAGGCCGGAGCCGTCGGCCGCATCACGACATAGCGGCCCCGGCCCGCGCCGGGGCGACGGCGTCACATCCTCGGACGCCGTCTCCTTCCGGCACTAGCGGCTCAACTCAGAAAGCGTAGCTGACCGACACCCTGTACGACCGGCCGAAGATCGGCCGTACGTCGGGCAGCGCCGCAGTTGGATCGCTGCTCGTGAAGCGAGGATTGCCTTCGGTCAGGCCATGCGAGTTGGTGAGGTTGTCGCCGGCGATCTGCAGCATATAGCCGCCAACCTTGGCGCGAAGCCCCGCGCTCAGCGTCGCATAAGCCGGCAGCAACTGGGTGTTGGCGAGATCGCTGTAGCGCTTCCCGATCGCTTCGTACGTACCGTAGAACGTGATGTCCGACTTGTCCCCAAAGCGCGCGGTGTAGGTCGGCGTGAAACGCACCTGATAGGACGGGATGCGCTGCGCCTTCTTGCCGTCGAAATCCGGAATGTTGGGCGTATCCGTCTTGGCGTCCTCGAGCACGGCGTTGCCGATGAATCCGAACCCGCTCGCGCTATGGTACGATGCGTCGAACTCGATGCCCTTGGTCTTGGATCCCGCGATCTGCGGCGGCACGCCGACATCGTTGTACACCGCCCCGACGACCTTGTCGTAGAAGCCGGTCACCGCCGCTTCGAACCCGCCGCCGCGATATTTCACGCCGCCTTCGTACGAGCGCACTTTCCAGTTCAGATCGAGCCGCGGCCCGGTATTGCCGAGCTGCGAGCGGACGTCGTCGAACGAGGGCGAGTGATAGCCTTGCGAGATACGAGCATAGACGTCAAAATTGCGGGTAGCGCGATAGTTGAGGCCGACCGTCCACGGCGTCGCCTCGCGGCTGATCTTTGCCGAATCGGGCAGGCCGTTACCCGCGATATGGAAATCGATGTCCGTCCATTGGTGGCGGACGCCGGCATCGAGGCGCAACGCGTCGGTGATGTTGAACGAATCCGACACATAGATCGCATTCACCGTCGCGCTACCGCGATCCGAAATGGCGAAGGCCGAGAGCGCCTTGTTGTCCAGATCGACCAGGTCGCCCGAGCCGCCCACCTGCATCCAGCGGTTGTTGCCCAGGCTCCAGACATCGTCCGAAGTGAAGTGCGAGAAATAATAGCCCAGGTTGAGCGTGTTCGGGCCGGTCTTGATATTGACCACCGCCTCGTTCGAGACGTTCTGCAGCTTCTTGTCGACCCACCAGGACCCAAACGACTGGACGTAATCGGTCGACGCCAGCGTCTGTCCGGTGTTGATCGTATGGACCTGCGTCTGGCCGACAAAGGCATCGCGCTTTGCGGGGTCGGGATCGGTTTGCGTGGCCAGGGCGGTTGCGACAGTAATCGCGCCCGCGCCTTGCGGGACGAGGCCCGTCGTCCGTAGCGTGCCGCTGGTGAAGCCGAACCGGTCGGTGAAGCTGATGCCGCCGCCAAAGTCGTAATCGAGACTGGCCCCCGTCACCACGCCCTTCCAGCCGCGGCCATCGGCCAAATCGACGCGTTCGGTCGCGCCGCTGCCCGCCGAGCCCGGCGAGATGATCGTCGCATAGCGATTATATTGGTTGAGCTGGTTGTACGTGCCGCGATCGATGCCGGGCACGTTTGCCGCGAATGGCAGGAACCATTCGCCGTGATCGTCGGTGTAGCGCGCGAAGATGTTGAACTTGCCACGCGAGAACTTCTTGGTGATGTTGGCGGTGATCTGCTGGCCGTTTTCAGTGTCGAAGCCCGCCCTGCGCACCGTGTCGCCGCGCGAGACATAGCCGCCGACCATGTAATAAAGGTCGTCCGCCAGCTTCCCGCTGAGATAACCATCGACGCGCCAGGCGCTGTAGTCGGTGATCGAGGCGCCGATGCTGCCGTGCGTCTCTTCCCCGCCCTCACGCAGGCGAAGATTGGTGGTGAGACCGGGCTGACCGTCCGAATAGAGCGAAGCCGGGCCGCCATTGACGCCTTCGATTCCCGCGATGGTCTCGTCGAGCCGGACGATGCCGGTCTGGTCCATGAACGACAGGCTGCTCGATCCATAGACGGGCACGCCGTTGAATTGCATCGCCACGAACGGCGCGTCGCCGGTGCTGGGAATGCCGCGGACGAAGATGTTCGACGTGCCGACGCCACCCGAACTCTCGACCCACACGCCGGGAATCGACTTGAGAACGTCGCCCGAGCTCTTGGGCGCCTGGAGCTTGATATTGTCGGCCGACAGCGTCGTGACCGAATAGCCCGCCTCCAGCTTGTTGATGCCGCTGCCCGCGGCACGACCGGTGACGATGATGTCGGGCACGTCGGCGGGAGGCGCCGCGTCCGCAGCCTGGGCGGGATCGGCCGCCGGCGCGGGGGCCGGCGTCTCCTGTGCGGCCGCGGGATGGGCCAGGGCGATCGCCAGCGCGAACCCCGACACAGCAACGAAATTGCGATTGCGCGAAACCATCATCATCCTCTCCTGCCGCTGCTTCCTGCTCGGGAAGTGCCTGGGGAGGAGGTCTACACACGAATGAATTGCATTTCAATACGCCGTTACATAAGCGTCATATTATAATAGGTCGTTTTATTTCAATACGATAGCTGATAATAGCGGCCACCAAATGTGGCAGAGATGTCACAACGGTTGCAACGAAATTTCATCCGGCTATCCGTCCACAACGTCGCGCCAAGCGCCTTGTCGGGGCATTGCGCAAACCGCTTGTTGCATCGGGGAGCACGACCAGCCTATTTTGGCCGCGCAGAGCGGGGGCGGAGCATCGTCGAGGATCGTCGGAAACCAGTTTCAATGGTTGTCCGGCAACCCGCTGATTGAGGAGCTGGCTTTGCGTCGACGCGCGATGGATCTGAATATGGGGGATATCGCCCGACTAGCCAACGTGTCCAAGCCGACCGTGTCGAGGGTCCTCAACAACAGCCCGCTGGTCAATGAGGAGACGCGCGAACGCGTCCTGCGCGTGGCGCGCGAACATGGCTATGCGATCAACCGCAACGCACAGAAATTGCGCCAGGCACGCAACGACACGGTCGCCGTCGTGCTCGATTTCGGCTCGCATCGCGCCGGGCGGATCGCCGATCCGTTCATCTTCGAATTGCTCGCCGGCGTGTCCGAAGCCCTGTCGGTGCGCAACCAAGACCTGCTGCTCTCACCGTCCAACCTCACCGACGTCCAGAGCCATCTCGACCTGATCAGTTCGCGCGTCGCCGATGGGTTCATCTTCCTCGGCCAAGGCGTGCGCGGCCCGATGCTGCGTGAGCTGGCACGCGCCGGCGCGCCATTCGTCGTCTGGGGCGGCGTCGATCCTTCGGAGCCCTATTGCTCGGTCGGCAGCGACAATCGACTGGGCGGGCAATTGGCCGGCGAACTGTTCGTCAAGCGCGGCGCTAAGCGCTGGCTGTTCGTCGGCAATATCGCGCATGCCGAGATCCGGATGCGGTTCGACGGCCTTCGCGCCGTCGCCGCCAAGCACCCCGAGGTGACGGTCGAGCATCTCGAGGTTGAGCACATGGCCTATGCGCCCGCTTATCAGCAGACCGTGGCGTGGCTACGCGACAATCCGCCACCCGATGCGGTCTTCGCCTTCTCGGATACGGCGGCGATCGCGATCGTCGCTGCCTTCCGCGAGTTCGGGCTCGAAGCGCCCGCCGATTATTCGCTGTGCGGTTACAACAACATCCCGCCCGCGGCCGACTTCACTCCGGCACTCACCACGATCGAACAGGAAACGCATCTGGCCGGTGCCATCCTGGTCGAAAAGCTGATGCAGATCCTCGACGGCGGGAAACCGAAATCGAGCGTACTCCCGACCCGGCTGATCGTTCGTCAGACCTGAGACGGAGCAGGCGCCAGCCTCAGCACCCAGTCGAGATCGACCGCGGCGGTTGACGTGAACACCAGATCCGCCGCGGCCAGGATAGCGGCGTCGCCGATCCCGATCGCGACCATGTCCGCCGCCTTGATCGCGGTCACCCCGGCGGCGGCATCCTCGAACCCGACGCACGCGGCGGGCGCCACGCCCAGCCCGGCCGCGCAGGCCAGGAAGATGTCCGGCGCGGGCTTCGACCGCGCGACTCTGGCGGCGTCCGCGACGAAATCGATCGAGCCCGACAAGCCGGCCCGCTCCAGCACCATCACTGCGTTCCGGCTGGCCGAGGCGACCCCCAGCGACAGACCCGCGGCCCGCGCACTTGCCAATAAGGCGGTCGCACCCGGCAGGATGTCGGCATCGCTCATCGTCCCCAGGGCGTCGAGATAATAGCCGTTCTTGCGCGCCGCGAGTTGTTCCTTCGCCGGAAGGTCGAGCGACATACCGCCCAGCGCCAGGATGTGATCGAGCGATCCCATGCGGTCGACGCCCTTGAGCGCCTCATTGTCATGCTCGTCGAACGCGATGCCGAGTTCATCGGCGATCCGTCTCCAGGCGACGAAATGCAGCCGGGCGCTGTCGACCAGCACCCCATCCAGGTCGAAGATCGCCGCGCGAAACGCCATGGTCAGGCCGCGACCTTTTGGCCGGCGACACAGATCGCGACCGCACGATCGCCACGGACCGACACGCTAGCGGTGCAGCCCGACACCGCGACGTCGACCTGCGCGCCGCGAAAGGTCACGGTGAAGCGATAGTCGGACAGGCCGGGTATCTCGACGGGATCGAAGCACAATGTGTCGCCATCGACGCGCATGCCGGCAAAGCCCATCGCCAGCGTGGTCCAGCTCCCCGCCAGCGCCGCCATGTGCAGGCCGTGATCGGCATTGCCGAACAAATCGTTGAGGTCGGTCAGCGCCGCGACCCGCCAGTAATGCGCCGCCCGGGCACCGTCGCCGGCACGCGCCGCCGCAGTCGCGAATGCGCTCGCCGACAAGGTCGAATCGTGGACCGTGGTGGCTTCGTAAGTGTCGAGCATCCGCCGCCGCATCGCCGGGTCGAACGCCTCGGGCATCAGCGCCAAGGCAAGCACCGCATCCGCCTGTTTCGAGACGCGGCGGCGATAGATGGCGAGCGGATGGAAGTGCAGCAGCAGCGGATAGGCCTGGGGTGGCGTCGTATCGAACGGCCATGGGTCGAGACGGAAAAAGGCGTCGTCCTGCGCATAGACTTGGCGCTCGTCGTCGAAGGGCAGGAACATCTCGTCGGCGGCGCGGATCATCCGCGCGGCTTCCGCATCGTCGATCAACGACGCCGCCAGGCCTTCGCGCGCGGCGAACCGCAAATGCCGCGCGGCCATCATGTTGGTGTAGAGATTGTTGTCGACGATCGCCGAATATTCGTCGGGTCCCGTCACGCGGTTGATGACGAAGGCGCCGCCGCGCGCCGCATCGTGGAACCCGATCGCCAGCCAGATGCGCGCCGTCTCGACCAGCATTGCCGCGCCGCCGACCTCGAGCAGCGAGCGGTCGCCGGTCGCCGCCAGATACGTCTCCAGCGCATAAGCGATATCGGCGTTGATGTGATATTGCGCGGAGCCGGCGGGGAAATATGACGAGCATTCGTGCCCGCCGATCGTCCGCCACGGATAGAGCGCGCCCTGTTCGTGCCCCATCGCCCGCGCATTGTCGCACGCGGCGTCGAGCTTGGAAATCCGCCACGCCAGCATCGCCCGCGCGATCTCCGGCCGGGTGAAGGCGAAGACCGGCATGACATAGAGATCGGCATCCCAGAAGACATGGCCTTCATAGCCTTCGCCGGTCTGCCCCTTGGCGCCGATCGACGTCTTGCCGTCGCGCCCGACCGCCATCGCCAGCTCGGCCAAGGCGAAGCGGATCGCGAGTTCGGCCTTGGGCTGGCCCGGCATGCCGACATCGCTTGCCGCCCAGAAATCCGCGAACCACGCGACCTGGTCGGCCCGCAGAGCGTCATAGCCTCGCTCGACAGCGGCACGCAGTAGGGCGGTGATCGCCTCGACGCCCTGCCCGTCGGTCGCGGCGTGATAGCCGGAGGCGAAGTCGACCTGCACCCGGCCATCGACGGTCCGGCGCCCGATCTCGCGCATCGCGCACGTCACCACGAATCCGCTCGTGCGCAGACGGTCGCTACGCATGGCGGTACCGGCCTCGTCATGGACCTGCGGATCGACCCAGGGGCTGGTCGCCATGACCGGCGCAATGCGCGGGTCGTAGACGCCCTGATTGGCGACATCGGCTGCGCAGTCGCCGCTTCCCGGCGGCGGCGTCACGGCTGGCGACACGGGCACGTCGGCGCTCTCGGCAAAGCTGACCCGTGTCAGCACCAACGCGGTATCGTTCATCGAGACGAACTGCTCGATCTCGACGTCGGCTGCTCCGAAAGCGAATCTCTCCGTACGCACGCCCCGAGCAAGGTCGAGCTCGACGCTCTCCGGCGCGCCAAGAGGCAAACCGCCGATCCGGATCGCGGGCCGGGTCGCATCGGCCACGGCCAGGCGCAGATCGCTTTCGCGGGCATAGCCGTGCGCCGCCTCGTGATAGGCAATCGGCACGCGCTCATAGACGCCGTTCAGATAGACTTTGGGCGTTTCCGCCGCCTCGCCCGGGCCGCGAACGCCGATGAAACCGTTGCCGATCGAAAACAGCGCGGGAACATGGTGCAATCGGGCGGAATCGCCCTCCGCGACGAGGCGCCACGCGTCGCGCGCAAATCGCACGTCAGCAAAAGACGCTTCGGGTAATGATCGCCCCACGCACTTCCTCTCCGATGCGGCGACCAATCGCCGGATTGCCAATGATATGCATTTCATAATAGGAGATGGTCAAGACAATAAGCCGGGCATCCCGGCAGGGGAGGCGCATGAACAGGACCCGGATGATCGTCGCGCTGGCATTGACCTATGCCGTGTTCGCGGTGCTGCTGAACAGCGTCGGCACCGTGATCCTGCAATCGATCGAATCATTTCACGTGACCAAAGTAGCGGCGAGCTCGCTCGAGGGGTTCAAGGATCTGTCGATCGCGGCGACGAGCTTCCTGCTGGCGGCGCATTTGCCGCGCTTCGGGCTGCGGCGCGCGATGATCGCAGCACTCGCACTGGTGGCGATCGCCTGCCTGGCGATGCCATTGATGCCCGGTTTCTGGACCACGCGCCTGCTGTTCCTCGCGGTCGGCGTCGCGTTCGGCGTGACAAAGGTGTCGGTCTACAGCTTCGTCGGGCTGTTGACCGAAGACAGCGCGCGCCATGCTTCGTTGCTCAATGTGATCGAGGGCGTGTTCATGCTGGGCGTGCTCAGCGGCTATTGGATCTTCGCCGCGTTCATCGACCCGGCCGATCCGGGCAGCCAGCAATGGCTGAACGTCTATTACGTCCTGGCCGCCGTCAGCGCGGTCGCCTTGGTCCTCCTCGCCGTCACGCCCTATGACGAAAGCGCGGTCGACGAGCCGGCGGCGGCGCCCCAGGGTGCCGGTCAGAAATTTGCCGAGATGGTCGCACTCGCCTGGCGGCCGCTGAGCCTCAGCTTCATCGCCGCGATCTTCTGTTACGTGCTGGTCGAACAGGGCATCGGGTCCTGGCTGCCGACCTTCAACCGCGAATTGCTCGGGCTATCGGCGCCGATGAGCGTGCAGGCCGCGTCGATCTTCGCCGTGTGCCTGGCGGCGGGACGGCTCGGCGCCGGCGTCATCGTGCGGCGGACCGGTTGGTTCCCGCTCGTCCTAGGATGCCTGATCGGCATGGCGGTGCTGATCGTAGCGGTGCTGCCGCTCGCCGCCGCGCATCATGGCCAGGTGACGAGTTGGGCCGGCGCGCCGATCGCCGCTTTCCTGTTCCCGGCGATCGGGCTGATGATGGCGCCGATCTACCCCGCGCTCAATTCGGCGATCCTGTCGTCGATGGCACCGCGCAAGCAGCCGGCGATGGTCGGCCTGATCGTGGTGTTCTCGGCGCTTGGCGGGACGACGGGCTCGTTCGTCGTCGGGCATATCTTCGCGATGTTCCAGGGGACGATCGCTTTCTACGTCCTGCTCATCCCGATCGCCGCGCTTGCATTGGCCTCGACAATGGTCCGGCGAAAGGCGGCGCGATAGGCAATCTGCCTATACCGCCTTTGGTCACTCTCGCGGCCTTCACCGTTCGCGGACGTCGTCCGCGTATACGGCATTCAAAAAAAATCGGCCGCGCCGTGTCCCAAGACACGACGCGGCCAATGCCCCCCATTTGATTAGAAGTTGAAGCGCAGCCCGGCGTTGATCGTGAAGCTGCGCAGCCGCGAGTCGTCGTCGATATTGCCGACCACGAAGCCCGACACCCGGCTGCCATGCGCATTGGCGAGGATGCCCGCCGAATAGCGCATCGCGCTCTTCCAGGTGTTGGTCTGGAGCGAGAAGGTCGTGACCGGCGTCCCGAACGCGAAGCTCGAGCTATCCTTGCGCGACCAATTCTCCATGCGCGCCGCGCTGATGAACGGTTCGAACGTCGCCGTCGCTTCCGATCCGCCGCGATAGGACAGGCGCAGGCCGGCCTGGCCGATCTGGGTCGTGTCGCTGCCCGGCGTCCACACGCTGAAGGCGTCGACTACGAGCGGATCGATCTTCGTGTCGCCATAATTGTACTGGGCGAACGGCGTCGCGGCGAAGCCGGTCTTGCCGCCGAACCGATACGAGGCGCGGACCGATCCTGCCGTCGCGTCACCGCGCAGGCGCTTCGTGCCGACCGTGCCGAACAGCGACGGCATGGCGACCGTATAGTGGCGCCATTCCTTGCGGACATTGCCTTCGAGTTCGAAGGCTCCGTTGCCGACCACCGCATAGCCGCCGATGAACGGCGTCTCGACCTTGATCCGCTCGCCACCCGCGAGCGGAGCCGAGGCGCCGTACCAGCCGCCCATCACGCCGACATTGACCTTCCAGCCGCCGCCGATGCCGCCGAACGAGACGTCGGCGCCGATCTGGGCCGCATGCTGGCTGGTGCGGAAGCGTGAGGTCGAGGTGTAGAGCATGCCGCCACCCGACAGCGACGAGGTGATCGTCTGCTTGCTGTGGCCGCCGCTGCCGCGCATCCACAGGCTGAACCGCGTGCCGCCGGCATCGGTCCGGTTGGTCACGAACGGACTGATCGGATCATCGAGCAGGCCCGATGCCGATTCGGCCATGTAGCTGAGGTTGCCCAGCCCCGCCGCCGTCGGATTGACCGCCTGGATCAGGCCGAACTGATGGGCGTTCGACGGGTTCTGCCCAAAGCTGTCGAGGATGAAGCCCGTCGTCGGGAACACGGTGCTGGAGGTAAAGGCACTGGCAGGTGCTGCCCCAGCCACCGTGACCACCGGCAGGAAGCCGCCCGTGACGAACGACCGGGTACCGACCAGGTTCATCGTCACGTTGGTGTTGCCCGTGGCCGAGCCGCCGATGTTCAGACGGTCGGCCGTGGCGGTATTGGTGCTGTAGTCGGCCCAGAACTGGCCGCCGCCCGAATAATTGCCGCCGACCGTGACGACATTGCTGGTCAGGTTGTTGCGGGCATTGATGATGCCGGTATTGGCCATCGATCCCGCAGTGGTGAACGTACCCGCGCCGGCGAAGGTGACACGGCCGGCATTCTGGGTATTGCCCAGGATCGTCAGCGTGCCGCCGGCGCCCAGGTTGAGGTTGCCGCCATTGGCCAGATTGCCCGAATAGCTCGACGAACCCGATCCCAGATTGGCGATCCCCGTCGGGCCGTTGATCCAGTTCGAAGTGGCGACGGTCGTGCCGAAGACGTTGACCGCGCCGTTCAGCGTCCCGCTGTTGAACAGGGTCGACGGCGTGTTGTTCACGCTGATCAGCACGGCATTGGTGCCGCCGGAGATCGTCCCCGAATTGCTGATATTGGCGCTTCCGGTGCCGGTCGCCACCAGCCTGACGCCATCGATCGCGCCCGCGACGAGGCCGGCATTGTTGACCACCAGCGGACCATCGACGGTGCTGAGGTCGATGCCGTAATCGGGATCGATCGCGCCGGTTCCGGTTACGTTGACGGTGATGCCGCCCGTGGTGGACGTACCATAGACGCCGGCATAACCAGGGGTGCCTGCGGTGATCTCACCCGCGACCGTGACGGTGGTCATACCGGTCGACAGGCCGCTGTCGGTATAGATGCCGGCGCCATTGGTCGCATTGATCGTACCGCCCGCGCCGAGCGACACGTCGATCGTCCCGGCATTCGCCGCCGGATTGAAGTTCAGCGCAGTGACTCCGTTGCCGTCAGTCGCCGTCAGATCGCCCAGGACGTTGACGGCGACACCGCCGGTTCCGTTGGTCTGGGCAATGATGCCCGACGTGCCGGAAGCGTTGCCGACGGTCACGCCGACATTGCCACCAGCGCCCGCCGCAACCTGTTCTGCCAGGACCGCCGCGGCACCGGTCGAGGACACGTCGGCGGCATTCACGTTCAGATTGCCGCCCAGGGTTATCCCGACGATGCCGTAGCCGGTGGTACCGGTGACGGGGCCGACGGCGGTCACGTTGACGTTGCCGGTACCATAATTCTCCGCATCGATACCGAAGACGCCGTTGACGGCCACGTTGGTGGTGACGTCGACATTACCCGTCGCCCCGCCGAGCAGCGCCGCGACGACGCCAGCATTGCCGCCATTGACGTCGCCATTCGTCACGACTGCGATGTTGCCGGTCGACGAAGATCCGATCACATCGATGCCGTTCTGGTCGGTCGAGGTGACCGCTCCTGTGGTGGTGACGCTGATATCGCCGCCCGCCGCAGTGTCGCGGACCAGGATGCCCGCGCCGCCGGTGGCGGTGGTCGCCCCCGTATAGTTCACGGTGACCGTGCCCGATCCGTTATTCTGGATGCCAGCGCCGTTGCCGCCCTGACCGGTGAAGCCACCGGTGCCGGTGACCAGGATATTGCCCGCGCCGCCGGTACCGCCGACCAGCCTCAGGCCGTTGGTCGCGCCCGTCACCGCATCGGCGACATTCACCGTCACCGCGTCGTTGCCGACAGCGAGGATGCCATCCGCGGCGGTGCCGGTTATCAGGCCCGTGGTCGTCACGCTGGTCGTGCCGGTGCCGCTGTTGATCGCCGCGATACCGGTCGTGCCCGAAGCGGTGTCGGCAGTCACATCGATGCTCCCCGCGCCGGCTGCATTCGTCTGCTGCGCGAGGATTGCGATGTTGCCGGTCGACGTGACGGCGCCCGCATTGACAGTGATGTTGCCGCCGTTGGTCAACGCGAAGATGCCGTTGCCGGTCGTCACATTCACCGGACCCACGGTCGTCACACTGGTCGTCCCGGTACCGAAATTCTCTGCGTCGATGCCGAACCGCGCGTTGACCGCGCCATTTGTTGTTACGTCGACATTGCCGGTGCCGGCGCCGTTGAGGATCGCGCCGACAATAGCGGCATTGCCCGCAGCGACGTCGCCATTGGCGACGATCGCAAGGTTGGCGGTATTCGACAGGCTACGAGCGTCGATACCGTTCGTGCCGGCCGCCAGCGCGGTCACCGCGCCGGTCGTGATATTGATATCGCCGCCAGCCGCCGTGTCGCGCACGACGATGCCGTTGCCGCCGGTCGAGCTGTTGGCCGCGGAGATGTCGAAGGTGACTGTGCCCGAACCGTTATTCTGGATGTTGGCCGCGTCACCGCTGCCGCCGAAGAACGCGCCGGTGCCGGTGACCAGGATGTTGCCGGCACCGCCAGTGCCACCGACCAGTGTCAGGCCGTTGGTCGCACCCGTGACCGCGTCGGCGACGTTCACCGTCACCGCGCCGCCGCCGGTGGCAAGGATACCCTCAGCCGCCGTGCCGGTCACGGTGCCGTTGGCGGTAACGCCCACCGTACCGGTGCCGGAATTGATCGCGACGATGCCGGTCGTGCCCGAGACGTTACCGCCGGTCACATCGACATTGCCCGCACCGGCCGCATTCGTCTGCTGCGCGATGATCGCGGTGTTTCCGGTCGAGGTCACGTCGCCCGCATTGACCGTGACGTTGCCGCCAGCGGTCAGCGCAAAAATGCCGTTGCCGGTGGTGACGTTGACTGGGCCGACCGTAGTAACGCTGGTCGTGCCGGTGCCGAAATTCTCGGCATCCACCCCGAACCGTGCGTTGATCGCGCCGTTCGCGGTGACATCGACGTTACCGGTGCCACCCGCGTTGAGGACCGCGCCGACAATGCCGGCGTTGCCCGCGTTGATGTCGCCATTGGCAACGATCGTAACGTTGGCTGCATTCGACAGGCTCCGCGCGTCGATACCGTTCATGCCGGCCGCCAGCGCGGTCACCGCGCCGGTCGTGACGTTGATGTCGCCGCCAGCCGCCGTGTCACGCACTATGATGCCGTTACCCGAGGTCGAGCCGCTCGCGCCGGAGATGTTGACGGTAACCGTGCCGGCGCCGTTGTTCTGGATGTTGGCAGCGTCGCCGCTGCCGCCGAAGAACCCGGTCCCCGTGACCGAGATGTTGCCGGCGCCGCCGCTGCCGCCGATCAGGAGCAGACCGTTGGTAGCACCGGTGACGGTATTCGCGGCGGAGATGGTCACCGCGTCGCCACCCCTTGCGTAAATGCCTTCGGCGGCGATCCCGGTGACCGTTCCGCTGGTGGTAACACTCACGGTCCCAATCCCGGAATTGACCGCATAAATGCCCCGTGCGCCCGACACATTTCCTGCGGTCACGTCGATCGAACCCGCCCCAAGGCTGATTTGCTGGGCGCGAATCCCGAAGCCCCCGATCGCAAACACGTCGCCGGCATTGACCGAAACGTTACCGCCGTTGGTTTGCGCGTAGATGCCGGTGCCGGCTGTCGCGTTGACCGTCCCGACGGTCGTGACATTGGTGTTGCCCGCGCCGAAATTCTCGGCATCCACGCCGAACGCCGCGTTGATCGCACCGTTCGCGGTGACGTCGATATTGCCCGTCGCCGCTACGGGGAGGATCGCAGCCACCATGCCGGCATTGCCCGCATTGATGTCGCCATTGGCGATCTCGGTCACATTGGCGGTCAGCGACTGGGAGCGAACGTCGATGCCGTTCATGCCTGCCGCGAGCGCACTCACCGCGCCGGTGGTAACGCTGATGTCGCCGCCCAGGGCGGTGTCGCGAACGATGATGCCGTTGCCCGCAGTCGATCCGCTGGCGCCGGAGATGTTGACGGTGACCGTGCCCGCGCCGTTATTCTGGACGTTGGCAGCGTCGCCGCTGCCGCCGAAGAAGCCAGTGCCGGCGACCGAGATGTTACCTGCGCCGCCGGTGCCGCCGACCAGGGTCAAGCCGCGCGCCGCGCCGGTCACCGTGTCGGCAGCCGAGATGGTCACCGCGTTGTTGCCGGTCGCGGTAATACCGTCGCCCGTCGTACCGGTGACGGTGCCGTTAGTGGTGACACCGACCGTGCCGGTGCCGTTGTTCAACGCGAAGATGCCGGTCGTGCCCGAGACGTTGCCCGCGGTCACATCGACATTGCCCGCACCGGCAGCATTGGTTTGCTGCGCGATGATCGCAGTATTGCCGGTCGAGGTGACGTCGCCGGCGTTGACCGTGACGTTGCCGCCGGTGGCCAGCGCGTAAATGCCGTTGCCGGTCGTCACGTTAACCGGACCGACGGTGGTGACGCTGGTCGAGCCGCTGCCGAAATTCTCGGCATCGACCCCGAACCGCGCGGTGATCGCACCGTTCGCCGTCACGTCGACATTGCCGGTCGCGGCCGCGTTGAGGATCGCCCCGACCAGGCCGGCATTGCCCGCGTTGATGTCGCCATTTGCGACCTCGGTCACATTGGCGGTGGTCGATTGGGTGATGACGTCGATCGCGTTCTTGCCCGCGGTCAACGCGGTGACCGCGCCAGTAGTTACGCTGATGTCGCCGCCGATCGCAGTATCGCGCACGAAAATGCCGTTGCCGCCGGTCGACCCACTCGCGCCCGAGATATCGACCGTGACCGTGCCCGAACCGTTGTTCTGGATATTGGCCGCATCGCCGGTACCGCCGAAGAACCCGCCGGTACCGGTCACCGAGATGTTGCCAGCCCCGCCAGTCCCTCCGACCAAGCTCAGGCCGTTGGTCGCGCCGGTCACCGTATCTGCGACCGAGATCGTCACCGCGCCATTGCCGGTCGCCTTGATACCCTCGGCGGTCGTACCGGTCACCGTGCCGTTGGCCGTGACGCTGACCGTGCCCGTACCGAAATTATGCGCATCGATGCCCGTCGTGCCCGAGACGTTGCCGGCGGTGACATCGACATTGCCCGCGCCCGCGACCTTGGTCTGCTGCGCGATGATCGCGGTATTGCCGGTCGAGGTGACGTCGCCGGCATTCACCGTGACGTTGCCGCCGGTCGCCAGCGCAAAGATGCCGTTGCCGGTCGTGACATTGACCGGACCGACGGTGGTGACGCTGGTGTTGCCCGTGCCGAAGTTCTCGGCATCGACACCGAACCGCGCATTGATCGCGCCATTTGCGGTGACATCGATGATACCGGTCGCCGCCGCCGGGAAGATCGCGGCCACCATGCCGGCATTGCCCGCATTGATATCGCCATTGGCGACTTCGGTGATGTTCGCCGTCAACGACTGACTCTGCGCGTCGATCGCGTTCTTGCCGGCGGTCAGCGCGGTGACTGCACCGGTAGTGACACTGATGTCGCCGCCCGCGGCAGTGTCACGGACGATGATGCCGTTGCCGCCGGTCGAGCCGCTCGCGCCCGAAATGTTGAACGTGACCGTGCCCGAGCCGTTATTCTGGATGTTGGCCCCGTCGCCGGTCCCGCCGAAGAACCCG
>NZ_BCYZ01000046.1 GCF_001598455.1 Sphingomonas pruni NBRC 15498
ATGCCCCATCCTCGCGGCTGCGCCGCTGCGGCCCCTCCACCAAGCCGCTGCGCGTCTTGGTCCCCCTCCCCACGCTCCGCGTAGGGAGGAACTAGCTCAACTTCGTCCGGCTCCAGCAGCCCAATCAAGCGATCGTGTCGCCCATCAGTTCGGGGAAAAAGCCTTCATGCGCAGTGCGCAGGTCGGCGATGCTGACGCACCAATCGCCTTCGTCGAGCTCGAAGATCAGCCGGTCCTTGATCGTCCGTCCGATCGGATCGGCGGGCACATCGGCGGCGGCGGCATCGGCCAGGAATTCAGCGAGCCCCTCGTCGGGAACGGTGACCAGATACAAGCCCTGATCCTCGCCGAAGAACGATCCCGCCACGCCGAACGGCTGCGCCTCGTTGATCATCGCGCCGATCCCGCTCGCCAGCGCCATCTCGGCCAACGTCACCGCCATGCCGCCGTCGGAGACGTCATGGCACGCGCTGATCAGGCCGCGTTCGATTGCCGAGCGGATGAACTCGCCGGTGCGGCGCTCGGCCTTGAGGTCGACTGGGGGCGGGGGGCCATCCTCGCGGCCATGAATCTCGCGCAGCCAGATCGACTGGCCGAGATGGCCGCAACGTTCGCCGACCGCCAGGATCGCGTCGCCGGTATGCTTGAACGCGATCGTCGCGCTCTTGGTGTAATCCTGCAGCAGGCCGACCCCGCCGATCGCGGGGGTGGGGAGAATCGCCGAGCCGGTGCCGTCGTCATTCTTGGTTTCGTTGTAAAGCGAGACGTTGCCGCTCACGATCGGGAAGTCGAGCGCGGCGCAGGCCTCGGCCATGCCTTCGATCGCGCCGACGAACTGGCCCATGATCTCGGGCCGCTGCGGGTTGCCGAAATTCATGCAGTCGGTCGTTGCCAGCGGCTTCGCACCGACTGCGCAGATGTTGCGATAAGCTTCTGCAATCGCTTGCTTTCCACCTTCGAACGGGTCGGCCAGGCAGTAGCGCGGGGTGCAATCGGTGGTGATCGCCAGTCCCTTCTGCGTGCCATGGACGCGGACCACGGCGGCGTCGCCGCCCGGGCGCTGGACGGTGTCGGCGCCGACCATGTGGTCATATTGCTCCCAGATCCAGCGGCGACTGGCGATGTCGGGCGACGCCATCAGCTTGAGCAGGTCGCCGGTGAGGTCGGTGCATTCGGGTTCGTCCGTCAGGTCCCCCGGCGGGGTCGTGCGGACGAACGGCCGGTCATAGGCTGGCGCGTCGTCGGCGAGCGGACCGAGCGGAATATCGCAAACGGTTTCGCCGTTGAATTTCAACACCATGCGGCCGGTATCTGTCACTGTTCCGATGACCGCGAAATCGAGTTCCCATTTGCGGAAGATCGCTTCCGCCTCGGCCTCGCGGCCGGGTTTGAGCACCATGAGCATCCGCTCCTGGCTCTCCGACAGCATCATCTCATACGGCGTCATGCCGGTCTCGCGGCACGGCACCGCGTTCATGTCGAGCTCGATCCCGACGCCGCCTTTCGACGCCATCTCGACCGACGAGGAGGTCAGGCCCGCCGCGCCCATATCTTGGATCGCGACGATCGCGTCGGACGCCATCAATTCCAGGCATGCCTCGATCAGCAGTTTCTCGGTGAAGGGATCGCCGACCTGCACGGTCGGGCGCTTTTCCTCCGAATCCTCTGAGAAATCGGCCGACGCCATGGTGGCGCCGTGGATGCCGTCGCGGCCGGTCTTGGAGCCGACATAGACGATCGGATTGCCGATGCCCGACGCCGCCGAATAGAAGATCTTCGCGGTTTCCGCCACGCCCACCGTCATCGCGTTGACCAGGATGTTGCCGTCATAAGCGGCGTGGAAATTGACCTCGCCCCCGACGGTCGGCACGCCGACGCAATTGCCATAGCCGCCGATGCCGTGGACCACGCCCGCGATCAGGTGGCGCATCTTGGGATGGTCGGGCCGCCCGAAGCGCAACGCGTTGAGGTTGGCGACCGGCCGCGCGCCCATCGTGAACACGTCGCGCAGGATGCCACCGACTCCGGTCGCCGCACCCTGATACGGCTCGATGTACGACGGATGGTTGTGGCTCTCCATCTTGAAGATCGCCGCCTGGCCGTCGCCAATGTCGATCACGCCGGCATTCTCGCCCGGGCCCTGGATCACCCAGGGCGCCTTGGTCGGCAGCTTTTTCAAATGGATACGCGACGATTTGTACGAACAATGTTCGGACCACATGACCGAGAAGATGCCCAATTCGGTCAGGTTTGGTTCGCGTCCCATGGCGTGCAGGACGCGCTCATATTCCTCGGGCGACAGGCCGTGTTCGGCGACGATTTCGGGCGTGATTCCGGTCATGCCGCACGCCCTTAGCGGCCTCGGCCGCATCCGTCACCCGTCCAGACTGTTTCGGAACCGCTTCGCCGTAACGATCGTTGTGCGGCGGTTCCAAAGGACAGGAGAGTAACATGCGTTTCCCAACCATTTTGGCGTGCGTATCGGGGGTCGCACTTGTCGCCGCGTCACCGGCGTTGGGGCAGGGGAAGAAGGACCGGGCGCGCGAAGCTGTCGCCGCCGCCCAGGCCAAGGTCGATGCCGCCGGCAAGGTCGGCGCCGCGGGCGAAGTACCCCGGTTGCTGGCCCAGGCGCAGGCCGCGCTCCGCACCGCGCAAGAGGACCTAGCGGGCGATCATAAGGAACAGGCGATCGCCGACGCCAATCACGCCTCGATGCTGGCCGATCAGGCGCTGGGCGAGGCGCAGCGCGCCAAGCTCGCTCGCGCCCGCGAGGACAAGCAGGCGGCCGACGCCGCTGCCGCGGACGCCGCGCGATCGGCGGCCGATGCCAATGCCCGCGCGGCCGCTGCCGAAGCTGCGGCCGATGCTGCGCGCAATGCCCCGCCGCCGGCCCCGGTAGTCATCGCCGCGCCGCCGCCACCGCCGGCGCCCGCACCGACCAGCACGACCGTAACGACCGAGACGGTCGCGCCGGCGACCAAGGTGGTCACCAAGACGGTCCCGCGCAAACGCGTCGTGACGCGCCGCCACGTCGTCCGCAAGGCGGCGCCGGCGACCGTCAAGACCAAGACCACTGTCACGACCGCCACGAACCAATGAAGCGTCGGGCCCGGGCTGCGGTCCGGGCCCGACCGCCATGCGCGGTCACAGGATTTCGCGCACCTTTTCCGGCGGTCGGCCCAGCCGCACGCCCTTGGGCGTTTCCACCAGCGGGCGCTCGATCAGGATCGGATTCGCCGCCATGGCGTCGAGGATCGCATCGTCATCGGCGCCCTTCAGCGCCTTTGCCCCGTCCTCGCCTTTGCGCAGTCCCTCTGCCGGCGTCATGCCCGCTGCGGCATAAAGCGCCGCGAGTTCGTCGCGCGATGGCGGGTGCTTGAGATACTCGACGATCTCGACCTCAACGCCAGGCGTCGCCTGCAGGATCGCCAGCGTCTCGCGCGATTTCGAACAGCGCGGATTATGCCAGATCGTCGCCTTCAATTCGTCTTCTCCGTCAAGAAATCGACATCGGTGCGCTCGGGCCCGAGCGCGGTCCAGATCACCAGGACGATGACGGTTATCCCGGCCACCAGTGCGAGCGCGAAGCCGTAATTGCCGCCATGGCTCTTCGCGAGCGATGCCTGCATCGGCCCATTCTGAGAAGCAATCAGATTGCCGAGTTGATAAGCGAAGCCGGGGAACATGCCCCGCACCAATGAGGGCGACAGCTCGTTGAGATGCACCGGCACAATGCCCCAGGCACCCTGCACCGCGACTTGAATTAGAAACGCGCCGATCGCCAGCAGGATCGGGGTCGTGGCGTAGGCCCATAATGGAATGATCGGCAAAGCGAGTAGGCTGGCGACGATGATCGCCCGCTTGCGGCCGATATGTTCGGACCAGATGCCGAACGAGATTCCGCCGACGATCGCGCCGACATTGCCAATCATCGCGAGCAGCCCGATCGTCTTGGTGTCGAAGTGATGCTGTTCCTTGAGGAACGTCGGATACAGGTCTTGGGTGCCGTGGCTGAAGAAGTTGAACGCCGTCATCAGCACCACGAGGTAGAGCGCGATCTTCCAGTTCCTCGCCAATTCGCCGATCGGATTGGCCGGGCGTTCGTGGCGGCGTTTCTCGAAGACCGGGCTTTCCTCGACATGCATCCGGATCAGGAAGACCAGGATCGCCGGCGCGATCCCGACCATGAACATGCCGCGCCAGCCGACCACGTCGAACAACAGGAAAAAGACCAGGCTGGCGAGGAAATAGCCGCTCGGATAGCCCGATTGCAGCAGGCCGGACACCGGGCCGCGTAATTTGATCGGGATCGATTCCATCACGAGGCTGGCGCCGATTCCCCATTCGCCGCCCATGCAGAACCCGAACAGGGTGCGGATCGCGAACAGGCTGGTCAGCGACCAAGCGAAGGCCGAGGCGAACGAGAAGAGCGAGAACAGTAGGATCACGATCATCATGATCGGCCGTCGCCCGAATCGGTCGGCCATCCATCCGAAGACGAACGCCCCGAACGGCCGCGCGACCAACGTACAAGTGATCGCCCACGTCACTGCATGGACATCGGTGCCATATTCCTTGGCGATCGCCGACAGCATAAACACCAACAGGAAGAAATCGAACGCATCGAGCGTCCAGCCGAGATAGCTCGCCCAGATCGAATGGACCTGCTTGCGCTGCAATCCCTTGAGCTCTGCGACCAACGGCATCCGGTTCTCCCCGATTTGGGGAGGGGCTACGCCAAACACCGCGTCCGCGCCACCCACCAGGCAAGCGCGGCCAGCACGGCATAAGCGAACAGCCCGAGCCAACCGGTGGAGGCGGGGGCAGGACCGGCTTCGCTCGGCTGCGGCGTCGTCCAATTGACCGCCTGCAGCGCTGCCATGCCGATCGCCAGCGCCCAGGGCGACCATTTGCCCATCGCGCCGGTCGCGCATGTCCGGCTGACGAAGAACCATAGTCCGCCGAACGCGAAGCCGAGCTCCAACGGAATCTCGATCCACGGATGGTTCCACAGGCCGAGGCCGAACTTGGGCGGACTTCCCGCAAGTGTCAGGTCGGGGCGATGGACCAGCAGGTCGATCAGCCAGTGCGACACCACCACCGCGCCGCCGATCGCGCCCGCGGTCCAGCTGCCGCCCAACATCTTTACCGCGATCGCGAACAATGCTCCCCAGCCGATTGCCCCGGCCAGGCTGTGCGTCCAGGGCATATCGTACAGGTCCATGGCGTTCATCACCGTCGCGCCGGGCAGCATCCGCATCTTCTCGACGCCCAGGATCAGGAAGCTGAAGAACGCGATGTCGACCAGTTGCGCGGCGACGAACAGGGCGCCGAGCCGCGGCGATTTGGGCGACGTCGCGGCGGCGAAGGCCGGCGCGTAGTGACCGATGAACATGGCCCTCTCCATCCCGGCATGCGGCCGGCCCGGCTAACCTAAGTCAGCCTGACCTTGCGGGCCAGCCGTGTTTCGCGCGTGCAGGCAGCATGCGCGCAAAGGCTGTGCGGGCGATCGTCGCGCGTGGGGTGGCCAGGATCGCGTGGCACCGCCACCCAATGCGTCTCGCCGCCCGAACACAGCGGCAGCCACAATTGCCCCGGCCCTGCCGCGGTCACTGGCGCTGCCGCCAGGATCGCCAGCGCGGGCAGGCCGCCCAGCGCGGCGATCCGACGCGGCGCGGTCGTCACGACCCTGTGGTCGCGCCGCCGCCGCCCGGCTGCGAGGCGGATGCGATGTCGGGCTGGCGGACCGCGACGAACGACGCGGTGACGCCGGCCGGCGCCCCTGGCCCATGCGCATGGACCCGCACCACAGTCCCCACCAGGCAGGGGACCTGGTTCACGCCGTCGGGCCAGGAATAGGCCGGAACCCCGCGATAATCGTACCGCCAGCCGGCGGTCGGCGTGCCGTCGATGCCGAGCCCGATCAGCGCGAAGACCCGGGGACAGTCCTCGCGATCGGCGCCACCCGCCGTGCCGCTGATGGCCAGGGCATAGCCGCCGCCCATATCGAGCGTGCCGTGCACCTTGCCGGTAGCGCCCTCGGTCAGGTCGAACACACCTTCGCCGAAGATCAGCGCCAGCGCCGCGGCGGCATCGTCGCCGACCAGGGTCGTCGAGTTGTGATAGCTGCGATAGGTCCATTTGCCACCAAGCATCGCGCCATCGCTCCAGCAGAAGTGAAGTAAATATTATCACTTATATCCGCTGTGGCAAAGGGAATTGCGAAAATAAATTGGCTTGTAGCTTTGTACGAAGAAGTATTATGTTTCGCATGAAGTTCGATATCCAGTCAAAATGGATGGAATAATTATGTCTGAAATGGACATATCGAATGTAGATTATACGTAATTGGCCTGTAACCCGCCTGTATTGTTAAATCGCCGTTAAACACGTTGAGGGGATTCGACGCATGAGCACGCCTGCCACACCCGGGATTCGCCGTTCGATCGCCGATATCCAGGCCGATTACGACGCCGGCAACAAGACCGAGCTCGAGAACCTGATGCGCGCGTGGAAGGGGATCAAGGAACTCCCTCCCGGCGACCCCAATTCGTTCTTCATGCTCGGCGGCTTCCACGGCGAGCCGTTCCGCGGTCCCGGCGCCTATGCGAATGCCTGGTGGGGCGGCTATTGCCAGCACGCCACCGTGCTCTTTCCCACCTGGCACCGCGCCTATCTCTACAAGCTGGAAAAGGCGCTGCAGAGCATTCCGGGGTGCGAGAGCGTCACGCTGCCCTTCTGGGACGAATGCAGCGCCGATTCACAGGCGAACGGCATCCCGCGCGCGCTGACCGACGAGAAGTTCGAGCTCGACGGCGTGCTGATCGACAATCCGCTGCGCTCGTTCGCGCTGCCTTTGGCGATCGTCGACCAGGTGTCGCAGGATAGCGGCAGCGATCCCAACAGCCCGAGCTACAGCAAGCCGCAAGGGTATGAGACCGTGCGCTATCCGCTATCCGGACTGGTCGGCACGCCGGCCGACCAGTCGGCGACGCAGGATCACAACGCCGGCTTCCCCAATCATGCCGCGAACGTGAAGACGCTCGACGCCAACATCATGGCGTGGCTGACCATGCCGGTCTATTCGGGCGCGGTGACGCGCGGGCTCGTCGTCGACCAATTCCACAAATGCCTGGACGCGCCCAATTACACCTTGTTTTCGAATACGACCTCGATGCGCGCGTGGAACAAGGCCAATCCCGACAAGCCGGTGGTCGCGCTCGAATCGCCGCACAACTACATCCATCTCGCGGTCGGCGGGTTCGACATCCCGGCCTATAATGCCTCGCCGATCGCCGGTGCGAACGGCGACATGGGAGAGAATGACACCGCGGCGCTCGATCCGATCTTCTTCTTCCATCATTGCTTCATCGATTATGCCTTCTGGATCTGGCAGCGCCGGCAAGGCGCTACCCAGGACTTCACGATCGACATGCAGGATCCGGGCGCGTCCTACGCCAACAACCAGCCGCCGGCCGGCGGTAATCAGGGCGACATGCTGACGATGGCGACCCCGCTGATCCCTTTCCAGCGCGCCGACGGCAGCACGTTCGTCAGCAGCGATTGCGTCGATATCGAAGGTCAGCTCGGTTACACCTATGGCCCCGGCTCGCTCGACGCGTTCGCGGCACCGTCGCCGCCGGTCGCGATGTTCGCCGCGGGCGAGGCGACGCGTCAGGTCCGGGTCAGCGGGATCGACCGGTCGAAGATCGCGGGATCGTTCATCATCGCCGCTTATGCCGAAGTCGACGGCGCGCATCGGCTGGTCGGCGCCGAGGCGGTGCTCAGCCGCTGGAACGTGACAGGCTGCGCGAATTGCCAGACGCGATTGAGCGCGGGCAGCGAGTTCCAGATTGCCGCCGACCGCGCGGCGAGCGGGGTCAACGTCGTCGTGCACACGCGCAACGGACCGATCGGCGACGTGCCACCGTCGTTCCAGTCGGCCGGACAAGTGCGCGCGCTGGCGACCCAGGCCGAGCTGCCCTTCAAGGTAGAGATCCTCTGACGCGGGCGGGAGACGGCCGATGCGTATTCTGATGCCGCTCTATCAGGGCTTCGACCTGCTCGACGTGTGTGGGCCGTCGGAGATGTTCTCCTGGGCCGGGTACACGGTCGACCTCGTCGCCGAAGTCCCGGGCAAGGTCGTCGCGAACAACGGCTTCGTGTTCGACGTGCCCAACGGCCTTCCTGCCCAGGCCATTCCCTATGATGCGCTGTGGATACCGGGCGGCAGCCCGGACCAGCTGTCGCGGATCATCCACGATCCGGCACGCGACCTGCTCGATTTCCTCGACAAGCAGGCGGCGCAAAGCAGCTGGGTGTGTTCGGTGTGCGAAGGCGCTTTGCTGGCGGCGGCGGCCGGGCTGCTCCACGGATACAACGCGACCACGCATTGGGCGTTCATCCCGTATCTGATGCAGAATTATCCCGATGTGACAGTCGCCGACGGGCATCCGCGCTTCGTGGTCGATCGCAACCGGCTGACCGGCGGCGGGATATCGTCGGGGCTCGACGAGGCGCTCAAGCTGATCGAATTGCTGAGCGGTACCGCCGCCGCGCAGGGCGTGCAGCAGACGACGCAATATTATCCCGATCCGCCAGTTACGAGCGCGATCCCCAACACGATCACCTCCCCGATGCCGCCTTATCCCCCAGCGGCGGCATGAAGCGGTCGGGCAAGACCGGCGTCAGTCGGTCTTGCCCGATTGCCAGGCGTCGATCGCACCCTTGTACTGACTCGACCCTTTCAGCCGCGCCATGTAGCTGATCGGCCGTTTCGACGAGAGTGGAATGAAGTCGAAACCACTGAGCGAACCGCGCGCGCCGCAATAGCTCTGACAGCTGCCGTCGCCATCATCGAGCAGCAGGCTCTTGCCCTTGGTCGTGATTGTCAGGCGACAGGTCGGGCCGCCATCATAGCTCGCCTGCTTTTCGCGATAGACCAGTTTGTTGCCGACCGCCTTGGCGACTCCCGCGATCGAGCAGCTATGGCCGTTGTAGAAGGCCAGTTCGGCGCGGAAATAAGCGTGGGCGGCGTCGACGGGCACGATCTCGACGACATCGTCGGACCAGAATTTCGATCCGTCGACCATCCCGTTCTGGAAATGCTTCGAATAGCGACCGGCCAGCGAGGTGACGGGAGAGGCGGGGGCGGCGGCTATCGCTGCCAGGCCCAACAGGATGATCGCTTTCCTCACGCCGCTCTCCCCTTGTTCAACCGGCCCGCTCAGGCCTCCTGCTTGTCGAGCCACTCCTCGAGCCACTTGATCGTGTACTGCCCCTGCAGGAATTCAGGATCCTCGATCAGCGCCTGGTGCAGCGGGATGGTGGTCTTCATCCCCTCGATCACGAATTCCTCGAGCGCGCGGCGCAGGCGGCGGATCGCGCCCTGGCGCGTGGTGCCATAGACGATCAGCTTGGCGATCATCGAATCGTAGTAAGGCGGCACGCGATAGCCGGCGTAGAGCCCGCTATCGACGCGAACATTCATCCCGCCGGGCGCATGATATTGCTTCACCAGGCCGGGCGACGGCGCGAAGGTGCGCGGATCCTCGGCGTTGATGCGGCATTCGATGGCGTGGCCGCGGAACTGCACGTCTTCCTGGCGAAGCGTCAGGCCATGGCCTTCCGCCACGCGGATCTGCTCGCGGACCAGGTCGAGGCCGGTGATCGCCTCGGTCACCGGATGCTCGACCTGAAGGCGGGTGTTCATCTCGATGAAGTAGAACTCGCCGTCTTCCCACAGGAATTCGATCGTCCCCGCGCCGCGATAGCCCATATCGGCCATCGCCTTGGCGACGATCCCGCCCATCCGCTCGCGCTCTTCGGACGTGATGACCGGGGAGGGGGCTTCCTCCAGCACCTTCTGGTGGCGGCGCTGAAGTGAACAGTCGCGCTCGCCGAGATGGATGGCATTGCCATTGCCGTCGCCGAACACCTGGAACTCGATGTGGCGCGGATTGCCGAGATATTTTTCGAGATAGACCGTGGCATCGCCGAACGCGGCCTTGGCCTCGCTGCCGGCCTGCTGCATCTGGGTTTCGAGTTCCTCGGGCGAGTTGACTACCTTCATGCCGCGCCCGCCGCCGCCCGATGCCGCCTTGATGATCACTGGATAGCCGGCCGCCTCGGCGATTGTCTTGGCCTCGCCGATATCGCTGATCGCGCCGTCCGAGCCGGGCACCAGCGGCAGGCCGAGCGCGCCGGCGGTGCGCTTGGCCTCGATCTTGTCGCCCATCGTGCGGATATGCTCGGGCTTGGGCCCGACGAAGATGATTCCGTGCGCCTCTACGATCTCGGCGAAACGGGCATTCTCGCTCAGGAAGCCATAGCCCGGATGGATCGCATCGGCATGGCTGATCTCGGCGGCCGAGATGATGTTGGGGATGTTGAGGTACGATCCGGTCGCCGATGGCGGACCGATGCAGATCGCCTCGTCGGCCAGCCGTACGTGCATCGCATCGGCGTCCGCGGTCGAATGGACCGCGACCGTCTTGATCCCCATTTCGTGGCACGCGCGATGGATACGCAGCGCGATCTCGCCACGATTGGCGATCAGCAGTTTCTTGATCTCGGGCATATTTTGTCGGCTTACTCGACGACTACGAGCGCCTGGTCGAACTCGACCGGCTGGCCGTTCTCGATCAGGATCGCCGACACGGTGCCGGCGCTCGGCGCGGTGATCGGGTTCATCACCTTCATCGCCTCGATTATCACCAGCGTATCGCCCGCGGCGACCTTCTGGCCGACCGCGATGAACGGTTTGGCTTCCGGATTCGCCGCCAGATAGACGGTGCCGACCATAGGCGACTTGACCGCATTGGCGCTGCTCGCGGCAGGCGCGGGGTCTGCGACTGGCGCCGAAGCGACCGGCGCGGCGGCGGGAGCGGCGGCCGCTGGCGGTGCGGCATAACTAACCGGCGCCGCGGTGACCGAATGCACCTCGCGCGCGACGCGAATGCGCCGGTCGTTATCCTCGACCTCGATCTCGGTCAGGTTGGTTTCGTCGAGCAGAGTCGCGAGCTGGCGGACCAGCTCGACATCGACTCGCATGCCCCCATCATTCTTATTGTCTGCCATTCGACCCTTCTTCGCCCTATTGAGGCTGACTCAAAGGCGCGCCCTCTGTCAGAGTCGGGCGGCGGCTTCAAGCGCCAGCATATATGAAAGTGCACCGAACCCGGAAACGGTTCCGCGCGCGGCACGACCGACAAAGCTCTGGTGACGGAATTCCTCGCGCGCCAGCGGGTTGGACAAATGCACCTCGATCACCGGCACCTTGATGCCCTTGATCGCATCGTACAGCGCGATGCTGGTGTGAGTCAGCGCGCCCGCATTGAGCAGGATGGCTTTTACGTCCGACCCCTGCGCCTCATGCATCCAGGTGATCAAATGCCCTTCGTGATTCGACTGGCGCATGTCGATCTCGAGATCGAGTTCGCGCGCGCGCTCTTCGAGTCTCTCGGCAATGTCGTCGAGCGTGTCGGCCCCATAGATTTCCGGCTCGCGCGTTCCGAGCAGGTTGAGGTTGGGGCCGTTCAGCACCAGGATCGTTTCGGTCACCCTTGCCCTTTCGGTTGTGGCGCTATCGGTCGCGTCCCTATATCGCGATTTGCCATGAATACCATGCACACCGACGGAACCGTCTCGATCCACGTCAATGGCGAGCATCGCCGCGTCTTTGCCGGGCTGACGCTCGCACAGCTTGCCGAGGAGCTCGGACTGGCGGCCGAGAAGGTGGCGGTCGAGCGCAATCTGGAAGTGGTGCCGCGGTCGACGCTTGGCCAGGTCCCGGTCGAGGATGGGGACGAGATCGAGATCGTCCATTTCGTTGGGGGCGGTTGAACCTTCCAGTGCTCCTGCGAAAGCAGGAGCCTAGGGGTTATCTCGGGCCGCTGGTTGTTTGGCCCTGGGTTCCTGCTTTCGCAGGAACACGAAAGAACAGGACAGTATCATGAACATCGCCACCCCCGTCACCTCCGCCGCCACCGAAGATACCTGGACCGTTGCCGGCAAGACCTTCCGCTCGCGGCTGATCGTCGGCACCGGCAAGTATAAGGATTTCGCCCAGAACGCCGCCGCGCTCGAGGCGTCGGGAGCGGAAATCGTCACCGTGGCGGTGCGCCGCGTCAATGTCAGCGACCCCAAGGCGCCGATGCTGACCGATTTCATCGATCCGAAAAAAGTCACCTATTTGCCCAACACCGCCGGCTGCTTCACCGCGGAGGACGCGATCCGCACCTTGCGTCTGGCGCGAGAGGCCGGCGGTTGGGACCTGGTCAAGCTCGAGGTTTTGGGCGAGGCGCGCACGCTCTATCCCGATATGGTCGAGACGCTCCGGGCGACCGAGATCCTGGCCAAGGAAGGCTTCAAGCCGATGGTCTATTGCGTCGACGATCCGATCGCGGCGAAGCGGCTGGAGGATGTCGGCGCGGTCGCGATCATGCCGTTGGGCGCGCCGATCGGCTCGGGCCTGGGGATCCAGAACCAGGTGACGATCCGCCTGATCGTCGAAGGCGCCAAGGTTCCCGTGCTGGTCGATGCCGGCGTCGGTACCGCGTCCGATTCGGCGGTGGCGATGGAGCTCGGCTGCGACGGCGTGCTGATGAACACCGCCATCGCGGAGGCCAAGGATCCGGTGATGATGGCGCGCGCGATGAAACTCGCGGTCGAGAGCGGGCGTTTGGCCTATCTCGCCGGGCGGATGGGCAAGCGTCGCTATGCCGACCCGTCCAGCCCGCTCGCCGGACTGATTTGACCCAAGGAGGCTCGATGCGCCGTTTCGTCCCGCTGATCCCGCTCGCGATCCTTGCCGGCTGTCACAAGCCCGCGCCAAAGGTCGACAATGCTCAGGCGCTGATCAACGAAAGCGCGCCGGTCGAGGAGCAAGCGCCGCAGCCGGTGACCTTGACGGCGCCCGACGGCGTTACGGTCTACGGCACCTATTACCCCGCGGCCAATGCGCGCGCGGTGATCCTGCTGTTCCATCAGGCCGGATCGTCGAAGGACGAATATACGACCATCGCGCCGCAGCTTCAGCGCGCCGGTTTTGCCGCGCTGGCGATCGACCAGCGCGTCGGCGGTAGCCTCTACGGCACCAATCAGACGATGGCCGCCTACAAGGGCAAGACCGATTATCTCGGCGCGCTCCCCGATCTCGAAGCGGCTTTGGCCTGGGCCAAGGACAAGGCGCAGGGCCGGCCGATCCTGCTCTGGGGATCGAGCTACTCGGCAAGCCTGGTGTTCCTCGTCGCGGCGTCGAAATCGGCCGAAGGCAGCGTGAAGGGCGTGCTCGCTTTCTCGCCGGGCGAATATTTCGAAGACAAGACGATGGTCGAGAAGGCCGCGGCCAACCTGACCCTTCCGGTCTTCGTCACCTCGGCGAATACGCTCCAGGAGGAGCAGGAGGCCAAGGCGATCCTGTCGGCGACCCAGAGCACCGACCGCCAGCAATTCATCCCCAAAGCGGGCGTGCACGGATCGTCGACATTGATCGCCGCCAAGAATCCGGGCGGCGCCGACGATAACTGGCAAGCAGTGCTCGCCTTCCTGAAACGCGTCGCGCCTTAGCTCCCAGGAACCGCCGCGCCGTCAAACCGTTCTATTTCCGTAATTTCAACGCGCCGGCACCCCCGCCGTCGCGAACCGAAAGGAACGACCCGATGGGTGAGCTGACCGACAAGATCAAAGGGAATGTCAACGAGGCGGTGGGCAAGGTGAAGCAGGCGATGGCCGGCGACGCCGACGATCCCAACCGGACCCGCAAGGACGACGAATTGGCAGCCGAAGGCGCCGGCCAGGAGCTGAAAGGCAAAGGCCAACAGTTCATCGGCAAGGTGAAGGGCGCGCTGGGCGACGACATCTAGCCGTCGTCGATCGAGATTTTACCAAACGGGGCCGTGCCGGCAGGCGCGGCCCTTTTTGCTGCCACTTGCTCTGGCCGAAAGCATAGGCCGCAGTAATAAATGGACCGGACAGCAATATGGTGGCGACCCCGATTACCGGCGATGCCGGCGGGCAAGATCATGGATGCCGGTCGCGAGGCCGACGAGCGCGTGCAACGTGAATATCAGGCCGGCGACCGTGGCCAGCGCGCCCACAACTATAGCGTCGCTGCCCAGTAGCGCTAATGCGCCGCCGGCCAACAATGCGTCCTTGCCGGGGATGAGCGGGACCCGAGACAACATCATGCGCATCGTGCCCAGGACCAGCAACATTCCCAGGGTCGCGCCGGGGATCAGCATCGCCCACAACAGCGCGTTGAGCACCAGCATGACGGCGATCCGCACCATGTTACCAAGAAAAATTCCCGCGAGCGCCGGCCGCGACAGCGAAAATTTGAAAAACGCCTGCCGCGCCGCGAAAATGCCCAGCGAACTCACGACGATGACGAGCGTCGCCAATACCGCGCCGTGCAGCAACGGCCCGCTAGCCACGCGGCTGAGCGTCGGATAGGCCATCGCCATCAGGATCAACGTACCCAGATTGCCGGCCAGCGCAGACAGGATCGACATGTCACGCAGCGTCGCGAACGTTGCCTCCTGCGTCGGCATCGCACCCCGCGCCCAGCAATAGAATTGCGCGTCGCCCGAATAGCCGAGCACCAGTTCGTTCGCGACCTGCTTGCGCAGAAGCGGCAGGAGGCCCGTTATCGGCAGCTTCCAGAGGCGCCGCAGGATTACCCAGTCCAACATCGGCGAGAGCAGGTAAACCGCCGCCAGCAGTGCCCAGAATCCGGGCGTCTTCGGAAGGTTGGCGAACAGGGTTCCGATATCCAGCCGCCCGAACGCCGCGGCGACGCATGCCAGGATGCCGAACGACACCGCCAGACCGACAAGGGCGCTCGCGCGATCTCGTACCTTGGGCCGGTGCAATAGCTCGGTCAGGTCCTGGATGTTTGATAGGCTGGAAGCGTTGGCGGCTACGGGGAGCGAGGTCGATGGCAATGGGCGGCCTTTGTCGATCGAGCCACCGCGATGGCGGCTGTTGGTCTCGATGCAACGACGCCGCCAGGCCGCCATACCTCAGCCGGCACCGCCGAAATGATCAGAATTCGCGGGAGAGCGTGACCGAGAACATGCGCGGGCGGAGCGGCGTGTATTGCGGCAGCGCCCGCACGGAAAAGGGATTGCCGTAGGCGAAGGTGTCGGCGCGGGTATCGAGCAGATTGTCGACATCGATGCGTACGGTCAGCGGCGACAGCATCGCGGTCGCCCCCGCACGGAGGATCGCATAGCCATCCGTGCGTCGATCGAGCCCGTCGTCGAAACTCAGCCGCGTGCTGCCGGTAAAATTGACCCCGGCGTAGGGGCGCAATTCCACGCCTCCCAACCGGACCGAACGTTCGGCGGTCATGCGATAGGCGATGTCGGGCGTGATGGGCAGGCGTCGGTCCTTGGGCAGGCGCGTGCCGTCCGGCGCGGTCTGAAGCCGAGCGCGCTGCACGGTCACTCCGGCCCGGACCCGCCAGGAGGCGCTCGGCCGCCAATCGAGCGAACCCTCGACACCCATGACGAATGCATCGCCTGCGTTGCGCGTGGCGATCAGCCCGTTTGCTTCGAGATAATCGGACTGCATGTCACGCCATTGCGCCACATAAAGGGCGGTATCGAGCGACAATCGATCGCCCGCCAGGCGCAGCCGCGCGCCAATATCGAGGTTGCGGACCTCGTCGGCTTGATACCGGCCGGTACGCGCATTGCCGGGGTCGAGCCCCCCGGGCCGGAACGCGGTGGCGATGCGCGCATAGATCGTCCCGGTCGCGCCGAGGTCATAGGACAGAGAAAGATTGGGCGTGAACCCGGTCAGGCCGCGTGCCCCGGCCTTGGGCGCGGAGGGCTCGGTGCGTTCGTCCTCCGCCGAGGAGCGGAAGATCCGGAACCCGCCCGCCAGGGTCAGGCGGCCGCCGATCGGCAGGGATCCGTCGGCGAAGACCGCCGTTTCGGTCGCCCGGCGATGCAGCGAGAAATAGGGCTGCCAACTGGCCGGCCCGACTCGCGCGTCCCCCTCTGCCTTGGTCGTTGCCGAAAGATAGGACAGCCCGGCCGTCCAGGCGAACCGGTCGCCCGGCGCGGAAACCAGCCGGACCTCCTGATCGAACACACCATAGGACCGGCGGTCGCGCCACGCGACGGCGCCCGGGATACCGAGCACGTCGGGTGCGAACGACAGGTCGAACAGGTCGTTCTGATCCTGCCAGGTCTGGCTGGTGGCGACGACTAGCCGCAGTCGCCCGATGGGACCCTCGGCGCGCAGTTGCGCCAGCGTGAAGTCGGTCGCACTAGGCTCGCGCATCGCGGCGGGTCGCGCCAGATCCTCGCCCGCGCGATAGACATATTGGCTGTCGGCGGAGGCGCGATGCTGGATCGCGCCGGTCAGGTCGATCGACCAGCCCGCCGCTGGCGCGATCCGCAACGAGGCGCGCCCGCCGGCAAGCGTCTTCCGGTTGGCATCGTCGGGCGCCGGCCGGTCGTCGATCCAGCCGCCGCCGAGCGCGGCATAGCCGACCAGCCGTAGCGCCGCAGCGTCGGTTACCAGCGGCAGGTTGAGGACACCTTCGGCCGATCCGCCGGGTCCGCCGTCGGACAAGGCGTTGAGCGAGAAAGCGGCCGCGCCGGACACGTCGCCCAGGATCGGACGATTGGTGACGATGCGATAGACCCCGCCCAGCGCGCCGGTACCGTAGAGTGGTCCTTGCGGTCCCTTCAGCACTTCGACACGGGCGACGTCGACCAGTCGCAGCGCGGGTTCGGGAGCATCGTAGGTGATGCGCCCGTCGTCGACCTGGACGCTGACCGTCGTCTGGCTGAACCCGTTGAACGGGCTGTCCGCCAGGCCGCGGATGAAGGTGCGATCACTACCTTCGTCGCGCCCGGCGACGACCAGGCCGTCGACCGACCGCGCGACCTCGCGTTGGCCGCTTTCCGCGCCGGCCGGCGCCGTCGAATCGGGCACGTAGACCGCGATCGGCGCCGGGACGCGCGATAATATCTCCGGCAGTTTCCGGCCGGTGATGATGATGTCGGGTTGCGGCGGCGAGGGCGAATCTATCACCAGCGCCGGACCGGCCGATGCTGGTCGGGGCGGATGCTGGCGGCGGACCAGACGGAACGCCGCCGGGCCGATCCTGACCGCCTTGATCGGGGTATCGCGCAGCAGCCTGTCGATCGCTTCGTGCGGGGTCATCCGGCCGTTGACTCCGCGCACACGCAGAGGCGGCATCGCCGCGTCGTAGCCGAAGGAAATGCCGGTTTGCGCCGCCAGCGAGGCCAGCGCGTCGGTCAGGTTGCCGGGCGGGATCGCGATGGAGACAGCGGCATCGCGGGCAGCGGCCGGATTGGTCGCCAATACAGCGCTAGCCGCCAGTGCCGCCCAGCAATACCGCATCGCCCTCCCTTCGTACGCTCACGCCGGCGAGCTGCCGGACCGACGCGACCATCGAATCGCGATCGCCCGGCGCCAATACGCCGGAGAAGCGCCGCTGCGCGACCCCTTCGGCAACGGTGACAGGATGGCCGGTATAGCGGGCGATATCCGCGGCGACCAAGGAGAGCGGGACCTGATCGTAGATGAAGCGACCGCTGCGCCAGGCGCCGACCGAGGCGGGCGCGGCCGTCACCAGCGTGACCGTACCGCGGGCGACGTCGCCGACGACGGCGTGGCCGGCAGTGACTTCGGTGGGCACTGCCCCGCCGCTGGCCGCCACCGATACTTTTCCCTCGGCGACCGCGACGCGAATGGTTTTGCCGTCGCTGTTGATGTCGAACCGGGTGCCGACGTCGCGCACTTCAAAGCCGGACACGTTGACGGTCAGCGGCCGCGCCGGATCGTGGCGGACGTCGAAATAGGCCGAGCCGGCAAGAGTCAGTGCCGCGCCCTTGGCGACATCCAGCCGTGAGCCGCCCGCCAGCGTGGCGGTCGCGCCATCGGCGACGGCGACGGTGCGCGTCTGGCCCGCTGCGGCGGCATAACTGGTCGTTGCCGGTAGCGATGGCCCGCTCGCCCACCAGCTTCCGGCGGTGACCGCGACCAACAGTGCCGTCGCGATACCGCCCCAGGCGAGATACGGGCGACGCGCCGGGAATCGTGCTTCAAAATGGTCATCGCTCGCCTCGCCGTCATTCGCCGGCAGGCTGGCCAGGATCGCCCCGCGGGCATTGTCGACGCGCTCATCCAGCAACGCGATGTCGTCATAGGCCTCGCGATGGCGGGGGTCAGCCTCCAACCAAGCGGTGAAGCCGTCCCAATCCATGTCGTCGCGCGCCTGCCCCTGATGCCATAGCGCGGCCGCCTCCAATATTGCGTCGTTCATCGTTCGTGCCGCGACGGGCCGTTGCCGGTCCGTCGTCCCTGTCCGATTGAAAGACGCCGCGTCGTTGCCATACCTCAGTCCTTCAACGCGCGACGAAGATGAGTCATCGCCACGGCGATGTGTTTTTCCACGCCGCTGCGACTGATGCCGAGCTGCGCTGCAACTTCTGCATGCGGCAGCCCTTCCAGCTTGTGCAGGCGGAACGCGCGGCCGGCGCCTTCCGGCAACGCCGCGATCGCCGCGGCGAGCGCCGCCGCTTCCTCGCGCTCGATGATGACGTCGGCGGCGCTGGGGCGTGCATCGGCGGCTTCGCCGGCGACCTTGATCGTCTGGGTGTCGGCCCATTCGCCGTCCCGCCGCTCGCGACGGCGGCGTTCGCGGACGCGATCAAGCACCAGATTCTGGGCGATGCGATAAAGGTAGGCGCGCCCGTTGCCGATCGGTCCCGGTTCGGCGGTTGAAACCCGCAGCCACAGCTCCTGAACCAGGTCCTCGGCCTCGACGCGGTCGCCGGTGCGCGCCGCAAGGAAACGCAGGAGTTCGCCGCGCAACTCCCCGAACAATTGCGTCAGACCGGATGGCGAGGTCGAGATGAGCAGCTCCCTGAACGGATCGGCGCCATGCCCGATACGCGCTTTTTCGACAAGGTTTCGGCGCGAACTGCGGTTACGCGACGCGGTGCCGTCTGTGCGGCATGAGAATCGTCGATGTCTGCGCCTTCTACACGCCGCATGGCGGTGGTGTTCGTACCTATGTCGAGCGAAAGCTGAAGGTGGCGAGCGCGCTGGGGCACGAAATGATCGTGCTTGCGCCCGGTGCCGAAGATGCGGTCGTCGAGCGCGCGCCCGGCGCGTTGCTGGCGACAATAAAGGCACCGACCTTCGCGCTCGATCGTCGCTATCGCTATTTCGACGATGAGACCTCCCTCCATCGCGCGCTCGACGCGTGGCGGCCCGACGTGGTCGAGGCATCGTCGCCGTGGAGCAGCGCCTCGATGGTGGCGCGCTGGCGGGGCGACGCGGTGCGCTCGCTCGTCATGCACGCCGACCCGCTTTCCGCTTATGCCTATCGATGGTTCGGTACCGTGGCGAGCATCGGTACCATCGATCGCACGTTCGAGCGCTATTGGCGGCATCTGCGCCGGCTCGATCGGGCGTTCGACCTGGTCGTGACGGCGAGCGAGAATCTGACGCGGCGCCTTCGTGGCGGCGGTCTCGGCAAGGTTGCGACGATCCCGATGGGGGTCGAGCCGGGCTATTTTTCCCCCGACCGGCGCGACCCGCTGCTGCGTGAAGAATTGTTGGCGAGATGCGGGCTCGGGCCAGAGGCGACCTTGCTGCTCGGCGTCGGGCGCTATTCCCCCGAAAAGCGATGGAGCATGGTGATCGACGCGGCGATCGCGGCGGGTGTGCACGCGCCGGTCGGCCTGGCGCTCGTCGGCGAAGGGCGTCATGGCGATCGCCTCATCGCGCGGGCAGGGGGCTCACCGCACATCGTGGTCGGCCAGCCGGTCAAGGATCGCTCCCGCCTGGCGGCGATCATGGCGAGCGCCGACGCGCTCGTCCACGGCTGCGAGGCCGAGACTTTCTGCATGGTCGCCGCCGAGGCCAAGGCGAGCGGACTGCCGTTGATCGTGCCCGATCGCGGCGGGGCCGCGGATCATGCGACGGGTGATCGCGATCGGCTGTACGAGGCCGCCAATGGCCAGTCGCTGCGCGACACGATCCTGACCGCCGCGGTCGATCGCAGGCCGGTCAACCTCTGGCGGCGTCCACGACAGATGGACGAGCATTTCGCTGAGCTTTTCGCGCGCTATGCGGCGTTGTGCGGGCAGAGCGACCGCGTGGCCGCCTGACCGCCGATCCTCTCGCGCTCATTTGCCCGGCATAGCTGTTGCCGGGGCCACCGGCTTGGCGGTGATTTCCGATATCGAGCGCTTTCCGAGATCGAGGTCGAACGGCGCGATCTTGCGGCCGTGCAGGCCATCGATCTCCGCCTGCCGACGCCACAGATAATAGGACCGCGTCGCAATATAGGGATTGCGCGCCGCTCGCAGCTGGTTGAGCTGATCGTCGAATTCGGCACGGCGGTCGAGCATGTGAACGCCGCCCGTTCCGATATTGAAGACCGGCTTGTTGAAGGGCGGGCCTAGATAGAGCGGCATCATCATGCGGTCGATGCCGCCGCCGATCAAATCGCGGAGCGTCGTCGGACCGATCAACGGCAGGAACAGGAAAGGCCCCGGTTTCACGCCGTAATAGCCGAGCGTGTCGGCGAAACTGTTCTTGCGCCGGGGCAGGTTTATCGGGCGGCGTTTCGCGACGTCGATCAATCCGGCGACCCCCACCGTCGAATTGATCAGGAAGCGACCCGCCGTCTCCGCTGCCTTGCCGGGCTTCAGCTGCAAGAGGTAGTTCACGAACACGATCGGCTCGTGCAGGTTGATGAAGAAGTTGCGCAATCCGTCGCGTGCCGGTTTGGGTACCGTACGTTCGAACGACCGCGCGACCGGCCCGACGACGGCGCGATCGACGGCCTGGGTGGCCTCGTAGGATTGCTCGTTGATCGCGGCCAGCGGATCGCCTGGAGAGCGGCGTCTGCCCGACACGACGATATCGGGTGTCGAGGTCTGGGGCTGCGCCGTGTCGTTCGGCGGAGCGCCGACAGCCGTGCCGGCGGGTGTCGATACCGACTGGTCCGATGCGATCGAACCGCCCTCCAATGGCCGGGCGATCGTTGTGGTCGGTGTAGCATAATCTGGCCCGGCGACGTCGGCCGGCGTGCACGTCAACATCATCACGGCGGCAAATGCGGCAGCGCTCATCATCACCCTTGTCGGTTGTCTGTGGGGATGACGCCGCGGCGCTCGCTTTCCGCAGTGCCGGGTAATGTCGGTTGCGACGAATAGCGACCCAACGCGCTTGTCATGGCCGGCCGGGTTCCGTGTAGAGTGGCAGAACGACATCGGGCCGAATCGTTCTTGGAATTGCGTCAATCGCAGCGTACCGATGTTTCGAAATCGGCTAACGGGAGTGAGATCAATGCATATCGTCGCGCAGGGTTTGCGTTTTCCCGAAGGTCCGGTGGCGATGGCCGATGGCAGCGTCATCCTGGTCGAAATCGAAGCCGGGCGCATTACGCGGGTCCGGCCCGACGGATCAAAGGAAACCGTGGCCGAACCGGGCGGCGGGCCCAATGGGCTGGCGATCGGTCCCGATGGCAAGCTCTATTGCTGCAACAATGGCGGCTTCGACTATGTCGAGAGCAACGGCATGCTCGCCCCGCATGGCATTGCCCATGATTATTCGGGCGGGCGGATCGAGCGGATCGACATCGCCACGGGCGCAATCGAAGTCCTTTATAAATCGGGCGACTTCGGCTGCGTGCTGCGCGGTCCCAATGATATCGTGTTCGACGGCGAAGGCGGTTTCTGGTTCACCGATCATGGCAAGGTCGATTACGAGAAGCGTTGCCATGACATCGTCGGCATCTTCTACGGCAAGGTCGACGGCAGCCATCTCGAGGAAGTGATTTTCCCCAGCCAAAACCCCAACGGCGTGGGCCTGTCGCCTGACGGCAAGCGGCTTTACGCGGCGGAGACCTATACGTGCCGGCTGATGGCGTTCAACGTGATCGCGCCGGGCAAGGTCGACGGCAGCGCGGGCCCGGGCGGCCCCGGCATCCCGCTCTATCGCCCCGCCGGCTACAAGTTCTTCGACTCGCTCGGCGTGGAGGCATGCGGCAACATCTGCGTCGCGACGATCGGCGAATGCGGCATTTCGGTGATTTCGCCCCAGGGCGAATTGGTCGAGTTCGTTCCCACCGACGACATCTTCACCACCAACATCTGCTGGGGCGGGGACGATATGATGGATGCCTATATCTGCCTGTCGGGAACCGGGCGCCTCGCCAAGCTCCGCTGGCCGCGCCCAGGCCTCAAGCTCAAATATAACGGATAAACATCATGCTGCGGATTATCGGCAACCACGTCTCGCCTTATGCGCGCAAGGTCTTCCTGGCGCTCGACCATAAGGGGGTGGAATACGAGATCGATCCGATCGTGCCGTTTTTCGGCGACGACGAATTCACCCGGCTCAATCCGCTGAGGCGCATTCCGGTGCTGATCGATGGCGATCTGGTGATCCCGGATTCGACCGTGATCTGCGAATATCTCGACGACCGCTATCCGGAGAAACCGCTCTATCCGGCCGATCCCGCCCAACGCGCGCGTGCGCGCTGGCTCGAGGAATTCGCCGATAGCCGATTGGGCGACGTAATGATCTGGAAGCTGTTCTTTCAGCGCAACGTCAAGCCGCGCGTATGGAAACAGGAAACCGATGAGGAGCAGGTCGCCGCTGTCGTCACGCGCGACTTGCCCGAAATCATGGATTGGCTCGAGCCCCAGGCGCCGGCCGCCGGTTTCGTGTTCGACGATCTGTCGATGATCGACCTGACCTTTGCCAGCTTCTTCCGCAACGCGGCGCTGGCCGGCTGGACGTCCGACGCCGCCCGGTGGCCGCGTATCGCCGCCTGGATCGATCATATTTGGGCGACCCCGCTTTTCGCGCGATCGGTGATGCTCGAACAGATCATGTTGACGACCCGCGGCGCCGATCAGCGCGCGGCGTTGGAGGCAGCGGGATTGAAGGTTGCGGATTCGAGCGTTCGGGGCGACATGCCGCGGCGCGGACCCATGTCTGTTTGATGCAGGAGAACGTAGTGGGGCGCTGGCAGATCGAGATCGCGCGCGAGGACATCGCCCGGGCAGCTGTCGTCGACTTGCCCGACCGCGCGCCCGGGCCGGGCGAGGCCGAATTCGCGATCGATCTCGTCGCGCTGACCGCCAACAACGTTACGTATGCCGCCCTGGGCCAGAAGACGCCGTTCCTGGGCCCCGATGCGGGCTATTGGGACTTCTTTTCCGAGCGCGATGAGCCGGGCCGGCTGCCGGTCTGGGGGTTCGCGACGGCGACGCGGTCGGCGGCCGAGGGTATCTCGGTGGGCGACCGCTTTTACGGCTATTGGCCGCTCGCCAGCCACGCAATGCTCGCCGCCGACCAGATTCGCGGCACCGGCTTCACTGAGGTGACTCCGCGCCGCACGGCGTTGCCGGCCGCCTACAACCAATATGCGCGACTCAAGGCGTTGGGCGATCATCGTGAAGCGGATCACGATTGGTGGCCGGTCTATCGTCCATTGTTCCTGACCGGCTGGCTGATCGCGGATCAGTTCGAGGACGGAGACGATTTCGGTGCCGAGACGATCATCGTCAGCGGTGCGTCGAGCAAGACGGCTCTGGCGTTCGCGCATGTGATGAAGGTGCGGGGCGATTGCCCGCGGTTGGTCGCGCTCGCCTCGCCACGCAGCGCCGCCTTTACCGCCGACACTGGATTGTACGATCAGGTCGTCGACTATGACGCGATCGACACAATCGAGGCCAAGGGCAAGGTTGCCCTGGTCGACTTCGCCGGCAATCCGGCGGCGACGCGCGCGGTGCACGAACGCTTCGGGGACGCGCTGACGGTCGATATGGTCGTCGGCATTACGCATTGGGACGCCGAACGTGGGGGTGATGCGCCATTGCCAGGGCCGCGTCCGATCGGTTTCTTCGCGCCGGGCAGGATGAAGAAGCGCTCGGCGGACTGGGGCGCGCATGGGTTTCGTCGCCAAACCGAAGAAGCGTGGCTCGACTTCATGCCGACCGCCAAAAGGTTGACCGCGATCGACCGCCGTTCGGGCGCCGAAGCCGCGCTTGCCGCTTATTGCGACGCGGTTGCCGGCAAGGTCGATCCGCGCGTCGGTGTGCTCATCGAACCATGACCCGCGACACCGTTATCTTCGACTTCGGCGGGGTAATCACGTCTTCGCCATTTGAGGCGTTCAATCGGATGGAGGCGGAACGCGGCCTGCCGCACAATCTCGTGCGCAGGATCAATTCGGCCAATCCCGACGCCAACGCCTGGGCCCTGTTTGAGCGCGCCGAGATCGACGCCGCGCGGTTCGACTCGCTGTTCGCGCAAGAAGCGCGCGCCTTGGGCCATGACCTTCCCGGTCGCGACGTCCTCGCTTTGCTCTCGGGCGACATTCGTCCGGACATGGTGGCAGCGCTCGATTGGCTGAAGGCGAACGGCTATCGCATCGGCTGCATCACCAACAACGTCCCCGCTGGCCATGGCGCCCAGATGTCGTCGAGCGCGGAAAAGGCCGAGGCGATCGCCGCGATAATGGCGCGTTTCGACCATGTCGTCGAAAGCTCCAGGGTCGGCATCCGCAAGCCCGATCCGGCCATCTATCGCCTGGCCTGCGATGCGCTGGGCGTGGTGCCCGGCCAGTGCGTCTATCTCGATGATCTCGGGATCAACTGCAAACCCGCAGCGGCGCTCGGCATGGCGGCGATCAAAGTCTCCGCCAGTGCGCAGGCTTTGGCCGATCTCGAAATGGCACTCGGTCTTGAAGGCGGCGCGCTAAGCTGACAGGTGCGCTTGGGAAGCCCGGATTGCTCCGGTCCGGAAACTATCTACGGGGGAACCTATGGCGATCCGACGACATCGCGAACGGCATCTCGTCCAGCGCATCGGCTGGCTGCGCGCGGCCGTGCTTGGCGCCAATGACGGCATCCTTTCGACCGCCAGCCTGATAGTCGGCGTCGCCGCTGCCAATGCCGACCGCACCACATTGCTGCTGACGGGGATTTCGGGACTCGCCGCCGGCGCCTTGTCGATGGCGGCCGGCGAATATGTTTCGGTCAGCAGCCAGGCCGATACCGAGCGCGCCGATATCGCGCGGGAAACGGCGGAATTGGCCGACGAACCCGAAGCCGAACGGCAGGAACTCGCCGCGATCTATCGCCAGCGCGGGCTCGACCACGATCTGTCGCTTCAGGTCGCCGACCAACTGATGGCGCATGACGCGCTGGGCGCGCATTTGCGCGACGAACTCGGGATCAGCGAGGATCTCGCCGCGCGGCCGGTCCAGGCGGCTTTGGCCTCGGCCGCCAGTTTCGCCACCGGAGCGATCGTCCCAGTGCTGATGACCCTATTGTTCGGCGGGCGATCCCTGGTGATGGCGGTCATGGCCGTCACGCTCGTGCTGCTCGCCGCGACTGGGGCGATCGGGGCGCATGCGGGGGGCGCGAGCCAGATACGCGGCGCGATCCGCGTCGTGTTCTGGGGCGCGCTGGCGATGGCGGTCACCGCTGCCATCGGTCACCTGTTCGGCACGCAAGTCTAGGAAGTATCGACCCAGTTCGTCATGCCGGGCTCGTCCCGGCATCCACCGGGCGGCAAACCCGGGAAAAGGAGCTCATGCTATGCGCGCTAACCTGCGCAGTGGATGCCGGGACAAGCCCGGCATGACGGCAAGAGCTGATCTTATTCGTTGCTTAGAGAGCGATTTCGGCTCGCCCAACCTAAAACGGAAAAGGCCGCGCGAGTTTCCCCGCGCGGCCCTGCTGTCCGTTTAGTCTATCGTCAGATCAGAACTTCACGCCGAAGCCGACCAGACCCTGGTGACGGGCCAGGTCGGTGTCCGAATAGTTGGTGTAGCGATATTCGGCGCGCACCAGCATGTTCGGAGCGACGTTCAGCTCGACGCCGGTGCCGACGCGCCAGCCGTCCGAATTGCTGCCGTCCTTGGTGGTGGTCCCGCCGACCGTGTAGGTCGCGTTGATACGGCCATTGGCATAGCCGCCCTTGACGTAGAGCAGCGCCTTGTTGCCGACGACGACACCGGCGCGCACGCCGGCATAGAGATCACGACCGGCCTTGATGCAAGCGCGATCGCCCGCCGTGAAGGCGTTGTTGACGCAGTCCTTGGCGGTCGAGCCGTCGATTTCGCCTTCGACGCCGAACACGGCCTTGCCCGACTGGTAATCGTAGCCGACGACGCCGCCATAAGACAGGCCGGTGACATTATCGACCGAGCTGGTGACATGGTCGATGCCGGTCACGGCGAGGATCTTGAAACCCTGGAACTCCTTGCCCTCGGGGGCGGAAGCGGGGGCGTCCTGCGCAAGGGCAGGGGTAGCGATGGCTGCACTGGCCAACAGGGCGGACGCGATGAGAAAACGCATGTAAACTCCTGATAGAACAAAAAACCGGGGGGCTTGCGACCCCCCGGTTCGTCGCGTGTTGGACACGGTTCGTGGCGGGAATTGGGCGGACGCCATGAACGACTGCCGCGATTTTGCCGCACATGCGAACAGCTTTACCGCAACTGCGAACACCGGCTCCAGGCCTCGCCGCAAAGTCGGCGCATGCGCTTGCTCCTTGTCGCATCGCCATCTATTCGGCGCGCGTCACTCAAGGAGTCCGCATGGCCCGTAAGCTTTATTCCGATGCCGCCTCCGCGCTCGACGGCGTGTTGTTCGATGGCATGATAATCTGTGCCGGCGGGTTCGGCCTGTGCGGCATTCCGGAACGCTTGATCGACGCGATCCGCGACGCCGGCACGAAGGACCTCACCATTGCCAGCAACAATGCCGGCATCGACGGGGAAGGGCTCGGCAAGCTGCTTCGCACGCGCCAGGTCAAGAAGATGATCTCGTCTTATGTCGGCGAGAATAAGGAGTTCGAGCGTCAATATCTGGCCGGCGAGCTCGAGGTCGAGTTCTGCCCCCAGGGCACGCTCGCCGAACGCTGTCGCGCGGGCGGCGCCGGCATTCCGGGCTTCTATACCAAGACCGGTGTCGGCACCCAGGTCGCCGAGGGCAAGGAAGTGAAGACGTTTGACGGAGAGGAATACATCCTCGAACGCGGTATCCGCGCCGATCTGGCGATCATCAAGGGCTGGAAGGCGGATGAGGCGGGCAACCTCATTTTCCGCAAGACGGCGCGCAACTTCAACCAGCCGATGGCGACGGCCGGAAAGGTCTGTATTGCCGAGGTCGAGGAGATCGTCCCGGTCGGCGGCCTTGATCCCGACCAGATCCACTTGCCGGGCATCTATGTGAACCGGCTGATCGTCGGCAGCCCCTACGACAAGAAGATCGAATTCCGCACCGTGCGCGAGCGGGTCGCGGCGTGACCAGGGGGCGCCTGGCGCTGCTGATGCTGCTCGTCGGCAGCACGGTGAACAGCGGGTGCGTCGCTGCCGCTGTACCGGTGCTGGCGGCGGGGGCGATCGGCAAGAAGCAGTTCTTCGGCAAGAAGGACGAGGATCTCCCGTCGGCAACGCCAGCTGCCGCCGCCGCTGCCGGCGCGCAGGCGGCGCCGACTGGAATTCCGGCGACCGATGCGATTCCGTCCACCGCGCCAACCGCGCCGCCAGCACCGCAGCCGGGCACCGTGTCGCCTGGCATGCAATATCTCTATGGCTCGGGCGAAGCATCGGCGGTGTCGATCCAGGCCTACCTTGCGCTGACCGACTTCCTGGTAGCGCGCGGCGGAGATTTCGCGGTCGGTCATCCGATCTCGTCGGTCGTGCTCGCGCCCGATGCGACGCTGGACGCGCCCAAATTCCTCAAATGCGGCCCCAGGCAGCGGCCGGCGGTCGTGCTCGACATCGACGAGACGGCGTTGTTGAACCTCGGCTACGAAGCCGACGATAGCCAGCGCAGCGGCGCCTATGACCAGAAACGCTGGGATCGCTGGGAAGCCAGCGGCGTGACTGCGGTCGACCCGGTTCCCGGCGTGCTCGACGCGCTGCGGGCGGCGCGCGCCAGCGGGATCGAGGTGGTGTTCAACTCCAACCGCTCGTCGGCCAACGCCTCGGCGACGATCGATGCGCTCACCCTGGCCGGCCTGGGCCCCGTGGTTCACTTTCAGAATCTGTGGCTGAAGGGCGACGACGCGACCGGCGGCAGCGGCAAGGATGCGCGGCGCTGGGCGATTTCGGCCAAATATTGCGTGATCGCGATGGTTGGCGATCAGCTCGGCGATTTCAGCGATCTGTTCAACCTGCCTGGCACGACGCCCGCGCAACGCCGCGCCCAGACCAACTCGCCCAAGCTCAGAATGCTGTGGGGCCATGGCTGGTTCGTTCTGCCCAATCCAGTGTACGGCACCGCGCTCAAGGGCGATATCGACGACGTGTTCCCAAAGAACCGGCGGTGGACCGATCCTGGTGCGCAGCCGATTTCGACCGCGCTGCCGTCCGCACCATCGGCGCCGATGCCTGTCGAAGTCCCAACTTCTCCGCCGGTGAAGAAGTGAGCGAGAAGCCGGTTCCGATCGACCTCGTGCCGTTCGCTGAAACGCTCGGCGACAGCCGTGAATTTCTGCGCGTCTGGGCGAAGCAGGGCGGCACGTTGAGCTTCGTCAATCCGCGCCCGCTCGGCGCCGACCCCGCGTTGTTCGGCATCGCCATGGTCGATGTCATCCGTAACGCGGCGTCGACCTATGCCAAGGCTGTCGGCATGCCTGAGGATCAGGCGCTAGACCGGATTTGGATGGGGCTCGATGCCGAGCGCACCGCACCCACTGAAGACGATGTTTTGCCGCCGCCCGTGGTGGTGGCCAGAAAGGACGATTGATGGTCTGGACTCGTGACGACATGGCCGCCCGTGCCGCCAAGGAACTGCGCGACGGTTATTATGTGAACCTGGGCATCGGCATCCCGACCCTGGTCGCGAACCATATCCCGGCCGGCGTCGAGGTGACGCTGCAGTCGGAGAACGGCATGCTCGGGATCGGGCCCTTTCCCTATGCGGGCGAGGAAGATCCCGACCTGATCAACGCCGGCAAGCAGACGATCAGCGAACTGCCGCAATCGGTCTATTTCTCCTCGGCCGACAGCTTCGCGATGATCCGCGGCGGGCATATCGACCTGACCGTGCTCGGCGCGATGGAAGTCGCGGAAAATGGCGACATCGCCAATTGGATGATCCCCGGCAAGATGATCAAGGGCATGGGCGGGGCGATGGACCTCGTCGCCGGCGTCAAGAGGATCATCGTCGTGATGGAGCACACTTCCAAGAACGGCGATCCCAAGTTCATCTCGGCCTGCACCTTGCCGCTGACCGGCAAGAACGTGGTCGATATGGTGATCACCGACCTCGCCGTGTTCCAGCGTCCCGATCATCACTCGCCGTTCCGCCTGATCGAGCTTGCGCCGGGCGTCACCGCAGAGGAAGTCGCCGCGAAGACGACGGCGAAGTATGAGGCGCTGGCCACGGCGTGACGCATGGGGCGCCGGACCGGAAGGAAGCCGGAAACGGCCGCGACTGAGGGCGGATAGCAGATGCGCGTGTTGCTGACGGGATCGACCGGCTGGCTCGGCCGCCATCTGGCGCCGATGCTGCGCGATGCCGGGCATCAGGTTGTCGGCATGGACGTCGCGCCCGGACCCGATACGCGGGTCGTCGGCAGCGTCGCCGACCGCGCCCTGGTCGAACGCGTGATGTTCAGCCATGGGATCGAGGGCGTGATCCACGGCGCCGCGCTGCACAAGCCCGACATCGTGCGCTATCCGCGCCAGGCGTTCGTCGACGTCAATGTGACGGGGACGCTGAACCTGCTCGAATGCGCGATCGCGGCGGGCGCGGACCGGTTGGTCTTCACCTCGACCACGTCGCTGATGATCACCCAGGCGATCCGTGACGAAACGGCCGACGAGGCGGTGTGGCTCGACGAGAACAGCGGACCGCTCAGCCCCCGCAACATATATGGCGTGACCAAGCGCGCGGCCGAGGAATTGTGCCGCCTGGTCCATGCCGAGGCCGGCCTGCCGATCGTCATCCTGCGCACCTCGCGCTTTTTCCCTGAGGACGACGATACGCACCGCGATCTGTCGGGCGAGAATATGAAGGCCAATGAGTTCCTCAATCGCCGGCTGACGGTACAGGATTGCGCGCGCGCCCATATCGCCGCGCTCGATCGCGCCCCGGCGATCGGCTTTGCGACCTATATTGCCTCGGCACCGACGCCGTTTTCGCGCGACGATGTCGTCGAGCTGAAACGCGATGCGCGAGCGGTGATCGCGCGGCTGTTCCCCGATGCCGCCGAATTGTTCGCGGCGCGCGGCTGGTCGCTGCCGGCGAGGATCGGCCGCGTGTATGACGCCTCGGCGATCGAGAGCGGGCTGGGTTTCCGCTGCACGACCGATTTCGCCGCGATACTCGCCGCGATGCGGGTGGGCGGGGAAATACCGTTCGACCACGACGCCACCTACGTCTCGCCCAAGGAGTGAGGGCGCCGTTTCTTTCAATCTGACCGGCTGACAGTTTTCCTTTGTTGCTTGCGATTGGGCGCGGAGCGAGTAAGCCGCCGCCATGACTGCCCGCCCACAAACCCTGTATGAGAAGATCTGGAACGCGCATGTCGTCGAACGCCGCGACGACGGAACCTGCCTGATCTATATCGACCGCCACCTGGTCCACGAAGTCACCAGCCCTCAGGCGTTCGAGGGGCTTCGCGCCGCCGGCCGTGGCGTACGCCGGCCCGATCTCACGCTTGCGGTGCCGGATCACAATCTGCCGACGACGCCGCGCGTGGACGCGGCCGGCCACGCGATTCCGATCGCCGATCCCGAGAGCGCCAACCAGCTCGAGACATTGCGCCGCAACGTCGCGGAATTCGGCGTGCCCTATATCGACGCGCTCGCCGCCGCGCAGGGCATCGTCCATGTCGTTGGTCCCGAACAGGGGTTTACGCTGCCCGGTACGACCTTGGTCTGCGGCGACAGCCATACCTCCGCGCACGGCGCGCTCGGCGCGTTGGCGTTCGGCATCGGCACCAGCGAGGTCGAGCACGTCCTCGCGACGCAGACATTGCTGCTCCAGCAATCCAAGACGATGGAAATCCGCGTCGACGGCAATCTCGGCTTCGGCGTGTCGGCCAAGGACGTCGTGCTGGCGATCATCGGGCGGATCGGCGCGGCGGGCGGCACCGGCTATGTCCTCGAATATACCGGCGACACGATCCGCAACCTGTCGATCGAGGGACGGCTGACGGTCGCGAACATGTCGATCGAGGGCGGCGCGCGCGCCGGCCTGATCGCGCCCGACGAGACGACCTTCGCCTATCTGAAGGGGCGCCCGATGGCGCCAGCCGGCGAGGAATGGGACAAGGCGGTCGCGTGGTGGCGGACGCTGCCGACCGACGCCCAGGCGGTCTACGATGCGACTGTCCGCCTGTCGGCCAGCGATATCGCGCCTTCACTGACCTGGGGCACCAGTCCCGAAGACGTGGTGCCGATTACCGGATACGTGCCCGATCCCGACAGCTTCGCTGATCCCTCGAAGCGTGTCGCGGCGCAAAAGTCGCTCGATTATATGGGCCTGACTCCCGGTACCGCGATGCAGGACGTCGGCGTCGACCAGGTCTTCATCGGCAGCTGCACCAACAGCCGGATCGAGGACCTGCGCGCCGCCGCCTCGGTGGCCAATGGCCGGCATGTCGCCGACGGCGTCCGCGCCCTGGTCGTGCCGGGCTCCGGGCTGGTCAAGCGCCAGGCCGAGGCGGAGGGGCTGGACAGCATCTTCATTTCCGCCGGATTCGAGTGGCGTGAGCCCGGATGCTCGATGTGCCTGGCAATGAACCCCGATAAAGTACCGGCTGGTCAAAGATGTGCTTCCACCTCGAATCGTAATTTCGTAGGAAGGCAGGGCCCGGGGGCGAGAACACATCTATTATCCCCGGCAATGGCGGCGGCGGCGGCGGTAACGGGCCGATTGACCGACGTCCGCGAGTTGATGGGGGATCGCCAATGAAGCGCGTACTCGTTCTGCTGGTCGCCGGTTCAATCCTCAGCGGTATCGCCGCTTATGCCGCGATGGCGATGCCCGCTCCGCCCGAAAAGCCAAGTGAAAAGCCCAATAAGTGACCCCAGTCCGCAAGGTTGAAGGCCGCGCCTATCCCTGGGGTGCGAAGAATGTCGATACCGACGTCATCATCCCGGCGCATTGGCTGAAGACGATCAGCCGCGCCGGCCTGGGCAAGGGCGCGTTCGAAACGGTGCGCGCCCAGCCCGACAATATTTTCGATGATCCCCGCTATGCGGGCGCGCCGATCCTGATCGCGGGCGACAATTTCGGCTGCGGGTCGAGCCGCGAACATGCCGCCTGGGCGCTCAAGGACATGGGGATCCAGGCGATCATCGCGCCGAGCTACTCGGACATCTTTTCGGGCAATGCGGTCAAGAACGGGATCGTACCGGTGGTTCTGCCGCAGGACGCGATCGATCGGCTGGTCGAAGTCGCCAAGACCGACGAGGTCCATGTCGATCTCGAGACGATGACGGTGACGACGCCGTTCCAGGACCGCTTCGAATTCTCTCTCGACCCGTTTCGTCGCCAATGCCTGATGGAAGGACTGGACGAGGTGGGATTGACGCTGGCAAGGGATACCGCGATTTCGAAATACGAATCCGCGGTCTCGTCAGAACGGCCGTGGTTGAGCCGGGAGAGAGACTATGCGGGCCTTGCTGTCGAAAGCGCCGGGCGGACCTGAAACGCTAATAATGGACGACCTGCCCGATCCCGTCGCGGGGCCGGGGCAGGTGGTCGTCGCGGTCAAGGCCTGCAGCATCAATTATCCCGATGTCCTGATCATCGAGGACAAATACCAGATGAAGCCGCCGCGCCCGTTCGCCCCGGGCAGCGAGATATCGGGCGTGGTCGATAGTGCCGGTGAGGGCGTGACCGACTTCAAGCCGGGCGATCGCGTGCTGTGCACCACCGGCGCCGGCGGCCTTGTCGAGAAGATCGCCGTTCCCGCCGCGTCGCTCTATGCGCTCCCCGCCGAACGCAGTTTCGAAGAAGGAGCGTCGCTGCTCCTGACCTATGCCACCAGCATCCATGCGCTGCTCGATCGCGGTCATCTCAAGGAGGGGCAGACCCTGCTCGTCCTCGGCGCTGCGGGCGGGGTTGGCCTGGCCGCGGTCGAACTGGGCAAGGCGTTCGGCGCGCGCGTCGTGGCGGCGGTGTCGTCCGAGGAGAAGGCGCAGGCATGCCGCGATGCCGGCGCCGACGATGTGGTGATTTACGGGCGCGCGCCGTTCGACAAGGATCAGTCGAAGGCGCTGGCGGATCAGTTCAAGGCGGTGCTCGGGGCCGGCGGTGCCGACGTGATCTACGACCCGGTCGGCGGCGATTATGCCGAGCCGGCTTTGCGCTCGATCGGCTGGGAAGGGCGCTATCTGGTCGTCGGTTTCCCCGCCGGCATCCCCAAATTGCCGCTCAACCTGACCCTGCTCAAGAGCTGCGACGTGTGCGGCGTGTTCTGGGGCGCGTTCGCCGCGCGCGATCCCCAGGCCAATCGCGCCCATGTCGATCGCCTGTTCCGCTTATGGAAGGACGGCAGCATCGCCCCGCGCGTGACTGAGGTCTTTCCGTTCGAGAAGGGCGGCGACGCCATCGCCAAGATGGCCGCGCGCGGCGCGATCGGCAAATTGGTGGTCAAGGTCGCGGACTGAGTTTCAAATCCTCCCCATCGCAGATGGGGAAGGGGACCGGCCGCGTAGCGGACGGTGGAGGGGCCGCAGCCGCGCAGCGGCGAGGACGGGGTATTTCCCCTCCACCAAGCCGCTGCGCGTCTTGGTCCCCCTCCCCAGCATAGCTGGGGAGGAACGGGGGCGCTGGCGCTCGTTCGCGGCCTGAGGCGACGGGCACGAGCAAACGCGCCCCTTCCCATAGCCGCCGCGCAATCCTATCTCCCCAGGCGTAACGAAACGCCAGGGAGCAAACATGACCACCTTCGACGACCGCGAACGCGCCTTTGAAACCAAGTTCGCGCGCGATGAAGAGATGGCGTTCCGCGTGATCGCCCGGCGCAACAAGCTGCTCGGCCAATGGGCCGCGGGGCTGATGAAGCTGACGCCCGAGGAAACCGACGCTTATTCCAAAGCGGTAGTCCAGGCGGATTTCGAGGAAGCCGGAGACGAGGACGTCGTGCGCAAATTGTTCGGCGACCTGACCGCGGCCGGAATCGAGATCGAGGAAAGCGATGTCCGCAAGGCGATCGAGGACCAGACGGTCGAAGCTCGCCGGCAGCTGATGGAATCCAAATAACATGCCGATGGCGGCCGACGATATACGCGCATTGATCGTTGCCGGCATTCCCGACGCGCGAGTCGAGATTACCGACCTAGCCGGCGACGGCGACCATTATTCTGCACGGGTGGTGAGCAAGTCGTTCAGCGGCCTTTCACGCGTGAAGCAGCATCAGGCGGTCTATGCCGCGTTGGGCGGCCGGATGGGCGGGGTGCTCCATGCGCTCCAGCTCACGACCGCCGCCGAATGAAGGAGTGAAGACGATGACCGACGCCGCTCAGGCGCGTATTGCGGAACTGGTACAGCGTTCCGACGTACTGCTATTCATGAAAGGCAGTCCCTTATTCCCGCAATGTGGCTTTTCGAGCCGCGCGGTGGCGATTCTCCAGCATCTCGGGGTCGAGTTCGACAGTGTCGACGTGCTCCAGGATCAGGAAATCCGCCAGGGAATCAAGGCATTCAGCGACTGGCCGACCATTCCCCAGCTTTATGTGAAGGGCGAATTCGTTGGCGGGTCGGACATCATGATGGAGATGTACGAGAGCGGAGAGCTGTCCCAGCTGCTCGCCGAACAAGGAGCGACTCCCGCCGCCTGATCGGCGTGCCAAAATAAAAAGGGAATAAACATGCTACTGCAAGGCGACCTCCCGCGCCGCGCAGGAGAGAGCGGTGCGCCGCTGATCCTTTGCGATTTGACCCAGAGCTACGCGCCTTCGGGCGGCGGCGGTATCAGCACCTATCTGCGTGAAAAGCGCGATTACGTGCTGACGCACACCCCGCATCACCTGCTTCAGATCGTGCCCGGTCCGGAAGACAAGATCAGGGTCAACGGCCGCCACATCTTCGCGGAAGTGGCCGCGCCGCGCGTGCACGGCAGTCCCAATTACCGGTTCATCCTGCGCACCAGTGTGGTCCGCGACATCCTGGCGAAATACCGTCCGGACGTGATCGAGTCGCTCTGTCCCTGGGTTCTCCCCTGGACCGCGATCAATCATCGCAGGAAATTCCCGGACACGACGTTGGTCGCCGGCTACCGCACCGATTTTCCCAACGCGCATGTCTATCGCGTCGGCCGCGAGAAGTTCGGCGAGACGATCGGTCGCGGATTGCAAAAGGCGAGCTACGGTTATGCCGAACTCACCTATCGCGAGTTCGACTGGGTCTATACGCTGAGCGAGGACGCCCGCGCGGCGCTGGCTCGACGCAGGATCACGCGGACGGACGTGTTGCCGCTGGGCGTCGATATCGACATGTTCTCGCCCGCCAAGCGCGACCCGGCATTTCGTCAGGAACTCGGTTTCGACTTCCGCGGTCCCTTGCTCGTCTATGCCGGCCGCGTCGACAACGAGAAGCGCGCGGACCGCCTGGTCGCGATGTTCAAGCAATTGCCGCGCGACCTGGACGCGGCGATGGTGATGATCGGCGACGGCAAGCTGATGGACCGGCTGAAGGCACAGGCGAGCGGACTGCCGATCGCTTTTCCCGGTTTCGAAAAGGACCGCGCCGAGCTCGCCCGCGCGCTGGCGTCGTCGGACATCTACGTCTCGGCGATGGCGGACGAAACCTTCGGGATCTCGGTGCTGGAGGCGCAGGCTTGCGCGCTGCCGGTGGTTGGTGTCGCGTCGGGCGCGATGCCCGATCGCGTGCCTCGGGGCCTCGGTCTGCTGGGCCCGGTCGACGATACGGCGGCAATGGCGGCGAACGTGCTCGAGATCTGGCAGGGCGACCACCAGGCAATCGGCATCGAGGCCCGCCATCACGTCGAAACCAACTTCAGCTGGAAGCGAACCTTCGAGCGCTTGCTCGGCGACATCTATCCCAAGGCGATGGCGCAGGCCGCCGAGCGGGCGACCGCCCGCAAAAGCGGATGGTTCGGCGGCGTGCGCGAGCCGCAACCGCTCGCTGCGGAGTAATCGCGCAGTTAATCTGATCTGGTGGGAAGCCGGGTGAGGGCGGACCGGTGCAAGATCGGGGAGCGACCGGTCCGCCCTGCTGAAGCGGGAGACCGCTCGGGCACGCGATACTTTGCAGATGCTGTGCCAGTCGGTGCCAGGCGCGGATTTGCGCGGGACTCGATGGTTAATGGGCCCTGGGTGCCTGCGCCGCTTGTAAAATATCCCGACGATTTCTGGCCAA
>NZ_BCYZ01000047.1 GCF_001598455.1 Sphingomonas pruni NBRC 15498
ATGTCCCGTCCTCGCGGCTGCGCCGCTGCGGCCCCTCCACCACCGCCTCCGGCGGCGGTCCCCCTCCCCATCTGCGATGGGGAGGATTTATTCAGTCCTTCAACACCGTCGCCACGGTCGAGATCACCAGCCGGGTCTGCTCGATCTCGTCGACCTTGATCGTGTCGAGCCCCATTTCCTTGGCCGGATAGTCGTTCCCGCCCGGGAAGATGGCATCGCCGACGAACAACACCTCATCTTTGCCGACACCGGCGACGGGCAGCAGCTTGGTCAGCCCGTATTGCTTGTCGACCCCCTTGCGGGTGATGTCGATCGAGGTCGAGCCACCGATATTGATCGACAAGTCGGGGAGCGCCTGGCGCAGCCGTTTTTGCAGAGCCTCGCGCTTCGAACGATCAGCGTCCCAATTGTTCTTGGCGATGAGTGGCGCCTCCTGTCCAAGCCCCGAGAACGTGATCTGGCTGCCGCGGTCCTCGATACGGTCGCCCCAGGTCTGGCCTTCGTCGAGCCCCTCCGCCTTTACCGCATCGTCGAGCGCCGTCTCGATCTGATGGCGCTCATCCGCCGAGAACAATTCGGCGTAGACCGGCTTCCACTCGCCCGACCAGCGGTAGAGCTTGGTCCCGGTCGTCGGCTGGATGAACAAATTGGCGAGCTTGGCGCGTTCGGGCAGCCGCGAGACGACCTGCTTCTCGAATTGAGGCCAGTCGCCGCCCGAGATGATGTCGACCAGACAGACGTCGAGCAAATCCGCGATCCGCTCCGCCATGTCGTCGTCGAGCGGTTGCTTGCTGAGCGCGAGCGTGCCGTCGAGATCGAAAGCGACGAGCTTCTTCATGCCGCCGCTCGCGCAAGCACGAACGCCTCGATCGCGTGCGCCACACCGTCCTGCTCGTTGCTCGACGACACAAAATCGGCGGCGGACTTCACCGTGTCGGGCGCCTGCCCCATCGCCACCGACATGCCGGCACGCGCGAACATCGCGATGTCATTGTCCATATCGCCGAACACCGCGACATGCGCGAGGTCGACGCCGAGGATAGCGGCGAGCTCGGTGACCCCCTCGCCCTTGTTGGCGTGAAGATCGGTAACATCGAGATAATAGGTCTGGCTCTGCCCGATCGTGGCGCGCTGCCCGAACAGGGCAGCGCCGCGATCGGCGAGGTCCTTGAGCACCGGCGCATCGTCGCTGACGAAAGTGATCTTGTCGGCGCGATCGTAGAACTCGCTGAAATCGTTGCGCAGGATCGGCTCCTCGTTCGAGGCGACGCGCTCGCGATCGACATGGAGACCGGCGAGATTGGAAGCATACCATTTGCCATCGGCGAAGACCCAGCGGTCGACCGGGACCCCCTCGGCGAGCGCGAACATGCCGCGCACCGTCTCGGGGTCGATACGATGCCTGGTGATCAGGCTGCCGTCCGGGCGGAAGACAATCCCGCCATTGACCGCCGCCAAAGGAATATCGATCCCCAGCGGCGCGATCAGCGGCAATACACCCGACACCGGACGCGCGCTGATCAGGGTGAAGGCAACGCCCGCCTGGCGCAGCCGATGAACCGCGGCGATGACCTGGGGACTGAGCGACTTGTCCTTGCGGACCAGAGTGCCGTCGACGTCCGAAATGACCAGTCGGATCGCTGGACCGACTTGCGTCACTGCGGCATCTCCACATGCCCGCCGAACCCGAAACGCATCGCCGAGAGCAATTTGTCGCCATAAGTATGTTCGACGCGGCTGCGATAGCGCGCGAACAACGCCGCGGTCAGCACATGCGCGGGCACCGCTTCCTCCATCGCCGCTTCGATCGTCCAATGACCCTCGCCCGAATCGGCGACGCGGCCGGTGAACTGGTCGAGCGCCTGATCATTGGCCAATGCCTGCGCACACAGGTCGAGCAGCCAGGACGAGATCACCGACCCGCGCCGCCATACTTCGGCGATGTCGGTGAGATTGAGGTCGAAGCGCTCATCCTCGGGCAATTGCTCCGAGACCTTGCTCTTCAGGATATCGAAGCCCTCGGCATAGGCCTGCATCAGGCCGTATTCGATTCCGTTATGGACCATCTTGACGAAATGCCCGGCACCGGCCGGACCGGCATGGATATAGCCCTTCTCCGCGCGCGGATCCTCGCCTTCCTGCGCCATCCGATTGGGCGTGCGCGGGATCGTGCCGAGACCGGGGGCAAGCGTGTCGAAAATCGGGTCGAGATGGCGCATCACTGCGTCCTCGCCGCCGATCATCATGCAATAGCCACGTTCCAGGCCCCAGACACCGCCCGAGGTGCCGACGTCGACATATTTGAGGCCCTTCTCGGCCAGCGCTTTCGAGCGGCGGATGTCGTCCTTGTAAAAGGTATTGCCGCCATCGATGATAATGTCGCCCGGCGAACAGAGTCCGGTCAGCGCCTCGATCGTGCTTTCGGTCGGCGCTCCGGCCGGCAGCATCACCCAGAAGACGCGGGGGCTGTCGAGCTTGCCCGCCAACTCCTCCAGCGACCCGGCGCCGATACCGCCATCGGCGACGATTTCCTTCACCGCTTCGGGCGCGCGATCATAGACGACCGTCTCGTGATTGCCGCGCATCAAACGCCGCGCGATATTGCCACCCATGCGGCCCAGGCCGATGATTCCAATTTTCATGTGAGTCTCCGAAAGCACCGACTGAGTCCAGCGTCACCCCGGCCTTGTGCCAGGGTCCAATTCTCCACGGGCGACACCGCTTGAGGCCCGTTGGATGCCGGGACTGGCCCGGCATGACGACGGAGGATCAGGTCGCCTCGGCAGGATGCTTAGCCGCGATCGAGGCGAGCAGGTCGTCGAACGCCTTGGAGAAGGACGCGACGCCTTCCTCCACCAGTGTCTCGGTCACGCCCTGCAGGTTCAGGCCGAGGCGTTCGGCATCCGCCAGCACCTTCTTTGCTCCCTCGACATCCTGGCTCAGCGTCTCGGCCGCGGTGCCGTGGTCGCGGAACGCGTCAAGCGTCTTGGGCGGCACGGTATTGACCGTGTCGCGGCCGATCAGCGTGTCGAGATAGAGAACGTCCGAATAATCGGGGTTCTTGGTGCCGGTCGAGGCCCAGAGCAACCGCTGCGGCATCGCGCCCTTGGCAGCCAGCGCCTGCCAGCGATCCGACTGGATAAAGTCCTGATACCAGGCATAGGCCGCCTTTGCGTTGGCGATCGCGACCTTGCCCTTCAGCGCCTTCGCCTCGTCGCCGCCAGTGCCGGTATCGATCGCGTCGTCGATCTTGGTGTCGATCCGGCTGACGAAGAAGCTCGCCACGCTGGCGATGCGGTCGATCGGTTCGCCGCGCGCGGCGCGTTTCTCGAGACCCTCGACGAACGCCAGCGCGACTGCCTTATAGGCCTCGATCGAGAACAATAGCGTCACGTTGATGTTGACGCCCTTGTCGATCGCCGAGGCGATCGCGGGAACGCCGGCGGGCGTTCCGGGGATCTTGACCATCAGATTGGGCCGGTCGACCGCCGTCCAAAGCCGCTCCGCTTCGGCGGCAGTCTCATCGGTGTCGTTGGCGAGATAGGGCGACACTTCCAGGCTAACATAGCCGTCCTTGCCGTTCAGCCGGTCATAGACCGGACGAAGCGTGTCGGCGGCGGCCTGGATGTCCTGGATGGCGAGATGCTCGTAGCGCTCCATCGCCGACGCGCCGGGATTGGCCTTGTCGAATTCGGCAAGCTCGGCGTCATAGGCGTTGCCATGGCCCATCGCCTTTTCGAAGATCGACGGGTTGGAGGTCACGCCGGTGACGCCGTCTTCCTCGACCAGCTTCTTCAGCCCGCCCTCGGCCAGCAGCTTGCGGTCGATGAAATCGAGCCAGATCGCCTGACCGAGTTTTTCCAGATCGTTGATCCGTCCCATATGTCTTTCCTTCTGCGTAACCCCAGCGATAGCTAGGGTCTCATGCGGCACGAGATCCCAGCTTTCGCTGGGATGACGGCCCGTTATTTGCCAATCAGTTCCTTCGCCCTCTTCACCACATTCTCGACCGTGAACCCGAACTTGTCCTGCAGGCCGGCAAGCGGTGCGGACGCGCCAAAGGTCGACATGGTGATCGTCGAGCCCTTGGGACCGACATAGCGATCCCAGCCCATTTCCCCGGCCATCTCGACCGCGAGACGGGCAGTGACGCCGGCGGGGAAGACGCTGTCCTTATAGGCCTGGTCCTGCAGTTCGAACCTGAACCAGCTTGGCATCGACACCACGCGTGCCGCGACCCCTTCGGCCTTGAGCTGCTCGTAGGCCTTGGCCACCAGGCTGACCTCCGAGCCGCTCGCGATCAGGATCACTTCGGGATTATCACTATCGGCGAGGATATAGGCGCCCTTCGCGACGCCATCGGCGCTGGAATATTTCGAGCGATCGAGCGTCGGCATCGCCTGACGCGACAGAACGAGCGCGGTCGGGTGCCGGCCATCAGCCATCAGCGCGCGCCAAGCGGCGGCGACCTCGTTGGCGTCGCCGGGGCGGATCGTATCTATCCCCGGCGTCGCGCGCAGCATCGCGAGCTGCTCGATCGGTTGATGCGTCGGGCCGTCCTCGCCGACGCCGATCGAATCGTGAGTGAATACCCAAACCGTGCCCAGCTCCATCAGCGATGACAGTCGGACCGGCGGACGCATGTAGTCGAGGAACACGAAGAAGGTGGAGCCGTAGGCGCGCAGATGCGACAGCGCCATGCCGTTGACCACCGCGCCCATGCCGTGTTCGCGCACGCCGAAGTGGAAATTGGTGCCGCCGTAATTGTCCGCCTCGAACGATGACGCATTCTTGATGTCGGTCTTGGTCGACGGCGCGAGATCGGCCGAACCGCCGAGCAGCCACGGCACTTTGCCTACGATCGCGTTGAGCACCTTGCCGCCCGAATCGCGCGTCGCGAGGCCCTTTTCGTCGGCATCGAAGGTCGGGATATCGGCATCCCAGCCGTCGGGCAGCTTGTCCGACAGGATCAGGTCGAGTTCCTTGCCGAGATCGGGATAGGCCGATTTGTACTTGGCGAAGCTGGCTTCCCACTCCTCGCGCAACGGGCGGCCGCGGTCGGCGATCGCACCGTTGAAGTGCTTCTCTACGCCATCGGGAACGTAGAAGTCCTTTTGCGGCCAGCCATAAGCGTCCTTGGTCGCCTTGACGTTGTCGACGCCGAGCGGCTCGCCATGCGCCTTTTCGCTGCCGGCGCGCGGACTGCCCCAGCCAATCACCGAATGCACGACGATGAAGGTCGGTTTGTCGTCGGTCTTGCGGAATGTCTCGAGGGCCTGTGTCATCGCCGCGCAGTCATTGGCGTCGTTCACATGGATGACGTTCCAGCCATAGGCCTCGAACCGCTTGCCGACATCCTCGTCGAAGGCGAGCGCGGTATCGCCCTCGATCGAAATGTGGTTGGAATCGTAGATCCAGCAGAGGTTGGACAGCTTGAGGTGCCCGGCAATCGACGCTGCCTCGGCCGAAACGCCCTCCATCATGTCGCCGTCGCCGCACAGCGCATAGACGTCATGATCGAACAACGTGAAACCGTCCTTGTTATAGCGCGCCGCGAGCCAGCGCTCGGCGATCGCCATGCCGACCGAATTGCCGCAGCCCTGCCCCAGCGGACCGGTCGTCGTCTCGACGCCGGTGGTATGGCGATATTCGGGGTGGCCAGGCGTCTTCGAACCAAGCTGACGGAAATTCTCGATATCGTTCAGGCTGACCGCTTCCTTGCCGGTCTTCTTGCCGGCGCCGTCGACTTCCTCGATCCCGGCGAGATGGATCAGCGAATAAAGCAGCATCGAGGCGTGGCCGACCGACAGGACGAAGCGGTCGCGATTGGGCCAGGTCGGCGCCGACGGATCGTAGCGGAGGAATTGCGACCAGAGCGTATAGCCGACAGGCGCCAGCGCCATCGGCGTGCCCGGGTGTCCCGAATTAGCCTTTTGCACCGCATCCATCGACAAGGTGCGGATAGTGTCGATGGTCAGGCGCTCGATCGAGCCATCCTCTTTCAACTGATCCACGTCGGCGGTCTGGGTATCGGACATTCTTCTCGGGCTCCCGCTTCGGGTGGAGGAACGCGCAGGCCGCATCGCGGTTGCGCCATTTCCACGCCCTATATGGGGAGCATCGCGCGCATGCCACCCGTCAGGTGGTATTGCGTTCCATTTTCGTAACGGTTCCCCCGCCGGCGACATAGGCAGCGTCGACTTCGCGCAGGAACAGGCCGTGTCCCATCACGCCGGGAATCGCCTGCAGCGCGACCGTGAGCCCGGCCGGATCCGGGAACGAGGCGAAGTGGCAGTCGAAAATGACATTGCCCTGATCGCTGCGCCACGCGCCTTCATCGGCCATGCGCAGGACGGGTTCGGTTCCCAGCGCCGCGAGCCGGGCAGCGACGAAGCTGCGTGCGAACGGCAAGACCTCGACCGGCAGCGGCGCGGCGCCGAGCCGGTCGACCCGTTTCGTCGCGTCAGCGATCACGACCATCCGATCCGACGCCTCGGCGACGATCTTTTCGCGCAACAACGCGCCGCCCGCGCCCTTGATGACGCGCAGCGCGGGATCGATCTCGTCGGCGCCGTCGATCGTCAGGTCCAGCCGCGATGCGAGCGCGAATCGCCCGATCGGAATACCGCCATCGCGCGCCGCTTGTTCGGTAGCGATCGACGTCGCGAAAAACACTGCCTTGCGGAGTTCCGGCAGGCGCGCGGCGATCGCCCGGATCGCGAACGTCACGGTCGATCCGGTGCCGATGCCGACCAGCATGCCGTCGCGGATTTCGGCGACCGCGGCATCGGCGGCGATCCTCTTGTCGTCGTCGATCATGGATGCGGGCCTAGCGCGAAACCGTGGGCAGGCAAACGCCCATCGTACCGCGGCGCGCCGCGATTATAACCCGGCGGTATGGTGCACCGCAACGAAACGGCTTGATTCATGTAACAATGCAACATAGCACGGCGCGACCGCAACCCGTTCGTCGAACAACCGGCCGGAGATTATGGCGACTATAGCAAGGCGCATCGGCAGCACGTCGCGCCCGCCCCATTCGGGGCGGCGGCTCGGTGCTGGCTGGGTCGCCGTGCTGCTGGCCATGCTGGTGGTGTTCTCGTGGCAGAGTTTCTTCGCCGAGACCCACAATCATTTTGCCCGTGCGCAGATCTCGACGAATGCCGGCCCGACGGGCGCCGTTGCAAAGTCGTCTTCCGATCAGAATTCGCCTTACGATTCCCCGGCCAATTGTCCGATCTGCCGGGAAATCGCGCAAAGCGCCGCCTATCTGCCGCCGACGCCGATCGTCCTTCCCGCGCCTGAGGCGTTACTCGTCTGGCTCGTCGCCGGATTAACGTTCGGACTGATCCTCGAACGGCGCTCGCTCGGCTGGCATAGTCGCGCACCCCCGACCCCACTCCAGGCCTGACATTATCGCCGCGATGCGAAGGCACGACTCATCGTGCCCGGTCGCGTCCCGTGGATTCCGCCGCGAATCCGCGACCAAGGTTCCCGGAGTTAATTCGAATGCGACATCTTTTCCTGCTGGGCGCGGCATCCGTCGCGCTGTTGCCCGCCATCGCCAACGCCCAGGACGCGCCGGCCAATCCACCGCCGGCTGCCCCCTCCCCCGCGCCTGCCCCCGCGTCTTCGGGCCAGCCGGGGGACATCGTGATCACTGCGCAGCGGCTCGACGCCGCGCGCGACGCCATCCTCCCCTCGCTCGGCGCGAGTGCGTACACGATCGACAAGGCACTCCTCGCCAAGCAGCCGGGCGGCGCCAATGTCAGCCTTGTTCAGATCCTGTCCCAGGTACCGGGCGTAACGCTCGACAGCTATGGCGCCGTGCATGTCCGTAACGAGCACGGTAACCTGCAATACCGCTTGAATGGCGTGATCGTGCCGGAGAGCATCTCGGGCTTCGGCCAGACGTTCGATCCCAGGATCGCCGATTCGGTCGAACTGATCACCGGCACATTGCCCGCGCAATACGGATATCGGACCTCGGGCGTGGTAAGCCTGAAGACGAGTTCCGGCGGATTCGCGAACGGCGGAGACATTGGTTATTACGGCGGTAGCCGTAACACCATCAATCCCAGCGCGTCGCTCCATGGGTCGAGCGGGCCGTTGAGCTATTTCTTCTCTGGCAGTTATCTGCAGAACGATCTCGGCGTCGAGAACCCGATCGCGACGCGCGACGCGATCCACGATCGCACCCGCCAGTATCGCGGGTTCGGCTATGTTTCGGCCATTCTCTCCGATACCAGCCGGCTCACCGCGTTCGGCGGCACCTCGATCGGCTACTTCCAGATTCCCAACAATCCCGGGCAGACGCCCGTGTTCACGCTCAACGGTCAATCGACGTTCGATTCGGCCAAACTCGATCAGAATCAGCGCGAGATCACGCATTACGGCGTGCTGGCCTATCAATATGCTGGCGGGGCGCTCAATTTCCAGGTCGCACCGTTCGTGCGCTATTCGCAGACGCGGTTCACGCCAGACCCACAAGGCGGCGACCTCATCTTCAGCGGCGTTGCCGATCGGTCGCGGCTGTCGAGCCTGGCCACCGGCATCCAGGCGGACGGCAGCTACAAGCTGTCAGACACGCATACGCTGCGTTTCGGGCTGTTCTTCCAGAACGAGCGCACCCGGTCGCTGGTGACGTCGCGCGTGTTCGCAGTCGATACCGATCCTGACGGGAACGTCGTCCAAACGTCGGACATTCCAATCACGATCACCGACAAGGGCGGCCGCAACGGGCAGCTTTATGGTGTCTATCTCCAGGACGAATGGTCGCTGACCCCGACGCTGACGCTGAATTATGGCGCCCGCTTCGACGCTGTCAGGGCCTATACGAACGAGCAGCAGGTCAGCCCGCGCATCAACTTCGTCTGGAAACCGGGTGGCGGCACGACTTTCCACCTGGGCTATGCGCGCAACTTCACACCGCCGCCCCAAGAGTTGATCGCAGCGCCGACGCTGGCACTGTTCGCCGGCACGACCAAGGCGCCCACGCTCACCATGGCCGATCCGGTGCGCGCCGAGCGCGAGCATTATTTCGATGCCGGGCTCGAGCAGTACCTCCTGCCAGGTCTCAAGGTCGGGATCGACGCTTACTACAAGATCAAGCGCAACCTGCTCGACGAAGGCCAGTTCGGCACCTCGCTGGTGCTGTCGCCGTTCAACTACGCCAAGGGCTATGCCTGGGGCGTGGAACTGAGCGCCAATTACACCAAGGGCCCGTTCGACCTCTACGCCAACGTCGCCCGCGGCAGGGAGAAAGGCCGCAACATCGTCTCGAGCCAATATTTCTTCGCGCCGGATGAGCTTGCTTACATCTCCAACCATTACATCTTCACCGACCATTCGCAGAACTGGACGGCATCGGGCGGCGGCAGCGTCACGATCCATGACGGAATCGGCACGCTCGTTCCGGCGGTCGATTTCCTCTATGGCGACGGTCTGCGCGCGGACGATCCCGCCGGCATCGTGCCCAATGGCGGCAAGTTGCCCTCATACGTCACCGCCAATATCGGGATCGCGCAGAATTTCGACGGGCCGGGCGTGCTCAAGGGGCTGTCGATCCGCTTCGATGTCGTGAACCTGTTCGACAAGAGCTACCTGATCCGCGACGGATCGGGCGTGGGTGTCGGTGCACCGCAATATGGCGCGCGGCGCGGCTTCTTCGCGGGCATCACCAAGAAGTTCTGAGCAAGGATCGGGGGGCGTGCCGGTGGCGCGCCCCGCCTGAATTGCCAGCCGCCGCGGCGCGTCCGTGGCGGCTGGCGGCGCGTCGCCGATAATCTATCCAATGCGCGGGAAGTCCCAAACCAACCGTCCGCCTTGCCTTTGCCGGCCTCGCGATTATATTTTAATCGGGCTGATTGAAGGTGACGAAAATGGCTGCCGAGACCAAGGTATTGACCGCTCACGTCCCCTTGGGGCTCGCGGAAAAAGTTGAGGCGATGGCATCGCGCCTCGAACGGTCGCGCGGTTGGGTGATGAAGCAAGCCCTCGCGGCTTGGGTCGATCAAGAGGAGGAGCGTCATCGGATGACGCTCGAAGCCCTGGAGGATGTCGACGCCGGCCGAGTAATCGACCCTGAGGCGATTCAGGCATGGGCCGCCAGCCTCGGCACGGACAAGCCACTTCCCTCCCCGGTCAAATGAAAGTCCAGTGGACCGGCAAGGCATCTTCGGACCTTGTGCGCTTGCACGATCACCTGAGCCCGGTCGCACCCGAGGCAGCGGCGCGCGTGGTCCAGCAACTCGCCCACGCGCCTGGCCGGCTGCTGGAGTATCCGAGGATCGGCGAGAAGCTTGAAGCCTATCAGCCGCGCGAGGTCCGCCGGATCATCGTCGGCAATTACGAGATACGTTATGAGATCGCGGCCGGAACGATCTTCATCCTGCGCCTTTGGCATTGCCGCGAAAATCGCAGCTTCGATCCGGAGGAATAGCCCAGACGGGTCAGGCTCTGGTTCCCCTGACGGGGAAATTTCTAGCCTGTCGGGGAAATGGCGCGCCCGGAACGATTCGAACGTCCGACCCTCAGATTCGTAGTCTGATGCTCTATCCAGCTGAGCTACGGGCGCCTGGGAGACGCGGCCTTTAGAGAGGTGTTTCGGGAAGCGCAAGTGCGTTGCGCCATAGTTTTTCGCCGCCTAGAGCGATGTCATGTCAAAGCGCATCGCGATACTTCTCACTCTCGGCCTCGTCGGCTGTACCGAAGCGCCCGGGGTCTATCCGTCGCTGGCGCTGCGGCCGATCGAATCGCGCTCGGACGCCGAACCCGAGGTTGTGACACCCGTCGCCACTCCGGATTCCGAACTCGACAAGAAGATCGCAGCGATCGACGCCAAGCTGGGCGCGTCCGAGGCGGCGTTCGCCGCCAGCGCCTCCACCGCAGAGAGTGCCGCGCGCAGTCCGGCCGCGCAGGCGGTGGGCAGCAACGAATGGGTGCGCGCCGAATCGGCACTGGCCGATCTCGATTCGCTCCGCGTCGCCACGCTCGGCGCGATCACCGACCTCGATCAGTTGGCCAGCGAACGCGGCGTCGTCGGCGATCCGCCTTATCCCGCGCTCGAAGACGCGCGTACGAAGGCGCAGGCACAATTGGACGCCCAGGAGAAGAAGATCGCCGCGATCAAGGCGATCCTGGGCGAAAAGTGAATTAGGGCCGCTTTATCCGGTAGACGATGTGCGGCTGCAACGGGTCGCCGAGCGGCACCGCCGGATGGTCGAAATCGCCGGCACGATCGCGCACCATGCCGAGCCGCTCCATCAGGCCCCAGCTGCGCGCATTGTCGATATTGGTCATCGCGGCGATGCCGGGCGCATCGGTGTTCGCCCAGCCCCAGGCGATCGATGCTTCGGCCGCTTCGCGCGCATAGCCCTGGCCCCAGGCCTCCCGCGCCAGCCGCCAGCCGATCTCGACCTGGTTGAAGAGCGGCGTGCCCTCGGGTCCCGGCTTGAGCCCGCAAAAGCCCAGGAACGCGCCGTCGGACTTTCGCTCGACCGCCCAGAAGCAATAGCCATGGCTGGCGATAAACCCGTTCTGGCGTTCCGCGGCGGCTTCGGCGTCCTCGCGGCTCAGCGGCGGCCCAAGATAGCGCATGACCTCCGAATCGTTGCACATGGCATGGAAGGGCGCGATGTCGCTGTCGCGCCAGCCGCGCAGGACCAAGCGATCGGTATCGATCATCGCCTCGCTCCCGCCGGCCGATCGATTGCATAGACGATCATGTCGCCGATCACATCGTCATTATCGAGATAGAGCGGGTGGCGGAAATCCAGTTCGGGCCGGCGCGTCATGCCGATCCGGATCATCAGGCCCCAGGACGGCGCATTGTCGGGATTGGTCCATGCCGCGATCGTCTCGGCCGGGGTATTCGCCCAGCCCCAATCGCGGCTGGCCTCGGCCGCCTCGCGAGCAATCCCCTGTCCCCAATGCTTCTCGGCGATGCGCCAGCCGAGCTCGTACATGCCGTCGACCGGCGTATCGGGATGTCCACCCAGCCTCAGCCCGCAAATCCCCGCCAATTGGCCATCGGCCTTGGTCTCGACCGCCCACATGCAATGGCCGTCGGCGGCCTGCTTCTCCATCTGGCGGTCGATCAGCCCGTCGATCTTCTCGCGCGGCGCGACGCCGCCGAAATGCTTCATCATCGCCGGCGTGTTGATGATCGCATCGAACGCATGCTTGTCGTCCTCGCGCCAAGGACGGAGGATGAGCCGAGCTGTTTCGATCATTTCGCCAGCAGCTTCGCCGCATGGAGCGCATGATAGGTCAGTACGCCCGAGCACCCGGCGCGTTTGAACGCCATCAGCGTCTCCAGCACGACTGCGTCGCGCTCGGCAGCACCGGCCGCGACTGCCGCCTCGATCATCGCATACTCGCCGGACACTTGATACGCGAATACAGGGATTTCGAAGCGATCTTTCACGCGAAGGATGATGTCGAGATAAGGCAAGCCCGGCTTGACCATGACGCTGTCGGCGCCCTCGGCGACGTCGAGCGCGACTTCGCGCAGCGCTTCCTCGGCATTGGCCGGGTCCATCTGATAGGTCTTTTTGTCGCCCTTCAGCAGCCCGCGCGAACCGACCGCGTCGCGGAACGGGCCGTAGAAGCCGCTGGCATATTTGGCGGCGTAGGACATGATCTGGACATTGACATGGCCCGCGCCCTCCAGCGCCTCGCGGATCAGCCCGATGCGACCGTCCATCATGTCTGAAGGCGCGATAATGTCGGCGCCCGCCCTCGCTTGGTTAAGCGCCTGACCGACCAGTACTTCCGCGGTGGCGTCATTGAGGACGTAGCCGCTCTCGTCGAGCAGGCCGTCATGGCCGTGGCTGGTATAGGGATCGAGCGCGACGTCGGTCAGCACGCCGATATCGGGCACCGCGTCCTTCAGCGCACGGATCGCGCGGCACATCAGATTGTCGGGGTTGAGCGCTTCCTTGCCGTCATCGCTGCGGCGATCGGGCTGCGTGTTGGGGAACAAAGCGATGCAGGGAATGCCGAGGTCGCGCGCTTCCTTCGCTCGTGCGACGATATTGTCGACCGACCAGCGCGACACTCCGGGCAGGCTGGCGATCGGTCCCTCGACTCCTTGTCCTTCGGCGATGAACAATGGCCAGATCAGATTGGCCGCGGTCAGGGTGTTTTCGGCATGCATCCGCCGGCTCCACGCCGAGGCGCGCGTGCGGCGGAGACGGATCGCAGGATAATGGCTCATGGCCGCGCATTTGAGCCCGCGCGCCGCCGCACGCAAGGGCGAAGCGACGGGTCAGCCCGTTGGATGCAATCGCCCGGCCGGCTCGCCGGAAGCGTGCGCCTGCTCCTCTCCTTCCGGCTCGGGCGGGACGATCAGCGATTGCTCGCGCCAGCGGCCGTTGCGGTAATACCAGGCGGCGAGCGACATCGAGACCATCGATCCGATCGGGAAGGCGTACCATAGAGCATCGGTGCCGATCAGCGGCTGGCCGAATATCGCGAAGCCCAGGCGAACCGGGTAGAAAGCGATCGCCAAAATGATCAGCGGCGGTATCGTCGCGCCGTTGGCGCGGACGGTCGAGAACAGCACCATCGTCACGCCGAACATCACGAAGGTCCAGCTGGAGATCAGCTGGATATGCCGCGCGATCGGGATCGCCGGGCTCCCGCTGCCGACGAACAGCGTCATCACCTGGCGGTCGAACAGGATGATCGCAGTGATGACGACCAAGGTGATGATCGTGTTGTAGACGATACCCGACCGCGTGATCGCGTTGACGCGTTCCCATTTGCCCGCGCCGATATTCTGTGCCGCCATCGAACTGACCGCCACGCCGATCGCCATCGTCGGCATCTGGATATAGGTCCAGAGCTGTTGCGAGACGGCATAAGCGGCGGCGGTGTCCACGCCGTGGCGGTTGACGAGGCCGATCATCGTGAGGCCGGCCGTCGACATGACCAGCATCTGCGCGCCCATCGGCAGGCCCTTGGCGATGATCGTCCTCACCAGCGCCTTTTCGGGGATCAGATAGCGCAGTTCACGTCCGCGCAGCCGGATCGGCAAATCGCGCCAATAGACGTAGATGAGCAACCCCGCCGACGAGACGATGCCCGCCAGCAAGGTCGCCGTCGCCGATCCGGCGATGCCCATCTTGGGGAACGGCCCGATGCCGTCGATCAGCAATGGGTTGAAGGTGCTGTCGATCGCCACGCTCAGGCCCATGAACCACAAAGGCGTCACCGAATCGCCGGTGCCGCGCAGACTCATCTGGATGAGCACGCCGAGCATCGAGAAGGGCAGACCCAGGAAGATCACGCGCAGATAGTCGCGAGCCATGTTCTGTGCCTCGCCGGGCGTCGCGAGCAACCGCAATATCTGCGGCGCGAACAGCCAGCCGAGGATCGCGATCACCACCGCGCCGCCCATCACCAGGCCGACCGCCGATCCGAACGCGCGTCGCGCTCCCTCGATGTCGTGGCGGCCGACCGACTGGCCGATCAGGATCGTCGCCGCCATGCCGAAGCCGAATACGGCCGAGAACATCAGGAACATGATGATGTTGGCGTTCGACGTCGCCGCGAGCGCGCTCTCGCCCAGGAAGCGCCCGACCCAGATCGAATTGATCGAGCCGTTGAGCGACTGGAGGATGTTGGAGGCGAGCGTCGGCAACGCGAAGGCGAGCAGGGTCGGACCGATCGGCCCGATGGTCAGGTCGCGGCGGCCTCCCGGGCCTCGCTGCTGCTGATGCGGCGGCTGCGCCACGTGTGGATGCCTTTCCTCGGCCCGCGTGGCCGGATTGATGATCGCTGGAGCGGGCCTCGATAGGGAAACCGCTGCCGTTCCACCAGCCCGTCAACCGCGATTTTCCCTTGGCCGGCGGGTCAATCGGTGGATAGCTTTCGTGGGAAGGAGACCGACGCGTGAGTGGCAATTCGGCAGGATCAGAAGACGAGACGTCGCCACCCAGCAAATTCCACGAGATTTATACGTCTCGGATATGGGGCGCGCTGATTTTTGTCGCCACTTTCGTAGTCTTGGGCTCGTCGGCGGCCGCAATAAGCTGGGCGTTTCCGAATTCCGGGACAAGCATTTTCATCCAGAAGAACTTCGACACCATCTTGGGCGTCTCTGTGGGGATAGTTGCGCTAGGCGTGGTCGTGAGCGGTTTTGTGCCGCGTTCGGACCGCTAGAATGGACCCGGTGCGGCCTCCTTGCCTTCTGTGACGCGGGGATCGTCTAGCAGAGGGGCAACATAATCCGTGCGAGCCTGTGTTGTTCCGATCCGATCGAACGACGGGTTGCCGAGTAAGGTATGGAGCAAGCCACCTCCGTCATCCCGGCCTTGTGCCGGGATCCGCCGGGCAGCTTGGTGAAAAGCTGGAAGCTCTTTTCCATCGCTCGCGGCGCCGCGGATCCCGGCACAAGGCCGGGATGACAATGGAAGCGTTTCAGCCACCCTTCTCCCCTCCCGCTTGCGGGAGGGGTCGGGGGGAGGGTCTGTCGAAGCATGGGCGTCATTGGCGGACACGCCCTCCCCTAGCCCCTCCCGCAAGCGGGAGGGGAAATGGTCAGCCCAACCTTGCCAGCGCCGCTGTCAGCCGTTCGGCCTCGGCCGATTTCTCGGCATGGTCCGCGCGTGCCTTCTCGACCGCCTCCGGCTTCGCGCGCTCGACGAAGCTGGGGTTGTTGAGGCGGCCCGCTAGGCTGTCGCGTTCCTTAGACGCCGCCTCGATCGCCTTGGTCAGGCGCGTACGCTGGGCCTCGACATCGATCGTTCCAGAGATGGGCATAACCAACTCAAGATCGTCTACAGGCACCCGTATGGAGGGAGCCAGCCGCGCCCCAAAAACGGGCTGAAAAGACACCTTTGCCATCCGGAGTATGGCATCCTGGTGGTTTACTAGTTTCTCCAACGTGTCCGCCGCTTCGCGCTCGATGTAGCCAATCAAACGCTGCCCCGGGGGAACTTCAAGCTCGACGCGTGCCGCGCGAATGTCGCTGACCAGTCGGATCAGCCAGTCGATCTCCTTGCCCGCCCCGGGATCGATCGCGCGGGCGTCGGCGATCGGCCACTTGGCGACGATAAGGTTATTTTCGCGCCCGCCGGGCCTCGACCACAATTCCTCGGTCACGAACGGCATGAACGGGTGGAGCATGACCAGGATCTGGTCGAGCACCCAGCCCGCCACCGCCTTGGTCTCGTCGTCGATCGCGCCCTTGATCAGCTCGAGATACCAGTCGCAGAACCGGCTCCAGGCGAATTGGTAGATCGAGTTGGCGGCACCGTCGAAACGGTAATCGGCCAGCGCGAGGTCGACCGCCTGCACCGTCTGGATCGTCTCGCCGATGATCCATTTGTTGACCGCGAGCGTGGCCTCGGGCGCTTCGATCGTCTTCGAAGCGCCGATCCCGTTCGACTGGCAGAAGCGCGCGGCGTTCCACAGCTTGGTCGCGAAGTTGCGATAACCCTCGACCCGCTTCTCATCCATCTTGATGTCGCGGCCCTGGCTTTCCATCGCCGCCATGAAGAAGCGCAGCGCATCGGCGCCATATTGGTCGATCAGCCCGAGCGGGTTGACGACATTGCCCTTCGACTTGGACATTTTCTGCCCGTCGGCGGCGCGCACCAGGCCGTGCAGATAGAGCGTGCGGAACGGCACATCGCCCATGAAATGCATCCCCTGCATCATCATCCGCGCGTCCCAGAAGAACAGGATGTCGAAGCCGGATATCAGCACGTCATTGGGGTAGCGGCCGTGGAGCTTGGGATCGGCGTCCTCGGGCCAGCCCATCGTCGCGAAGGGCCACAGCGCTGAGGAGAACCAGGTGTCGAGGACGTCGGGATCTTGCCACAGGATAAGCGTCTTATCATCATCGGCCAGCGTCTTACGCAACGCCTGCGCGGCCCGCTCATCTTCCACGACGATCGCCGACCCTCCCGTCAGGTCGAGCCCAGCGTCATCCTGTCCGATCGCTTGAAGCAAAGCGGCCTGCTCATCCTGAGCAACAAATATGCGGCCATCGTCGGCAAACCACGCCGGAATCCGGTGCCCCCACCACAATTGCCGGCTCACGCACCAGGGCTGGATGTTCTCCATCCAGTTGAAGAAGGTCTTTTCCCAGCTCTTCGGCACAATCTTGATCGCGCCCGACTTGACCGCCTCGATCGGCGCCTTCGCCAGCGTCTCGGCATCGACATACCATTGGTCGGTCAGCCACGGTTCGATCACGTCGCCTGAGCGGTCGCCGTAAGGCGTCTGGATCGTACGCGGCTCGGCGTCATGCTCGACGCCTTCCTTGTCGACATAGGGAACCAGGAGGCCTGCTTCCTTCAGCCGCTCGACCACCTGCTTGCGCGCCCAGAAGCGATCGATACCGAGCAGATCGTCAGGGATCAGCCCGTCGGCGGTCTGCGTGACCTGCGCCTTGGCGTCGAGCATGTTGAGCATCTCGCCGGCCTTCATGCCGGCGCGCTTGCCCACCTCGAAGTCGTTGAAATCGTGGCCTGGCGTGATCTTGACCGCGCCGGTGCCGAGCGCCGGGTCGGCATGTTCGTCGCCGATCACCGGAATCAGCCGGCCGGTGATCGGCAGCTTCACCTGCTTGCCGATCATCGCCTTGTAGCGCTCGTCCTCGGGATGCACCGCGACCGCCATGTCGGCGAGCATCGTCTCGGGCCGGGTCGTCGCCACCGTGATCGAGCCCGATCCATCCGCCAGCGGATAGCGGATCTGCCAGAAGCTGCCCTTCACTTCCTTGGTCTCGACCTCAAGGTCGCTGATCGCGGTGCCGAGGCCCGGATCCCAGTTCACCAGCCGCTTGTCGCGATAGATCAGGCCCTGATTGTAAAGGTCGACGAACACCTTGAGGACGGCCTTGGAAAAGCCCTCGTCCATCGTGAAGCGCTCGTTCGCCCAGTCCATCGAACAGCCAAGCCGGCGAAGCTGCTGAGTGATCTCGCCGCCGCTCTCGGCTTTCCATTCCCAGACCTTGGCGACGAATTCCTCGCGCGTGAAATCGGTGCGCTTCTGCTGGCGTTCGGCCATCTGGCGCTCGACCACCATCTGGGTGGCGATGCCGGCATGGTCGGTGCCGACCACCCAGAGAGCGTCCTTGCCCTTGAGGCGCGCGTGGCGGACCAGCACGTCCTGCAGCGTATTGTCGAGCGCGTGGCCGATATGCAGCGACCCCGTCACGTTGGGGGGCGGGTTGACGATCGTCCAGGGCTCCGCGCCCGGGCGATCGGGGTGGAACTGGCCGTTCGCCTCCCAATGCTGATACCAGCGCGTCTCGATCTCGGCGGGGTCGAAGGTCTTGGGCAATTCGGTGGTCATGCGCCGCCTTTACCCACTGTCCCCGGCGACACAAGCCGTGTACCACTTAGCTAAGACAGTCGATAGAGATGCCTCCATGATTCCGACGATCGCGCTGCTCCTCGCCCAGGCCGCTCTGCCCCAACCCGATCCCTATGCGCCGCCGCCGAGCCCGGGGACGGCGGAACGGCTGGCCTATGACGCCCAGTTTGGCGGTGGGGCCGAGAATGCCGCGATCGAAGCCTGGCTGCGGGCGAATGCCGATGCACCCGCGCCGGTGCGCGCGATGCTGTTCCACCGCCTGTGCAACGATTATGGCGTGACGGTCGGCGGTGCGAAACGCGTCGCCGCTTGCGCCGAAGCGAACAAGCTCGCTCCCGACGGCGAGGATGCCAGCGACGAGAAGATCGCGGAGGCCTTTCGCGACGCGCCGCCGATCCGCGCGCGCGGCGCTACCACGGTGCCGACCATCGCCAATCCGCTCGGCAGCAAGAGCGCGAACGTCACCGTCAACGGCATCACCCTGCCCTGGTTCATGGACACGGGCGCCGAGATTTCCGTCGTCACCGAAAGCACCGCCGCGCAGCTGGCAGTGCGCATCCTGCCCGGCTTGAGCGATGTCGGCACGTCGACTACCCGCGTGACCGGCAAGATGGGGCTGATCGACAGGGCGATGATCGGCGGCGCTACGGTCGAGAACCTGCCCGTGCTGGTGCTGCCGGACGCGATGCTGAAGCTTGGCAAGGATTACACGATCCCGGCCATACTCGGCCTGCCAGCCTTCGCCGCGCTCGGCCGGATTGCCTGGCTCGACGGCGGCACCAAGCTGTCGCTCGGCACCGCCGCACCACTGCCCAAGGGCAAGACGGTGCGCGTCTATTGGCACGAGGATGGGCTCGGCATCCCGATCACCACGCCGCTCGGTACCGCCGGCGCGCAATTCGACAGCGGCGCCGATTCGACTGCATTGCGCAGGCCAGGCCTTGCCTTGCTGACCAAGGATCAGCTCGCAAGCGCGGCGGAGCGCAACGCGACGATCGGCGGCGCCGGCGGCTTCGTCACCACCAAGGTCCGCGTGCTCCCCAAGCTCGACTATGCGATCGACGGCGTTCCGCTGCAGGCGCTGAAGGTCAATATGGAGGACAATGACAGCAGCGCCGGACGCGTCGGCAGCGACATGATCGTCCAGCTCAAAATGCTGACGATCGACTTCGCGACAATGACGCTACAGGCGGTGCCGCTCGAGAATACGGGCAGCGCGTCAGGGCAATTTGGCGAAGTGCAGGGTCACGCGCGGAATCGTTAGCGTGAAGCCCATGCCATTGTCGTCGAAACTCAACGTATAGCCTCGGCCCTTATATTGGCCGGGTCCGGTGGCTTCCAGCGGTTGCGGCGCGCCCGGCATGCCGTTGCGATCGGTCACGGTCACCGTACCACCGGCTTCTGTCAGAGCGATCGAATAGATCGCCTTGAGGTTGGGATTGCCGTAGCGGCCGTCGAGCGAAGATGGCGGAGCGCCTTCGCTCACGCGCGGTACGCTGCTGTCAAACGCGGCAAGCACGGCATCCGCGACTTTATCGGGGTTGTAGTCGCCATTGTTACAGAGCAGCGCCACGCCGAACCGCTGTTCTCGATTATAGCCGAACAGGGTCTTGAATCCCCCCGCTGAGCCGGTGTGGTGGAACCAGTGCGGGCCGATCAACAAGGCATTGCCATAGACCGGACCCTGCCCATGATCGCGCACCGGGATGCCGTCCGCGAACCGTCCCGGGGTCGTCATCAGCCGGGTCAGTTCCGGGGTCCAGACCTTATGTCCACTGTCGATATCGGCATACCATTTGCCAAGATCGTTGACCGTCGTGATCAACCCGCCACTCCCCCCGAACAGCGGGATTTCGTCGGTCAGCGTCACCTTGCCACCCTGCATTGTATAGCCCCGCGCGGCATTGGCGTCGGCACTACGGCTGCCCAGCATGACGTAGCTGCGGGTCATCCCCAGCGGCTTCAGCACATGCGCATTGACATAGGCCTCGAACTTTTCGCCCGAGACGCGCTCAACCAACTCGGACAGCAGCAGATAGCCGCCATTGGTATAGTCATAGGCGGTGCCGGGCTTGAACTTGGTATCCCGCTGCCGAAACATCTCGGCCAGCGCTTCGGCGCGGCTCGCACGAGAAAGCGGTTCGATCCCGTCGAGTTGCAGCAGGACGAGCGAATCGCGCACGCCACTCGTCATGTTCAGTAGGTTCTGGATCGTCAGCCGATCGGGATAAGACGGCAATTCGGGCAGATAATGATGCACGTCGTCGTCGAGCCGGACCTTGCCGGCCACGACCAATTGCATGAGCGCGGCGACGGTGAACTGTTTGGAGACCGAAGCGGCATAGAATTGCGTGTCGGCGTCGATCCGGCGTCCAGTCGTGACATCGGCATAGCCGTCGCTCACCAGCATTTCGGGCTTGCCGCCGCGAAACAGTCCGACCGCGCAGCCGGGCGCGGCAGAGCCCGCCGGCACGGCGAGCGCGGCTTTGACCGCGGCCGCCTTTGCCGATGCCGGCTCGGTCGGGCTCCCGGCCGAAGCGGGGGCCGTGGCAAATGACGCCGCGACAAGCGCGCACAGCGGCAGATATCCAATCCGAGTCACGCTACCCTCCCCTTTTTTTGCGGCGATCGATCTCAATATTTCACGCGTAGCCCGCCCATGAACTGGCGCCCGATCGTATCGTACAGCGCGCGCGTCGTGCCATAGCCGCCGGCGCCGGTGATCGGCGGATCGTTGTCGAACAGGTTCTGGACCGCCGCGAACAGCGCGACCTTGCTCCCCGCGCCACGCGGATGGAAGATCGTCAGCTCGCCCGAGACATCGGCATAGAGCCGCCCGTTGACAGTCAGTTTGTCGATGTTGCTGGCGGTCAAGGTACGGTCGATAAAGCCGCCGCCGACATAGCGCGCGGTAGCGCTCAGGCGCCAATCGCTAGCGATATAACTGATATTGGCGTTCGCCTTCCATCGCGGGTTGCCGCCTATGGCGGCGACGGTGGGCTGGACCACGCTGTCGTCCAGGCGGACGCGAACGGTGCCGTCATAAGTCTCCGTCTTGATCAGGTAATTGACCAGCCCCTGAAAGACGACGCGATCCCGGCCGACCGGCAGCACGTAGCTCATCTCGAGGTCGATGCCGCGAGTCATGGCATAAGCGAGGTTGGTCGGCCCGCTGAACACCGTGGTGATCAGCCCGCTATTGTCGCGAGTGATATATTGGCAGGCCGCCGTGTTGGTGGTGAAGCATTGCTGCACGATCGTCGCCGGTGTCAGCTGGATGATCGCCTTCTTGATGTCGATATTGTAATAGTCGACCGAGATGCTCAGGCGCGGAATGAAGCTTGGCGTCAGCACCACGCCGCCCGTGAAGGTCCGGGCGATTTCCGGCTTCAGGTTCAAATTGCCCGCGGTCAGCGCCGTGACCAGATAGCTTTGCCCGAGATAGCGCGGATCGAGATCGGTGACGGTCAGGAACGAACTGCCGCTCTTTTGATACAATTCGGCCAGGTTGGGCGCGCGTATGTCGCGGGATTCGGTCGCGCGCAGCCGGATCGAATTGTTGATCGTGTAATCGACACCCGCTTTCCAGGTCTCGACCGTGCCGGAGGTCGTGTAATTGGTAACGCGCCCGGCGACATCGACGCTCAGCCGCTTGCCGAAGGGTGAATCGGCCAGCAACGGGATCAGCAGCTCGCCGAACGCTTCCTTGACATCGACGCTGCCGGAATATGGCAGCGCCGCAGCGGAATAGGCGCCGGCCCGCGACGCGCTGTCGAAATCCACCCTCAGCGACTGGCTGCGATATTCGCCGCCCAGGGCCAGCGAGACCGGCCCCGCCCAGGTCGAGAAGGGTTCGCCGCGAAGCGTGAGCGACAGCTCGTCCTGCTCGATATCGTTGATCGTTTCGGCGACGCCGTTGACATATTTCAACGCCGGATTGTTGGGGTCGACCTTGCCCATGATGTTAAGCGGGATGCAGCCGTTGCTTGGCTTGGTCAGGGTCGACCGGCAGATCGCCGAGCCCGGATGCGCCGGATCGGCCACGGCGTCGATCGCCAGCGCGTAATTGGCGAGGATGCGGTTGTTGCGGCTGATATTGTCGTTGTAGTTGCGGCCGTGGCCGTAATAGCCGTCGAACGACCAGCTCTTGCCGAGCTCGCCATGCACGCCCAGCGTGATCTGATAGACGTCAGTATTGTAGCTGGTCAGCGTCCGCGCATTCTGATCGGCGAGCTTGTTGACCGTGATTGAGGAGGCCTTGTTGGCCGCCAGGGTCGCCGCCAGATCGGGCGGCAGATAGAAATTGTCCGCCGCGATCGTGTAGCTGAAGGTCGAGGGGATACCGTCCTGTAGCGAATGGAAATGGCTGTAGGAGCTCTCGATGAACGCGGTCCAGCCGGGCGCGACGTCGCCGCTCAGCTTGCCATAAGCGGTATAGCGCGTGATCGGCGTCGCCCCGACCTGGTCGGCCATGCCGTTCACGCCGTCCCCGCCCAGCGCCGTGCCCGAGGTCGTCATGGTGCCCAGTGAGAACGGCACCGCCTGACCGGCATCGTTGAACTGGATGCCCTTCAGATAGGCCGGCAGGCCGGTGATGGTGTTGATCGGGGAGCCGGAGCCGGGCCGGAAGGTAACGCCAGTGATGACGCCGTTAGCCGTCGAGTTGCTGTTGCGCAGGCCGCTGGTCACGAGAAGCTGGCGCGGTTGGCTCGGCGTACCGAGACCGCCATTGCCGGCATTGGGGTTGGCGAGCAGGCCGGCACCAGCTGCGGCCCAGCGCCGCGCGGACAAGCGGGCGATGCCATTATTGTCGGAATATTCGCCGGCCAGCACCAGGTGCATGCTATCGGTCAGCTTCGCACCGGCCGCCACCGAGATCAGCACGTTGCGGTAATCGCCCGCTCCGGCCTCGCCGGCCTGCAGCGTCGCCTTGAGCCCTTCCAGGTTCGCCTTGGTCTGCAAGTTGACCACGCCCGCCACGGCGTCGGCGCCATAAGCGGCGGAGGCACCGCCGGTGACGATGTCGACGCGATCGATCAACGCCTGGGGAATGTTGTTGAGGTTGACCGCGCCGGTCGGGTTGGACGGCACATAGCGCCGGCCATCGAGCAGCACCAAGGTACGGGCATAACCGAGACCACGCAGGTCGAGATAATTGCCGCCGACCTGAGTGCCGCCGCCGGCGTTGACCGCGCTGGTCGGGGTGAGCGAAGGCCGCAGCGCCGGCATCTGGTTGATCGCGTCGGCGACATTGGGCGCGGAAACCCGCGCCAGCGTGTCGGCATTGAGCACGGTGACCGGCGTCGGTGCGGTGAAACCGGTGCTGCGCACCAGCGAGCCGGTGACGACGATGTCCTTTTGCGGCTGATCGTCAGTCGGCTGGGCAGCGGGGGGCGCTTCCTGCGCGGTCGGTGCCGCATTGTCAGCGCTCGCGGCAAATGCTGACGGAGATACCAGCAAGATCGCGGCACTACCGGCAAGGTAGGCGTGGCGCAGACGCACGAGGTGGGAACACGAATGAAGTGCCATGATTTTCCCCCTGATGTTTATTTTGCTCTCGGTCGTATTGCCGACCGGGCAAGTGCAAGGTCCGTGAGCGGGGGCGAGGAATCAATCCGCAATTACGTCTTGCGCCGATAACCCCGAGTTATGATTTCCGGCGCCGTTCAGTCCGGCTGCTCCGGTCCTGCTTGCCACGTATGGCCCACTTCAGCGCTTGTTCCGGCGAGCCTCGGTTTTGCTCGCAGTCCCGCAGGTTTGCATCGCGCACCAGCGGCGTCGGCCGTTCTTGCTGGTGTCGGCGAATATCCATCCGCAAGAGCGCCGGTTCGCACAGCGTTTGAGTTTGAATATTCCGGCCCGCGCACCGGCCAGCACATCCACCAGGTCCAACGCGATCCGCTTGAGCGGAAGATGAAAATCCACCGGATCCGCATGCAACCGAAGCAGGCCGTTTTCGTCCAGCGCCTGGCTCTGGCGGGCACCTAGCAGCCACTGATTGGCGACCAACAGCGGACCTTTGGGAAGCGGGACCTCGTCGATACAGGCCGACAAGAGACGATAGGTGGCATCCCGCAGCGAGCGAACATCCGCCATGAGGCGTTCGCCCCCTCCACCCAAGTCCGACAGGTCGATCGTCTCGTCGGCAGCAATCGCGCCGGAGCGCCTCGCCCATTGCATGTAGCGTTCCGGCGTCGCGATATAATCCTCCACGTCCACCGCGAACCGGTCGTGGATCGTGTTGGCGAAATCGATGGCCAGGCGGCCACCATCCAGCCGGATCGCCGAAACCGGACGGGGAAGGGAAACGGCCATCCAACACGCACTCCGTTGACTGCACCAGTGAAACGCACTTAACTGGTGCAGACTATCTACCTGCTTACGTTTCAAAATGCATCTTCGTTCGGGCAGCTTGTAGGGGAAGCGACGTGTCTCAGCGACTGCGGTTCTGGTTCTGCTCCCTCGGTGTGGTGATGCTGCTCCTGGTCGTGGCGATGCTCGCGGTTGGCGGCCGCCCGGACCCGGTCGGTCCGGCGAAGGTGCTGGACGGGTCATGGCGCTTCCATCCCGGCGACGATCCGCGCTGGGCCGATGCAAGGACCGACGATAGCAGCTGGGATCGGATCGATCTGGTTTCCTTGCCGAGCAATCACGATTTCGATGTCGGCCTTCCGGGCTACCTCGCGGGCTGGCACGCGCGCGGACATCCCGATCTCGAGGGCTATGGCTGGTATCGCCGCCATGTCACCTTGCCGGCGCATGGCGACTGGACGTTGCTCGGCCCGACGATGGTCGATGACGGTTACGAGATGTTCTGGAACGGCAAGCCGATCGGCGGCATCGGCAGGCGGGGCGATCACCCCAAGGTGGTCGGCGCCCGACCCTATTTGGTCCGGCTTCCGCCATCGGCGGTCGAGCATTCCGGCGTGTTGGCGATAAGAGCCTTCATGCAGCCGGGATTGGGCCGGGACGACCAGAGCGGCGGACTCCGGAGCGCCCCCACCCTCGCCGCCGGCGCGTTCGGCGACACATTGTACCGCGCCCAATGGCGACGAACCATTGCCGGCTATATCGTCGAACTGGCGCTGCCGATCATGATGTTCCTGCTTGCCGGGATAGCGCTCGTCATGGCTCGGTCGACCGCCAGACCGGGCTTTGCCCGATGGCTGGCGGTCGCACTCGTGGCAACCGCTTGTCTCAGGCTGGGGAATGCCGCGGCCGCCTGGACCGACCTGATAGGTATTTCGACCCTGGATCGGCAGAATGCCATCCTGCTGTCGCCGCTCGCCATGCTGGCATGGACGGCTGCGTGGAACGACTGGGCGGAAGGGCGCGACCGGCGCGTCGTCTTGCTGATCGCCATCGCGGCTTGGGCGTTAAGGGTCGTTGCAGCCGTCACTCACGCAGATGCGTTGGTGTCTGTCGGCCGCGCCGTCTTCGCTGTCTTGTTCGTGGTTATCGCGTTGCGGATCATTGTGCGCGGCGAACGCAGATTGCTGGCGCTCGCAACGATGGCCGTTATTGCGACCGCGCTGTTCATCAACGAGCTTTCCCGGTTGGGCATTCCCACCATCTGGTTCCCGTTCAACATCGGCGTGACGCTCACCCAATATGCCTATGCGTTGGCGCTCCCGCTGCTTTCCCTTGCGCTCGCTCCGGCCAGCAACGACGCCGGCGGGCGGGACATGCGCGGCGTCAAGGGAATAGCGACTGAATAGTCCATTCGTCGTCGCGACGACGACATTCCTGTCGCTCGTGCAATCGCGCCACGCCGTCCGACCAGAATTCGATCACCGTCGGATGCATCACATAGCCGCCCCAGAAAGGCGGTCGGGCTACCTCTCGCCCGCCGAAGCGCTCGGCATGTGCCGCGATCCGGGCGACCAGGGTGTCACCGTCGGGCAGCGGCTCGGACTGGCGTGACGCCCAGGCGCCGATCTGCGAGTCCCGGTCGCGCGAGGCGAAATAGGCGTCGCTGCGTTCGCTGCTGGTCGCGGTCACCGGCCCCTCGATCCGCAACTGGCGGCCCAGCCGGGGCCAGAACAGGCAGATAGCAGCATCCGGACGATCGGCGAGGTCGCGAGCCTTGCGGCTGGCGCGGTTGGTGAAGAATTCCACGCCGTGCCGATCATGCCGCTTGAGCAACACGATCCTGGATGATGGCCGTCCATCGCGATCCGCTGTCGCCAACGCGGCGGCGTTGTAAAAGACGGGATCGCTCGCCGCGGCATCGGCGAACCATCGCTCGAGCGTCGGCCAGGGTTCAGTCATGGGTACGGGCCCGATATCTCGGGTGACCGGCGGCGACTCCGCCCGACCGGCGCGCGACCCATGGATAACGACGCGCCATCCTGTCGTCATAGCCCAGGTTGAATACCGTGGCGCTTTTGGCGGGACGCTGCGGCCGCGTGTAATAGGTCTGGAAGACATGGTCCCAGACGAAATTGGTGATGCCGAAATTGCCGCGTTCGTCGTGGAAATGATGCTCGAGATGCCGCGCCTTCATCACTGCCAGAAACCGCAGCCGCGGTTTGTACGACAGATGCTGGATGCAATGCGCGAATTCGTAGAAGCACGTGACGAGCAGGCCGGTGGCAAATCCGGCGGCAGCCCCGCCCACCCCTCCGATCAGCCATCCGGGCAAGGCGGCGACCAGCAATAAGGTCGGGAGCGTCGTGTAAAGCGCGCCGAACAGCACTTCGAGATGATTTGGGTCCTGGTGGTGATCGTAATGGATGCGCTTCCATGCCGGAGCCAGGAACGGCACCTTGAACATCCAGTTGCTGTGCAGCACCCAGCGATGGAGCGAATACCAGACCAGCGGATAGGCCAAAACGATCAGCGCGACCGTCGCAGCGGTCTGGATCGGCGACGCCGGCCGATAGGCGTAAAGGCACACCATCGCCGCCGCCAACAGCAGATACGTCACGATCGCATAATGGCGGAAATAGGCCCCGGCGAGATCGCGCAACGTCATGCGATCGAGATAGTGTGATCGGCGCCAGAACGGCGTGGCGAGCATTTCGTCGGACTGCATGGCGGGTGGTGCCTCGGCTGATGGAAAGTGACGAGGCGACCGATTGCCCCTTCTGACGCCTCGTCACGAAAGGCCATTAGCCCCCCGCCCCACGGGCTGGATTTGATCGCGGTCAAGGAAATCGCCGGCATTGGCCGCCACCGCCCCCGTGGCGCCGGCAAGGCCTTGGGGAAACTACGCATAGAGCGGCGTTCACCCCCCCGGCTAAGCCGCCGCTTATCCCCATGAACCGGGGTGACAACGCATTTCAGGGGGTCGATTTGGACGACGTCGTGACCAGGGCCGGGGGCTGGCTCCTATTGATATTCCTGTGCGTGAGCGCAGCGGGCTTTGCGGCCGATACCGGCTTTGCCGTACACATGATGATCTGCGCCGCCGCGGCGACGATCGCGGCTTTCTATACGCTGCGGCAGGTCGGGCGCGAGCCCGAAGCGGCACGGCCCGACCGTTATTATGACGATGTGATACGCTGGGGCGTCATCGCGACCGTGTTCTGGGGCGTCGCCGGATTTCTGGTCGGCATCCTGATCGCGTCGCAGCTTTCCTGGCCGATCTTCAATCTCGGTCTCGAATATACGTCGTTCGGACGGCTGCGCCCGCTTCACACGTCCGCGGTGATCTTCGCGTTCGGCGGCAATGCGCTGATCGCGACCAGCTTCTACGTCGTGCAACGGACCTGCCGCGCGCGGCTGTTCGCCCCCGCCCTCGCTCGCTTCGTGTTCTGGGGATACCAGCTGTTCATCGTCCTGGCGGCGACCGGCTACATGATGGGTATCACCGAGGGGCGCGAATATGCCGAGCCCGAATGGTATGTCGACATCTGGCTGACGATCGTCTGGGTCAGCTACCTGGTGGTCTTCGTCGGCACGATCGTGAAGCGGTCCGAACCGCATATCTACGTCGCCAACTGGTTCTATCTCGGCTTCATCATCACCGTGGCGATGCTGCACCTGGTGAACAACATCTCGGTGCCGCCGTCCTGGCTCGGTTCCAAATCCTATTCGGCCTTTTCGGGCGTCCAGGATGCGCTGACCCAATGGTGGTACGGCCATAACGCGGTCGGTTTCTTCCTGACCGCCGGCTTCCTGGGCATGATGTATTATTTCGTGCCCAAGCAGGCGGAGCGGCCGATCTACAGCTACCGCTTGTCGATCGTTCACTTCTGGTCGCTGATCTTCCTCTACATCTGGGCCGGCCCGCACCACCTTCACTACACGGCGCTGCCCGATTGGGCGCAGACGCTCGGGATGGTGTTCTCGGTGATGCTGTGGATGCCGAGCTGGGGCGGCATGATCAACGGCCTGATGACGCTCAACGGCGCGTGGGACAAGATCCGCACCGACCCGATCATCCGCATGATGGTCTTCGCGCTCGCCTTCTACGGCATGTCGACCTTCGAAGGTCCGATGATGTCGGTGAAGAGCGTCAACTCGCTTTCGCACTATACCAACTGGACCATCGGCCACGTCCATTCGGGCGCACTCGGCTGGAACGGCATGATCACCTTCGGCGCGATCTATTACATGACGCCGCGCCTGTGGGGCCGCGAGCGGCTCTATTCGCTCCGCATGGTCAATTGGCACTTCTGGTGCGCGACGCTCGGCATCGTCCTCTACGCGTCGTCGATGTGGGTCGCCGGCATCACCCAGGGACTGATGTGGCGCGAATATGGTGAGGACGGATACCTCGTCTATTCCTTCGCCGAGGTCGTGGCCGCGCTCCATCCCTATTACGTGATCCGCACCGCGGGTGGCCTGCTCTACTTCGCCGGCGCGATCTTCATGGTGTGGAACGTCTGGATGACGATCGCCGGCAAGCTGCGCGACGAGGCGCCGATGACCACGGCCGCTTTCGATCCAGCCAAGGACCGCCCCGTCGTACCAGCGCGCACCGCCGCTCCTGTTCCTCTTGCCGCCGAGTAAGCAGCAATGGCCATTTCATTCCTTCAGAAGCACAAGGTCATCGAGCGCAACGTCATGTTGCTGATGGTCTTTGCCCTGCTCGTCGTCGCGGTCGGCGGCATCGTCGAAATCGCTCCTTTGTTCTGGATCAAGGAGACGGTGCCCAAGGTCGACGGCGTGCGGCCCTACACACCGCTCGAGCTCGCCGGGCGCAACATCTATATCCGCGAAGGCTGCTCGCTGTGCCACAGCCAGATGATCCGGCCGTTCCGCGACGAGGTCGAGCGCTACGGGCATTACAGCCTGGCGTCGGAGAGCATGTACGACCACCCGTTCCTGTGGGGGTCGGAGCGTACCGGTCCGGACCTTGCTCGTGTCGGCGGACGCTATTCGGACGAATGGCATCGCCAGCATCTGACCGACCCGCGCTCGGTGGTGCCGGAATCGATCATGCCCGGTTACGCCTTCCTGGCGGACCGCAACCTGGAATTGCCGCATATCGACCGCGATCTGATGGCGCTGCGCGATGTCGGTGTTCCGTATAGCGACGACGACGTCAAAAAGGCGGTCGCCGACGTCCTGACCCAGGGCGACTTCTCCGACGGCGACAAGGCCGAACTCGCCAAGCGCTATCCCGGCGCGCAGTCGCGCGATTACGACGGCAATCCCGGTCGCCTGACCGAAATGGACGCCCTGATCGCCTATCTTCAGATGCTCGGCACCCAGGTCGACTTCAAGAAGGCGGCGGCACGGGAGACCGCCAAATGAGCTACGAAGCGCTCCGGCAATTCGCCGATAGTTGGGGTCTCGTGCTGATGGGCGTCGGCTTCGTCGCTTTCGTCGGCTGGGCCTTCCGCCCCAATTCCACCGCGGCCACGCGCCGCGCCGCCACCAGCATTTTCGAAGAGGATCAGGCCGATGGCTGACAATAAGCGCATCGACCAGGCGACCGGCACCAGCACGGTTGGTCACGAATGGGATGGGATCGAGGAACTCGATACGCCGATGCCAAGGTGGTGGCTGTACATCTTCTATGCCTGCATCGTGTTCGCGATCGGCTATTGCATCGCCTATCCGGCCTGGCCGCTATTGACCCGTGCTACACCGGGCGTGTTGGGCTGGACCAGCAAGGGCCAGTTGGAGGCGGAACTCACCGCCGATCAAAAGGCCAAGGCGGCAACGTTCGCGGCGATCGATCGCTTGCCGATCGAGGATATCGAGAAGAACCCGACGCTCAAGCAAGCCGCGATCGACGGCGGGCGTGCCGCGTTCCGCATCAATTGTTCGGCATGCCATGGATCGGGCGCAGCGGGCAGCAAGGGCTATCCCAACCTGAACGATGACGACTGGCTGTGGGGCGGCGACATCAAGTCGATCCAGCAGACCCTGCTCGACGGCGTACGCTTCCCCGGCGACGATGCTACCCGCATGTCGCAAATGCCGGCCTTCGGTAAGGACGAGATCCTGAAGCCCGAAGAGGTGCAGGACGCCGTGTCCTATGTGCGCTTCATTTCTCACCAGGAAGCGATGAGCCCCTCGGCCAAGCGCGGCAGCGCGATCTTCGCCAATAATTGCGCGGTCTGTCACGGCGCGAATGGCCGCGGCAACCGCGCCGTCGGGGCGCCGAACCTGACCGACACAATCTGGCTCTATGGCGGCGATCGCGACACGCTGACCCAGACGGTGACCAATGCCCGCTATGGGATCATGCCGGCCTGGGGAAAAAGGCTCGACCCGGTAACGCTGAAGATGCTGGCGGTGTATGTCCATTCGCTGGGCGGCGGCGAGGCACTTCCGGCGCCGGCGGCCACGCCGGCTGCCACCGTCGCGGCCAAGTGAGATGGCGGACCCACGCGATCTGACCAACGGCGAAGAGAATTTCTTCGCTGCTCGTCGCAAGGTGTTTCCCAGGAAGATCGACGGCACGTTCCGCCGATTGAAATGGGCGGTGATGGCGGTCGCGCTGATCATCTATTACGTCACGCCGTGGCTGCGCTGGAACCGCGGCCCTTACGCCCCCGACCAGGCGGTGTTGGTCGACCTGGCGCATCGCCGCTTCTACATGTTCTCGATCGAGATCTGGCCGCACGAATTCTACTACGTGGCCGGACTGCTGATCATGGCGGCGATCGGACTGTTCCTGGTGACGTCGGCGGTCGGGCGCGCGTGGTGCGGCTATGCCTGTCCGCAGACGGTGTGGACCGACCTGTTCGTTCATGTCGAGCGCATGATCGAAGGGGATCGCAACGCGCAGATCCGCCTCGATCGCGCGCCTTGGGGGCCGGCCAAGATCGCCAAGCGAACGAGCAAGATCGTTCTGTGGTTGCTGATCGCCGTTTCGACGGGCGGCGCCTGGGTCTTCTATTTCACCGACGCGCCTACCCTCGCCCGCGAACTCGTCAATGGCACCGCGCCGTTCGTCGCTTACGCGACGATCGGGGTCCTGACGTTCACTACCTTCACGCTCGGCGGGCTGATGCGCGAGCAGGTGTGCATCTATATGTGTCCATGGCCGCGCATCCAGGGCGCGATGATGGACGAGCGCACGCTCGCGGTGACCTACAAGAACTGGCGCGGCGAACCGCGCAGTCATGGCGTCAAGCGCGCGGCCGAAGCGCGCAGCGGCAATGTCGTGCTGGCCGACCTCGCCAGCGGCGCGACACGGATCGGCGATTGCATCGACTGCAACGCGTGCGTCGCCGTCTGTCCGACCGGGATCGACATCCGCGAAGGACCGCAGATCGGCTGCATCACCTGCGGCCTGTGCATCGACGCGTGCGACGACGTGATGAAGCGGGTTGGACGTCCGCCGCGGCTGATCGGCTATACGACCGAACTCGACGGACAGCTCGAGGCGGCAGGCAAGCCGGCATTGCCGCCGCTGCGCCGACTGCTGCGGCCGCGTACTTTGATCTATCTCACGGCCTGGTCTGCGGTCGGGCTCGCCATGCTCTTCTCGCTCGGCACGCGTACACGATTGACGGTCGAGGCGTTGCAGAACCGCAATCCGATGTGGGTGCGCCTATCCGACGGCACCATCCGCAACAGCTATTCGATCAAGGTCCGTAATATGGAAGCGCGCCCGCGCACCGTCGAACTCGGCCTGCAAGGCCTTGATGCCGCCATCTGGACCGCGGACGGTTCGCGCCAGGGGGCGTCGCGCACGGTCCGGCTGACGGTGCCGGCTGATCAGGTGGCCAAGGTATCTTTGTTCGCGGCGGCGCCGGCGACGGGCGACCAGCGCACGACGATCACCTTCACCGCGCATGCGCTCGACCGTGAGGGTGGTGCCGCGTCGGCGCCCAGTTTCTTCGAACGCCCGGAGTAGGATGATGACGACACGCTTCACCGGCTGGCATATGCTGGCGATCATGATCGGCTTCTTCGGCGTGGTGATCGGAGTCAATGCCGTTATGGCGACCGACGCGATCCGGACGTTCGGCGGACTGGTCGTCGAAAATTCCTATGTCGCGACAACGCACTATAATCGCTGGCTCGCAGAGGGCCGCCAGCAGGAGCGCGAAGGCTGGCAGGCAACGCCGACGGCGGATGGCACCGGCGCGGTCTCTTTACGCCTGTCGCGTGCCGGCCAGGCGATCGACGGTGCCTCGGTCAGCATCGTCGCCAACCACCCTGTCGGACTGGTGGCACAGCGTAGCCTTCGCCTGCGCCCCGTAGGTGGCGGCGTATATCGCTCCGACGGGCGGTTGCCGCGCGGGCGGTGGCTGGTCCGCATCGAGGTCAGCGCCGGTGCCCAGCGCGCGGCGTTCGACGACGAGATACGGGTATGAACGCGCCGGTCGTCATCCGCCGCGACGACAGCCTGACGACGACCGATCTGACCGTCGAGGGCGTGCATTGCGCCTCGTGCATCGCCAAGATCGAGGGTGGCTTGCATGCACTGCCCGGAATCGCGACCGCCCGAATGAATCTCTCGACGCACCGGCTGCACGTCGCCCATGCTCCGGCAATCGACGCGGCAATGCTGGTCCGTACGGTCGAGGGGCTGGGTTTTCGGGCGCATCCGTTCGCGGCCGCCGAGAATGCGGGTGAGGACGGCGAGCGCCGCCGGCTGCTGCTAGCGCTCGGCGTCGCCGGGTTCGCCGCGATGAATATCATGCTGCTGTCGGTATCGGTCTGGTCGGGTGCCGACGAAGCGACGCGCAGCCTGTTCCACTGGCTGTCCGCGCTGATCGCGATTCCCGCGGTCGCGTTTGCCGGCCGGCCGTTCTTCGCCAATGCGTGGAGCGCGCTGCGCCGCGGCCGGACCAACATGGATGTGCCGATCTCGATCGGCGTCGTGCTGACGACGCTGATGAGCCTCTACGAAACCGCCACCGGCGGCGAGCATGCGTATTTCGACGGCGCGGTCATGCTGCTGTTCTTTCTGCTCGCGGGGCGTTTTCTCGACAGCGTGATGCGTGCTCGTGCGCGCGACAGCGTCGCTGCCTTGCTGCACCAGGTCCCCGCTGATGCGCTGGTGCTGGCTGCGGACGGATCGTCCTCGCGACGCCCTATCGCAGAATTGTCCGCGGGCACGCGCGTGCTGGTCGCGGCCGGAGAGCGCATTCCGGCCGACGGTCGTGTCGAGACGGGCACCAGCGTGATCGACCGGTCGCTGGTGACCGGCGAAAGCGCTCCCGATCCTGTCGGGGCCGACGGCCAGGTGCTGGCCGGGACGATCAACGTCGCCGCGCCGCTGGTGGTCCGGGTGACCCGGGCGGGCGACGACACCGCGATCGCCGACATCGCCCGGCTGATGGAGTCGGCGCACCAGGTCAAATCGCGCTACGTTCGGATCGCCGATCGCGCGTCGCGCCTTTATGCGCCCGCAGTCCATACGCTGGCCGCGCTCAGTTTCCTCGGCTGGCTGATCGCCGGCGCCGGAGTCCATCACGCGGCGACGATCGGGGTCGCCGTCCTCATCATCACCTGCCCGTGTGCGCTGGGGCTGGCTGTGCCGATCGCGCACGTCGTCGCCTCGGGCGCGTTCATGCGTGCGGGCATGCTGGTCAAGGATGGCAGCGCGATCGAACGCCTGTCGCGTGTCGATACCGTGTTACTCGACAAGACCGGGACGACGACGCTGGGGCGCTTCGTCCCGGTCAGCGGCATGCCCGACGACGTCAATACCCTGTCGATCCTGTTCACTCTGGCGCGCGGCAGCACGCATCCGATGTCGTGCGCGATCGCGGCGGCGGCGCAACACGCCGGCGGCGTGGCGCTGCCAGCCGTTTACCTGACCGAGCAGGCCGGGCTGGGCCTCGAAGGCGAAATCGCCGGAGTTCGTTGCCGGCTGGGCCGGCCGGACTGGATCGCCGAGGACGGCGCGCTCGACCATGATCGCACCGCCATCGCCTATCGCATCGGCGAAGAGCGGCCCCGGCTCATCGTGCTGCGGGACGAAACCCGGTCCGATGCGGCAGAAGCGATCGATCGGCTCCATCGTTCGCGATTGAGCGTGGAGATGTTGTCGGGCGACACGCCGGCCGCGGTCGCGGAGCTTGCCGCCTCGCTTGGAGTCGCGGCCCAGGCGCGCATGTCGCCGGGCGACAAATATGATTATGTCGGCAAGCTGCAGGCCGCGGGACACCATGTTCTGATGGTGGGCGACGGGCTCAATGACGGCCCTGCGCTCAAAAGCGCGGACGTCGCGATGGCTCCGGGCACTGCCAGCGATGTCGGCACGCTCGCTGCCGATATCGTCTTCCTGGGCGACCGGCTGATGCCCGTTCCGCTGGCGATCGCGGCCGCGCGACGGACGATGAGGGTCGTACGCGAGAATTTCGCGCTGGCGATCGGCTATAACGCGATCGCCGTGCCGCTCGCGATCCTGGGCCACGTCACGCCCTTGATCGCCGCGGCGGCGATGTCGGGATCGTCGCTGTTGGTGGTCGCCAATGCTCTGCGGTTGAGGGGAGCGGTACGATGAACGGCATCCTGTTGCTCATCCCGTTCGCGCTCGGCCTCGGCCTCGCCGGTCTCGCGGCGTTCTTCTGGGCGGTGCGCGATGGCCAGTTCGAGGACCTGGACGGCGCCTCCATGCGTATCCTGATCGAGGATGACCGGGATGACTGAGGGCGTGGCGGCCTGGATGGGGATTGCGGCGATTACCCGGCTGGCGCTGGCTATTGCCTGCTGCCCGCCGTCGCAGGTGCTGACGCTGCCGTTGTGCGGCGACGGCAGCCATCGGATCGCAATTCCGTTCGATCGCAAAAAAGCGCCGCGCGAAGAATCCCCTACGGGGTGTCACGCGGTCTGCAGCCGCAAACTGGCCGTCAGCGGTGACCCTGCCGACGGCGATGACTGCGCCGATTGCTAGATTTGTCGTCGCATCGCTTTTGCAGAAAACCGGCGCCCACTTTTCCGCGCGATGCTCCAGTTGCCGTCACGCCGCGAGGCGGGCGGCGCTTTCCAGTTCGAGCCGGTTCCAGATTTCGACGAGC
>NZ_BCYZ01000048.1 GCF_001598455.1 Sphingomonas pruni NBRC 15498
AGGCCTCAAGCGACGAACGTGAGGGGGGCCCCTCCACCGCGCGGCTGGCGCCGCGCGGTCCCCCTCCCCGTGGACGGGGAGGATTTGCGTTCCTCGCCCCATTGCCGGTCTCAACCTCAAGTCGTAGGGCGTTCGGCATGTCTCAGGCGGATCTTCTCATCCTCGGCAGCGGGCTGGTCGGCAGCGCGCTGGCAGTCGCGGCCGATGCGCACGGCATCACCAGCATCGTGGTCGATCCCGCCGATCCGACGGTGATCACCGCGGCCGGGTTCGACGGTCGCGCCTCGGCGATCGCCAGCGCGCCGATGAACATGCTGCGCGCGATCGGGGTGGCCGACCGGCTGACCGGCAAAGGATGCCCGATCGAAGGAATCCGCGTGTCCGACGGGCTCGAACCCGGGGCGCTCGATTTCGTGCCGCGGGACGGCGAGTCCGCGCTCGGCACGATGTTCGAGAATCGCGATCTCAGGATCGCCTTGCTCGACGCCGCCGGAGCGGCACCGGGCGTAGATCTCCGGATGCAGACGCGCGCTGTGGCGGTCGACCGCGACGAAACGGGCGTCCGCGCGACCCTGAGCGACGGCAGCCAGGTGCGCGCGTCGCTGCTGATCGGGGCGGAAGGACGCAATTCGCCGACGCGCGAGGCGGCCGGGCTCAACGTCGCGCGCTGGACCTACGACCATGTCGCTTTGGTCACCTCGATCGGGCACGAGCATAGCCACGACAATGTCGCTTATGAGATCTTCTATCCGGAAGGCCCGTTCGCGATCCTGCCGCTCAACGACGACGAACGCGGGCATCGCTCGGCGATCGTCTGGTCGGTGCGCGGTGCCCAGGGACCGGGCATGCAGAAGCTCGGCGATCGCGGCTATATGGCCGAGCTCGAGCGCAAGATGGGCGGTTTCCTTGGCGAGATCACCTGGCTCGGCCCGCGTTTTGCCTATCCGCTGGGTTTCCATCATGCCGCGACGATCACCGGAGAGCGGCTGGCGCTGGTCGGCGACGCCGCGCACGGCATCCATCCGATTGCCGGACAGGGTGTCAATGTCGGCTTCCGCGACGTCGCCGCCTTGGTCGAGGTTCTGGTCGACGGCAAGCGGATCGGGCTCGACCCGGGCGACCGCGCGCTGCTGACGCGCTACGAACGCTGGCGCAGCCTCGATACCTTCATGGTCGCGGCAGCGACCGACGGGCTGACCCGATTGTTCGGAATTCCCGGCAAGACCGCCAGCGCGGTCCGGCGATTCGGACTATCGGCGGTGCAGCACGTGCCTACACTCAAGGAGCGCTTCATCGCCGAAGCGCGCGGCGAATCGGGCGCGCTGCCGAAGCTGCTCGCGGGGCTGACGGTTTAGCGTTGAAGCCGATCGCAAGGCGATAGCCCGCGCCTCACAAGCGCGAGATCAGTCGCGCGAACGAGGCATGGTCGCTCCCGTGGTCGCCATCACCTCCGCATAGCTGTTCGAGCTTCGCCTTGATCTGTTCGAGTTGCTGTTGCGACAAATGCTCGATCCCGACGAACTCGTTGCGTGGACCTTTGAGCGCGCGGATCAACTCGTCGAGCTTGGCCTGGATCGCTGATCCGTCGCGATTCTGCGCATTCTGGATCAGGAATACCATCAGGAAGGTGACGATGGTGGTGCCGGTGTTGATGATCAGCTGCCACGTATCCGAATAATGAAAGATCGGTCCGGTCACGCCCCAGACGATGATGACTGCCAGCGCCAGCATGAAGGCGGGCGGGCGTCCGCTCCAGTTCGCGACCTTGCCCGCGATCGTCTCGAAAATGCGTTCCATCCGCCGCTCCTCTTGAACCTGCGACGGGGACTGCCACTTTCCACCCTTCCCCGCTATGGCAGAGGTCATGACCCAGATAAGCGTCGCCGCGCTCCAGCTCGCCTTCTCCGATGATATCGAGGCGAATATCGCCAACGTCTCGCGCATGGTCCGCGAGGCGGCGGGCAAGGGCGCGCAAGTGATCCTGCCGCCCGAATTGTTCGAAGGCGAATATTTCTGCCGCGTCGAGGATGAAGGGCTGTTCGCCAATGCGCGCCCGACCGCCGAGCATCGCGCGGTCCAGGCGATGCAGGCGCTCGCCGCCGAGTTGAAAGTGTGGATCCCGACCAGCTTCTTCGAAGCCGACGGTCCGCATCATTACAACAGCCTGGCGATGGTCAATCCCGACGGCAAGGTCGCCGGCGTCTATCGCAAGAGCCACATTCCCGATGGCCCGGGCTATGAGGAGAAATTCTATTTCCGCCCCGGCAATACCGGGTTCAAAGTGTGGGACGGACCGTCGGCCAAGCTCGGCGTCGGGGTGTGCTGGGACCAATGGTATCCCGAAACCGCGCGCGCGATGATGCTGATGGGCGCGGAGATCCTGTTCTACCCGACCGCGATCGGCAGCGAGCCGCATGACGAGGGCCTCGATACCGCGCGGCTCTGGCGCCGGGCGATGGTCGGGCATGCGGTGTCGAACGTCGTGCCGGTGGTCGCCGCCAACCGCATCGGCACCGAGCACGGCCAGACCTTCTACGGCACCAGCTTCATCACCGACGAGCGCGGCGACATCTTGGCCGAACTCGACCGCGAGGAGGAAGGGGTGATCACCGCGACGCTCGACCTCGATCGCGTCAAGCGCCACCGCGCCGCCTTCGGTTTCTTCCGCGACCGCCGGCCGGAGCTGTACGGCCGGCTGGTCCAGGACATCTGATCGCGCCGAGAGCATCGCGCGGATAAGTGGGTACTGGTTTTCCGCAAAAGCGATTCGACCACAAATAAGTAGGGCCGGGCGCCGCGTGGTTACGGCGCCCGACGGCATTCACGCCGCGACCGCCATGCGCGGCGTGCCCAGTGCCTTTTGCCATGCCGGCAGCAGCGCGATCGTATCGTAGAAGCGCTGCACGTTCGGATAGGCGTCGAAGTCGATCGGCATCGCGTCGCGATACGGCTCGGCCGAGGCGATCGCGAAATCGGCGAAGCTCAGCCGGTCGCCCAGCACGAATTCGCGAGTCGCGAGATGAGCGTCGAGCACCGGCAGCAGGCGCGCCGCCTGCACCAGCGCATCGTCGACCAATGGCTGGTTGGTCTCACCCCAGCCCAATTGCGGCCTCACGACCGATTCGAAGAAGATCGTGCCGAGCGCCTTGTTGTAATGCACGCCTTCCCACAGCAGCCAACGCAGCATGTCGAGCCGCTGGCGGCCTTCGGCTGGGATCATTGCACTGCCCTCGGCGAGATAGAGCCCGATCGCGTTCGATTCCCACAGCACGAAATCGCCGTCGACCAGGGTCGGCGCAAGGCGATTGGGATTGATCGCGGCATAAGCGTCGGACTGGACCTGTTCGACGGTCATGGCGTCAATCTCGACCGGCAAGTCGAGATGGTGGATCAGCGCCAATACCTTGCGGGAATTGAGCGATTTGGTCAGCGCATAGAGCTTCATGTCAGTCTCCGTCGAACGGGGCAGCCCAGCGCCGCCCGCTATCGTCAAGGACGGCGGCTCGGCGAAAAAGGATTCGCGCGGCCGAATCGTTTTCGGGGCCGCCATCGTCTATCCCGATAGAAGACTGGCGGATGGCGAGAGACATGACGGACGAGAAGGATCGGGCCCGGGTCGAGGCAATGCTGGTCGAACTGCGGCCCGCGCTGCATCGCTATGCCGCGCGGATGGTGGGATCGGTGCTCGACGGCGAGGATGTGGTGCAGGACGCGATCGCGCGGGCAATGGCGGCGCTGGATCGTACACCGCCCGAGGGTGATGGCACCGGCTGGGCGTTCCGCATCGCGCACAATGCCGCGATCGATCATTTGCGCGCACGCGCGCGCCGCGCCGGCGAACAGGAGATCCAGGAGGAGGATATAGTTTCGGAGGGAGACGAGGCCGCGCGCCGGGTTGCCGCGGGCGCCGCGCTGGCGGTCTTCATGCACCTGCCGCCGCTGCAGCGCGGGACCGTCATCCTGAAGGACGTATTAGGCTATTCGAACGAGGAAGCGGCGGGGATTCTCGACACCACCCTGGCCGCGACCAAGGCGGCGCTGCATCGCGGTCGCGCCCGCCTGCGGATCCTGGCCGACGCGCCGGCTCCCCCGCCGCCCGCCGATCCCGGCGACGTGATCCGCCTGCAGACCTATGTCGATCGTTTCAATGCGCGCGATTTCGATGCGATCCGGGCGATGCTCGCCGATGACGTGCGGTTCGACCTGGTGGCGCGCATGACGCGGGGCCGTGCGGCATTCGAGACCTATTTCACGCGTTATACCGAAATGACGTCATGGCGCCTGTCGGTCGGCATGATCGAAGGTCGCCCCGCGGCGATCGTCCACGATCCCGCCGATCCGGCAGGACCGCCGACTGGACTGATCGTGATTGACTGGGCCGACGGCCGCATCGTCCGGCTGCGCGATTTCTATCACGCGCGCTACGTGCTCCGCGACGCGGCGATCTCGCTGGTGGCGTGACGCGCGCGAAGGGCTGGGTGGCCCTTCAGCGCTTCCGCTTAGCCTTCGGCGCTGTCCTGGGCCGCGACTTGCCGCGTCGGAGCAGGAACGCGGCCAGCCCGCCGACCGCTGCGACCCCCGCCGCCGCGATGGCGCCGCCGACCAGCAGCATCCGCGGCGGACCGGACGGCTCCTCTGGCTCGGATTCGGGAGCGGGCGGCGGCGCGGTGTGATGCTCGTGCGGCGGCTCGGCGATCGGATAGGGCGACTGATTGTCGGGCGGAACGGGCGGTTCGTGGGTCATGCCCGAAACAACCGACGAGTACGGGCGAAGTTCAACCAAGCCCCGCTAGATATGCAACCATAGGGTTGCATATCTCGGGAAAGGCAACTATTAGGTTGCCTGTCATGCCGACAGACGACGATATCTTCCGGGCCTTGGCCGATCCCAGCAGACGGCGGCTTCTCGATCGCTTGCATCTGGCCGACGGCCAGTCGCTCGGCGACTTGTGCGCAGGCCTCGCCATGACGCGCCAGGCCGTGGCCAAGCATCTCGCCACCCTGGAGGCCGCCAATCTCGTCGTTGCGGTCCGGCAGGGCCGGGAAAAGCACCATTTCATCAACCGCGTGCCGATCAACGAAATCGCCGAACGCTGGATCGGCAAGTTCGATCAGCCGCGTCTGAGCGCGCTGTCCGCGCTCAAGCGAAATCTCGAAGGAGAAGAAAATGACTGACCATGCGCAGAGCAGCTTCGTCTACGTGACCTACGTCAAGACCAGCCCGGACCGGTTGTGGGAAGCGCTGATCGACCCCGATTTCGTCGCGCAATATTGGCTCGGCAATCGGCCCGAGGCGGACTGGCGGCTCGGCGGCAGCTGGAAACTGCTGTTCCCCGACGGTCGCATCGCCGATCAGGGCGAGATCGTTGCGTTCGAACCGGCGAAGCGCCTCGGCATCCGCTGGCGCAACGAGTGGAAGCCCGAGTTCAATGCCGAGGGCTATTCGGTCTGCATGATGGAATTGGAACCGGTCGGAGACGGCGTGAAGCTCAGCGTCACGCACAGCATCGAGCGCGCCGATTCGCAGTTCATCGCCGCTGTGTCCGGCGGCTGGCCGAAAATCCTCTCCAATCTGAAATCACTGATCGAAACCGGGACGGTGGTGCTGCCCAACAAGCCCTGATCGGATGGTCAGGCGCCGCGCAATGCGATCGCCCGCGCGAACACCGCCTCGAACATCTCGGCGGTCAGCCGGCCGGTGTTCGTGTTGTAGCGCGAGCAATGATAGCTATCGATCAGCATCCGGCCATCGGGCATGCGATGTTCGGCGAGATGGGCGAAACGGCATTTGGGAAGCTTGCCGCCGAGCACCTTGACCGCCGATTGGTGCGCGATCTGCCCCAGCGCGACGAATATGCGGGCATTGGGCAGCGCCTGGGCCTGTCCCGCCAGGAACGGGCGGCAGGTGTGGATTTCCTGGGGTGTCGGCTTGTTCTCGGGCGGCAGGCATTTGACCGAGTTGCAGATGATCACGCCGTCGAGCGCCAGCCCGTCATCGGGGCGCGATTGATAGGTGCCGCGCGTGAACCCGAATTTGGCGAGCGTCGCGAACAACAGGTCGCCCGCATAATCGCCGGTGAACGGCCGCCCGGTGCGGTTCGCGCCGTACTTGCCGGGGGCGAGGCCGACGATGCACAGCCAGCCCTGGGGATCGCCGAACGCCGGCACCGGGGCATTCCACCAATCGGGTTGCTCGGCGCGCAGTTGCTCGCGGAACGCCACCAGGCGCGGGCAGCGCGGGCAATCGTGCGGCGGTTCGGTGTCGGGGATCGGGCCGGGTGCAAAGTCCATGCGCTTGCGGTAGGCCCCGCGACGTCATGCCGTCCAGCTATGTCATCGCCTTGGGATCCAACCGCCGCGGCCGCCACGGCATGCCCGCCGACGAGGTGCGCGCTGCGCTGGCGGCGCTGGCGGCAAGCGGCGGCGCTGTCGTCATGACGTCGCCCCTGATCACTACTGCACCGCTCGGCCCGGCGCGGCGGCGCTTCGTCAATGCCGCGGCTTTGGTCGAGAGCGACGACACCCCGCCCGAAATGCTCGCGCGGTTGAAGGCGATTGAGGCGGCGTTCGGACGGCGATGCGGCCAGCGCTGGACCGACCGCGTGATTGATCTCGACATCATCCTGTGGTCGGGCGGCGCCTGGGCGAGCGACGGGCTGACCGTGCCGCATCCCGAATTCCGCCGCCGCGACTTCGTGCTCCGGCCGCTCGTCGCGATCGTCCCGGACTGGCGCGATCCGGTTACTCGATTGACGGTCCGTCAATTGGCTGCGCGCCTATTCTAGAGGCTGCGCGCGCTTCCCACCGACGCGATCGCCGCGCCGAACAGAACCAGCCACAACAGACAGACGATCAACGCGAGCCCGCCGGTCACCAGCCCGCCGATCGCAAGCCCCTTGCCGGTGGTGCTCTTCAGTCCGATTCCACCGGTGATGAGCGCGGCGGGCGCGAGCAGCCAGGAGATCAGCCCGATAATCGGAATGATCGAACAGACCAGGCCCAATATGCCGAGCACCAGCGACGCGGTCGCCGCGCCCGACCCGTCGGAGACCATGGGTTCGGGATAATAAGGAACCGGGCGCACCGACGGGCGCATCGGATCGGGATCGCTGGCCATGATGCCCCTTATCGCTGCAATTCGGCATGGCTAGCGGCGGCGGCGCCCGATGCCAAGCCGCGCAATGGTTGACCCGGCGCGCCCCTACCCCTAAGCGCCGCGACGCTGGGGTCCGTAGCTCAGTCGGTAGAGCAAGCGACTTTTAATCGAGAGGTCCCGGGTTCGAATCCCGGCGGACCCACCAGCATTTCTCGCAGCGACGTGTTGCCTTCCTCTCCCCTGCGGGAGAGGGATACAGAGATTGGGTCCATAAGGACCCTAGTCGGAGTTGGGAGAGGGGTGCGGTCGCAACGCGACCGCGCGGAGCTTCGCTCCGCTTCCCCTCTCCCAGCTCCGCTAGCGAGCAAGCTCGCAAGCTTCACTATCCTCTCCCGCAAGGGGAGAGGATTTTGGGTGACTCACCCCCGTTCCGCCAACTTGCGCTCCCACGCCAGCGCGTCGCGGACGATGCGGTCGAGATCGTCGTACTGCGGCCGCCACGGCAGGGTCGCCAGGATACGGCGATTGTCCGACACCAATTCCGCCGGATCGCCAGCACGGCGTCCCTGCAGCACGCGCTTGACCTCGTGATTGGTCACGCGGTCGACTGCGTCGAGCACCTGCAGCACCGAATAGCCATGGCCGTAACCGGCGTTCATCGTCAGGCTCTCGCCCGGTTCGGCGATCAGCCGGTCGAGTGCATGGACGTGCGCGGCGGCGAGGTCGCTGACATGGATATAGTCGCGCACGCCGGTGCCATCGGCAGTGGCGAAATCGGTGCCGAACACGCCGACATGGTCGCGCTTGCCGGTCGCCGCCTCGACCGCGACCTTGATCAGGTGCGTGGCGCCCGCGGTCGACTGACCCGACCGGCCCTGGGGGTCGGCGCCGGCGACGTTGAAATAGCGCAGCGCGCAATAGTTGATCGGATGCGCGGCGGCGACGTCCTTCAACATCGCCTCGGTCATCAGCTTGGACATGCCATAGGGATTAATCGGCAGCTTGGGATCGTCCTCCGCCACCGGCACGCGCTCGGGCGTGCCATAGGTCGCCGCGGTCGAGCTGAAGATGAAATGCTTGACGCCCGACACCACCGCGCTTTCGATCAGCGCGCGGCTGGCGACGGTGTTGTTGCGGTAATATTTGAGCGGGTTCTCGACCGATTCGGGCACCACTACCGATCCGGCGAAATGCATCACCGCCAGCACATCGTGCTCGCGCATCGCGGCGCGGACCTTGTCATCATCCTCGATATTGGCGACGACCAGGGCGGCGCGCGGATCGACCGCCCAGTCGAACCCGGTAACGAGGTTGTCGACCACCACCACGTCCCATCCGGCATCGAGCAGCGCCAGCACCGCGTGGCTGCCGATATAGCCCGCGCCGCCCGTGACCAGCACCTTGCCCTTGCTCATTCGCGCATCCTTCTCGCCGGCCCTTTGCCGCTGGGCGCGCCGTACCTATGTTTAGGGCAACTTGAAAAGGGAGTGACTCGAATGTCCCTCAAATATGCGACGCTTGCCGGCGGCTGCTTCTGGTGCACCGAGGCGGTGTATAACGACGTGATCGGGGTCGAGAGCGTCGAAAGCGGCTATATCGGCGGCACGGTCGCCAACCCGACCTACAGACAGGTTTGCGGCGGCGACACCGGCCATGCCGAGGCGATCCGGGTCGGATTCGATCCGGCGCAGATTTCCTATGCCGACCTGCTCGACATCTTCTTCGCGACGCACGATCCGACCACGCTCAATCGCCAGGGCAACGACGTCGGTACGCAATATCGCTCGGCGATCTTCCCGCACGACGCGGCGCAGGAGGCAGAGGCCAAGGCGGCGATCGCGCGCAACGCGGCCAATTGGCCCGACCCGATCGTGACGACGATCGAGCCGCTGGGCGAATGGTATCCGGCGGAGGATTATCACCAGGAATATTGGGACGGCGAAGGTCAGCGTAATCCGTACTGCCTGGCGGTAATCCCTCCCAAGCTGAAGAAGCTGCGCAAGAGCTTCGCCGCGCGGTCGAAGGCGGAAGCCGCGACGGCTTGACAGCAAAAATCCCCCTCCCGCTTGCGGGAGGGGTTAGGGGAGGGCGTGTCCCCCCCCGACGGGCCGTGTGACAGACCCTCCCCCTGCCCCTCCCGCAAGCGGGAGGGGAGAATGGGCTTACAGCGCCGCGCCTTCCACCGGCGGCCTGACCGTCGCGTCGGCGCCGAGCGCCTTGTAGACCACACCGCCCAGAATCCCGCCGATCAAAGGCGCGACCCAGAAGACCCAGAGTTGCTCGATCGCCCACCCGCCGACGACCAGAGCCTGGCCGGTCGACCGCGCCGGATTGACCGAGGTGTTGGTCACCGGGATCGAGACGAGGTGGATCAGGGTCAGCGCGAGCCCGATCGCGATCGGCGCGAACCCTGCCGGCGCGCGCGTATCGGTCGCGCCCATGATCACGACCAGGAACATGAAGGTCATGACGATCTCCATCGTCACGCCGGCAACCAGGGAATATTTGCCGGGCGAATGCTCGCCGAAGCCGTTGGCGGCGAAACCGCCGAGCTGGAAGCCCGCCGTCCCTGAGGCGATGAAATAGAGCAGATAGGCGGCGATCACCGCGCCCAGCACCTGCGCGATGACGTAGAGCGGGATATCCTTGCCGGGGAAACGTCCGCCGGCCCACAGACCGAGCGTCACGGCCGGGTTGAGGTGGCAACCCGATATATGTCCGATCGTATAGGCCATCGTCAGTACGGTCAGGCCGAAAGCCAAAGCGACGCCGGCGAAGCCGATGCCGCTGGCGGGGAAATTACAGGCCAGAACCGCGGCGCCGCAGCCACCGAAAACGAGCCAGAACGTGCCGATCAGCTCGGCCAATCCGCGTTGGATGTTCGTCATACGCCCCTCTCCTTGTTCGTGCCGCCTGTACGGAACGAGTGCCGGGACGGCCCGATGAATACGGAGACTAAACCTCGTTTCGGCTGTGTAAAGATTTAAACTCTTGTTTTGCAGTCATTCCCGATGCGATGCACGACGCAGCCGGTCGTTGATCGCGACGCCGATCCCCTCATTGGGCACCGGCGCGATCGCGATTTTCGGCTGCGATGAAGCGTCGCCACGGTGCAACGCGTCGAACAGATTGGCCGCCGCTTCGGCCAGGTCGCCGCTTGGCGAGAGATTGTCGTCGCCCCCGGTCGCGGCGAACCCGATCATCCATTCGTCCTCGGCCGCGCGCGGCGCATCGATCCGCAAGGGTTTGCGCGGCGCGTAATGTGCGAGCAACTGGCCGGGCGATTCGATCTGCTCGGGCTGGCTGTCGTCCTCGCCGGTATCGAAGCGATCGAGCTTGACGCCCGGGCGGGTAATCGCCGCGCGCACCTCGTCGATCGTCACCGGCCCGTGGCGCAGGATGCGCGTCATGCCGAACACTTCGCGCACGATGGTCGATTCGATTCCCTGGCTGGTCGGCCCGTCGTCGAGGATCAGCGGAATACGCCCGTCGAGACTGGCCGCGACATGCTCGGCGCGCGTCGGGCTGATCGATCCAGAGGCATTGGCCGAGGGCGCGGCGAGCGGCCGCCCGCTGGCTTCGAGCAACGCGCGCATCGCGCGGTGGCGCGGTACGCGGATTGCGATCGTTTCCAGCCCCGCGGTCACCAGCGAGGCGATCTGCGCTGACGGCTTGAGCGGCAGGACCAGAGTCAGCGGCCCCGGCCAGAACGCCTCGGCCAGCGCATCGGCGCGCCGGTCGAACGCCGCCAGCTTCTTAGCCTCGGCGATATCGGCAACATGGACGATCAACGGATTGAAGCTCGGCCGCCCCTTGGCCTCGTAAACCGCGGTGACTGCCGCGGCGTTGGTCGCGTCGGCGGCCAGGCCATAGACGGTTTCGGTCGGCACCGCGACGCAGGCGCCTTGCCGGATCAGTGCCGCCGCTTCGGCGACAGAATCGGCTCCGTAAGGTAAAGTGCGGGTGAGTTGCGCGGCCATGGCGGGGGGCTATAGCGCGTCGGATCAGGAGAGGAAGCCGCATGCCCTTCAATCCCGCCGTTCGTGAGCAGCGTTTCGTGCTCGATCATGTCGCCCAGCTGGCCGATCTTGCCGCCACCGAGCGCTTCGCCGACGCCACGCCCGACCTGGTCGATGCGGTGCTCGAAGGCGCCGGCGCGTTCGCCGCGGGCGAATGGGCGCCGCTGGCGCGGGCGGGCGATACCGAGGGGCCCAAATGGACTCCCGAGGGGGTCAGGATGCCGGCCGGCTATCCCGAGGCCTATCGCGCCTATGTCGAAGGGGGCTGGGGCACGATCGGCGCGCCGGGCGATTTCGGCGGCCAGGGCCTGCCGTTCGTGCTGGCGAGCGCGGTGCTGGAGACCCTCGGCGCCGCGAACATGGGCTTCGCGTTGGCGCCGACCCTGACCGTCGGTGCGATCGAGGCGCTGCTCCACCACGGCACGCCCGAACAGCAGGCGGCGTATCTGCCGCATCTCGCGACCGGCGCCTGGACCGGCACGATGAACCTGACCGAGCCCCAGGCAGGGTCCGATGTCGGCGCGCTGCGCAGCCGCGCCGAGCCGGCGGGCGACGGCAAGTGGAAGATTTCGGGCACCAAGATCTTCATCTCGTTCGGCGATCACGACATGGCCGACAATATCGTCCATCTCGTCCTCGCCCGCACGCCGGGCGCCCCTGAGGGGACGCGGGGGATCTCGCTGTTCCTGGTGCCCAAATATCGCCTCGATGCCGACGGCAAGCCCGGCGACTTCAACGACGTCCGTGTCGTTTCGATCGAGCACAAGATGGGGCTGCACGCCTCGCCGACCTGCGTACTGTCGTTCGGCGACAATGGCGATTGCATCGGCGAGCTGATCGGCGCGGAGAATGCCGGCATGCGCGCGATGTTCACGATGATGAACAATGCGCGCCTCAATGTCGGGCTGCAGGGCGTGCAGGTGGCGGAGGCTGCGACGCAGAAAGCGGTCGATTATGCCCGCGAGCGTATCCAGTCGGCGCGCGCCGGATCGCCCGACAAGACCCCGGTCGCGATCGTCGAGCATCCCGATGTGCGCCGCATGCTGATGCGGATGAAGGCGCAGACCCAGGCGGCGCGCGCGCTGGTCTATCTCGCGGCCGGGATGGTCGACCGCGCGGGGCTGGGTGACGAAGCGGCCAGGGACCGGCTCGAAATCCTGACCCCGCTCGCCAAGGCGCATGGCACCGATCTCGGTAACGAGGTCGCCTCGCTCGGCGTCCAAATCCATGGCGGCATGGGCTATATCGAGGAGACCGGTGCCGCGCAGTTCTTCCGCGATGCCCGCATCACCCCGATCTACGAAGGCACCAATGGTATCCAGGCCGCCGATCTGGTCGGGCGCAAGCTCAGCCTGTCGAACGGCGCGGCGTTCGCGACGTTGATCGCCGATATGCGCGCCGAGGCCGAGGATTCGGCGCTGCGCATGCTGATCGACGCTTGTGACGAAATCGGGCGGCGGCTGGCGACGGCCGGTGCCGACGATCGTCTCGCGGCGAGCTATCCGTTCCTGACGATGCTGTCGGTCGCGGTCTGCGGCTGGCTGATGGAGCGTCAGGGGCGTGCGGCGGCCGATGGCGATGACGATTTTCTGCGCATGAAGCGCGCGGTGTGCGGCTTCTATGTCGCGCAGATCGTACCCGAGGCGCTCGGCCTTCACGCCGCGGCGACCGCGCCGGCATCTTCATTGTACCAACTTCCGGCGGAGCTGTTCGCCGCATGAGTTTCGACCTCGACGCCTATTTCGAGCGCATCCGCCTCGGCGACCGTCCAGCCTGCGATCTCGATGGGCTGGCGACGGTGCAGCGTGCGCATCGCCTCGCCATTCCGTTCGAGAATCTCGACATCCGGCTCGGCCGCGGAATCGCGATCGACAGCGACTCGGTGTTCGCCAAGCTCGTGACACGCCGGCGCGGCGGCTATTGTTTCGAACAGAACCGGTTGTTCTGCGACGCGCTGACGGCACTCGGCTTCGTCGTCCGTCCGTTGCTCGCGCGCGTCTGGTTCGGTGCCGTGGCCACGCCGGCCCGCACCCACATGCTGCTACTGGTGACGATCGACGGTCAGGAGTGGATCGCCGATGCGGGCTTCGGCGGCAGCTATTCGCCCGTGATGCCGCTGATCGATGGCGCCGAGGCGACCGCGCCCGATGGCGCGCGGTACCGGCTGCTGCACGATCATCGTGGCTGGGTATTGTCGCGCGACGGCAATCCCGCGACCACCGACGGGCGAACGGAGAGCGACGGCTGGGTCGAACAATATAGTTTCACGCTCGATGTGGTGCCGCCGATCGACTTCGAAATGTCCAACCATTGGACCGCGACCGCACCGGGGACGCGTTTCGTCGACCTGAACGTGGTCAGCATCGTTCTCCCGCATGGTTTCGCCGCGCTGACCGACCGCGAATATCGTCGCCATTCCGCGGGGGAAGACACGGCCGGCACGATCGACGACCCGCGCGTCTATCGCATGCGCTTGAGCCTGCTGTTCGGGATCGACCTGACCGAAGAGGAAGTCGCGCGGTTGGGATTGTTCTAGACTGATGAGGCCGTCGACTTCGCGCATGACGAGTCTGGTCCAGGCGCTCGCTGCGCAGACATGTTCGCCTCGGTAATCGGCGTTCGTATCAACGGAGATCTTCTCCTCCGCGTGCCTCAGTGATCTTCGAGTGTTCCTGTAGTTGCGAGAGAATGATCGCGGTGCCGAAACAACGCGCGCCGCAACGTCGAACGCCGACAAGACCCCGATACGTGAATTGAGTACCCAGCGTGTAATTGTGCGTCGCTCCGTGTTATGCAACAGGCAAGCATAATCGGAGGGGATGGTCCGATGCCTTATCCAAAAGCTCATTATTATGTGCTGTTTGTCGTGGCGGTGATCGCTGCTGGATTTTGGCCAAGTTATTTCAGCGTGTTGGCAACGTCTCCGTGGCAATTTCATGCTCACGGCGTCATTGCAAGCCTCTGGGTGGTGATGGTCGCCGGGCAAAGCTGGACTGCGCACAGCAAATCGCGGCTGGAATTGCACCGCAGCATAGGCAAGGCCAGCCTTTTCCTTTTCCCGTTCCTGATCGCCGGGCTCTTCGCGATCATCGACCGTACGGGCAAAGGCTATGTAGCCAATGACGACCCGGTTCGCATGATGTTCGGCGGTTCGTTCCTGATGGGGATGGCGATCGCCGCCGTTGCCTATGTCGCGGTTTTTTATAACGCGCTCAAATGGCGCCGTAAGGTGTGGATCCATTCAGGCTATATGCTGACGACACCTCTGATACTTTTCGAGTCGCCATTCGGACGCCTGCTGAACCGCTTTGTCGAACCGTTCATCATTCGAGGCCCTGCCGATTTCGGACGCATTCTCACGGCCATTCTGTGGTCGATGGTGTTGGAGCTCATCGTCGTCGCGGTGCTCTGGCTGAGATACCCGGAAAAGGCGACGCCCTTCCTGGTCGCGGCGGGCTTCATCATCGCGCAGATGATCGGCATGGCGTTGTTGAACGACCTGTCTGTCCTGAAAACGCTTTTGACGGTCATTGGGCAGACACCGAGTGCCGTTGTCTGGCTGACGGGTTTCGGCATCGGGGCGCTGACAAGTTGGCGCGGCTGGCAGGCCGGCAAGCGTCCTGCGGTGCCCATGGTGGCGCAGCCAAAGCCAGCCTGAGCTACACCGCATCCAACGAGCCGCGACTTCTACAGCCCAGGGCTCGCGCTCAATTGTCCTCGTAACGCGGCAGGTGCAAAACCCGTCCGCCGATGCGTTCGCGACGAGGATAGGCGATGTGGATCGCCTCGGTGACCTTCGGATTGAAGCGTTGGTCGAACACCACGGCACCGCGGTCGCCATCGGTCACGAAAAACGCGAATCTGCGCTCCTCGATCAGTTTGACGAACTTTTCTTCGTCATAGCGTCCGGCGCTGCCGAGCTCCGCGACGATCGACGGCTCCCAGCGCATCGCCTGCCCCGCCCTGATCAAGAGCGTCGCATCGTCGGAAATCACGGGCCGCTTGGCCTGGCGGATGCGATCGACGATCGCGTCGAGTGCTCGCTGTTGGACGTCGACGGCAGCCCGATCCGGCAAAAGCCCGGCCCCCGCCGTTTGCAGCGGCAGGACGATGCCGGCCAAGCCCAACAGGATGGCATTCGGTTTCGCCGGCAAGCGTAACGCCGCGCGCAGCACCGGTACCATCGCAATGCCGAAAAATATGGCGAGCTCGGAAAACCAATCGATCAGGTAATTGTCGCTCGCGCCCGATTTCAGGACCGCCGGCAGCATCAACGTCTTGCAGGCGAGCGTCGCGGCGACGACCGAAATCGCGACATTTTTCGGATCGGTGGCAAGCCACGTCTTCAGATCGCGCCACCGCCGCACGCGCGAGAGGCGAAAGCTGTCGAATAGGCCGAATAACGCTATCCCGATCACCGCGACATTGGCCAGCAGCACGATGCCGAACGCGAGCGCGTGATCCCAGATGATGCGGTTGATGTTGTACGAGACGATATTGAGCAGAAAGCCGCCTTGGGTCGCGGTCTCTAGCGCGGCGAGTACAGCCAGCCCGCTGCCGACCGCAGCGGCCGCCATCAGCCACGCCCGGGCAGGGCGCACCGCGAGCAGGACTAGGAACGCGCCCGCGGGCGCCGGCAGGCTCGTCTGGCGGGTGTACAACGCCAGTGCGAACACGAGGCCGGCGGCGAGACAGGCGAAGATCGACCGGGGCGCTCGGATCGCCAGCAGCATGCCTGCGAGCGACAAGGCGCAGGCCAACAGGTCGATCCGCATCAATAGCGACCATTCGCCGACCAGCGGCAGGGTGAGGAAAGCCCATCCCGCGATCGTCGCGGCGCCGAACATCACTCTTCGGTTTTCGCCGGCAAGGGCGTGGGCCGTCAGCCGGGCGATGAGCAGCGCGCAGACGATCGCCGATGCCAGTGATACGAGCCGTCCGGCGTACAGCTCATCGATCCCGGTGAGCCGCGCGACACTTGCCGCGCAAAGATGGAAGATGGGCGGGTATTCATAGGCGATCGCGGGATAGATCCCGATCGGCCGGTACCCCTCGCCCTGGACGATGTTGCGCATCTGTTGCCAGACGACGCCTTCGCCATAGTCGAAGGCGTAGGGAAAGCTGAGCGTGACAGACGCGTGTGCGGTCAATCGCACGAGCCCGGCGAGGAACACCGCCGCCAGAATGCCGATCACCGCGCGACTGACCAGGATCGTGCCGGGGTTGAGCGCTGCGGTTAATCCGCTTCTCGTTTCCCGCCCCGCCATGGCCAGCTAATTACCGGCAGCTTTCGCCACGTCAAAGTGGATCGTCGTGAAGGCGTCGGGACGGGAGGCAACCCAACGGGTGGCACCCCGAGCGAGCTGCATTAGATAATCGTCAGGACCGGAAGCCCGGCCGAAAATTCAGGCGCGTTCGCGCTCCAGCAGGTCGGCTGCGTCGAGGCCCAACAGGTCGATATACTCGGCGATGCGCGGCCATTGCTGAGTCACGAAACGATCGCGCTCGGCGATGCGCAGCTTTTCCGCCGCGCCGGGCAGAACGAACATGCCGACGCCGCGCCGCACCTCGACATAGCCGTCGTCCTGGAAACTCTGATAGGCCTTGGCCACCGTCAACGGGTTGGCGCCATGTTCGGCCGCGAGCGCGCGGACCGACGGCAATTGGTCGCCCGCCCGATATTCGCCTCGCAGGATCGCCGCCGAGATCGTGCCCCTCAGCCGGATGTAGACCGGGCTATCGTCATTGCTAAGTGCCATGGTGCACTAATACAGCAATGGGCAAAAGAGTCCAGTCAATTACCCTTGCCACGTTGAAATAATCTTTTGCAGATCGGGGCGCGGCCTTTCTTCTAGTTGCTTTGCCGGCGTTCCCAGGAAGATATACCCGGCGATCCGTTCGGGTTCCGCGCCGAACGCATCGCGGACCGCGTCAGAATAGGCCGCCCAGCCGGTCAGCCAGCCGCCGGCAAAGCCCAGAGCATGCGCGGCATGAAGCAGGTTCATGCACGCCGCGCCGGCCGACAGCTGCTGTTCCCATAACGGAATATGGCTTTCGACCTTGGGCGAGGACAGCACCACCACCAGCGCCGGCGCCTGGGTCGCGAATTGCTCGAGCGCCTCGATCTCCAGCCGCGCCGCCTGCGGTCGTTCGGCGCGATAGGCGGCGGTGATCGTCTCCGCCAGCGCAGCGCGCTTGTCGGCCGGGACGATCACGAACCGCCACGGCGAGAGCTTGCCATGGTCGGGCGTGCGCGCCGCGATCGCCAGGATCTGCCGCAGTTGCGCATCGTTGGGACCGGGGGCGACAAGATCGCGCGGCTTGCCCGATCGGCGGGTCGACAGCAGCGAAAGCGGAGTGGAAAGGTCGTTGAACATGGCCGCCATCTAGGAGTGCGTGCGCGCACCGGCAACGGCGGCCGGCGGCTAGCCTCGGGATATTTACTCGCCCCGCTTTGCCGCTAGTCTCCGGCGCATCCACTCGCCGCGTTGCTAGACGGCGGGAGCACGAATTCAGGGAGCGAATGCATGGTGGACACCCCGACCGCGGACAATCCGCGCGAGCCGGACATTACCCACACCAACCCGGCGGCGGAGGGGACGTGGTTCGGCCATCCCAAGCCGTTGTTCTGGCTGTTCGGCACCGAGATGTGGGAGCGGTTCGGCTATTACGGCATGCGGGCGTTGCTGACGCTCTATCTCACCAAGCATTTCATCCTCGGCGACCGTGCCTCGACCGGCCTGTATGGCGGCTATACCGCTCTGGTCTATCTGACGCCGCTGGTCGGCGGTTTGCTCGCCGATCAATATCTCGGCTCGAAGCGCGCGGTGCGGTTCGGCGCGCTGATGATGGCGATCGGCTATTTCACGCTCGCCTTTGGCGGCCAGCCGGCCAAGCCCTATCAGGTGATCGACGGCAAGCGCTACGAGGTGGTGGTCGACAATTTCCGCGACACCCCGACCAGCGACCCCAAGGAGGCGCGCTATCTGGTCGATAACGGGCAAAAACTGACCATGCACGGCAATGACGACGGCAGCATGTCGCTGCTCGCCGCCGACGGCAAGGAAGTCCGCCACCTCGCCAAGGACAGCTTTTCCGAAGGCGCCGAGCGCAGCCCGCTGCTGACGATGATCCTGCTGATGGCGTTGTCGCTGGTCTCGGTCGGCAACGGCTTCTTCAAACCCAATATCTCGACCATGGTCGGCGAACTCTACGAGCAAGGCGACCGCCGCCGCGATGCCGGATTCACCATCTTCTATATGGGCATCAATGTCGGCTCGATCCTCGGCCAGTTCCTGTGCGCGTTGTTCGCCGACAGTTTCGGCTGGCCGCTCGGGCTCGGGCTTGCCGGCGTGGCCATGGTGATCTCGTTCTTCATGATCAGCTATCACGGCGGCCGGCTCGACGCGTACGGCAATCCGCCGGCGCGAAGCGGGCCCGATCGCGCGATGCTGATCTACGTGCTCGCGATCGTCGCCGTGCCGGTGGTCTATTTCCTGTTCGTCAATCTGATGCAGGCCGAGGAACCTGCCGCGGGATCGGGCTTCATCGGCTATCTCGCGTCGCTGCCGTTGATGGGCAAGTTGCTGTTCGGGACCTTCATCGTCTCGGTGCCCGGCATCCTGGTCTGGTCGTTCCTCAAGGGCAGCCGCAAGGAAGGCGAGATGATGGTCGCGGCGATGGTGCTGATCGTCTTCAACGTCGTGTTCTGGACCTTGTTCGAACAAGCCGGATCGAGCCTGACCCTGTTCGCCGACCGCAATACCGACCGCACCGTGATCGGCGACTGGGTGATGTCGGCGCCGCAAACGCAGAATTTCAACCCGATCTCGATCGTCCTGCTCGCGCCCTTGATGAGCGCGCTATGGGGATGGCTTGCGCGGCGCGGATGGGAACCGTCGATCCCGATCAAATTCTCGGTTGCACTGATGGGCGTGGGGGCCGGGTTCCTGTTCCTGGTCTGGGGATCGACCTTCGCCGACAGCAGTTTCAAGGTCGGTCTGTGGTGGCTCGCCGGGCTGTACGTGATCCACTCGATCGCCGAGCTCTGCATCTCGCCGGTCGGCCTGTCGATGATCACCAAATTGTCGATCGCGCGCGTCGTCGGGCTGATGATGGGCGTGTGGTTCCTGTCGATCTCCGTCGCGCAATATGTCGCCGGCGTGGTCGCGCAATTCGCCAGCGTCGATACGGTCGGCGGTCAGGTCACCAACCTCAAGGTCAGTCTCGACACCTATACCCACACCTTCACGGTGATCGCGCTCGTCGCGATCGGCCTTGGTGTGTTGCTGCTGGCGCTGTCCTGGCCGCTCAAGAAGTGGATGCACGGCGTCCAGTGATGGTCTAGCCTCTCCCTCGAACGGTTCGGGGGAGAGTGTCCATGAGTCCGTTGTGCTGGGAAGTCGCCGCGGGCGCGGCATTCGTCGGATCGCATTTCCTGCTGTCGCATCCTCTACGCGCGCCGATCGTCGGCGCGATCGGCGAGATGCCGTTCCAGGGTGTCTATTCGCTGGTCGCGCTGGCGACGTTCGGCTGGCTTGCCTTGGCGTTCCGCGCGGTGCCGGCGGAAACGCCGCTCTGGGCGGTGGGCGACGGTTTGTGGATCGTCGGCACGCTGATCATGCTGCCGGCGAGCGTCCTGTTCCTGGGGTCGCTGCGCGGCAATCCGGCACTCCCCGGACCGCCGCGTGGCACCGCCGCGCCGCCGGAACCGCGCGGGGTGTTCAGCGTGACGCGGCACCCGATGATGTGGGGATTCGCTTTGTGGGGCGTGGCGCACATCCTGGTGATGCCGACCCCCGCCAATATCGTCCTGGCGACCACGATCATCCTCCTCGCCTTGGTCGGCGCCGCACTGCAGGACAGGAAGAAGGAAAAGCTCCAGCCCGAGACGTGGCGGGCATGGGAACAGCACACCAGCTACTGGCCGCTCGGCGCGATCCTGAGCGGGCGGGTCAAGTTCACGCCCGCCGGAGTGGTGCCAGTGATCGGTGGAATCGCCTTGTGGCTCGCCGCGACCTGGGCGCATTTGCCGCTCGCTGGGGTGCCTGCCGGCATCTGGCGGTGGATCGGCGGTTAGAGGGCTGATTCCTTCTCCCCCTGTGGGAGAAGGAGGGAGGCGCGCAGCGCCGGAAGGATGAGGGGGAATCGGCGAAAGCTGTGAGTCCCCCTCACCCTTCCGCGCCTTCGGCGCTCCCTCCCTCTCCCACACGGGGAGAGGGAGATGCCGCCAAGATACAGCCTATAGCTTGACCATCCGCATCCCGCGCTCGCCGTAACGCGGCCCGGCCGTGCCGCCATTGGGGGCGGCGGCGTCGATCGCGGCGAGGTCGTCAGCGGCCAACGCGACGTCGACCGACCCGGCCGAATCGCGCACCGTCTCGCGGCGCTTGACGCCGGGGATCGGCACCACATCGTCACCCTGCGCGAGCAGCCAGGCGAGCGCGACCTGTGCGTTCGACGCCTTGTGACGCTGCGCCACTTCGGCGATCGCGTCGATGATCTTTAGGTTCTTCGGCAGCGTATCGGCCTGGTAGCGCGGGTCGTTGCGGCGCCAGTCGTCGGCGGGCAGATCGTCGAGGCTGCGGATCGTGCCGGCGAGGAAGCCCCGACCGAGCGGGCTGTACGGCACGAAGCCGATGCCAAGCTCGCGGCAGGTTGGCAGGATCTCGTCCTCGACATCGCGTTCCCACACCGAATATTCGCTCTGCAGCGCGGTGATCGGATGCACCGTGGCGGCGCGGCGCAGCGTCTGCGGCCCCGCTTCGGACAAGGCGATGTGGCGGATCTTTCCTTCCTTGATCAGCTCCGCCATGCCGCCGACCGTTTCCTCGATCGGCACATTGGGGTCGACCCGGTGCTGGTAGAACAGGTCGATCGTGTCGATCCCCAGCCGCTTCAGCGATCCCTCCACCGCGCGGCGGGCATTGGCCGGGCTGCCGTCCAGCCCGGTCATCTCATTGCCGTTCCAGCGCATCGCGAACTTGGTCGCGATCACCAGGCCGTCTCGCTTGCCCCTGATCGCCTGGCCGACCAGTTCCTCATTGGCGAACGGACCGTACATCTCCGCGGTGTCGAAGAAAGTGATGCCCAGCTCGATCGCCTCATGGATCGTGCGGATCGATTCATCGTCGTCGGCGCGGCCGTAATTGATGTTGCCGTTGCGGATCATCGGCATGCAGCCGATGCCGATCGCCGAGACTTTCAAGCCGCCGTCATGGCTGCCGAGCGTGCGGTATTTCATGCCGGAATCTCCTCGATCATGCGGTCGGTTTCGCTTTCGGTGTCGGTGGTGATACCGCTCCGCGCCGCGATCGTCCCAGTGACCGCGACGTCCATCGTCACGTTGCCGAGCGTGCGGAACAAGTCGGGGATCGTCTCGACCGCGACCAACAGCCCCAATGCCTCCAGCGGCACGCCCATTGCCACCGATACCGGCGCGACCGAAGCGAAGAAGCTGATCGTGCCGGGCAAGGACACCGACCCCATCGTCGTGATCGCGGCCGTCACCACGCCGGCGGCAAGCTGGCCGGGGCCGATAGGCGTCCCGGTCAGATGTGCGACATAGAGCGCCACCGCCAGGTTCATCGCCGGGCTGGTGGCGCGGAACACCGCGACCGCGATCGGCAGGACGATGCCCGACACGCGCGCCGGCGCACCGATCTCCTCGCTCGACCTGAGCATGGTCGGCAGCGAGGCGAGCGAGGACGACGTGCTGATCGCGACGATCTGGCTTGGCAGCACCGCGCGCGCGAAGCGGCCGATGCTCACCCGCGATCCGATCGCGGCGATCGGATAAGCGGACAGCAGAACCAGGATACCCAGGGTCGAGACGGTCAGGATATAGTGCGCCAGCGCCCCGAACGCGGCCGCGCCGGTCTGCATGCCGACTCCGAAGGCCAGGCAGAACACGCCGAGCGGGGCGAGCACCAGTACCCAGCCGATCACGACGATCATCGCATCGGCGATCGCCTGGAAAAAATCGACCATCATCTTGCGGCGGTCGGGCTCGAGCCGGGTGATGGCAAAGGCGAACACCATCGCGAATACGGTCAGTGGCAGGAAGGCGTCGGTCGCCGCGGCGTCGATGATGTTGGTCGGCACGATCTTGTCGAAGAAATCGGCCAAGGTCGGCACCTGGCCGGCGGTTTTGGCGCTCGACAGCGACGCCTTCAGCGCCTCGGCCCATTCCGCGCGGAGCGGGAATAGCCGCAGCAACAGCGGCGTGATCACCGCCGACATGATCGTGTTGATCCACAGGATGACGACGAAGAAGAGCAGCGCGCGCCCGGCGATCCGTCCGGCGCGCGCGGCCTCCGCTGACGCGGCGATGCCGATCACCAGCAAGGCGACGACCAGCGGGACGATCACCATCTGCAGGCCATGGAGCCAGGCCCCGCCGATCAGCTTGGTAACGTAGAGCATCGTTGCGCCCGGAACTGGCGCCCAATTGGCGAGCGCGATACCCAGCACCAACCCGCCGACCAGCGCGATCAGAATCCTCAATGCTTGCGACATGCTCGCCCTTCTCCGATTGCCGCGCTATCACGCCCGGCCAAGAGCGCGGGATAGCGGACGGAAACGGTCAGAATGGCAAGAAAATATTTCGGCACAGACGGAATTCGCGGCCTCACCAATGTCCAGCCGATGACGGCGGAGATGGCGATGAAGGTCGGCATGGCGGCCGGCGCGCATTTCGTCCGCGGTGACCACAAGCACCGCGTGGTGATCGGCAAGGACACGCGGCTGTCGGGTTATATGCTCGAAAACGCGCTGGTCGCGGGGTTCACCAGCGTCGGCATGGACGTCACTCTGTTCGGGCCGCTGCCGACCCCGGCGATCGGCATGCTGACCAAGTCGATGCGCGCCGATCTCGGCGTGATGATCTCGGCCAGCCACAACCCTTACGCCGATAACGGCATCAAATTGTTCGGCCCGGACGGGTATAAATTGTCCGACGCCGACGAAATGGCGATCGAAGCGTTGATCGACGGCGAGGTTACGCTCGCCGACGCGCCCGATATCGGCCGTGCGCGCCGGGTCGAGGATGCGCGCGGGCGCTATATCCATTTCGCCAAGGCGACCTTTCCCGACGACCTCACGCTCGACGGCCTCAAGGTCGTGGTCGATTGCGCCAATGGCGCCGCCTATCAGGTCGCGCCCTCGGCCTTGTGGGAATTGGGGGCCGAGGTCATCGCGATCGGCGTCACGCCCAACGGCAAGAATATCAACGACCAGGTCGGATCGACCGCGCCGCAGACCTTGTGCGAGACGGTGGTCGCGAGCGGCGCGCATATCGGCATCGCGCTCGATGGCGATGCCGACCGGCTGATCGTGGTCGACGAGACCGGACGGGTGATCGATGGCGACCAGCTGATGGCGGTGATCGCGACCGGCTGGGCGCGCGCCGGCAATCTCCGCAATGGCGGGCTGGTCGCGACGGTGATGTCGAACCTGGGGCTCGAACGCCATCTCAGCGCGCAAGGAATCAAGCTGATCCGGACCAAGGTCGGCGACCGCTACGTGCTCGAGGCGATGCGCGGCCAGGGCTATAATGTCGGCGGCGAGCAATCGGGACACATCATCCTGTCGGATTACGCTACCACCGGCGACGGGCTGGTCGCCGCGCTGCAGATCCTCGCCGAACTGGTGCGGTCGGGGATTCCCGCGAGCGAATTGCTGCACCGCTTCGACCCGCTGCCGCAATTGCTCAAGAACGTGCGGTTCAAGGGCGGCAAGCCGCTCGACGATGCCGGCGTCAAGGCCGTGATCGCCGATGCCGAGGGTGAACTCGAGGGCAAGGGCCGGCTGGTGATCCGCCCGTCGGGCACCGAGCCGGTAATCCGCGTGATGGCCGAAGGCGAGGATGCCGCCCAGGTCGAGGCGGTGGTCGACCGTATCTGCGACGCGGTAAAGACCGCCGCGGGGTAGTCGTTACAGCAACAGACCCTGCATATTGGCGCGCCCGACCGCGCCGCCGCCGCGCCGCCGCGCGAGTTCGGTCTCCGCGGTGAAGCGTATGTCGGGGTCGCGGTCGGTCAGGAAGCCGGCGAGGCTGTCCTCGGCGATCTCGCTCCATTCCTTGCCGCGATCGGGGCCGTAGCGCACGCGAGGCAGCAGGCCGGGCTGATTCGACCATTCGATCAATTGCGCGACCGAGGCTTCGTTGAGCATGTCGCGCAAATGGTGGGCGGTGACATAGGCGTCGGGAAAGGCACGGTGCGCCGGCAAGCCGCGCTCATGCACCAGCCGTTCCGGCTTGCGCCAATAGCGCAGCACCTGGTTGGAGAAGCTCGGCGAATCGGGCCATAGCCTGAGCGCGCATTTCCAGGTGCAGATCCAGTCGGCGCCATGCGTCAGCGTCGGCGTGCAGAATTGCTGCTCGAAATCGGCGCGATGCGCGGCGAGCGCGAGGCGGCGTGGATAGGGATCGAGCACGGGGCGGGCGACGTCGATCCAATAAGGCGCGTCGGCGACCTGTTCGTCGAGAATATGGTGGATCGCCTGGGTGATCGGCGGGATCGGCCGGCCGGGATTGACCATCCGGCTGCCGCCCTCACCATACAATTCCCAGCGGCCATCGGCGCCGAGCGCGACGTCCTGCCAGCCGATCTCGAGCACGCCGTGCTGCGGCGGCGCATCGCCTGTGGTCTCGAGGTCGATGACACGGATGATGGAGGGGGATGCCATTGGCCGTATGTGGGCGCTTTAAGGCCGAAAAGCGACCCCGGGCGACGCTACAGGGCGCCAATGTCTGGGGTTTGCGTCGCCAGCCTTTTCTCCGTCATGCCGGCCTTGTGCCGGCATCCACCGTGCAACAACGCCGTATCTCGGTTGTGGAGGAGTGGTGTCGAGCGAAATCGTGTCCTCCGGACACGATTTTGGCCTGCCGGGGGCGGGCCAAAGCTCGACAGGCACAAGGCCGGGGTGACGAATTAGGGCATGTCGTCCAGCCGTCTGTTCGGCATCCACTAATGGTCCAGTATGCACCGGAATGACGAGCAGGGACTCAATGACCCGCTTGCGGCCCGCGCTCCAACCCACTCGCCGCCAGCTGGGCGTCGATCTGCGCGAGCAGGCGGTCGAGTGCCGCCTGGTCCTTAGCCTCGGCACGCGCGACCAGCACGTCCTGGGTGTTCGACGCGCGCAGCAGCCACCAGCCGTCGGGCGTGGTGACGCGGGCGCCATCGGTGCGGTTGACGTCGGCGCCTTCGGTCTCGAGCCGGTCGAGCACCTCGTCGATCACCGCGAATTTGCGGCTCTCATCGACCTGGAAGCGCATTTCCGGCGTGTTGACCATCACCGGCATCGCGTCCTTGATCTCGGTCATCGACTTGCCGATCATATGCACCGCGCGGATCAGCCGGACGGCGGCATATTGCGCGTCGTCGAAGCCGTAGAAATCGTGCGCGAAGAAGATGTGGCCCGACATCTCGCCGGCGAGCGGCGCGTGCGTCTCCTTCATCTTGGTCTTGATCAGGCTGTGCCCTGTCTTCCACATCAGCGGCTGCCCGCCCAGCTCGGCGATGCGGTCATAGAGCGCCTGACTCGCCTTGACGTCTGCGATGATCGTCGCGCCCGGCACTTCCTTCAGCACCGGTTCGGCCAGGATCGAGAGGATCTGGTCGCCCCAGATCACCCGGCCCTTGCCGTCGATCGCGCCGATCCGGTCGCCGTCACCGTCGAACGCGACGCCGAAATCGAGTCCCTTCTCCGCTACCAGCGCCTTGAGGTGCGCCAGGTTCTTTTCCTCGGTCGGGTCGGGATGATGATTGGGGAAAGTGCCGTCGACCTCGGTGAACAGCAGATGATGCTCGCCCGGCAGCAACTTGGTCAGCTTCTCGACCACCGGCCCGGCGGCGCCATTGCCCGCGTCCCAGCCGATCCGGTAGGCGCCGCCCGAATAGCCGGCCATCAGCCGGCCGACATAATCGTCGACGATATCGGCATCGGCGACCTCGCCCTGGCCTTCTTCCCAATCGCCCTCGGCCGCCATCCGGCCGAGAGTCTGGATATCCTCGCCGAAGAACGGGCGATGCTGCAGCACCATCTTGAAGCCGTTATATTCGGCCGGATTGTGGCTGCCGGTGATCTGGATGCCGCCATCGACTTCCAGCTCGGCCTCTGCCCAGTAAAGCTGCGGGGTCGGCCCCATGCCGGTGCGGATCACGTTGACGCCCGAGGCGAGCAGCCCGTCGACCAAAGCCGTTTCCATCGCCGGCGACGAGGTCCGGCCGTCGCGTCCCACCGCGACGCGGATGCCGCCGGCGCGGCGCACGATGGTGCCGAAGGTGCGGCCGATCGCGCGGGCGTCGTCGGTCGACAGGGTTTTGCCGACGACTCCGCGGATATCGTATTCGCGCAGGGACGTCGGATCGAAACGGTGGGTCATGGGGGCTCCCGTCAGGTTGATGCGCGCCCAATCCGCCGAGCAGGGAAAAAGTTCAATCCCCGGGGTCTGAACTCGGCTTCAATAGGATGTCGCGCGCCTCATTGACGCGACGAGCGAGCTCGTCGGTGCCGCCATGGTCTGGGTGGACGTTGCGCAGCAGGCGGCGATGCGCGCCGCGAATCTCGTCGCGCGTGGCGCCGGGATCGAGCCCCAGCACGGCCAGCGCGCCGATCTCGTCCTCGCTGCGCTGTGGCTTGCGGCGACCGTCGGTCCAGACCTTCTTGGGCCCTTGCCACAGCCACCAGCCGAACCAGGCCACGGCCAGCGCCAGGATGAGCTTGGCCATGTCAGGCGAAGAGCGGCATGACCGGCTCGGGCAGAGCGAGCGCCGCCATCATCTCGCGCAATTCCTGCCGCGCGGCGACATGCGCCAGGCCCATTTCGCCGAAATCGCGGCTGTCGATCATCGTCAGCCCCTTGGGGAACAATTCGCGATAGATGACGCGTTCGCCCAGGCCCGGGATGATGCGGAAGCCAACGCGCTTGGCGAGTTGGTCGAGCGCCTCGGACACGCGGCGCATGTTGCGCGCCTCGATATGCTGGAGGCGATTGCGCAGTACGACCCAGTCGATCGCGACGCCGTCGGCCTTGGCGCGAGCCTTGCGCGCGTCCCAGATCAGTTCGGCGTAGAAGCTCGGCCGGGTCACCTTGTAGGTGTCGGGATCGACCTGGCCGATCAGGTCGAAATCGACGAAGCTGTCGTTCATCGGCGTGACCAGGGTGTCGGCGCGGCTCGCCGCCAGCCGCCCGAAGCGGTCGTCGCGGCCCGGCGTGTCGATCACCACGAAATCGGCGTCGGCGCACAGCCGGTCGAGCGTGCCATCGAAGAATTCGAGACTCTCGCCGTCATGCGCGGCAAAGACCGGCGTCGGCAGCTTGCGGCTGGTGCGCTTCGCGGTGGCGACGCGATTCTCGAAATAGCGCGCCATGGTGCGCTGGCGATGGTCGAGGTCGAACGCCGCGACGCGCGCGCCACGCGACTGCAGAGCGATTGCGACATGGACCGCGGTGGTCGACTTGCCGGTCCCGCCCTTTTCGTTGGCGAAGACGATCATATGTGGTTTGTTGGCGTCCGCCACGTAAAGACCCTGGTTGCCTGAGATGCCCCGCGCCTTTTACAGGCGAACCCTCGTCTATCGAAGCGGCAAGTCCCATGCAAATTGTCCATCATCTGCCCGATTTGAGACGCGCGGTCGCCAGCCTGCGCGGCGACGGCGCGCGCGTCGCGCTCGTCCCGACGATGGGCGCGCTCCATGCCGGGCATATGGCACTGGTCGATGCCGCGCGGGCGATGGGTGCGAAGATCGTCGCCTCGATCTTCGTCAACCCGAAGCAATTCGGGCCGAACGAGGATTTGTCGCGCTATCCGCGCCCGGCGGAAGCCGACAAGGCGCTGCTGATCGCGCATGGCTGCGACTTGCTGTGGATGCCCGGAGTCGACGACATGTACCCGGCGGGCTTCGCCACCAACGTGTCGGTATCGGGTGTGAGCGACGGGCTCGACGGCGCCGCGCGCCCCGGCCATTTCGACGGCGTCGCGACGGTCGTGACCAAATTGTTCAACCAGGTGCGCCCGGATTCCGCGTTCTTCGGCGAAAAGGATTTCCAGCAGCTAGCGGTGATCCGCCGCATGGTCGCCGATCTCGATTTGGGGTTGGAGATCGTCGGCGTGCCGACAGTGCGCGAGGCGGACGGGCTCGCGCTGTCGTCGCGCAACATCTACCTCTCGCCCGACGAGCGCGCCCGAGCGGTGGCGCTGCCGCGCACGCTGGCGGAGGCGAAGCGCGCGATCGAGGCGGGAGAGCCGGGCTGGCACGCTGCCGCCATGGCGTCACTCATCCAGGCGGGGTTCGTCGCCGACTATATCTCGCTGGTCGATGCAGCCACGCTCGGCGACTCCGTCCCGGGCCAGCCGCGCCGCCTGCTCGCCGCCGCGCGCATCGGCACCACGCGGCTGATCGACAATCTCGACATAGCACCCTGAATTTCGTGGTTAAGCGGCGTTAACCATTTGTTGACCGCTCGCCCCCCAAGGTAGCCCGGCCAAAGGGATAAAGGGGTTGGCGAGATGGGCAGCAGCCTGAAGAGTGCACGATTTCTGATCGAAAGCCGGTTGATCGATGCCGCGCGTGGTGATTGGAACGCCTGTTACGATCTCGGGGTCGATTATTCGACCGGCGCGAACGGAGTCGATCTCGACCTGGTCGAGGCGCACAAATGGTTCAACCTCGCCGCGTCGCGTGGCGGCCATGAGGGCGCGCGCCATTGCCGCGCCGAAGTGGCCGACGAGATGACCGCGCGCGAGATCGCCGAGGCGCAGACCCGCGCCCGGTCGTGGTTGAACGCAACGAGCCGCCGCGCCGCCTGACAAGCCGTCATCCCGGCGAAAGCTGGGATCTCGCGCCGTATTTTCCTTCCTTAAGACCCCAGCTTGCGCTGGGGTGACGATCACTTTGCCGCGGCCTTCTTTTTGGCCGGCGCCTTCTTCGCCGCTGCCTTCTTCGCTGGCGCCTTCTTCGCTCCCCGCTTCCCTTTGGCCGGAGCCGCGGCCGCCCGCGCGTCGATCAATTGCGCGGCTTCCTCCAGGGTCAGCTGATCCTTGTCGATCGTCTTGGGCAAGGTCGCATTGGTCGTGCCGTCGGTGACATAGGCGCCATAGCGCCCTTCCATCAGCTTGATCTCGGCCTCGGTGCGCGGATGCGCGCCCAGCACCTTGAGCGGGGCCTGCGAGCCGCGCGTCGGGCGGCCGCCATTCGCTGCCGCTTCGGCCAGTTTGACCACCGCTGCGTTCATGCCGGTCTCGAACACTTCGGCGGTGGACTGCAGCCGGGCGTACTTGCCGTCATGCGCCAAATAGGGGCCGTAACGGCCGATCGACGCGGTGATCGGCTTGCCCGTCTCCGGATGCGCCCCGATTTCACGCGGCAGGCTCAGCAGCTTCAAGGCCCAGTCGAGGTCGAGCTCGATATCCTTGGGGATAGAGGCGCGCTTGGCGTCCTTGCCTTCGCCGAGCTGGATGTACGGCCCGAACCGGCCTGCCTTGCGCTCGACTTCCAACCCCGTCGCCGGATCCTTGCCGAGCGATTCGGGGCCTGTATCCTCGCCGTCCGCGGCACCCGCCTGGGCGAAGCGGCGGGTATATTTGCACTCGGGATAGTTGGAGCAGGCGATGAACGCGCCGAACCGGCCGCCGCGCAAGGATAATTGGCCCTTGCCGCAATTGGGGCACAGCCGCGGATCGCCGCCATCTGCCTTGTCAGGGAAGAGGTAAGGCGCGAGGAACTCGTCGAGCTGCTGCGTCACTTCGGACGGCTTGAACTCCATCACTTCGGCGGTGCGCGGCTTGAAGTCGCGCCAGAAGGCCTCGAGCACGGCCTGCCATTGCGCGCGGCCGCCCGAAATCTCGTCGAGCTCGTCCTCGAGTCCCGCGGTGAAGTCGAAGCTGACATATTTCTCGAAGAATCGTTCGAGGAACGCCGTCACCAGCCGGCCCGATTCCTCGGCGAAGAAGCGATTCTTCTCGACCCGCACATAGTCGCGGTCCTTGAGCGTCTGGATGATCGACGCATAGGTAGAGGGCCGCCCAATGCCGAGCTCCTCGAGCCGCTTGACCAGCGACGCCTCGGAAAAGCGCGGCGGCGGCTGGGTGAAATGCTGCTCGGCGCTGACGTCGCGCTTGGCCGGCACGTCGCCGTCGCGCAGCCGCGGCAGGCGGCGCGATTCCTCGTCGCCCTCATCGTCACGGCCCTCTTCATAGAGCGCGAGATAGCCGGGGAACAGCACGACCTGCCCGGTCGCGCGCAAGCCGTGGCGGCCGGTGCCGTCGGCGAGGTCGATCGTCGTGCGCTCCATCTGCGCCGAGGCCATCTGGCTCGCCATCGCGCGCTTCCAGACCAGCTCGTACAGCCGGGCATGGTCGCCCGACCCGGCATGGTCGCGGCGGAAATCGGTCGGGCGGATCGCCTCGTGCGCTTCCTGCGCATTCTTGGCCTTGGTCTGGTATTGGCGCGGCTTGTCAGGCACGTAATTGGCGGCATAGCGCTCGGTGATCGCCTTGCGCGCATCGGAAATCGCGCTGCCGTCCATCTGGACGCCGTCGGTCCGCATATAGGTGATCGCGCCGTCCTCGTAGAGCGCCTGGGCGATACGCATCGTATGGCTGGCCGAGAAGCCGAGTTTGCGCGCGGCTTCCTGTTGCAGCGTCGAGGTGGTGAAGGGCGGCGGCGGGTTGCGCGTCGCGGGCTTGGTCTCGACCGACTGGACGGTGAAGCGGCCATTCTCGACGTCGGCTTTCGCCTTGAGCGCATCGCCTTCCTTGCCGATCGACAGGCGGTCGAGCTTCTCGCCATTCCATTTGACGAGGCGCGCGGTGAACGGCGTGCCGTCCTGTTCCAGCGTTGCGGCGACCGACCAATATTCCTGCGCGACGAACGCCTCGATCTCGCGCTCGCGGTCGACGATCAGGCGTAGCGCGACCGACTGGACGCGGCCCGCCGACTTGGCGCCAGGCAACTTGCGCCACAACACCGGCGACAAGGTGAAGCCGACCAGATAATCGAGCGCGCGACGGGCCCGATACGCGTCGATCAGATCCTCGTCGAGCTGACGCGGATGCTGCATCGCTTCGGTCACGGTCGCCTTGGTGATCGCGTTGAAGGTGACGCGCTCGACCTGCTTGGGCAGTGCCTTGCGGTTGCGCAGCACTTCCTGGACGTGCCACGAAATCGCCTCGCCCTCGCGATCGGGGTCGGTCGCCAGGATCAGGCGATCGGCCTTCTTGGCCTCGTCGGTGATCGCCTTGAGCTGCTTCGCCTTGTCGGCGTAATTTTCCCAATCCATCGCGAAGCCGGCATCGGGATCGACCGATCCGTCCTTGGGCGGCAAGTCGCGGACATGGCCGTAGCTCGCGAGAACGCGATAGTCGCTGCCCAGATATTTCTCGATGGTTTTCGCCTTGGCGGGCGATTCGACGATGACAAGCTGCATGGCGGTAAAAAGCGGTCCTTACGTGTACGCGCGAGGATGGGGAGCCCCGATGATGCCCGTCAAGCGGGTGCCTTGAGCCCCCACCAGGCGACGAAGAAGCCGATGCCCAGGAGGAGATCGACGTTCGTCACCGCAAAGGTGGAGGTCGGCGTGCGTCCATTCAACCACAACAAAAATGTCGGAATCCAGAAACCGAACTTGGCGATGACGCCGAGCGGCATGAACGCGCGATAGCGGACCGGGTCGCCGCCGATCGTCCAATAGACGAGCTGCCACGCCGCGGCCGCGCCGATAAAGCCGTAATAATATTCCGGATGGGCCAGCGCTGCGGCCGGGGCTGCCACCTGATGCTCGAGGAGATAGAGCGGCAACAGGACGATCAGGCCGTAGATCGCGGCACCACGGAACAGCCAGCGGGCCGTTCCCGGACTCATATGCCGTCTTGCGGTTGGCCGCTGCCCATCAATCACTCCCCTCGCTTTAATCGCGGCCTATCTGCCGCGCGGCTTCAAACTCGGCAATAGATGCCATCACGTCAGCGATACCCGCCCCCCGGCATGGCGCTCGATCCGACCAGCCAATTCGAGTTCGAGCAGGACCAACGCCACCGTCGCGGGCGGCAAGCCCGACTGGCGGATCAGTTCGTCGATCGCGACCGGAACCGGCCCGAGCAGGGCGGTCAGCGCGCGGCGGTCGGCGTCGCCGGGCTCGCCGCCGCGGCGCCCGTCGAACGGGCTGGCCGGTGCGCGCACCATGCGCGGGTCGATCGGGCGGATCGTCTCCAAGATGTCGGCGGCCGATTGCACCAGCGTCGCGCCCTCGCGGATCAACAGGTTGCAACCCTGGGCGCGCGGCTCGAGCGGGCTGCCGGGCACCGCCATGACGTCACGTCCCGCCCCCGCCGCCAGCCGCGCGGTGATCAGCGACCCCGATCGCGGCGCCGCCTCGACCACCACGGTGCCGGTCGCCAGCCCGGCAATGACGCGGTTGCGGTGCGGGAAATTGCGCGCCAACGGTTCGCTCCCCGGCGGCTGCTCGGCGATCAGCAGGCCCTGCTCGGCGACCCGGTCCTGCAGCGCGCCATTCTCGGGCGGGAAGGCAATGTCGATGCCGCTGGCAATTACCCCGATCGTGCCCGTCGCCAGCGATCCCTGGTGCGCCGCGGTGTCGAGCCCGCGCGCCAGCCCGGACACGATCACCACGCCCTCGCGCCCCAGCTCGACCGCCAGCCCGCGCGCGAAGCGGCATGCCGCGGCCGACGCGTTACGGGCGCCGACCATCGCGACGCTGGTGCGCGCGAACAGTCCGGTGTCGCCCCTGATCGTCATCACCGCGGGCGCATTGTCGAGCTCGGCGAGCAACGGCGGATAATCGGCGTCGTCGATGAACAGATAGCGCGCGCCGAGCGTCTCGACCCGGGCGATCTCGCGTTCGACCATCGCGACGTCGGCGATGCGGGGCGGCTTGCCGCCGCCGCGCGCGACGAGATCGGGTAGCGCCTCGATCGCGCGCTCGGCGCTGCCGAAGCGGGCGAGCAACTGGCGATAGGTGACGGGGCCGATCGTCGGCGTACGGATCAGCCGCAACCGCGCGACGCGGGGATCAGCCATCCTTCTTGACGCCGATCCTCGGCTCGTTGCCCTGGATCAGCCGCTCGACATTGGCGCGATGCTTCCAGAGCACGATCAGCGCCAGCGCGACGAGCAGGAACACCGCATCGAAATCGCCCAGCACCGCGGCGGCGACCGGCGCGGAAACCGCCGCGGCCATTCCCGCGACCGATGAGATCCGGAGCACGCCAAGCAATCCGAGCCAGACCAGGGCGTAGACCAGCCCGATCGGCCAATGCAGCGCGAGCACGATCCCCATCAGGGTGGCGACTCCCTTGCCGCCCTTGAACTTCAGCCAGATCGGGTAGCAATGGCCGAGCAAGGCAGCCGCGGCGGCGGGGATCTGATGGCCGTGAAACAGCCAGCCGGCGATCAGCACCGCAGCGGCGCCCTTGGCGAGATCGAGCAGCAAGGTTGCGGCGGCCAGGCCCTTCCGCCCCGTCCGCAAGACGTTGGTCGCGCCGATATTGCCCGACCCGATCTGACGAAGATCGCCGGCGCCGAACGCGCGGGTCAGGATGACGCCGAACGGGATCGAGCCGAGAAGGTAACCGAGCAGCACGGCGCCGGCCGGCGCTGCCCATAGATATTCCGTTGCCACGTGAACGCTCCCCAATTGCCCCGATACATAATCTAGCGTGGGGACCGACGCCACTTATCTTGATCAGAATGGATGCATCCCCCTAGAGGCCGCGCATGGACGATCGCCCGTTATTGTTGTTCGATTCCGGCGTCGGCGGGCTGTCGGTGCTCGCCGCTACCCAGGCACTGCTGCCTCGGGCGCCGTTGGTCTATGTCGCCGATTCGGCGGGGTTCCCCTACGGCACCAAGAGCGAGCTGGAGATCGCGGCCCGCGTGCCGGCTTTGCTCGGACGACTGGCCGAGCGCTACGATCCGCGGCTGATCGTGATCGCGTGCAACACCGCGTCGACGATCGCGCTCGGCGCCGTGCGCGCCGCGCTCGATCTGCCGATCGTCGGCACCGTGCCGGCGATCAAGCCTGCCGCCGCAATCAGCAAGACGCGCGTGATCGGCGTACTCGGCACCGACGCGACCGTGCGCCAGCCTTATGTCGACGATCTCGCCGCGCGCTTTGCCGGCGATTGCATCGTCCTGCGGCACGGCTCGGCCGCGTTGGTCGAACTCGCCGAGGCCAAGCTCCAGGGCGAAAAGCGGCCGATCGCCGAATATCGTGCGGCGATCGCCGGACTGTTCGACCAGCCCGGGGGCGAGCGTATCGATGTCGTGGTCAATGCCTGCACGCATTTTCCATTGGTCAGCGACGAGCTCGCCGCATCCGCGCCGCATCCGGTCCGCTTCGTCGATGGCGCGCCCGGGATCGCGCGGCGAGTCGCGCATTTGACCGAGGGACAGGATTGGCCCGTAGCGCCGCAGCATCGCGCGGTGTTTACCCGGTTCGGCGACGCCGAACGCCACCTTGCACCGGCACTGGCGCGTTACGGCATCAACCGGGCCGAGTCGCTTTAGATTCAATCCTCCCCCTGGCGGGGAGGGTTTCCTGGACGTCGCCTAGCTCACCCGGGCTGGTGGCATGCGCAATCGCCGGGCATATTGCTCGGCCAGCGCTTGGTGAGCGCGACGGGCAGAGGGATCTGCGGATTGCCGGGCCGCGATCCGTTCCTGCGCCTCGCGCCGGGCGAGATACTCTACGTCCTGGCCTGTTGGGCCAATCTGATCGGCCATCGCATTGGCTCCGACGACTCAAGCGGGAGCGTTCCTGCTGCTCTCAATCGCCAGCCTGCTCGAATTCGGGAACGCCGACGACGACTCGCTCCATAGCACAGCAATGCGACACTTGCGTTGACGTAGAGCAGCGTCGCGATTGCGCCCTTTGCACGTGTTACCCATGGAAAATCGGCAAAACCCACGTTATTGGCGCGTTTCATGAGCGACTCCACCGCGCGGCCCGTCGATTATTCGCGGGTATTCACCCAGGCGATCGACCGGCTGCATGCCGAGGGGCGGTATCGCGTGTTCATCGACATCCTGCGCAACAAGGGGATGTTTCCCAATGCGCGGTGTTTTGCCGGGCACAATGGGCCGATGCCGATCACGGTGTGGTGCTCGAACGATTATCTGGCGATGGGTCAGCACCCCAAGGTGATCGCGGCGATGGAGGAA
>NZ_BCYZ01000049.1 GCF_001598455.1 Sphingomonas pruni NBRC 15498
CGCCTCAGCCGGTGGGAAGGGTGAGGGTGAACGGATCAGGTCAAATTCACCCGCTTCAGGAATAGGAACCCAGCGCAGCCCGGATCTCAGATCGCGACGCGGCGCGCCAGATCGGTACGCCTGGCCTCCACCTCGGCGCGGGCGCGTTCGAACGCATCGCTCTCGGTCGCCTTGAGCAGCCCGTCGATCACGCGCGCGAGATGGTCACGCATCGCCTTGCGCGCCGCCTTGGAGTTGCGCTCGCGCAGCGCCGCCAGGATCGTCTGATGCTCGTCGATCCGCGGTACCACGCCGACGCTGCGCGCGCGTTCGAGCATATGCTGGCAGAGTGGCGAACGGGTTCGCGCATCCCACAGCGATTCGACCACGTCGACCACCGCCGAATTGCGCGTGGCCCGTGCGATCGCCAGGTGGAATTCGCGGTCGGCATGTTCGCCGCTGACATTTTCCTCGTTCTCGCGCTCCATGTCGCCGATCAGGACTTCGAGCGCGGCGATCTCCTCGTCGGTGATCGACACCGCGGCGAGCGCCGCCGCCTCGCCTTCGAACAGGCGGCGCGCCTCGGTCAGCTCGAACGCGCCGATATCGAGCCCGATCATCGGCGTGTCGAGCGGCGGATTGTCGACGACGAAGATTCCCGAACCGTGGCGCGACCGCACGATGCCGATGACTTCGAGCGCGATCATCGCCTCCCGGATCGTCGGGCGGCTGACCTTGTATTCGTCGGCTAGCTCGCGTTCCGACGGAATGCGCTGGCCCGGCGAGAAGTCCCCGCGCTGGATCGCCTCCGCGACGGACGCGGCGACCTGCTGATAAAGCTTACGCCCGTCAGGCTGCGACGCGATCCCGGTTTGCTTGGTAACTGGCCTGATCAATCTCTGTGTCGACATAACCGGTTGATACTTACCAAAGCCCGCACGCAGCAGCAACAGCGACCTTCTTTGGTAAGGTGGTCTGACGAACGATTGTCAGGCAATCCTTGCATTTGGTCAGACCATTTGCTAGTCGAACCGCCGAAGCATCGGCGAAAAGACCCGGTGCACGACATCGGAGAGGGTAGGATGATCGGATTGCATGCATCTGTCGGACAGGGGGCGCTGGCCCTGTCGCTCGCGCTCTGCGCGACGCCGGCACTGGCTCGAGCGGACAAACCGGCCGATCCCGGCCAGAGCGCGCCGGACGCGGCTGCACCCCAGAACAGCCCTGCAACTGCCGAGACGAACCAGCCCGTTCCCGGCGACATCATCATCACCGCCCAGAAGCGCTCGGAAAATATCCAGAAGGTGCCGCTGGCCGTCTCCGTGGTCAGCGAGGCCCAGCTCAAGGCTTCCGGCGTCACCCAGTTCCAGGATCTCGGCAAGATCGCGCCATCGCTGACGGTCCGCCCGGCCGAACATCCGGTCAACGCCAATGTCTCGCTGCGCGGCGTCGGCACCTTCGCGTTCGGCATCGGCGTCGAGCCGAGTGTCGCGGTGCTGGTCGACGAAGTCCCGCTCGCGTTCCAGGCGCGTGCCTTTACCGACCTGCCCGATGTCGAACGGATCGAAGTGCTGCGCGGCCCGCAGAGCACGCTCTACGGCAAGTCGGCCTCGGCCGGCCTGATCAACATCATCACGCGCCAGCCCACCGACACGTTCCACGCCCGATTCAACGTGATGGGCACCACCGACAGCGAATATGGCGGCAATTTCAGCGTTTCCGGCCCGATCAATTCGCAACTCGGCTATGTCCTGTCGGCCAGCTATTCGAATTGGGATGGCAATGTCCGCAACCTGTTCAATGGCAAGAAAGTGAACGGGCGTGAGGCGTTCAATACCCGCGGCAAACTTCGCTGGGAGCCGGCGTCGAACGTCACCCTCACCCTGTCGGGCAATTACCTCAACGGCAACACCACGGTCGGACGCCCGTTCATCCGCATGGACCCGGCGGCGTTGCTCCGCGCCACGCCAGGCCAGACCCAGGCGGTGACGATGCCCGGCGTAACGATCGGCCCGGACAATCAGGACATCAGCAACAATTACAATTCGCGCACAAAATACCAGGGCGGCGGCGCCTCCCTACGTGGAGAAATCGGGCTGGGCGACATGACGCTCGTGTCGCTCACCTCCTATGACAAGTTCCGCCTCGACGACTATCTCGACCATGACGACACTTCGTCGACCGCCACGATCGGTAGCAACATCCAGGTCGGGGCATTCCGGTCGCAGCTGTTCACCCAGGAAGTCCGCCTGCTCTCGTCGAGCGCCAAGCCGTTCCGCTATACGCTCGGCGCCTATTATGCGAACGTGAAGTTCGAGCGCCCGTTCATGCGCGGGCCCTATTTCGCGCCGGCCGATTGGTATGCGACGTCGAAATCGGAGCAGATCGCCGGCTTTGCCCAGATCGACTGGGAGATCGTGCCGCACCTCACCCTGACGGCCGGTGGCCGCGTCCAGAACGAGAAGGTGTCCTATACCTTCCAGGACAATCGCGCACCCGTGGGCTCACAATTCTTTGCCGGTAGCGCCTCCGATACCGCCGGCACCTACCGGATCAGCGGCCGTTACGAAGTCACGCCTGATCTGATGTTCTTCGCCACCTATTCGACGGGATACAAGGGCCAGACATACGATCTCACTACCGGCTTCAACCAGGCGCGCGCCGATGCAGGCCCGATCAAACCTGAACGGTCGCGCGACAAGGAAATCGGCGTGCGTACGCAGTTTCTCGACCGGCGCGTGACCTTCAACCTCACCTATTTCGATACCAATTACAAAAACCTGCAGGCACAGACGATCGAGACTGTCGGCGGAACTCAGAATTTTCGCCTGACCAACGTCGGTGGCCTCAACACCAAGGGTGTCGAAGTCGACAGTTCAGCGCGGCTTGGCGACGACTTCAATCTCACGGGGTCTGTCGCCTATCTTGACGCCAAATATACGTCGTATCCGGTTGCTCAATGTTATCCGCTGCAGCAAATCCCGGTTACTTGCCTTCCGCCGACATCGCCCACCTATCAAAACCTGACCGGCGCCCGCGCCGTTCAAGCGCCTAAATGGAAATTCTCCCTTGGCGCCGATTATTCCCCGTCGCTGGGCGGCAATCTCAAGGGAGTCGCGCAGGCAAACTGGCAATATCAGAGCAGCGTCTATTATGTCGCCGAAGACCCCCAGACGTTCCAAAAGGCCTATAGCATCGTCAATGCTGGCCTCGGCGTGCGCGACAAGGACCGCAAGTGGGAAATCGTCGCGTTCGTCAACAACCTGTTCGACGTTCAATATTATCCGGCGCTGGTCAACACGGCGGGCAATTTCGGCAACAAGGTCGCGACACAGGCGCTGCTGCCGCGTGACTTTCGCCGCTATGGCGGGCTGCGGCTCGGCGTGAACTTCTGATGGCGAGGCGGGGCGCGTACTGCCCCGCCGCTTCGAGTGGAATTGGGAGCGGCATGATAGTTCGTTTTACGCTGCCCGTGGCGATGGCAAGTGCCGTAGCGCTCTTCGCTGCGGCAGCCGCGCCGGCCCAAAATGCGTTGGCCCAAGATGCACCGGCGAGGCCGGGAGTGGATGCGCCCGAACTCGCTGCGCTCGGCCCACATCCGGTCGGCGTCGCCGATATCGAGTTCGTCCAGCCCAGTCAGGCCGACCCGCTCCAGGGCCAGGATCGACCGGCGATCATAGACCGGCATCTGGCACTCAAGATCTGGTATCCGGCCGCCACTCCGGGAAAGGGAACGACCTACCGTTCGGCGTTACCGGGAGAGAACGGCAAGGACGTGTCCTTCTCCGTCGCCGGCATCGCGTCGCCCAGCGCGCGGGCTGCCCAGGGTCGATTTCCGCTCGTCATCCTCGCACACGGCTACAGCAACACCCCCGTGGTGCTGTCCTGGCTGGGCGAGAATCTCGCCAGCAAGGGCTATGTCGTCGTCGCCCCGGACTTTCGCGATCCGCCGATCACCATCCGCACCGCGGCGGCGGCGGCCGGGCCACTCGCCCGGCGGCCGCTCGACATCGCCTTCGTCGCCGCCGAGGCGCAGCGCCGCGCCCGAGCGGGGCTTGGACCATTCGCGACCGCCGACGCCGACCGCACGGTGCTGATCGGCTATTCGATGGGTGGCTATGGCGTGCTCACCGCCGCGGGCGCGCCGCTCGACCCGGGCCTGGCGGGCGCGACGCGCAATGTGCTCGCGCCTTATGTCGCGACCGGACCCAAAGCAGGCGAACTCAAGGTCGCCGGGTTGAAAGCGGTGGTCGCGATCTCGCCGCCCGGCACGCTTCGCGGCACCAATTTGTGGGCTAACCCCGGCGTCGCCGCGATCCGCGCGCCGACATTGTTCATCGTCGGCAGCCAGGACCATGTCGTCGGCTACAACCCCGGCGTACGGACATTGTTCGAGCAGGAGGCGCACGCGCCCCGCTATCTGCTGACGTTCCGCGAAGCGGCGCACAGCATCGCGCTGATCGGCGCGCCGGCCGAAATGCGCGGCTCTTTCTGGGATATCGACTGGTTCGAGGATGCGGTGTGGCGCAAGGACCGGTTGATGGCGATCGAGACGCATTTCATCACCGCTTTCCTCGATCGCTACGTCAAGGACGATGCCGCCAAGGCAGCTTATATCGACGGGCTGACACCCAATTCCGACGATGGAATTTGGACGGGAGCACCGCCCGGGCGCTATGCTGGATACAGTCCAGGACCGCCCGCCGCGACATTGTGGAAGGGATTCCAACCGAACAAGGCATCGGGAATGTCGTTCGAATTCAAACCCGCCGAATAGGCAATACCAAGCAACAGCCCGGCGGCGCCCATCGGTCGACGCCAACATGCAGGAGCAGTTACCGACGATGTTCATGACGCAGACGATGCGCTGGTTCGGACCCGACGACCCCGTGTCGCTACGCGATATCCGCCAGGCGGGCGCGACCGAAGTCGTGACCGCTTTGCACGATACAGCCAATGGAGAAGTCTGGCCACGCGACGCGATCGCCGCGCGCAAGCGCATGATCGAGCAAGCCGGGCTCGGCTGGACCGTGGTTGAGAGTCTGCCCGTGCACGAGGGGATCAAGACCCGGGCGCGCGATTACGATCGGTTGATCGAGCAATATCGCGAAAGCCTGCGCAACCTGGCTGCGTGCGGGATCGACGTCGTCACCTATAATTTCATGCCGGTGCTCGACTGGACGCGGACCGATCTGGCCTGGCCGATGCCCGACGGCGCGCTGGCCCTGCGTTTCGAGCTCGAGGCGGTCGCCGTATACGACCTCCACATCCTGCGGCGCCCCGGCGCCGAACAGGATTATGCACCGGGCATGGTCGAGGCGGCGGCGCGCCGGTTCCAGGCAATGGACGACAGCGCTCGCGCCATGTTGGCGCAGACGATCATCGCCGGATTGCCGGGGAGCGAGGAAAGCTTCACCGCGACCGAATTCCTGGCGGCGATCCAGAGCTACGCCGATATCGGCCCCGACCGCCTGCGCGAAAACCATGTCGCCTTTCTCGAAGCGGTTTGCCCGGTCGCCGACGAGCTGGGCATTCGGCTCGTCGTCCACCCGGACGACCCGCCCTTTCCGATGTTCGGCCTGCCGCGCGTCGTGAGCACCGAGGCGGACGTCACCGATCTCTTCGCGCGCGTACCGAACCGATCAAACGGACTTTGCTTCTGCGCCGGGTCGTTCGGCGTGCGGCCGGACAACGATCTTCCCGGAATGGTCGAGCGGCTCGGCGACCGTATCGGCTTCCTGCATCTGCGTTCGGTGCAGCGAGAGACCAACGGCGCGTTTCACGAGGCAGCGCATCTCGAGGGCGACGCCAACATGACGGCGATCGTCGGCGCGGTGCACGCGCTACAATACCGGAGCGGCCGCTCGATTCCGATGCGCCCCGACCACGGCCATCAGATGCTCGACGACCTCACTAAGCGGACCAACCCCGGCTACTCGCTGCTCGGGCGCCTGCGCGGGCTGGCCGAGCTTCGCGGGCTCGAACGCGGCATCGCGTTCGCGCGCGGCAACGACACGACGACAGACTGAAAACGGGAGAGCGGAACGTGCAGATGGCAAAGATGATCCGGCGACTGATCGCCGCGGCGATGGTCTGCGCGGCGCCCGCGGTGGCGCAGCAGGCCGCCCCTCCCACACTGCCGCTGGCGACGGTCGAGACCGGGCCGCTGCTCGTCTCGGCCGATATGCGCGACGGACTCGATCTGTCGGGGCCGTGGCATTATTCGGTCGATCCCTTCCGAGCCGGCCTTGCCGGCTTTCACGGCGAAGCGCCGGGCGAGAGCCAGCAGCGCTATCTCGACCTCGATGTCGCCAAGGCGATGAAAGACGACAATCGCGCAATGTACGAGTTCGATCTCGCGCGCTCGCCCGTCACCACCCTGCCCTCGTCCTGGCTGACCGAAGCGCCCGAGTTGCGTTATTACCAGGGTCTGATGTGGTATCAGCGGACCTTCCCGACGCCGGCATCGCGCAAGGGCCGCTATTTCCTACGCTTCGGCGCGGCCAATTATGCGACCGTCGTCTATCTCAACGGCAAGCCCGTCGGGCGGCACGAAGGCGGCTTCACCCCGTTCGCGTTCGAGGTGACAAAATTGCTGCGTGCCGGCGACAACCAGATCACGGTCGGGGTGGATTCGCAGGCGACCGAAGCAACCGTGCCGCCGCCGGTCACCGATTGGGAGAATTATGGCGGGATCACCCGGCCAATCCGGCTGATCTCGACTCCCGATACCTATGTCGATGATGCCTGGGTGCGGTTGACCCGTGACGGCCAACTCGCAGTCGACGCGCATCTCGACGGCACCCAGGCAGGCAATCACGCCATCCGGCTGGAGATCGCGGCGCTCGGGGTCGACCTCGCCGGCACTACCGATGCACAAGGCAATTGGCGCGCGACGGTCGCCGCCCCCCGGGCGCTGATCCGCTGGTCGCCCGAACAGCCCAAACTCTATGACGTCACGATCGCCGCGGGTGACGACCAATGGCGTGACCGGGTCGGATTCCGCACGATCGAAGTGCGCGGCCCCGATATCCTGCTCAACGGCAAGCCGATCTTCCTGCGCGGCATCTCGCTACACGAGGAGGAGCTCGGTACCGACCCGACCCGCGCGATGACTCCCGCCGCGGCACGCGCCTTGCTCAGCGAGATCAAGGACGGTTTGCACGGCAATTATGTCCGCCTTGCCCATTACCCGCATTCCGAGGTGATGACCCGGCTGGCCGACGAAATGGGGATCATCGTGTGGAGCGAAGTGCCGGTCTATTGGCGCGTCGCGTGGAGCAATCCCGATACGCTGGCGACCGCGCGCAACATGATCGCGGAGAACATCATCCGCGACCGCAACCGCGCCTCGATCGCGATCTGGAGCGTCGCCAATGAAACCCCGGTGACCGATGCGCGCAACACTTTCCTGCGCACCCTGGTCAGCGACGTGCGCAAGCTCGACGGCACGCGACTGGTCAGCGCGGCGCTGTTGACCGAGCGATCGCAAGGGCCCGACGGCAAGCCGATCATCGCCATGGCGGACCCGCTCGCCGATGCGCTGGATGTGGTCGCGATCAACACTTATTTCGGCTGGTACACGCCCGATCGGCTCGACGACCTGGCCAGCTTCTCGTTCCGCGTGCCCGCGAACAAGCCGCTGATCTTCTCCGAATTCGGCGCCGACGCCAAAGCGGGCTTCCACGATCTGCGCGGCATGCCGGAGAAGTTCTCCGAGGAATATCAAGCTGAGTTCTATCGCAAGACACTCGGCATGGTCGACCGCATCCCAACGCTGCGCGGCATGTCACCGTGGATCCTGAAGGACTTCCGCTCGCCACGGCGGCAGAATCCGGACTTCCAGCAAGGTTGGAACCGCAAGGGCCTGATTTCCGAAACCGGCCAGCGCAAACAGGCGTTTGGCGTGCTGGCGAGCTATTACCAGAGCAAGGAACGCTGAAGGTCTGCCCCGCAAGCCGCGAAACAGCCAAGCAAGCGGATAGGCCGGCCCCGTTCCAATTCGGACCGGTCGGTGGCGGCCTATTCGTTGCCCGCTTCCTTCTCGCGGCATCCGGAAAGACCACGCCAAAGGTTATCCGCGTCTTTACCACGCCGGACGACCGCATGTTCACACGTCTTCGTCATAAGCATCCTCGCGTTTCTACCCAAGGATGCCGATATGAAGAACGTTTGTATTGCTTTAGTCGCGGCTTTCGCGGTCGCATCCCCAGCCGCCCAGGCGGTCGATCCCCGTGTATCGGTCAATTCGGCCCAATACACGATCGGCATCAGCGGCTTCGTGCCGGTGGTGTGTCGTGCCACGGTCGACGCGGCGATGGTCCCCGCCCAGGGCGGCCAGGTATCGCTCGGTTCGCTCAACGAGTTCTGCAACAACCCCAACGGCTATGAAGTCTATGCCGATTATTCGGCGAACATGGCCAAAGCGAGCCTGTTGGTCGACGGCCAGAAAGTGCCACTCGGCAAGGACGGCACCACCCGCGTGACCAAGTCGAACCGCGCGGGCATTGCTGCCCACGCGGTTTCGCTGGATTTGCCGAAGGGTGTCGAGCCGGGCACGATCTCGTTCCGGATCGTCGCGCTATAAGGCGGGACAATTCTGTTGCGATGGCACCGTCGACAATAGCGGTGTCACCGTGACGGTGATGGTGTCGCTATAGACCGAGGCGGGCGTCTTGCCCTGCCCGCCTTCGAGCAAGGTCGCCCGGATCGGCAGGATGCCAGCCGCCGCGTCGGTGCCGGCGCGGACGCAGGTGACCGTCGTGAAGGTCGGGCTGGCGGTCGTCCTCGCCTGGCCCAGGAACAGGCCCTTATAGGCGAGCGTCTGGTTGGCGTTCGCCAGCGAGCCGCCCGCGAAGGTCAGCTTGTAATTGTTCTGCGAGACGACATCGACCTTGTACGGGCCCGAGCTGGCGACGCGGATATAATTGGTGGTCGGCGTCGTATAGGTCGCCGGCGCGGCCAGGACTTGCGCGGTGGTCAGGTTGCCGACTTCGCCGAAGTCGAGATTGGTCCCGACATAGCTCGCCTGCAGGCCGCTCAGCACGATCACATTGACTACGATCGCGTTGCTGACCGTGCCGGTATCGGTGAACGGGCCGCCACCGCCGGTGCCGTTGCAGCTGTACACGATATCGAACGGCAATGTGGACCCGGCGTTCAGATTGAGGTTCGCAGGCAATTGCAGCGTCAGGTTGAGCGTGAAGACATCGGACGCCGCGTTGTTGCCGGTAAATGCCCAGCGGAAGACGCCAGGCGCCGGACTGCCAGCGTTGATGTTGAGGATCGGCGGAGTCTGGTTGGTGCCGAAGAAGATATTACTGCCGGTCGGGCCGCCCGATCCCGATCCCGTCGCGCTGATCGGGATCAGCACGGTGCCGTTCTGCGCTGCGGTCGTCCCCTTGACGTAGAATTCGATGTTCGCGGTCTTCTCACCCCCCGCTCCATTGACGCGCGACAGCGTGACGCCGGTCAGGTTGATCGAGGTCGTGGTCCCGTTGAACGGATCATAGGTCAGATTGGCCGTACCGCCGCTGACGGTGGTGAGCCCGCATTTTCCGGCGGCGAGAGCCGCGCCGGGCAATACCCCGGCGGCGACTGCCAGCGCCAAAAGTGCGTGTCGAAACAGAGACAAGGCCATACTTACTGCCCTTTGACCGCTTTGAGTTCGTCGACGCGGACAAGTCCGTCCGCGTTGCCGGGAATGGTGATTTCGAAGACCGACTTCTTGTCGTCGAGCATAGTGATGCGCCATTTGCCCGGCGCCAGCCCGCCGATGCCGAACCGGCCTTCGCGGTTGGTGAACACCGTGATCGGCGTGCGTTCGGGATGCGCGACTTCGACCGCGGTGCCGCTGACCAGTGAGACGGGCTCGCCGTCAATGTCGAGCAGGCGACCGATCGCGGTCACCGAATAGGCCGATCCAACCACGAGTCTGTAACCGCTCCGGTACGGCGGCAGCAATCGGAACGACCCCTGCCCCAGATCGACGCCCGGTTTCGCATTGGGCGCGTCGACCGCGATCGTGCGTTCGGCATAGGAGCTCAGGCTCGGCTCGGTGCCGGCCCTCAGCGCGCCGCTGTTCGCGGTATAGCCGAATGGCGATGGCGAGACGACGATGTTGGTGCCGTCGAGCTTCTTGTACGGCGTGACGATCGCGAAGCTGTCGTAGATCGGCCGTCCGACCGAGAAGGCGCCGTCGGCGATCGCCAGCGAGGTGCCGAAGCGGAACGACGTGCGCTGCGACGTGACGCTGCCGAACGTATCCTGGAACGTCCCGAAATGGCTGATGCCCAATTCGGCGCGGTTGGTGTAGTAATTGCCGGTGAAGTTGATCCCCGACCCGGCATCGCTGCGTTCGACATCGGCGGTCATGTTGTACGATCCGACCCCCTGTCCATAGAGCGTCTGGAACGATGTCCGTATCCGGTTGCCACGGCTATCGTAATCGGCGCGTGCGGTGGAATAGCGACCAAGCCGGATGACCAGCGAGACCAGCCCGCCGAACCGCGACCCGAAATTGTCGCGTTCCCAGCGCGCATCGGCCGTAACCGTCGCGGTCGAGGAGATCCGGTAACCGGTAGTGAGGCGATAGGTCTGCAGGTCGCGTTGAGCGCCGCGGCCCTTGGAGAAGCGCCCGTCGAACCCGGCATAGAGCCGCTCGTTGAACGTGTGCGAATAGCCGCCGCCCACTTCGAACTGGAACTGGTTGTCGGGCACCAGCACCCCGACGGGGGCAAAGTATCGGCTGCGCGTCTCGACGAACAGGTTGAGCGAATCCGCTTGCCCGCTGGAGCGGTTGATCAGCCGTTGAAAGGTCAGCGTCGCGGCATGGCCGGTGTGCGAGCCCTTGATGTTCGACAGCGAGAAATTGCCGGCAAAGGTGCCGAACGGAGTTGCCACCACCGCTTCCACGCCGCCCATCTGGGTGTGCTTGTCGGCCTGGGCGTTGACGCCCAGGGTCAGGAAGTCGCTGATGCCGCGGCGATAGAAGCCGGTGAAGGCAAATTGGTCGGTGTAATGCGGGCCGTGAAGCCCGAGCGGATTGAGCACGCCGGCATAGAGGCCGAATTCGCTCAGTCCCTTGGCCAGCTGCGACTGGTCGAGGAACAGGTTGAACCGCAGCAGGTCCGTGCGCCCGGTATCGTCGATCACCGACAAGCGGATGTCGTTCGCTCCCTGGGTGAAGGGGAAATCGCGCAGGTTATAGGTGCCCGGCGCGAGCTGCAGGCGCCGGACGATCTGGCCGTTGACCTGGACCTCGACGGTCGACGGACGGCTGAGCTGGAAGCTGCGGTCGCCGCGCGGGCGGACCAGCTGCTGCGGTTGCAGTACGCTGTACGACCGGAAGATCGAGATGCCGGCGATGTCGGGCGCCGACTGGAACCCGCGCGAGACGGTCTGCAAGTCGCCCGCCGTCCACCGCACCAGGTTCTTCTCGTCGTCATAGACGAGCCGCGACCCCAGCCGCTGGAAATCGACGCCGTTCGATCCGGGCTGCCAGATCGCTTCGCCCTCGGCGACCACGCCGCCTATCCGCGTCGCGCCGTCGAGCGAGAAGATCGGCGAAGCGAAACCCTTTTGGCCGCCGGCGTGGATATAATCTTCCGAGCCGCGGATGTTGAGATAGGCGCTCCAATCCGCCGGCGCGGCGAAGCTGCCGACCCGGTTGCGGTCGAGCGGGCTGACCGTCAGCGACCGCGACGCGCGGCGTTCCGCAGCGATCGTCAGGTTAAGCTCGAGCGTCTGCGGATTGTAGCGGATGCCGACGCCGGCCGCGTCGAAATCGGCCGGAGTCAGCACCGCCTTGGTCGACAGGGCCGACTGGATCGCGGTAAAGGATTGCTGGTTGAGGACGTTCGACAGCAAGTCGAGCAGGCGCTGCGCCGGAAATTCCAGCTTGCCCGCGGCGGTGATCGTCAGCGGCATGTCGCCGAGATACGTTCCGCCGTCCTTCACCGGCACCGTCAGAACGATGTCGCGCCCGGTCGGGTTGAGGTTGGTTTGCGGTTGATCGGTCGGTGCGGTCGGCGCGTCGATCGTGACGCGCCGCTCCTGCGCTTGCGGCACGACGCCTTGCTGGTTGTCGCTATTGGCGCGCGCCGGGGCGCACAGCCCGCCGATGCTCGCGCTCGCGAGCATCAGGCCGATCACGCGGCTGGTGAGCCGCTTAGCCGTCGGGCGTGAAGCTGACATCGACGCTGCCCCCATCCACGGGCAACTCAATCGGCAGCGACATGCGCCGCGTCTGGTTGGCCCCCACCAAACCGAACCCAATGGTCTGCTGCGTTTCCGGACCCGACAATGTGCGCCGGAACACTTCCTTGCCCGCCGCGTCCTTTTCGACGATCCGCAGCCGTCCTTCGGACAGATAGCCGTAAGCGGCCGACGCGTTGGTCAGCGTGACCAGCGGAATCGGCTTGCCCGCCGGATTGTGCCCGATCTCCGCGCTCTGCACCTTGATCGCCGGCTTCGCGCCGTTGGGCGCGATGCTGACCAGGACCTGGAAATTATACAGGATCTGGATCGCCGACTGGCCCGCCGGCAGCTTCACCGGCAGCTGCGCCACGGTGACGTAATAATGCTTGCTGGTCTTGAGCTCCGGATCGCCGACATATTGGACGCGGAACGATTGCGTCTGCCCCGGCTGGATCAGCGCCTGGGGCGGAAAGATCAGAAGGTCGCCTGGATCCTTGCCCGTTTCCTTGACGCCATTCTCGTCGAACTCGAGCGCCTGCACGCGCAGCTCGACCGGCAACGGCGTCGCAAACGTGTTCTCGACGGTGATGATCTGAGTCATCCCGTTGCCCGATTGCTTCAGGTTGATGATGACCGGCTGGACCGTCATTGCCACCGCGATCTGCTGTGGCAGAACGAGGGCGGCCGCGAAGGCCGCACTCATCAATATCCTCTTCATTCTCTTCACTTCCCCCTCCCGCTGGGTCGTTTAGAAGGCTGCTTCAAATTGTACCGTGACCGTGTCCGCATAGCGCCCGGCGACCAGTGGCCCGCCCCCAGGCGGAACCGTGATCGTCAGGCCCATGTCGCCCGCGCCGCCATCGGCGGACGCGATCGCGAGGACGTTGCTGTTGATGGTCTGCACGCTGGCGCTCTGGCCTGCCCAGTTCGCGCTGATCTGATAGCCGACGAATTCGCCGAACCCTGTCGGCGACTGGCGATTGCGCGCATTGCCGCCGTCGCGCAGCAGACCGCCATTGGCGCTGGTCACGGTCAGCTTGTGCGCGGAATTGCAGATCACCGGCAGCGCCAGGTTGATCGCCGCGCCGCGCGGTTGCGCGGTCTGCGGATCGCCGAATTCGGTGATGCGGATCTCGCCGCTCGTCGCGCCGATGCCGGTGAAGGTCGCGTTCTGCCCGCCCGATGCGGTCGGCGCGTTGAGCACGCAGGCCGGCGGCGCCCGCCCGGCGATCTCCAGCCGTCCCTGGCCGGTGTCGTTGGGATTGACCGTCTGCGCCTGTGCCTGCGCCGCGACGCAGGTCGCGATCAAGGCCGGGACGATGAGGGCGATGCGGTGCATCAGCGCGGCTCCACGAATATCCGCATCGTGTCGGCATAATCGCCGGCCGGTAGCGGAGCGTTGTCGCGGGCATTGGACGCGCCCGGCGCAATGTTGAGCTTCAGGTCGATCTCTCCCGCCGTCGGCAGGTCGACATTGAACAGCTGGTCGTTGACGCGGCGCGCCACAGCGTCGGCGTTGAGCACGCCGTTGACCACGCCCCACATCACCGTCGCGCGATAGGGCACCGCCGAGCCGAAGCCCGGCGCCGGCGCCTGTGTGCGCTGCAGGGTCGGCCACAGACCGTTATTCTGCGATTCCAGCCGCAGCCGGTGCGGATAGTTGCACACCGCATCGAACTTCACGTCGACCGACGCGGCGGCGACCGCCAGCGTGGTCGGATCGATCATCTGGTCGATCTGCAGCGTGTTGCCGCTCAGCCCGCGGAAATTGATCTGGTTGCCCGCCGCCAGCCGGGGCGTGCCCACCGCGCACACCGGCGGGGCATTGCCTGTAACCGGCAGGGTCTTGGTCGCCACGGTCGACTGGGCAAATGCGGGGGATGCCCAGGCGAGGAGCCCGCCGACGACCAAGACCGTTTCAAGGCGGAGGCCGCGTGGCATCTCAGGACGCCACGGCCAACGTAACGGTGACGTTGCCCTGATAATTGGTGTCGGCGACCAGGCGCTGGGTCGCGCCGCCATTGGTCGAGAAATTGCCGACCGAGACGGTGATGTCCCCGGAGAACGCCGTCGCGCGCGTCTGCACCGCGGCAGGGTTGCTGCCCGCGCTGGTCGCATAGCTGGCGGGTGTCGTCGTCCAGCCGGCGGCGGTAGCGGTATAATCGACGAGGCGCGAGAAGCCGGTCGGCGGCGTGCTGGTGAAGGTCTGCGCGGCCATCGGCGTCGCATTGACCGTGATGGTGCTGCGCGCGCTGCAGAACGAGCCCGACAGGACCTTGGGCGGCGCGGCCAGATCGGTGCGCAGCAGGCCGGTGTTGAGATCGATCAGCACGCCCATGTCGAACGTGCCGCCGGTGCCGGCGATCGTTCCTCCCACGCACATCGCGGGCACGTTGCCGACAACCGCGAAATTCTTGGTGTCGGTGTCGCTGACGCCGTCGGTCTGGGCCGCGGCGGCGCCGCTCCAGGCGATCGCTACCGCCGCTGCCGACACGATAGCCAGGCGTTTCAGGTTACGCGTCATGATCACTCTCCCCCCGAAGCGACCGGTCCGAGCTTGACCACGACCAGGCCGCTATAGGCGCCGGCGGTGAGCAGAAAGTCGGACGGTGCGGTGAAATTGGACAAGGTCACGTCGAGATCGGCGACCTTGGGCGCCGGCTGCGTGGGCCCGGTCGCCGATGCGGTCGGCGATCCGCCCCCGGCGGTGGCGGCGGTGGTGACCGTCGCCGACCCCGCCGCCCAGTTGGTCACCTCGGCGGTGTAATTGACCGCCTTGGCAAAGCCGGGCTCGACCGCGCTGGCGTCGTTCGACACCAGGGCGGTCGCCGTCACGGTGATGGCCGATCCCGCGAAGTTGCAGAACGAGCCCGGCAAGGTGACCGTGCGCGGCGCGATGACGGCGATCTTGCCGACCCTCGCCCCCGATGTGTTCGCCATCTGGCCGACATCGACCGGCGCGGGCGTCGGCGTGCCGAGCGTGCACAGCCGGGCGACCGTGCCCGAGACGCCGACATCGGCAGTCGCGGTGTCGGTGGCCTGGGCATGCGCGATACCCGGCAGGGCGACCGCAGCGAGCAGGGTAAGAGCGAGGCGCTTCATCGCAGCTTCTCCGTCAGGACCGGTCAGGGCGCCGGGGTGACCGACGGAGTCAGCGTCACCAGGACCTGACCCGAATAGTCACCCGCGACGAGCAGTCCGCTGGTCGGGCTCGACGAACCCGACAGCGTGACCTTCACGTCACCCGTGAACAGGCCCACCGGAACCGCGGTGCCGGCGCCGTCGGTCACCGAGGTGTCGGTGGCGTTGGCGCTGTTGGCGGTCGCGGTCGCGGTGTAGTTCACCACCCGGTCGAAGCCGGCCGGCGGCGTGGTCGTGAAGGTCGTGTTGACCAGGCGCTGCGCCTCCACGCTCATCGTGGCGGCGGTGCCGTTGCACCAGCCCTGCAAGGTACGGGTCTGGCCGTCGAGCTTGCTGGGATCCAGCTTGCCCGCGGTGGACCCCGATCCCTGCAGCGACAGCTCGCCGGCATTGATCACGTCGTTCGGCAAGGTGAACTGGCACCGGTCGGCGACCGAGCCGTTGACCGTGACGGTGCCCGTCGCATTCTGTGCGGCGGCGGGCATGGCTGCCGTGGCGGCGATGACCGCTGCGGCGGCAAGGATCGAGGTCTTCATCATCATTCTCCCGTCAGATCGCTCACGTACCCGGCGTGATGTTGATCAGGATGTGGCCGGTGTAGGCGCCCGAGGCGAGCAACGCGCCCGGTGCGGTCTTGAACGTGTCCGCGGTCACCGTGATGTTGTCGCTGCCGTCGGCGGCGAAACGGCCACCGATCGCGGTCGCGGGAGTCGCGGCGTTGGTGCTGGAGTCGTTGCTGACCGTCGTGCCGGCACCGCTCGACAGGCGGGGCGCGACATAGCCGATGAAGTCGATGCGCGAGGTATAGCCGCTCGGCGGCGTGCCGGCGGTGGTCAGTTCAACCGCATCGACCGCGATCAGCGGATTGGCGCTGGTGCAGACCACGCGGAAGGTCGGCGCCGAGCCGCCGGCCAGGCCGAAGCGGCCGGCAAGCACCGAGCTGGTTTCGAGCGTGCCGTCGGCTTTGGCGAGTTCGCCAATGTCACGCGACGCGGCGAATGTCGTAGGACCGGTGCCATTGATGACGGTGCACTTCGGGGTCACGGTGCCGGTGATGGTCACATCGCCTGAAACCGTCTGCGCGGCGGCAGGAGCCGCAATCGCGATCATCGAACCGGCGCCGAGCGCCATAAGAACCAACTTTTTCACTTCACTGTCCCTTTCACAGATGTTGCCGTTGGCGAGCACTGCCCCCCCGGACGGTTTCGCCCACCCTCGGTTGAAGTTCGGCCGTTTCCCCCGAGGGCGGGAAAAGCGGTCATTTGCGCGGACATCCTCATGATGCCGCACTCACCGTCACCGTCAGGGTGTCGGAATAGGAGCCACTGACCAGCGTGCCCGGGCCGCCATAAGCGGGGGCGCTGACGCGGAGATACGTGCCGGGCTGATTGACCGACGTCGAATTGAGCAGCAGGCCTTGCGACTGGCTGACCGGTCCGCGGAACGTGCAAGGCGCGCCGGAAGTCGCGGTCAGTGTCGAGACCGCGCACGACCCCGTCGCCGTCGCGGTCGATCCGACCACGTTGAGCGCCACGGTATAGGGCGCGAGCGTGATATAGCCGTTCGGCACCGAGCCGGCGGTCAGCAGCCCGCCATTGGCCGAGACCACCGCGACCCGCGACGGCCCGGTGCAATCGAGCGCGAAGGTGAAATCGTGGTTGAGACCGACGACGTCGAAATCCGGCTGCGAATAAGTGCCCGAAGGCGCCGATCCGGTGGCAAAGCCGCAATGGCCGCCGACCGACGCGGTGACCATCACCGGCAGATCGCGATGGCCGCCAACCACGCCGGGCTGCCCGTCGGCATAGACCGTTTGCGCGGCGGCGCCCTGCGGAAGCAGCGCGATGCCGATCGCCAACACGATCGTCGTCAATGAACCCCGGCAAGTCACAGTTCGCTGCCCCCTCCCGGACAAATGAACGATGGCTCTTTGTTGACTGAGTAGGCAAAAACGCAAGAAGAATTTTTTACGCTTCATTAACCAAATCAGGTAACTTGCCGAATACACGATATAGCAGCGGTTATCTTACCTATAACTATGGATATAGTGATTCACTAATACAGATTTTTTTGCTGTTTATTATTGGGACAAAACTTTCGACTTAAAGTCCCACGAAAAATCTATTGTATAAATCATCAAAAATGTTTTTCGAATATAACTTTGGTTTCCGATGACTAGTCCAACTCGTACTTGAGAGGCGCCTCTCCCCTCTGGCGCCCGGATGATCCGAACGCCGATCGCTGCTTTGGAATATAGTTACCAGAACATGTATGATTATTACTTTGTTAAGTTAGATTGTTAAGGGTTGGACGGAATCGACATGTCCGACTCGGACCGACTCGGAGACGGACCGCTCCGAATCGGCAGCGAGTCGCGGAACCAAAGTTCGAGAATCAATTCAGCGCCATGCCGGGAGCGACTGGCCAAAGGATATATGCAGATTGCACTCCCCTCCCGCTCGCGGGAGGCGTTGGGGGAGGGCATGTCGCCAGCTCCGCCGTCGGAGGAACACGCCTTCCCCTAACCCCGCACCAGGTGAACGATGCCCCGCATCGTTCAGGCCATGCCGGGGGCATGGCCGACCCGGCGCGCGCAAGCGGGAGGGGAACATCGCCCCGTCCCCGTACCATAACCGAACAGCGGACCACTCCCGCGCGGAACCTTTACGAGACGGCAACGATTTCGGTTGATACTCTGGTCATCAGCCAAAGGGGATCGGATGCGATCGTTGAGCGAATACCCGGCGGGCCGTGCGCTGACCGCGCGCAGCCTTGCGCTCGTCTGCAAGCTCGAAGTCGGGTTGCCCCGGCTGATGCTGATCTGGGTATTATTCGCCGGCTTTGCCTGCGGCCTCAGGGTCGCGTTCGCCGCGACGCCGATCCTGACGCCGGGCGACGAGCTCGGCAACGCCCTCCCCTATCTGTTGCTCGTCGTCGCGCCGATCGTCACCGTCCTGCTCGGCTTGTCCGCCTTTCCGGCGACGGCGCTCCACGCCCAGCCGACACAGCGCCTGGCGCGGTTCGGCCGCTGGCGCCGGGTCGATGCGGTAACTGCGCGGTCGATGCCGTTGTACGGCGCGACCGGGTTCATGGCCTCGCTGCTGGTCGGCATCCTGATCAACGTCCCCGTCCGCACCTTCGAGTTCCTGACCGGCATCCCGGCTTTGGGCGGCATGGCGCCCGACTGGTTCCGCACGCTCTATGCGATGATGCTGGCCGACCTGGTGCTGCTGTCGTGTCTCTACGCCCTCGCCTTTGTGCTCGCGCTGCGCCACGTCCCCCTCTTCCCGCGCTTCCTGGCCGCGGTCTGGGCGATCGATATCCTGATGCAGATCTGTATCGCGCGCGTGATGGGCAATGTCGCCAACCTGCCGCCATCGGTCAGCGCCTCGCTCGCCGACATGCTTGAGGGCAATCTCAAGAAGGTGCTGATCAGCGTCGCGATCTGGCTCCCCTATCTGCTGCTGTCGCGCCGGGTGAACCTGACGTACCGGTGGCGGGTTCCCGCGTAGCTATAGTCGAGCGCCGGCCGCTTATCGCGATTCTTCGCCGATCCGTAAAATGGAAGCGCATGGGGCGGGTTCATTAGATTGAGATCGATCGATCCGATCGCTTACCGTCCAGCGACTTGCCGGACCACCTATTGAAAGATCGCGTTCGGTGTGTCGCCGATACTTACCGCAATCATAAGTGAGGCTCGCGTTTAAAGGCGATTCCCTGTACGTTTATTGAAATGCGGTCGGGGGCGATCATCATGTCGGCAATTATGCGCTCGATTGCGGTCGCCGTGATCGCCTACTCCGTTCTGCTCGGTTTATCATGGTTTAGCCTTGGCAACGACCCGCGTCAGGCGAGGACAGCCGTTGCCACGGCTTACTCAAGCGGCGATCTCACGGAATACGATATTACGATGATGGACGCGCGGATCGGCGCGCATCAGTTCAACGATTGCCTAATTCTCGATCAAGCGATCTCGCGATCGGGAACGCGGGCGCAGATGACGGTGACCCCGCCAAACGACCTCGCCATCCGCACGACGGGTGTGTGTCGGGAGCTCAAGGATTCGGTACTGAATGGCAAGCATGGCCAAATGAATTTCTACCAGAACTATATTCACGGCCATACGGTGCTCGCACGCCTGTTGCTCGGCGTTTTGCCGGTGAAAGCGATACGGATGCTATACCAGCTTGTAATTTACGGCCTGCTCGTCGCCGGTTTGGTTTTCGCGATGCGAGAGGCGCTGAGCCGCGGCGCCACGGTCAATGTCCTTTTCTGGCTATGTCTCTTCGCGAGTTTCGCGCGATTTTACGGAGTCGAATATTTCGGCCAATCGCTCGGTCACGCCCCGGCCGACGCCGTCCTGCTTGGCTACGCGCTTTGGTTGCAAGCCGTCAGCTACAGCGAGCAGTCGCGCCCCGCTGAATTCGTGACCGCCGCCGCGGTGTTCGGCGCCTTGACCGCGATATTCGAATTCTGGACCGGCGGATTACCCTTGGGAATTGCGCTGACGATCGCCGGCGTAACGATGGCGGAGCGGCGGGATGATCGCTTGCGGTCGAGCGTAGTGCAGGCCTGCGTTTCGTTCGTCGCGGCGGCTGCGGCGATCGCCGCTATCAAGATCGTGCTGACTCAAATGCTGTTCGGCGATGGTGCGGTGACATCTGCAGGGTCGCAATTCTTCGCGCGCGTCGCCGGCTCCGCCCAGTTCAACGGATTTCCGCCGCCGACCGTCGACAACATTATCAGCCGAGTATCGCAGGGATTGGGCGGAATGGCCGGAGGCCAACCCGTTCTGGTCGTGATGATCCTGTCGTTGGCCATCGTCTTTGGCGCGGCGGGGTACACGCATCTTCGCCGCACCGAGTTGCGGAGCAGAGCAGCGCTGATCGCCGCATCCAACCTCGTGCTGGTTCTATGGGTCGCGGCGCTCAATCACCATTTTTACATCCATGCTTGGTTCATGACCCGCATCTTCGCCTGGACGATCGCCACCGGGTTCGCGCTCTTCGCCATGGCGGTCGCGACGCGCCAGTCGCTGGCGCCTGCCAACGCCCTACCCGTCGCGGCGGAATAGGTGGCGAAAGTCGGCGTCGAACGTCATCGAATCTGAACGCCGTGCTCCTTTTGGAAGGACGCGGCCGGTGATGCGCGATCGTTGACCTGAATGACCGCCCATTTGTCGACATAGATGCGCCGCCAGCCAGGCTCACGATCGAGTATCTTCACCAGCGCATTGTCGGGCGGCAGGATCGTCCAGGCGAATTTCCAGCGCGCTTCGGCAGCCTTCCAGCGCGCAACATCGCCATTGGCGATCTTGAAATAGTCGTTAGTGAACGCGTCGCCATACATGTCCGACCGCCCGTCGATAAACGGTGCGATGCCATCGAACGCCAACAGGCCACCGAAGCTATATTCGTTGAATACCGGCTTCCCGTGCAATCCGGGCGGCAGGTTGCGCAATGCGGCGATCGGAACGCCAGAGCTGTCAGGCCGATCGAATGGCGTGATCAGGCGATAGGTCGCAGTCCCGAGGAACAACAGCAACCCGACCGCCAACAACGGCGCAAGCTCGCGCCGCTCCGCCAGTCGCCGCAGCAATGCCGGCCGCGGCCGCTCGGTATCTTCGGCCCAGGCGCGCCCCAACGGCTCGGCCAGCAGGATCGTCGCAAGCGTCACCAGCACCATCTGGTTACGGGCGTGCTCGAACGTGATGTGCAGCGCCGCCAACAGGATCAGAAGCCGCATTATCGGAATGCGAACGGGACGCAGGAACAGGAAGAACAGCCCGCTCAACAGCAGTATTTCCAGGCTCGACGCGGTGAGCCGGGCCGGTCGCCATTCGGCAATCAAGGACAGTATCGAGAGGTTGTTGACGTAGAAGGGATAGAGCAGGCCGTCGAACCCGGCCGGGGTAGCCAGCGCGGCGGCGAGCGAGACGATGCCGAACAGCCCCCATTGCCGCATGACGCGCAGCCGGTCGCCGGGCGCCGCTGTAACCAGCGCCTCCAATCCCAGGCCGCCGGCCAGTGCCAGGCCGAAAACGAAGCTGCCATGCGCATTGGCCCAGACCAACATAAGAATCGCAAGCGCGAGCGGGGGCGCGCGCTCGCGCTCGCGTGCGCGCAGGAGCACGATCAGCCACGCCGCCAGAATCGGCAGAGCGAGCAAATGCGGCCTCGCCAACAGCGACTGGGCCAGCCCAATCGACAGATAGACCATCATCAGCGCCGCCGCGCCGAGACGCTGCCAGCGCCGCAAATGGAGCGAGATGATGCCATAGAGCGCCGCCGAGGCGGTGCCGAACAACAGGATCAGCCCGCTCCATCCGCCATATCGCCAGGCGCCGTACATCAGCAGTTCCGACAGCCATTCGTGCGCGACCCAGGGATGGCCGCGTGCGGTGAACGAGAAGGGGTCGGATAGGGGAACCGTGCCGTGCGCCACGATCCATCGTCCGGTCGCGATATGCCATCCGGTGTCGCCGTCGGCGAATGCCGAGGACAAGACCGTCACGAAGGCGAACGCGATAAAGCTGGTTAATAATAGAAAGGCAATATCGGGAAGGTCAGCATCGCTGGCTTTTCCCTTACTCATTTTGGCAAGCTTAATTGCGGCATTCTAAAATCCCCCCGGATCCCGATCATTGCCTAATAGGTGATTCGTTTTTTGCCAAAGTGATTCGCCGAATTGTAGGAATCGGACAGGCGATTCATACCGTTGGATAAATGCGACATAGCGTTACGTACCGTCAGGCCCGGAATGGGTATGACGAAGGATATACAAACTATGCCTATCGTCCCGCGCGGCACATTTTTTCTGCATTTATTGATGGTTAACCGACAGCATCCCTTCCCCAAGTCATTTCAGACAAGTGTTTGATAACAAAAGATTAAAACTAAATTGGTTAACATAAATTAAGACTAACTCGCTGAAAGAACTATGAAAATCGTCAGTTATTGACACGTTACCCGGTTGGGCCCCTTCATCAACTGGCATTCCGGGGACGACTGATCGGACCAGCTCTCGAACGAGTTTGGACACGCCCGATCCCAGACTGCCCACGGAATAGTTGGGGCCGGAGAAATCCGGCGGGGAATTGGGGAAGTGACATGACGATGATCAAGAATCTTTTGTTGGACGACAGCGGCGCCTCTGCCGCCGAATATGCGCTGATCCTGGCGATCGTCGGCACCGGCATCGCCGTTGCCGCTTACACGCTCGGCACCTCGATCAGCGGCGCCATGAACAAGGCGTCGAACTGCATCAACCGCACGCCGAGTTCCACGGCCTGCTGATGCACAACTGACGCGGGCGGGGTGCTTTCGGGAGGGGAAGCGCCCCGCCGATCAAGCCGGATGAAATCCGGCATATGAGGAGTTTTCGACATGACGATGATCAAGAATCTGCTGACCGACACGAGCGGCGCTTCGGCGGCCGAATACGCGCTGATCCTGGCGATCGTCGGCACCGGCATCGCCGTTGCTGCCTATACGCTCGGCACCTCGATCAGCGGCGCCATGAACAAGGCGTCGAACTGCATCAACAGCGGCGGCACTTCTACGCTCGTTTGCTGATGATCTGAACAGGGTCGCGGCCGGTCCGCGGCCCTGTTTATCACTGTTACGATTGACCGGCGGGGGGTCGGGATATGCGTGGACAAGGATTGATAATTTTGGGCGTCGCGATCCTGATCGGATTGGCGGCGGTTTTCCTTGCCAATTCCTATCTTGGCCGGGTCGAACAGCAACAGAATACCAGCCCCCAGGGCACGGTGAAGGTCGCGGTGGCGAGCGTTCCGCTCGATTTCGGCACGCCGATCACGCCCGACAAGGTGCGGCTGGTCGATTGGCCGGCGGGCTCGCTGCCCGAAGGGACGTTCAGCTCGATCCCGCAGCTGTTGCCGATGAACCATACGCGCGTCGCGCTCCGCCCGATGGCGGCGAACGAGCCGATCCTGCGTTCCAAGATTTCGGGTGAAGGCGGCCGCGCGGCGATCTCCGCGGTGCTCGATCCGACCAAGCGCGCGGTCGCCGTGCGCCTCAGCGACGTCGCCGGAGTGGGCGGGTTCGTGCTGCCGGGGGACGTCGTCGACGTCCTCGTCACGCGCACGCCGATGAACCCCAACGGCAACAGCCAGCAGATCACCGACGTCCTGCTGCAAAAGGTCCGCGTCATCGCGATCGACCAGGACGCCAGCGACAGCACCGACAAGCCCGCGATCGGCAAGACCGCGACGCTCGAAGTTGCACAGGTCGATGCGCAGAAACTCGCGCTGGCGCAGCAGGTCGGGCAATTGAGCCTGGCGCTGGTCAATCCCGCGTCCGAGGCCAGCCCGACGGTCGAAACCGTCAGCACCGACGATCTGCGCGATGGCGCCTATGTCGGCGGCTATTCGGACGGCGCGCCGCGCTATCAGCCGGCGCCGATCGCCTATGGGCCGCCAGCGGGACCACGAATGCCCCCCAAGCCGCCCGCGCCGAACCCCGACCTGACGGTCATGGTCGTGCGCGGTACCAAGGACAGCAGCTATGAGGTGGGTCGCTATGTCGGTCGTTGACATGAAGGCGCGCCTTCGCGTGCTCGCACTGGCGGCCGGCGCCGCCGCCATCGTCGTCCCGACGATGACCCAGGCCCAGGAAACGGTCAGGGCGGCGGACGCCAATCTGCGCGCCGGCGAGCTCGACGTCGCCGTCAACAAGAGCCAGGTGCTGACCGCCGACCGGCCGTTCGCCAAGGCGCTGATCGGCAACGCCGATGTCGCCGACGTCCTGCCGCTGACCAACCGCTCGCTCTATGTGCTGGGCAAGAAGATCGGCACGACCAGCCTGACGCTCTATGACAAGAACAACAACCTGATCTCGGTGATCGACGTCGCGGTCGGGCCGGATGTCATCTCGCTTCGCCGTCAGCTGAGCGAACTGATGCCGAGCGAGCAGATCGGCGTCCGCATGTCCGGCGATTCCGTCGTGCTGACCGGCACCGTGTCGAGCGGCCCGGCGATCGATCGCGCCAAGCAGATCGCCGCCACCTATGCCGGCGACAAGGTCGTCAATCTCTTGTCGGTCGGCGCGGCGCAACAGGTCATGCTGGAAGTGCGGTTCTCCGAAATGAACCGCAACGTAGCCAAGAGCCTGGGGATCAACACCGCCTTCACCAACGGCAATGGCGCCAACACTTTCCAGGGCGGCATCGGCAATACCGCGCCGGGGACGGCGCTGCTGACCAACAAGAACGGAGTGCCGACGGTCAATTTGTCCGGCATCCTCGACACGTTCGGCGTGGTGTCCAAGGGCATCTCGCTCGGCAATCTCAACATCTTCACCGCGCTCGACGCGCTCGAGCGCAAGGGCCTGGTGACCACCCTGGCCGAACCGACCCTGGTCGCCTTGTCGGGCGAATCCGCATCGTTCCTGGCGGGCGGCGAATTCCCCGTTCCCATATCGCAGGGCAGCAGCGGCGCTGGCCAGAACGGCGGCAACGCGATCACGGTCGAATACAAGCCGTTCGGGGTCAGCCTGGCGTTCACGCCGACCGTGCTCGACGACGGTGTGATCAACATGGTGGTCGCGCCCGAAGTCAGCTCGATCGATCCCTCGGCATCGGTCACGATCAATGGCCTGACCATTCCCGGCCTGCAAACGCGGCGCGCAAAGACCACACTGGAACTGCGCGACGGCCAGTCGTTCGCGATCGCCGGGTTGTTGCGCAAGGATTTCCAGAGCACCGTCAGGCAATTCCCGCTGCTCGGGTCGATCCCGATCATCGGCGCCTTGTTCAGCTCGCGCGGGTTCCAGCGCCAGGAAACCGAGCTGGTCATCATCGTCACGCCGCGTCTGGTGCGGCCGGTGCCGGCGGGCCAGATGCGGCTGCCAACCGATCGCGTCCAGCCGCCGAGCGAGCTCGACCTGTTCCTGAACGGGCGAACCGACAAGGCGGTCGGGACCAACCCGTTCGACCCGAACGAACCGCCCAAGGACGGGCCGAAACCGACACCACCCGCCGGAGGCTTTTCCGGTCCCAATGGCTACGCGCCGCAAAGGTGACCGACATGCGCTTCATTCTTCCGATCACGATTGCGGGCATCGCGCTGTTGGCCGGCTGCACGCCGATCGACACGACCCTGGGCGATGCGGCCAAGACCGATTATGCGCTCCAGACGATCAATCCCGAGCCCAAGCCGGTGCCCGCCGAGGCCGCGGTGATGGAAGGCGGATCGGGCACGCAGGCGGCGAACGCCGCCGAGCGCTATCGTAAGGGGACGGTCAAGCAGCCCCAGGCCCAGACGACGGGCAGCGGCAGCGGCGGAGGTTCCAGCGGCGGAGGCGGGGGGGGATCCCCCCCCAGTTCCAACTGACATGCGCCGCGCAACCCAAAAGCTCTGGAAGTCCGAGAGCGGATCGGTCGCGCCCATCGTCGCCATATCTTTGTTCGCGCTGATCGGCGCGGCGGGGATCGGATTCGATTATTCGCGCCTGGTCGGCATGCATACCGAGCTTCAGGACGCGGCCGACCATGCCGCGCTCGCCGCCGCCGCACAGCTTGACGGCAAGACCGGCGCGCAGACCCGCGCCAAGGCAGCAGCGAAGACCCTGATCACCAACCTGGCATTGTTCGCCAATGACGGCGGCAATCGGTCGGTGTCGGTGTCCGACGCCAACATTTTGTTCTATCAGGACAAGGCCAAGACCACGCTGTCGACCAGCGATGCCAATTCCTATTTCGTCCAGGTTACCGTCGACACCAAGCAGGCGCGCTATGCGCTGACTCCAGTGGTTGCCGCCTTCACCTCGGGATCGATCAACGCCAAGGCGTTCGCCGGCGTAGCGTCGGGCATCTGCAAAGTGCCGCCGGTGATGATCTGCAATCCGCAGGAAACAGCGACGACCAAAACGTTCGACGCGACCGGGCTGATCGGGGCCGGGCTCAATCTGGTGTCGGTCGGCAACGGCAATGGTGGCTGGTCGCCGGGCAATTTCGGCTATCTCAACACCCATTCCGGCAGCAACGGCGCGCAGGGCTTACGCGAGGGGCTGGGCTGGCTGACGCCCGCCGGCGACTGCCTGCCGCAGACTGGGGTCGACACCAAACCAGGTGCCAGCGTGTCGGTTACCGATGCGCTCAATACCCGCTTCGACATCTACGATTCGGGTCAGTCCTGTCCGTCCGGCGGCACCTGTCCGCCGTCGGCCAACACGGTCAAGGACCTGGTCAAGAAAAACGGTAACGGCAACAATTCCTGCACGCTCGGCAATAACGGCTGGCAGGAAGCGTCCAATCCCTATCTGCCGACCAGCGCCACGACGCCGCTGACCTCGGCTCAGATGCCCAGTGCGATCGGTTATCCGCGCGACATGTGCCATGCTATTAGCGCCAACGGTAGCTGCGCGAGCGGCCGGATCGGCGACGGGTTGTGGGATCGTAACGCCTATTTCTACGTCAATTATGGGTCGGGGTTCGACTGGCGAACTGCGATGACGACAGCTGGGTACAACCCCAACACTGTCACGCGATACCAAGTCTATACGTGGGAACTGACTAACGCGGCGTCGCGCATCAACACGCCCCGCGCGGTCGGCGGGGGAACGACGGCTTATGGCGCACCGATCTGTTGGTCGGGTACGCCCTCCGGCGGGATCACCCCAGGCGGCAACAATGTCGACCGGCGGCGTATCTCCGCGGCGATCGTCAATTGCCAACAGAACAGCGTCAACGGATCGTCGACCAACGTGCCGGTAGTCAAATGGGTCGAGCTGTTCCTGGTCGAACCGTCGGCGAACCGGACGCGGACCAGCGCCGGCGATATCTATGTCGAGGTCATCGGCGAAACCAACAGCGGCAGCGCGGGCGGTACCGCGGGTCAGGTGGTACGCAAGGACGTACCCTATCTGATCGAATGATCGGGCGGCGCGCCTCGGTCGCCTCGCGGGCGTTGGCCTGCCGCCGCGGCTCCGCGGCGGTCGAGATGGCGCTCGTCACGCCGATATTCCTCGTGCTCGCTTGCGGCGCGGTCGATCTCGGCAATTACTTCCTGTCGGAACATGCCATGCTGAAGGGCGTGCGCGACGGCGCGCGCTACGCGTCGCGCCGCTACCCGGTCAATTGTGCCGCGGTGACCAACGATACCAGTGCCGTTGCCGTGGCAACGCAGAATCTGGTCCGCACCAACACCGTCGACGGGACCGGCAACGTTCGCCTCAACGGCTGGACGAGCAACTCAACCATCGTCGTGTCGGTCGCGTGCAACACCGACACCACCTATCGTGGCGGCATCTATACCGCCTCGTCGGCGGGGGTGCCGGTGGTCTCGGTGACCGCGACACTGCCCTATCCCTCGCTGTTCAAGGCGTTCGGCATCACCAAGACGACGATCAACCTCAACGCGACTGCGCAAGCGGCGGTGGTGGGCGCATGAAGGCGATCCGCGCGCTGCTGCGATCGACGCATGGCGGGACCGCCGCCGAATTCGGCCTGCTGACGCCCCTGCTGCTGTCGTTCATGATCGGCACGGTCGATCTCGGCCGGTTCCTGTGGACCTGCAACCGCGCCGAAAAGGCGACCCAGATGGGCGTGCGCTACGCGGTCACCAATGACGTCGTGCCGGGTGGCCTGGCAACCTATGACTTCGCGGTGGCCGGTGGGATCCCGCAGGGCGATCCGATCCCGTTGAGTTCATTCGGTGGCGCCGACTGCAATTCGGCCGGCGGTACGGTGACCTGCACCTGCAAGACGGGGGCGACTTGCCCCACTCTTACCCCCATCAACACGGCCGCGTTCAACGCCATCGTGACCCAGATGCAGCGATTCTATCCCAGCCTGACCGCCGACAACGTCACGATAAGCTATGAATATTCGGGCTTGGGCTATGCCGGGGATCCCAACGGAATCCAGGTATCTCCGCTGATCACGGTAAAGCTCAAGAATATGACATTCACGCCGATGCTTTTCCGCTTCTTCGGAAGCACCAGCCTCAACCTGCCGGCTTATGCCGCCTCGCTGACGCTGGAAGACGGCAAGACTGGTTAGATGGGAGTTTGCGTTGTGGGAGCGGTAGACTTGTCCGAGTTCGAACCGAATAGCTGGACCATCAGGCGGCCCGGCGCGGCGGTCGAGCTCGTCCTGTCGCAGGAAGAAGTGCTGACCGCCGAATTCGGCCCCAGCGTCGTTGCCGGCTGGTCGCTCGACACCAGCAAGATCGAGCCCGATGACGAGGTCCCGGAAGAGATCGTCAAGCGCGCGCGTGTGATCGTGATCGAGGTGCGCCCGGATCGCCCGGCTTCGCTCGCGCGGCTGGTCCGGCTGCACGTCGAAAATCCATCGGTCGCGGTGATCGCGGCAGTGCGCAACCCCACCGTCCCGACAATGCAGGCGCTGCTGCGCGCGGGCATCAAGGACGTCATCGCCTTGCCGTTGGTCCGCAACGACCTCGAAACCGTGCTCGAACGGATGCGCGAGGAGATCGAGCGCGGGCTGGCTCAGGCGACGCCGACCGGCAAGGTCGTGTCGATCATCAAGAGCGTCGGCGGTGTCGGCGCGACCGCTTTGCTGACCCAGGCCGCCGCGCTTTATGCCCAGCGCGAAGCCGATCGCGGGTTCAAGGTGTGCCTGTTCGACCTCGACCTCCAGGGCGGCAATGCCGCGACGCATCTCGGTATCAGCCCGAATTTGACTGTCAGCGAGTTGCTCGATGCCGGCAAGCGGCTCGATCCCGCCGTGCTGGCGTCGGTCGCGGCCGAACATGAATCGGGCCTGCGGGTCGTCGCCGCCCCCGCCGACCTGATGCCGACTGACACCGTCGGCGTCGACCAGATCTGCGACATCATCCATTTGGCAACCGCGGAATATCGCACCGTCTTCCTCGACCTGCCGAGCGACTGGACCAATTGGTCGCTCTCGCTGGTCGCGCAGTCGGACGTGGTGTTCCTGATCGTCGAACTGTCGATCGCCAGCCTGCGGCAGGCGCAGCGCCAACTCGCCTTGCTGGTCAAGCTGGGCGTCGCGGCCGACAAGATCCAGGTCGTGGTCAACCGCGTCGAGAAGAAGCTGTTCCAGCAGATCAACCTGAAGGATGCTTCGGAGACGATCGGTCGCCAGATCGGGCTCAGCGTCACCAACGACTTCTCGCTGATGAACACCGCGCTCAATCGCGGGGTGATGATCGGCGACATCAAGTCGAAGAGCGCGGTGTCCCGCGATCTCAACAAGCTGCTCGACGCGATCGACATGCTGCTCGAGCGCGGCTGATGAGTGCCTGGCAGATCAGACGGACCGGCGAACGCGCTGCCTCCGGGCAGGCAGCGGTCGTGCCCGACAAGGAAGAGCAGTCGCAAGCGGAGGCCGATCGCCATACCGCGCTCAAGGTGGAATTGCACCAGCGGCTGCTCGACCTGATCAACCTGTCCGCGCTCGAAACCATGTCGCGCGAGCAGATCCAGGCCGAGATCGGCGAGATCGTCCACGAACAATTGTCGCTGCAGAAGCACGCGCTCAACCTGGCCGAGCGCAAGCGGTTGGTCAGCGACGTGCTCGACGAACTGCTCGGCCTCGGGCCGCTCGAGCCGTTGCTCAAGGACGAGAGCATCACCGACATCCTGGTTAACGGCTATGACTCGGTGTTCGTCGAGCGCCATGGCAAGCTCGAGCCGTCATCGATCCGCTTCAAGGACGAGCGGCATCTGTTGCGCATCATCCAGAAGATCGTCGCCGCGGTCGGACGCCGGGTCGACGAGGCATCGCCTTATGTCGACGCCCGGCTGGCCGACGGGTCGCGCGTCAACGCGATCATCCCGCCGCTCGCGGTCGACGGCTCCCTGCTCTCGATCCGCAAGTTCGCGCGGGTGCCGATCGATATGGAGCGGCTGATTTCCTATGGCAGCGTGCCGCGCGCGGTCGCGCAAGTGCTCGAAGCGATCGTCGAGGCGCGGCGCAACATCCTCATCTCGGGCGGCACCGGGTCGGGCAAGACCACCCTGCTCAACGCGATGTCGGCCTATATCGACAATGCCGAGCGGATCGTGACGATCGAGGATTCGGCCGAACTCCAGCTGCAACAGGCGCATATCGCGCGGCTCGAAACGCGTCCGGCCAATATCGAGGGCAATGGCGAAGTCACCCAGCGCGATCTGCTCAAGAACGCGCTGCGCATGCGGCCCGATCGCATCATCGTCGGCGAAGTCCGCGCCGGCGAGGCGTTCGACATGCTGCAGGCGATGAACACCGGACATGACGGGTCGATGACCACGGTGCACGCCAATACCCCGCGGGACGCCTTGTCGCGGCTCGAACAGATGATCGGCATGAGCGGGATCGACATCGCGCCGCGTTCGGCCCGCGCGCAGATCGCCTCGGCGATCAACGTCGTCATCCAGGTCGGCCGCCTGTCCGACGGCAAGCGTCGCCTGATGAGCCTGTCCGAGCTGATCGGCATGGAAGGCGAAGTCGTCACCATGCAGGAAATCTTCCGCTTCCGCATGACCGGCCGCGACGAGCATGGCGCGGTGCTCGGCCGGTTCGAAGCGAGCGGCATCCGCCCGCATTTCATGCAAGAGCTGGAGGATCGCGGGATCAAGCTGCCCGCGGATATCTTCAATCCCAGCGCGGCGCTCGCCTGATGTCGACCGACGTCATCCGGCTGCTCGTCCTGGCGCTCGTGTTCGCGGCCGTCGTGCTCGGGATCGAGGGCGGCATGCGCTGGTACCGCACCAATCGCGGCGGCGCGATGGCGGTCAATAAGCGCCTGCGCCTGATCGCCAGCGGCTTCGATCGTCCCGAGGTTCTCGCGCGCCTGCGCCGCGAGACTTGGGGCGACGCGATCCACCTGCCGGGCATCCTGGCCGGTCCGGGCAAGAAGCTCGACAGCACGCTGCGTGCCGCCGGCTTCGGGATGTCGCCGGGACGCACTTTCATGCTGATGCTGCTGATCGTCGCGGTGTTGTTCGTGCTGACGATGTTCGGCGCCGTCATCTTCGGCTTTCGGATCGGCCTGGGCACGGTGCTGATGACGGCCTGCTTCGCCGTCGCGGCGGGCATGGTGCTGCCGCTGATGGTGATCGCCCAGCGCGCCGAGCGGCGACGCAAGAAGATGGCCGATCAATTTCCCGTCGCACTCGACATCTTCGTGCGCGGCTTGCGCGCCGGGCATCCCGTGGCCTCCGCGCTCGACCTCCTCACCCAGGAAATGACCGACCCGATCGGCAGCGAATTCGGCATCGTCACCGACGAAGTCGCTTATGGCGCGGATTTGCGCGACGCCCTGCAGAACATGGCCGATCGCTGCGATCTCGACGACCTGCGCATGTTCGTCGTCTCGCTGTCGGTGCAGAACGAGACCGGCGGCAACCTCGCCGAGATTCTCGAAAACCTGTCGCAAGTCATCCGCGAGCGCGCCAGCATGGTGCTGATGGTCCGCGCGCTCAGCTCGGAAGGGCGGATGACCGCGACGATCCTGACCGCTTTGCCGGTCCTGGCGTTCGTCGCCTTGTTCCTGCTCAATCCGCCTTTCTACCTCCAGGTAGCGGGCGATCGCGCTTTCTCGATCGGTTTCGGCTGCCTGATCGGGCTCTATCTGATCGGGTTCTTCATCATCCGCCGTCTCGTCAACATCAAGGTCTAGCGCGATGTGGGAAGCCCTGATCCAGCAATTCCCGCGCTACGCGATCCTCGGTGGCCTGTTCGCGGTGGTGGTGATGATCGTGATCGGCGTGTCGACCGTGATCACCGGGCGCGCCGCATTGCGCCGCCGGCTTGCCGAGGCCGCCGCGGCGGGGCAGACCGGGGGGCATGTCCAGACGTTGCGCGACACGGGGCGCGGCGATGCCTGGAGCCGCATCGTCGCCGCGATCGAGAAGCGCGGGGTTTCGCTGCTCGACACCAACAATGCGACGCTGACCGCTAAACTGGCGGCGGCAGGCTATACATCGCCCCAGGCACCGCGCGTGTTCACGCTGGTGCGCCTCGCACTGACGCTCGGGCTGCCGCTGCTGCTGATCGCGGCGACCGTCTTTCGCGGTGAGGCGCCGTCGGTGTTCAAGCTCTATCTGTTCGGTGCCGCCCTCGCGGTGCTCGGCCTCTATCTGCCCAACCTGTGGGTATCGGCGCGCGCGTCGCGGCGCCAGGAGCAGATCGTCAACGGCTTTCCCGACGCGCTCGACCTGATGCTGGTCTGCGTCGAGGCCGGGCTCGGGATGGAAGCGGCGTTCGACCGCGTTGGACGCGAAATGGCGCGGTCGCATCCGTTGGTCGCCAATCTGCTGGCGACTACGGTGCTCGAACTGCGCGCCGGTCGCGGCCGCGAGGAGGCGTTGCGCCGGATGGGTGATCGCGCCGCGGTCGATCAGATCCGATCGTTCACCACCTTGCTGATCCAGTCGAACAAGCTCGGGTCGAGCATCGGCCAGACGCTGCGCATCTATGCCGGCGAAATGCGCGAGCGACGCAAGATGCTCGCGCAGGAAAAGGCGCATCGCCTGCCGGTGCTGCTCTCGATCCCGCTGGTCGCCTGCATGTTGCCGGTGATGATCGGCGTCCTGATGCTGCCGGCCGCGATCCGCGTCGTCCGTCAGCTTCTGCCGATGATGGGAGGATGACCGAATGAAGCGGACTCTCGCCTCACGCGCCGCCCTGATCGGCCTGGCCGTCGCCATCGGCGGATGCACGAGCTCGGCCAAACGGACCGCGCTGCCCGAAGGAACGCGCTTCACCGCCGCGACGGATGCGTCGTCCGTCGCCGCCGCCCGGCTGCTCGCGGACGGCAATTACGGGCTGGCGATCGAGATGTATCGCCGCATCCTGGCGACGACCCCGGACGATCCGGCTGCGGTCGAAGGGCTCGCGCTCTGTTATGATCGATTGCGCCGCTACGACCTGAGCGACGTCTATTTCCAGAAGGCGCTCGCGCTGGCGCCACGCAACGAAGCTTTCTATCGCGCCTATGCCGCGTCGCTGACCGCGCAGAGCCGCCAGGAGAGCGCGGAATTGCTCGACATCGATATGCGCGCGATGCTGGCTTCCGCCTCCGCTACGCCTGCCGCGCCGCCGCCGCCGAGCCAGCCGGTTGCGCCGCCTCCAATAACCGCCCCAGCGTTGGCGAGCGCCGCGGCGGTGCCTGTCATGCCAGCCCCTGTCGTCGCGGCCGGTCAGCGCCTCGAACAGCTAGGACCAGGAATCGTCCGTCTGATCCTGCCGCCTGATCGCGGCGCCAGCAGAGGAAATGTTCTCGCGCCGCCGCTGACGTCGACGCCCGCGCCCGCACGGGTTGCGTCGCCGAAGCCGCTGGCCGCAACGACGGCGCCGGGCGCGCTGCGCAACACAATGGTGATCAACGCCGCCGGGCGCAAAGGTATTGCCGGGCGCGTTCAATCCTATCTTGCCGGGCGCGGTTGGCGCCCGCTCGATCGCGGCGACAGCGGGATGCGCATCACGGTCAGCCGCATCCTCTATCCGCCATCGGGCGAGGCGACCGCGCGCCGGCTAGCGCGAGCGGTGCCGTTCCCCACCCGGCTTTACGCCACCACCCAGGCCAACCGGATTCAATTGCTGGTCGGCGGCAACGCGCTGCGGTTCGCCGCCAGGCCTGCCGGGGGACGACAGTGATAATCGGCGTCCGGCTGCTATCGCTTGCGGCCCTGTTCGCCTGTGGCGCGGCGTCGGCGGCGCCGTCGGACGATCTCAAGCTGGTCGATGCCGCGATCCGGGGCGGGCGGCTGGTCCAGGCGCAGACGATGCTCGATCTGCTGCCCGACGCCGAATCCGGCACGTTCGATGTCGCGGTGCTCCGCGCGCAGTTGATGCTGGCGCAAGGCCAATATGCCGAGGCCGAGAGCGCCTTCGCCAAATTGGCGGCGACTCCCAGCCAGGATTGCCGCGTGGTCGCCGGACTGGGCAGCGCGGCCGCGGCACTACGGCACACCGACACCGCGCTTGCTCGGTTACAGGATGCGACGGCACGCTGCCCAGCCGACTGGCGGTTATGGGCCGATCTCGGCCACGCTTATGATTCCGGTGCGCGGTGGAACGACAGCAAGGCGGCCTATGAGCGCGCGTCGGCACTGGGCGCGCCGCGCGCATCCTTGCTCAACGACATGGCAGTCTCGCTGTTGATGCAACACCGCTATTCCGAAGCCAGGGCGTTGTTGCAGCAAGCGCTGGCGGCCGATCCCGACGACCGGCGTGTCGCCAACAATCTCGACATCGCCGCCGCATCGATGGGCGAGCCGCCGGTCCGCCGCCGGGGCGAAGATGCGGCGCGCTGGGCGGAGCGATTGTCCAACGCCGGTTATGCCGCCTCGCTTGCCGGCCGAAGCGACGATGCGCGGGCTTGGCTTACCCAGTCGATCGCCGCGGCTCCAATCTACCCGGCAACAACCGCCAGCTTGCTCTCGTCACTGGGACCCCAAAAATGACGCCGCTTCACAACGTCCTGTTGATCGCGCTGTATCTCGTGCTGGCACTCGCCGCGCTGACCGACGTGTGGAAATTGCGCATCCCGAACATCTTTCCGGCGGCGATCATCCTGCTGTTTCCGGTCTGGATGTACAGCTGCGGATGGAACGCCCAATTGTGGCAGAATGCGCTTGTGTTCGTCGGCACCTTCCTGGGCGGCCTGTTTCTGTTCTCGCGCGGGTGGCTTGGCGGCGGCGACGTCAAATTGATGGCCGCGATCGCCTTGTGGTTCGACTTCAAGGGCGCGTCGGCGCTCTATCTATGGATGGGGATCGGCGGCGCGCTGCTCGCCATCGCCTTCATCGTCCTACGGCGCATGCTGCCGGCGGGGATCGCGCAATCGACCAATGTCGCCAGCCTCAAGGCCGGAGGCCCCATTCCTTACGGCTTGGCCATCTCGGCCGGCGCGATGCTCGCGATCGTCGGGGGCAACATCAATCCGCAGCCCTTAGAGCGCGATAACGTGGGTTTGACCCACCGTGACGGAGCGGATTTTAGTGCAGGG
>NZ_BCYZ01000050.1:0-12500 GCF_001598455.1 Sphingomonas pruni NBRC 15498
CCCCGAAACGGGTGGCCAGGTCAGGTCTGGGGCAGGGCGGATCATGCTACCTGCTCGCACGAGTGCGCACCCTGCTTCAAGTGCTTCCACGTAGTACGGGCTTGGCGATCCGGACCGCAGGGGGCATGGAGGTGGATATGACGAACATGGCGACAGGCGAACGCGACCAGTCCGACATCTGCCTTTTCGTGCCGCCCTTTGCGTCGGTCAGCTTCCCCCAGCTCGGCACCGCAGTGCTCAAGGCTGCGTGCCAGCAGCGCGGGCTCGCGACCCGTATCGTCTATGGCAACCTGACGCTCGCCGCACGGATCGGGCTCGACAGCTATGAGGCGGTCGAGGCGACACCGATGCGTTCGATGGTGGCCGACCACCTCTTTCGCGATTTCGCTTATCCGCCGGACATCGCTGCCACGCTACCCCAGCCGGATCCGCCGACCGCCGACATTCAGGCGGTGTTCGACCGCGTCGCGCCCGCGATCGAGCCGGTGATCGCCGAGATCGTCGACGAAATCGTGGCCATGCAACCTCGAATCCTCGGACTGTCCTCCACCTTTCAGCAGAACATGGCGTGTTCGACGATCGCCCTGCGGGTGAAGCAACGGGCGCCCGATATCCGAATCGTCCTGGGCGGCGCCAATGTAGCCTGGCCGCTCTGTCTGGGGCTGGCGCGGGCATTTCCTTGGATCGATCATGTCTTCGCCGGGGAGTCGGACATCGACTTTCCCGACTTTTGCGAAAGACTGATCCGCGACGGGCTCGCGCCGAGCGATCGGGTGATCCACAGCGCGCCGATCCGCGACATGCGGGTGGCCGCGGCGCCCGACTTTAGCGACTATTTCGCGACCATGCGGCCATTACAGGCCGCAGGATCGCTTCCCCAGAACCTGCCGCGCTACCTCACGGCGGAAAGCTCGCGCGGCTGCTGGTGGGGCGCGAAGAGCCATTGCACCTTTTGCGGGCTCAATGGCGAGGAGGGCATGGCGTTCCGCCACAAGCCGGCGGACCGGATGCACGCGGAACTCGATGCGCTGGCCAAGAGCGGCGGGACATCGATCTACATGACCGACAACATCATGCCGCGCCCCTATCTCACCGACCTCCTGCCCGGGCTGGCGGAGCGCGAGCCGCGGCTGCATCTGTTCTACGAGGTCAAGTCTAACATGACCCGCGCCGAGGTGGAGACGATGGCGCGCGGCGGGGTCGCGATGATTCAACCGGGGATCGAATCGTTGGCCAGCGGTCCGCTGCGGCTGATGCGCAAGGGGGTGTCGGCGCAACAGAATATCGCATTGCTGCGCGATTGCGCCGCGACGGGCATCGGCGTTGCCTGGGGCATCATCTACGGTTTTCCGGGCGAGGCGGCGGCGGATTATGAGGCGATGGCGACATTGATGCCGCTGCTCACTCATCTCGATCCGCCCAATGCGATGCACCGCATCGTCATCGACCGCTTTAGCCCGCTCTATCGAGGCCATCCCGACAACGGGGTTGGTGCAGTAAGGCCGTTCGGGGCCTATCGCGCGCTCTATCCCCCCGCGATCGACACCTCCGAGATCGCTTATCATTTCGTTGGCGACTATTCGACCGAACTGCTCGGCGACGCCGATCTGCTCGATCGTCTGGGTAATGCCATCGCCGATTGGCGCGCGGCATCGGCCCGCCGACCGCCGCCCGTCCTCCAACTGTTCGAGCGGGCGGACGGTGCGGTCGTCCTCGACACCCGCGCGGTCGCATTGCGGCCGATGACGCCGCTCACCCCGGCGCAGCTCCAACTCCTGATCGCGCTCGACCGACCACGGGCACGCGACGCCATCGCGCCCGAGCTTCGCGACGACGCAGCCTGGCTGGTGCACCGCGGCTTCGTCATCGATCATGAGGACAAACTGGTCGGCATCGTCGTCCGTCCGGCGCAGGACAGGGTTGAACAATCTGCCGGTCAGGCGGCTGATCTTTTTGCGTAGGCGGGGCGCTCAGCCGCCTGAACGACCGGCTCGCGGGTCACGACGCTCAGCAACAGGCCCTCATGTTCGATCACGCAGTGACGCTCGATCAACGCGTCGAGCATCGCTCCCTCCACGCCAAGATCGCAACGCGCGCGGGGGCGTTCGAGCAGGCGTAGCGAGAGGTCCCATTCGGGGGGTAACGGGATGCACGCGGTGGTGGCGATCTGGCGCGTGTCGATCAGCACCTGTGCGCCGTCTTCGGTCGCGATCTTGAGTTCGGGCGCAGCGCGGGTGATCCATTGCAACCGCCAGATCCCGATTGCGCGGCCCATCGCCAGCCTTGTGTCCGGATCGTCGAGCAGCTCGGTCGTGTAGCGGCCCCTGAAATGATAGGCGATCGCGTCGAGGCGTGCGGCGCACGGGAACAGGCCGCGATAGGCCGCGATAGGCTCGACCCCTTCTATCCCGAACGCGGCGGGGGTCGCGTGATAAGGACTGAACCGGTCGACGATCAGGGGACTGAAGTCATTGGGCGGTTCCAGATGCTCGATCGCCGGTATCAGCGACGCGACTGTCGCATAGTGCGCGGTGGCCTCTCCTGGGAATCCGAAGAGATAATTCCAGGTAACCCTGATCCCGAGCGAACGGCAGTCGCGCAATAGCGCAATGTTGCGCTGCGCGGACGTCCCCTTGCGCATCAGCTTCAGCACCGGCGAGGATAAGGATTCGATCCCCGGCTGAATCCTGTCGATCCCCGCCCGCGCCATCAGCGCGAGCTGGTCGTAATTGAGGTTGGCCTTGACCTCGTAGAATAGGGCCGGGCGATGATCTCGTTCGGCGAGCCGGGGCAGCAATTCGGTCAGATAGGACCGCGGCATGATATTGTCGGCAACCGCGAACCGCCCGATGCCCCAGCGATGCTCGAGCGCGTCGATCTGGTCGAGCGCCGTCGCGGCGGGCTTATCGCGAAACATCATCGTCGCGCCGTTGAGCCCGCAAAAGGTGCAATGGTTCTTCGCTCCCCACCAGCACCCGCGCGAGGTTTCGACTGGTAGCGCCTCGGGCAGCGTCGCGGGCAACGCGCCGCCCAGCGCGCGCAGATCGGCGAAATAATCGCTGAAGTCGGGCGCAGGGCTGCTGCGCATGTCCATGAGCGGCGGGCAATGGATCACACGGGGCAGCCCATAGCCATTCTCGCCCAGCACGGATGCGCAGAAATCCGGAAAGACGATGTCCGCCTCGCCCGAAAAGAAATGGTCTATCCAGGGGAATATCTCGGCCAGCGCCTCCCCCATTGGCGCGGAGGCATTGGGTCCGCCGAACACGATGCGCGTGGCGGGCGCCGCGGCCTTGATCCGATATGCGATCGCGGAGCCGGCTAGCGTCTGCTGGTAGCTCGAGGAGATGCCGAGGAGTCGCGGCCGGAATGCTAGAATCTGCGCACAAACGGCGTCGAGCAGCGGAGCCACCGCGGGAGCGACCGCGTCATGCTGTGCCTGAAGCGGCGCCGAAAGCGGCGCGAGCGGATCGAACTCCCTGCTCGAACCGGGGCCATAGGCGTGCGGCAGGAACAGGCGCTCTCCCACTAGCGACGCGGTATTGCTGTTGGCGACGTCGCGATAGGCGGGATAGCCCGTGTGCGCTGCGAGCATCAGGTTCGCGTGGACGACCGCGACCGTCATCCCGCGCGCCCGGCACGCCGCGGCGAGGATCGCGACTCCCAAAGTCGGAGTCTCGACCTGCGCGAACGGCGGGACGACAAGGCATAGGTCGATCGACATCCGCTCGGTTTGAAGCGGGTTTGGCGACGGACGCAAGGGTCGTCTTTTCGCACCCGTATGTATGCTTGCGCTTCGGTTCGGCGTTAGTCGCGCCGAACCCTCGGGCCAATTTGATCCCGACAATATGGTGCCGCCTACAGGACTCACATCGCCTCCGAAAACTCCCAGAAATCCTAGGGTTATGACGTCGCGTCGTTTTCGTGGTCCATCCGTGGTCCTACCCCAAAAATCGTTCCCATGCTTGGACTCAAACCCTCGACAGACGACACTTTCTGACCCGATTCGATCTGTTCAGGGACTGGCGAATTACCTACACACGCTAGCGGAAAAGTGCGTCACGCCGCCCTTCCCAAGTTCATAAGCCATTTTGTCGCTTCTATCGATGAAGGGCGAGAATCAGGTCGATGGCAGCGCCCGGTTTGAATGGTAATCGATGACCGCAATCCCGGTTGCCAGATGCGGTAAGCTGGCATCGCTCGGAGAATCGCGCGGTCCCGGACGATGTTTGGCGGTTGTTGCCGCTAGGGTCAGGACCCGCTGATTAAGAGGCAGCAGCACCTGCTCGAGTCTGCCCTACAGTCAGCCATGCAGCTAACGACCCTAAAGCAGAATTAGCCACATCTCGGAACAGGTTGTGCCCGATACTGCGCGGTAGACTCACAAGCGCGCAGCTCCAGCCCTATTGGGGCAAGTCGACATGAAGCGGGTCTATGGTTTCGTGACTCAGTTGGTCGGCGACTGCTGAAAGGGGTTTGGGTTCTGTGTTGGCGGAGCGGTGAACGGGCGGCTGCGGAGTTGGCGATCCGAGGTGATAAAAGATGTATTATCCTTCAAGAATAAGAGGAAAGCTTATGAAATTTTTCGCAATTGCGTTAGCATTTTTCGCAATAGGATTTTCCTATACGCCCGCCCATGGCACAATTTCGTCTATCGTAAACGTTACTGATGCGCCGTATTGTACTTCGCCAGGATCCGGTCACGATCAGGATTGCATAAATAGTGCGATATCTTACATTAGATCGATAGGGGGAGGAACTGTATATTTTCCGTGCGCTGTATTTACGACAAACGCTCCCATCGTCATAGGCGACACGACGCACGTATCGTCCAACATTAAGCTTAGAGGATCCGGTAAATGCACCGTAATCAAGGGCTCGGGAAATTTTAACACCGTTGTTGAGCATGCGCCGAATGCAACATCTTCCGCAACATTCGATTACTATGGAAATTCAGTTTCCGATTTAACGTTCGACGAAAGCGAAAAGGCTGGTGGGTATACGCTTGATCTATCCAACGTTGCTCAGCTCTCTTTAGCAAATCTGTATGTAAATTTTCCATGGTGCGGCCCGCACATTAACGACTTCAATAACGTAATTATTGAAAATGTCGTTATATACAACGCAACTGGTTCAGGCAGGGGATCTGGATGCCAAGCGTTTCTCGTGAGCGGAGGTGGGACTGGGGATCCTTACGGTCGTTCCGACGTCATCACGTTCAAAGATTTCGTTATTTCCGGAGATTCTGGTGATCGAACTAACTCGCATCACGGCCTAATTATCGACGGTTTCGTCGCTACGGTATCGGGATCCAAAATATACCTTACCTCCGTGGACGGTGTCGGACTGTGGTTCAGGAATAGTGTCGGCGCGTCGCAGGGTCCGGAGTTCGCGACATTATATGGTGTCGAGGCTGATTTCCCGTATGCGAACGGCATCCTAGTGCAGCAGGGTTCAGTTTTGCACTTCACCGATCTCGCTATCAACGGTTCGCTGACGGCGTCGAATATATATCTCGCGAACGGCGTCTCGCGTGTCTCGCTTCAGGGTGGTTTCAGTTCAAACGCAGCGCTCGGCGGGATTGATAGTTTCGCTACCCAGGTGAGCATCTCCAACATGGATATCTTTTGCAACTCGACGCCGGCTGGAGGCGGCGTGGCCGGGGCCTGGTCTGGGCTGTCACTGGAATCGAGCACGAGAGTGGCGACGGTAACCGGCAATAAGATCGGTTGTCCTCACGATCCGTCCTGGCAGAAATACGGCGTCCAGGTGAACAGTGGCGCGGATCAATATGTAATCACAAGCAACGCCTTGGAAAACAACAGCCTTGGCGGCATCAGTGGCGCAAGTGGAACGGCGTCGAAGATCATCGCTAACAACGCCCAGTAATTTTGAGGGCGCCCATTGAGGCGCCCTCATTGACCGTTGCTCGCAAGCACGCAGCTGCTGGTTGGCGGCCCTCCGCGATGAGACTCCGCGAAGGAGCGATAGGTTTCCGGTCATCACAGATAGTTCGGCTAGGCTGGGCCGGGCTCTGAGCGGTAGTAGGATGCGGGGGCGTCCTCATTTCCGCTATTCATGTCAGAATATACGTCCCCAATCTTCCACCTGCAGTTATCGAGAAACACGGTGCTGAAACGGGAAACGAAATTCTGGCTCGACGGGCGAGGGCAGTCTCCGCCGCGAATGCGCGCCGATTTCTTTCACGGGTCGATCGATTAGGGCCAGGGGATCGGGCAGGCCTTCGCTCAACATTTTGGCCCATATCTCCGCCAGCTCTCGTCGACGCGGCATATAGGCCGCGCGGTTGTAAGCGCCCTCCACCTTGTCCTTGGGCATATGAGCCAGCATCAGGTCGATCACCTTGCGGTCATGCGGATCGCCATTTCGCTCCGCCCACTCGTTCATGATCGTCGAGAACGCTGCTCGAAATCCATGCGGCACGTGATGCCCATGGTAGCCGGCCCGGTTTAGCAAATAACCGATCGCATTCTCGCTCATCGGACGATGTGCATGCCGGTTGCTCGGAAAGACCAGTGGTCCCCCGCCGGTCAGTGGCCAGATCGCTCTCAACACAGCGACCGCCTGCGGTGTGAGCGGAACGAGATGATCGCCGTTTATCTCCTCCTTTCGACTGAGGTCTCCCTTCATGCGGCTTGCGGGAATCCTCCAGAGCGGCAGTTTTCCATCAAGATCCTCGAATTCAGCCCACTCGGCGCCGCGCAGTTCGCTCGGCCTGACGGCGGTGAGTGCCAGCATCCGGAGGCCGAGTCGGGTGATCGGTCGCGCGTTGTCCTCCTCAGCTGTCAGTATCATCTGGCGCAGTGGCACGATGTCGGTGATCGCCGGCTGCCGACCCTTTCGCAGCGGCTTGAGCACCGCGCCCAGCTTTTCGGCAGGGTCGCTCGTCGCGATCCCCTGGGCGATGGCGTAGACGAACACCGCTGAGATGCGTTGTCGCACGCGCTTTGCAGTCTCGATGGCACCCCGTGTCTCGATTTCTCGCAGAACACCGAGAATGAGCGGCGGCGTGAGTTGCGCGATCGGCAACGACCCGATTGTCGGAAATACGTCGCGCTCGAGGCTGCGGATGACGTCGCCTGCATGGATCGTCGCCCATTGCGCCTTGGCGTTTTCATACCACTCGCGAGCCACGCGTTCGAACGTCTGGCGTCCGGCTTCGAGGTTCGCCTCGAGCTTCAGCCTTTTTGCGACACTGGGATCATGCCTTTCGCACAACATCGACCAGGCTTCGTCGCGCTTTTCGCGAGCATCCGCTAGCGAAACGAGGGGATAGGCGCCGAAGGCCATCGTCTTGTTCTTGCCGTCGTATTCGTAGTTCCAGCGCCAAAGCTTGCCGCCACTCGGGGTGACCATCAGAAACAGGCGGTTGGCATCGGCAATTTTGTAAGCTTTGGGGCGCGGCTTGGCCGTGCGCACCTTGGCATCGGTAAGCATGGTTCGGTCTCCGAAAATACCTCGTTTTTCGACCGCGCGTACCTCGTTTTCGCCCTTCCGATTCGTTGGATGGGCATGGACGGGCACGGACGGCCGAAGCCGAACCGGTCTGCTAAGCGTCAGTAATCAGGAGGAAAAAGTCGATCCCAATGGTCTTCTACGGACCGTTGCGGAATGGCCGGTGGCGGAGCGGGAGGGATTCGAACCCTCGATACGCTTTTGACGTATACTCACTTTCCAGGCGAGCGCCTTCGACCACTCGGCCACCGCTCCGCATTGCCGGGAAGCGTCGCCCCTAGAGATACAGGCGCGTCCACGCAAGCGCTTGCCGGATCGGGCGGGCGTGTGGCAGCTTCCGGTCCATGCCTATCCTGCTCTCGCTCGCCCTCGCGCTCGCCGGCGAGCCCGCCGCCGACACTCCCAAAAAGCCCACGGCCAAGGCGCCGCTGTCGCCGACCGAGATCGCCAACAAGGCACCGGCCGCGGCGTGGCGGACGATCGCAGACGATGACATCCTGATCTTCACGCTCGCCAACGGGCGCAAGGTGATCATCCAGCTCGCGCCCGCTTTTGCGCCCCAGCACGTCGCGCGCATGCGCACGCTCGCCAACAAACATTGGTGGGACGACACCAGCGTCTATCGCATCCAGGACAATTATGTCGCGCAATGGGGCGACGTTACCGAGAAAAAGAAGCTGCCCGAGGGCGTCGCCGACGAAGGACCGAGCGAATATACGCGGGCAGGGGGCCGGCCGGTGGTGCGCATGACGCGGCCGGACAGCTTCGCCTCGATCGCCGGGTTTTCGGCCGATGGCTGGCCGGTGGCATCCGATGGCAAGCGCAGCTGGCTGACGCATTGCTATGCGATGGTCGGGGTTGGCCGCGATCTCGCGCCGTCGGTCGGCAGCAGCGCCGAACTCTACGCGGTGATCGGTCACGCGCCGCGGGCACTCGACCGCAATATCGCCCTGGTGGGTCGCGTGATCGAAGGGATCGACGCCCTATCGTCGCTCGAACGCGGCACCGGCAAGCTCGGCTTCTATGGCGACGGGCAAAAGCCGACGCCGATCGTCAGCGCTCGCCTGGCGAGCGCCTTGCCGTCGGGCGAGCGCCCGCATTTCGAATATCTCTCGCCCGTCAGCCCCGACTTCGCGCGCTACCTGCACGCGCGCGAGAACCGCGAGCCGCCATTCTTTACTGTGCCAGCCGGCGGCGCCGATATCTGCAACGTGCCTGTGCCGGTTCGCCGCAAGACCTGACCGGTCTGCTCAGCTGCCAAGCCAGTCCGCGACCTCGCCGGCGACCTGGTTAGCCGCCTGGTTGAGCGCCGGGCCGACCGAATTGGCGTCGATCTTGGCCAGCGGCACGCGGGCTTCGAACTTCTTCTTCTCCACCTTGCTCGCGTCGCTCCGGATCAGCGAGCCTTCGAACGTCACCACCGCTTCGTGCGTGCTGCCGTCGATCCCGAAATTGCGCAGCTCGCCCGAAAGGCGCGCACCCGGATCGCTGAACGACTGCGCCGGGCTCAGCACCACGCGGCCGGTCTTGGCGGCGATCGTGTCCGACATCAGTCGCGCGAACAGCCGCTGTGGCGCCTCGACCCAGGCGACGTCGGTGACATAAGCGAGCTGGTCGCCGGTCTGGACCGGCACGCGCGCGACTGCCAGCGATTGCGGCACCACCGGCACCTGGATGGTAACGGTCTTGGCGCTGGCCGAAGTCTGGGTCGACCCGACCGGCAATGCCGCGGTGGAATTGAGCGTCAGCAATACCTTGGGCGGCTTGCCGCCAAAGCTGAGGCAGCCCGCGAGCGGCAGAGCCAGGAGCAGGGGAAGAAGGCGCTTCGTCATCTCACTTGCCCTTGTAATCTGGGAGCTTGGGACTGCCGACGATCGACCCGGCGCCGCCGCGATCGATCTTTTCGGCGACCGACGACAGCGATTGCGACATCTGGCGCAGATCGTGGATCAGCTGTCCGAGCTCGGGAATGGTCTGTTTGGAGAAGCTTTGCAGCCCGGGACGGGCGTCGCCGATCGCAGCATCCAGCGTGTCCATCGACTTCTGCGCCGACGCCACCGCCTTGTTCAGATTGCCCAGCGTCGGCTTGACGTCGTTGGCCAGCAGGCCGTTGGTCGTCGCGGCCAGCTCGCCGATCTGTTGCGAGGCGACGCCCGCCTTCTGGATCGCGATCCGCGTCTCGGCCAGGGTCGCGGCGATTTCCGGCCCGCGATCGGACAGAGCCTTGCTGAGTCGGTTGGTATTCTCGAGGATGCCGGCGATCGACGCCTGGTTGCGGTCGCTCAGCAAGGCGGTCAACCGCTCGGTCAGCGTCGTCAGCCGCTCGAGCAATTGCGGCGCGTTGGACAGGAGTGCGCCGAGGCCGCCGGGCTTGGCCGGGATCAGTGGCACGCCCAACGGGCACGCGCTGTTCGAGCAATCGATCAGCGGCCGACCGGCCTGCGCGCCGTCGAGCTGGACGGTCGACGGGCCGGTGAAGCTGCCCTGGATCGCCGCAGTGGTGCCGAGCAGGATCGGCGTCTTGTCCTCGACCGACACGCGGACCCGGACGAATTCGGGGGACTTGGCGTCGAGCTTGATGTCCTTGACCTGGCCGATCGGTACGCCGGAGAAATTGACCGCCGATCCCTTGGCCAGTCCGTCGACCGATTGCTTGAACAGGATGTCGTATTCGCGCTTGCCCTCCGAGCCGAAGCGCGAGATCCACACCATGAACAAGGAAAGCACGGCAAGCAGGATCAAGACGACCCCGCCGACCAGCACATGATTGGAACGCGTTTCCATCAGTCAGCCCCTGCCTTGCCCGTGCCCGCTTCCTGCGTGGCGACCGCCGCGCGACCGCGGGGTCCTTTGAAATATTCCTCGATCCACGGATGATCCAACGCGATCAGCTCGTCGATGGTGCCGACCGCGATCACTTTCTTGTCGGCGAGCACCGCGACGCGGTCGCAGATCGCATACAGCGAGTCGAGATCGTGCGTGATCAGGAACACGGTCAGCCCCATCGTGCGTTGCAGCGACAAGGTCAGCTCGTCAAAGGCAGCGGCGCCGATCGGGTCGAGGCCCGCAGTCGGCTCGTCGAGGAACAGCAATTCGGGATCGAGCGCCAGCGCGCGCGCCAGCCCCGCGCGCTTGCGCATTCCGCCCGAAAGCTCGGCCGGGTATTTCGGGCCCGCGTCGGGGGGCAGTCCGGTCATCACCACTTTATACGACGCGATCTCGTCGAGCAGCGTCGCATCGAGCTCCGGATAGAATTCCTTGATCGGCACTTCGACATTCTCGGCGACGGTCAGCGTCGAGAACAATGCTCCGCCCTGAAACAGCACGCCCCAGCGCTTGCGGATCTCGGTCGCCTGATTCTCCTCGAGGTCGATCGTCGGTTCGCCGAACACGGTGATCTCGCCTTCATCGGGCACCTGCAACCCGATGATCGACCGCATCAGCACTGACTTGCCGGTGCCCGACCCACCGACCACGCCGAGAATCTCTCCGCGCCGGACGTCGAGGTCGAGCCCTTCGTGCACGACCTGTTCGCCGAAACTGTTCTTCAGGCCGCGAACGCGGATGACGAGGTCGTCCTCCGCCATCAAATCCATCCGACCGAGGAGAAGAATACGGCGAAGAAGGCGTCGAGCACGATCACCAGGAAAATGCCCTGGACCACCGCCGCGGTGGTGCGCAGGCCGACCTGTTCGGCATCGGCTTCGACCATCATGCCCTGGAAACATCCGGCGATCGCGATGATCGCGCCGAATACCGGTGCCTTAATCAATCCGACATAGACGTCGCTGATCGGGACGACCTCGCGAATGCGCTGGACATAGGTCACGGGGGGAATGCCGAGCGTGGCCCAGCACAACAATCCGCCACCGATGATCGAGATCAGCGCCGAATAAAAGCCGAGCAACGGCATCATGAAAATCGCCGCGAGCACGCGCGGCACGACCAAAGCCTCCATCGGCGACACGCCGATCGTCCGCATCGCGTCGATTTCCTCGGTCAGCTTCATTGTGCCGATCTGCGCGGCGAACGACGATCCCGACCGCCCGGCGACCATGATCGCGGTCATCAGCACGCCGAGTTCGCGCATCGACAGGCGTCCGACCAGGTTGATCGTATAGACCTCGGCGCCGAACTGGCGCAGCTGCACCGCGCCTTGCTGGGCGATGACGATGCCGATCAGGAAGCTCATCAGCCCGATGATGCCCAGCGCCGAGACGCCGACCACTTCGAACCGCTGCACCGTGGCGTTGAAACGGAAGCGGCGGGGCGGAACGAAGATGCTCTTGAAGATCGTGGCAAACGCGATCGTAGTCGCGCCGAGAAAGCCAAGTAGGCCGACCATCGTCTTGAACGTCTGGATCGTCGCTTCGCCAATCTCTCCCAGCACGCGATAGAAAGCGGGGACATGCTGGCCGCGGATGCTGACCGGCTGGTCGGCGGCCTGGACCTGATCGAACAGATGCTGAGCGTCGGGGTTCAGGCCTTTGATGTCCGCACCGGTGCGTTGCGCCAGTCGATGGATCGTCCAGGCGCCGATCGTGTCGAGCCGCTCGATCCCCGCTAGGTCGATATGCTCGACCTTGCCGTCATACGCCGCCAGGCGCTCGGGCAAATCGCCGAGATTCGCGAGCGACAGACTACCAGTGAAGCGGAGGGTGCCGCCGGCAGAATCGTCGGTAAAGGCAGCTGGAGCGCTCATCCGCTTCCATCCATGGTCGATTACGACTGGATCGGCAATAACTTGTGGCGTGGTCGTTCCAAGGCATCGCGCAGCGCGGGCCTGACTGGCCGGCATGCTCTTATGCCGTGCATGCCGGGCGGTGCGGCAAACCGTTTCGACACTTATATATACGACACCTATATATAGGAGCGGCTATGTATAGCAGCGCGGCTAGGGATCGACGCGGTCGACATCCTCGTCATGACCGCTGCCCGAGCTTAGGAAGACCAGCCCCATCAGCGCCGCCGCCATCATGATCGTCGCGCCGAATCCGCCGACCGCCGCGAGGATGGCGATCCAC
>NZ_BCYZ01000050.1:20000-35000 GCF_001598455.1 Sphingomonas pruni NBRC 15498
CGATGAACCTCATGAAGCCGATATTAGCGTTGAGAGCGGATGGCGGCAAATGGGTCGCCAGCGGTCATTGCGCCTAGTCAGGCAACGACGCGAGTCAATGCACGCTTGCGCGTCAATCCAGCTCAACGATCGTCCAATGGCCGCTTACGACCCAATTGCCGAAATTGCGAGCTTCTGCAATCAATGCCGCTCGACGGGAGGGGGAAGCGTGATCGACCAACAGTTAAGCCGCGCAATGGCAATGGCCGTCAGCGAGCTTGAACGCGACGGTGAGATTGTAGTCACTTCGCCAAGTATCGAGCCACTAGCTGACCGATTGGCCGAAGCAGCGCTAAACGTAGTCCCGAGCACGAGTTTGTCATTCGGCGAGCTTGTCGGTGTGCGAAGCTTGATACTCCACGCCATAGCGAACAAGCAGTTCTTCGATTGGGAGATGCCGACGTTGACCGGCTTCACTGCCGCCGAATTTAAGCGCATTGCCGAGAAGCTGCCTCGCGACTGATCGGAACGTCCGCTTCCCACCCGACATCGGACGTTCACCCAGGCCGGCGTGCGTTGCTGCCCGGGAATGTCTGCAGTTGGGTGGTTAGCTGCCGATCATGCCGAAATGCCAGCAGACGCAAGCTGTCGGTTCGGCGACCATTCCATGGGCCGCTTGGAGGCGTCAAACCACGTCATGCCGTCGGCGATCCACTCTTCGCGATATTGCTTAAATGTGACCGATGATCCGGTTCCGGGTTCGTCATCATTACCGAACTCAAACCCGCAGCAAGCGCACACCTCATAGGAGGGATCGCCAAAATATTGGCTGTATGGAGGTTGCAAACCGTCGGGCACAGGAAGTTGCCTAAGCAAGGCGTATGGAGGCCCGTCCAATTCAGCGTAGCCGCACGCTGGGCAGGGTGCGTAACGGATTGGTGACTGGGACACTCATAGGGCAATCTTGCCCACGTTCATTGGCGCTCGCAACGTCCGCAATGGGGTCGCTAGCGGTCATTGCGCCTAATCAGGCAGCGACGCGAGTCAATGCACGCTTGCGCGTCAATCCAGCTCCCGCAACCAAATTCAAAAGCCCGCTTGTCGCAAGACCAGCGGGCTTTTTGCTGTTGCCCGAAGATCTGCGTAATCTAGCAGGGACGGCCGAGCTTAACGCCAACCTCGCCCCAAGCGGCGATTGGTACTTCGAACCTGTTCTGCACGGGGTCGAAGTCGAACGTCGAATAGGCGATCGAGGGGATGGCTATGGTATTGCCCCGTCGTGGGTCACTCGGAGGTAGGCCGGGGAGGTAAAAGGCCGGGCTAATTTCGACCGACCTACGCCGAAACTCGTGCCATCCGCCGATACGAAACGTCTTCACCTGCCCGTGCGACAGAACATAGCCTTGCTTGTCCACGATTTTGAATAAGGGCGTCCCATCGTCGAACCGGTAGCATCCGTCCGGCACGTTTGCTGGCAGCACGCCGCAGCCGGCGGTGCAAAACGTCAGCGCCAGGATGATGGCCAAGCGCTTCAACTTCATAGCCCGAGCCCTCTGATCCAAGATTGGCATCGTCAGGCGATGTCCGCAACCGGATCGAGCGCCGGTGGGTCGTGTCGGCGCGCGAAGCGAGCGCTTCTGGACGCCCCTTTTACACCGGATGCGCCGCAATCTCTTCGGCGGCCGACGGCTTCATCGCCGCACGCTTCCTGATCCATTCGCGCGCCGGCTCCTCGTAGAACAGGAACAAGGCGACCGATCCGGCGATCAGGATCGGATATTGCAATGCGACCATCATCTTCGACGACCCGAACAGCGCCAGCACCGCGAAGTGCACGGGCTGATGCATCAAGTACAAAGAATAGCTGGCTGCACCCAACAGCACGAGCCAATGGGCATTCAAGGAGCGGGCGAAACGGGACTGTTGGTCGCCGGCAATCGCCATGATCAACAGCGCCGACAGGGCGGTCGCGGAGGCGGCGATGCGCGGCGTCGTGATGGCAGCCAAACCTGCGATCAACAGCAAGGCGATCGACCAGGCGGGGATGCGCAACTTGTAACCCCTGAGGTGCAGTTCGGCGGCGAACACGCCGATCAGGAATTCGGGCAAGCGGAGCAAGGGTATCGGGGTCCACTTCATCCAGGCGAACAAAGCGTACTGATTGTCGATCAGCGCCGAACTGCCGGTGACCGCGGCGAAGGCGAGGAGGGCGGCTATCAGCCCCAGTAGGACTCCATTCCTCAGCTTTTCCGCCAGACGCGAAAGGAACGGGAAGCAGAGATAGAAGAAGAATTCGACCGACAAGGTCCAGGTCGGCATGTTCCAGTCGTTCCAGCCCAGCGCGCCATTGGGGATCCACCAATGCAGCAACAGGAATTGCGGGACATCGGCCCAGCCCTTGAGCGTCGCGAAGGGCAGCATCGCCAGCACGGCGAGCAGATAGACGGGATAGAGCCGGGCGAAGCGGGCGATCCCGAACCGCGCGACCTGTTTCGACGTCGCGATCCTGCCGCGATACGTCAGGTGCAGGATGAAGCCCGACAGCACGAAGAAAAAGGTCACGCCAAGATAACCGTTCAGCAACAACGTCTTGACCGGCGTGGGGATGTGGGGATTGGCGGCGGCGAACGCCGCGCCCGAATGATAGAGCACCACCGCGAATGCGGCGAAGAAGCGGATGCTGGTAAGCGGTCCGATCAGATCGGCACCGCCTGCGCGGTTCGACACGTTGCCCCTCCCTGAATTCCGCGAGGGCATCGCGCGCGTCGCGGTCAATGGCAAGCGATATGGCGCGGCCGTCTCGCCCAGAGCATCGCGCCGAAAGGTCTTCCGCGACAAACGATACGACGGCAAACAGCTATCACCCTACGCGGCGCGGCCCTTCCGGACAGCCGATCGTGCACCACCGATGAGGCGCGAGCCGACCAGTTCCTCCATGCTCGAATAGCCCAGGCCGAGATGGTCCGGGCGCACCGCCATCGCCGCCATCAGCCCGATCGTACCGGCCTTGAGTCCGGCACGCACCACGCGGCCCCAGCGTAGCGCCGATTCCCAGCGGATCATCCTGAGGCTGTCCGCGTCGACCTCACGCGTGGCGATGAAATGCGCCTGCAGCGCGCCGATCGTACGGCCCAGCCGCTCGAACGTCGAACGGTCATAGACGGGGACCGCGCGCATCAGATGCTCGATGATGAGCTTGGCCCCGACCTCAGCATCGTCGAAACCTTCGGCGGCATAGCTTTCCGCCAGCACCCGCATCGCGTTGGTGCTCATCGTCTCGGCATAAAGCTGCGAGGCCCCGCCGCCGTGCTTGCGATATAGCAGCAGTGGATCGTCGATCCGGGCGATCCCTCCCTGGCGCGCCATCCTGTGATAGAGATCGAAATCCTCGGCGTAGAGATAATCGGGCCGGGTGAATTCGCCGTCGGGCGAAACGCGGTCGCGGCGCAGCATAACGGTCGACCAGACCAAGGGATTCTCGATCCACAACAGCCATTCGACCAGCCGCGGCGTCGTCACCGGCGATTTGATGCTCGAGGTGACCGCGCCGTCCTCGAGGATCGCCGCGGTCGCCGCGACCAGGGCGATGTCGGGGTGCGCGTCGAGATAGGCGACCTGTCGTTCGAACCGGTTCGGCAGGCAGATATCGTCCTGGTCGAGGCCGGCGATATAGCGCCCGCGCGCCTCCGCGAAGGCGCGATTGCGACTGCGCACCGGGCCGACATTCCGCTCAGCCGCGATCACGCGAAGCCGTGGGTCGTCGCAGGCGCGCAACAGGTCGAGCGTCCCGTCGGTCGAGCAATCGTCGACCACGATCACTTCGAAATCGGCGAAGCTCTGCGCCCATAGGCTGTCGAGCGTCTCGCCGATCAGCGTCGCGCCGTTATAGGCGGCCATCACCACGCTGACCGTGGGATTGGCGTGAGGGCCGCTCATGCCACGGCCCTTTGCCGCTCACCCAGCACCTGATCGACGATCATCTGGCCGACATCGTTCTGCCATTGCCACAGGCCATTGGCCTGACCGCGGAAGCTCGCCTCGCCGCCCATCCGGCCCCAGGGCACGAAACCGGCCGCGAGCCCGATGCCGAACGCTCCCGGTATCGGTCGATCGTGGGCGTCCAGTATGCGGCAATGGCGATCGACCATCGGCCGTCCGGCGTAAGCCGCGAGCGAAACCGGCCTTCCGTCAGCTTCGAGCAAGGACAAGGCGCGCGGGCGATAGCCCAAAGCGGCGATCACCAGATCGGCAGTCTCCACGATTGCCCGCGCCTCGACATCGCCGTCCGCGATCCGATGGGCCGCCACGCGAGGATCCGGCACGCGGCCGTCGACCTGCAGCATGCGCAGCACGAGTTCGCGCGCCTCCAGCCGAAAGCCGCCGAGGCGATAGACGAAGCCCGATACCGGGCAGATGTCGTCGGGGCCGAAATCGGTGAAATTGTCTGCCCGCGCCGCGGCCTCGCTATGGTAAAATGGGCGCAGCGGCCGGCGATGGAGCAGAGTGACGCCGCCCGCGCCGAACGCGATGCCGGGACGGCTGCGCAACAGCAACGCGACGCTGGCGAGCGCGCTGGTCGACCCGCCGATAACTGCCACTTTCGGATTGCGTTTGCTGCGCAGCAAATCGGCGGCGCGATCGAGTCCACCCAACGCAAGCAATTCGTCAGACAGGAGCAGCCGACCGTCGGCGAGGCGATGCAACGGCGCGCCCGCGACCTCGCGTGCCACCAGATCGTCCAGCGGTTGGTGTCCACCGGTCGCGATCACGATGCTGTGCGATCGGCGCTCGCTCTCGCTGCCATCAGCCAGCCGCCGCAGCCGCGTCACCCAGCCGCCTTGCGGCGAACGCCGCGCTTCGATCACTTCGTGCCCGGTCGCGACATTGCCGCCATTGGCCGCGACGATCGCGCCGAGCCGGTCACCGGTCACGCGCAGCAGCGGACCGGCGTCGCTCAACGGGACCCCAAGTGCGTCGGCGAAGCGGGCGACTTGCCGCGCCGCGGGATGATCGATCAGCGCGGCGATCTCCGGATGCGGATTGTCCCTGACCGCCGACAAGAAGGTGTCCGCGGTCGAATCCGACGAAATCGCATAGTGTCCGAGCCGCCCACCACCGAGCGTATCGTCGCGTTCGACGACGGTCAGCCCCGCGCGGGCGAGCGCAACGAGGCGATCCTGTTTCGACGCGGCGGTGAGGAGGGCGGTCCCGGCCGGGCCGCCACCGACGATCAGCATCGCGTCCAAATTTGCAGCGGGCGCGCTCGCGGGGATGCCTTGCGCGCGGATCGCCGCATTGGCGCGCGCCGCGATATGGCGCGCATCGGCCGCGGTCATGCGATCGGAAATGGGAAGCGAGACGATGCGATCGGCGACACGATCGGCGACCGGGGTCGGCCCGACAATGGCGTGATCGCGGATCCACGGCTGCTGCCCGAGATGCGGGCTGAAATACGTGCCGCAGCCAATGCCGTCGGCGGCCAGCGCGGCGACGAAGCGGTCGCGATCGATCCGGTTGGGGAGTAACGCGGGCATGAACTGGAAAGCGCGGCGCGCGCCCTCGACTGCCTGCAACGTCACGCCGTCGAGGGTCTGACGATAGCTTGCCTCGATCTCCGCGCGGCGGCCGGCCACCTCCTCCAGCTGCGCCAGCTTCAGCCGCGCCATCGCCGCGACCAATTCGGACATCTTGGCGTTCATCCCTGGCAGGACCGCCGAGCGGCTACCGGCGAAACCGAAATTGGCCATCGCGCGCAGGTCGTCGATCAGCGCCCGATCGCCGCAATGGATCAACCCGCCCTCGGCGACCGCAAAGGTCTTGGTGGCGTGAAGCGAATAGACGATCGGGAACGGGGCGCCCGCGCCGAACCCCTGGCCGTCGGCATCGATCGTGCCGAGTGACGCGGCGGCATCGACGACCACGCCGACCTGGTGCCGCCGCATGATCCAGGCATAACGGTCGAGGTCGATCGCATTGCCGAACGTCGCATAGGGCACGACGACCGCGATCTGGCCGGCATATTTCTGGAGCAGTCGCTCCTCAGCGGCGGCGCACATCGACCAATCGGCGGGATCGATATCGGCGAGCAGCGGGGTCAGGCCGCACCATTCGGCAGCCTGCGCGGTGGCGGCGAAGGTGAAGGCCGGCATCATGGCGAGCTTGCCTGTGCCGCGCTCGCGCCCCACTGTTTGGCGGATCGCCAGTATCAGTCCCAGGGTCGCATTGGCAACGCCGAGGCAGGCGCCCTGACCGCCGAACAAGCGATCGGTCGCCTCCGCCTCGAACGCGCGCAGCTCCGGCCCGTTGTTCGAATAAATGCCCGATCGCTCGACGCGGGTCAGCACGTCGAGATGCTCGCTGAGACGCGGCGGATTGGGCTCGACCAGCGGATAGCGGATTTTGACCATGGCCGTCCGGTTTAGCGGCGGGGGCCTAAAAACAGGTTACGCTTGGCGGCGCATCGTGACGGGGTTAGCGTGCTCCAACGAACCCCAGGGAGACGGTGGTATGGCGGTCGAATTCCTCCTCAACGGCAAACACATGTCGTTCGACGGCGATCCCGACACGCCGTTGCTCTGGGTAATCCGCGATCATGCCGGGCTGACCGGTACCAAATATGGCTGCGGGATCGCGCAATGCGGCGCCTGCACGGTCCATCTCGACGGCAAGAACCGGCGCTCCTGCGTCACCCCGATCGATACGGTCGCGGGCAAGTCGGTGACGACGATCGAAGGCGTTTCGGGACCGATCGCCGAGGCAGTGCAAAAGGCCTGGGTCGCGATCGACGTGCCGCAATGCGGCTTCTGCCAGTCGGGCCAGGTGATGAGCGCAATCGGTCTGCTGGCGCAAAAGCCAAAGCCGACAGACGCCGATATCGACGCGGGAATGGCCGGGAACATCTGCCGTTGCGCAACCTATGTCCGCATCCGCCAAGCGATCAAGGACGCGGCCAACGCGAAGGTGTCGGCATGACCGCGCTCGCGACCGACCGCCGCCAGTTCCTCGCCGGCTCCGGCTTGGTACTCGGCCTGGTGCTGCCGATGCGCGGTGCCAAGGCGATGGCGCCTGCCGACCCCACTTTCGCACCCAACGCCTTCGTCCGGGTGCTGCCCGACAACACGGTCAGCGTGGTGATCAAGCATGTCGAATTCGGCCAGGGGCCGGCGACCGGGCTGACCACGATCGTCGCTGATGAGATGGATGCCGATTGGGCGCAGATGCGGATCGAGTTCGCGCCGGCCAACGACCCGCTCTACAAGAACCTCGCTTTCGGCACGATGGGCACCGGCGGCTCGACCGCGATGGCCAATAGCTGGATGCAGATGCGCAACGCCGGCGCCGCGGCGCGCGCGATGCTGGTCGCCGCTGCCGCCAAGACCTGGGGCGTGCCGGCGAGCGAGATCAAGGTCGCCAAGGGCGTGGTCACCCATGGCGCGAAGAAAGCCAGCTTCGGCGATCTGGCGGCGGCCGCCGCTACGATGCCGGTGCCCGACAAGCCGGTGCTCAAGACTCCCGAGCAATGGACCCTGATCGGCACCGACGTTCCCAAGATAGACAGCCTGATCAAGTCGACCGGCGCGGCGCAGTTCACGATGGATATCAAGCGCCCCAACATGGTCGTTTCGGTCATCCAGCATCCGCCGGCCTTTGGCGGCAAGGTGAAATCGGTCGACGACAAGGCCGCGCTGGCGGTGCCCGGCGTGGTGGCGGTGAAGCCCATCCCGCAGGGTGTCGTGGTCTATGGCAAGGACACATATGCGGCGATGAAGGGCCGCGCCGCGCTCCAGGTCGACTGGGATCTCGCCCAGGCCGAGACGCGATCGAGCGAGGCGATGCTGCGCGACTATCTGGCGCAAGCGAGCAACCCCGGCACGCAATGCGAGGCCAATGGCGACGCTGCCAAGGCGCTGGCCGGCGCGGCCAAGACGATCGAGGCGACCTACATCTTCCCGTTCCTGGCGCACGCGCCGATGGAGCCGATGGATGCGGTGATCGAGCCCAAGGCGGGTGGTGCCGATTTCTGGTGCGGCAGCCAGTTTCAGGTCGGCGACACCGCCGCGGTGGCGGGTGTGCTGGGGGTACCGTTCACCGGCATGACTCTCCACGAACAATATGCCGGCGGCAGTTTCGGCCGCCGCGCGACTCCCGACATGGGCCACGCCGTCGAATCCGCCCAGTCGGTCAAGGCGCTAGGGGGCACCCAGGCGGTCAAGCATATTTGGACCCGCGAGAACGACATTACCGGCGGCCGTTACCGCCCATTGATGGTCCACAAGGTGCGCGGCGGGATCGATGCCAAGGGCGCGATCGTCGCGCTCGACACGATCACCACTGGCCAGTCGTTCATGATCGGCACGCCGTTCTTCGATGCCAAGGAGCCGTTCGACGACGCGATGGTCGAGGGGCTGACCAAGTCCGCTTACGGTTTTCCCAATCTCAGGGTCGGCGTGAACGTGATGAAGAACGGCGTGCCTACCTTGTGGTGGCGCTCGGTCGGCAACACCCACACCGCCTATGTGATGGAGACGTTCCTCGATCGCCTGATCGAGCTGGGCAAGCAGGATCCCATCCAGGCGCGACTGGCGCTGATGAAGGAAGAGCGCGCCAAGGCGGTGCTCAAGCGCGTCGCCGAGCTGGCCGGTGGGCTGACCGCCAGATCGGGCCGCGCCCGCGGCGTCGCCTTCCACAAGAGCTTCGGATCTTATGTCGCGCAGATCGCCGAAGTGTCGGCTGGCGCGGACGGCGTGCCCAAGGTGCACAAGATCTGGGCGGCGATCGATTGCGGCGTGCCGATCAACCCCAACGTCATGCGGGCGCAGGTCGAAGGCGGGATCGGCTACGGCCTGGGTCACGCACTCTATGCCGAGATCACGCTGGGCGAGGGGGGAATGGTCCAGCAGTCGAATTTCGACACCTATCGATCCCTGCGGATCGGCGAGATGCCCGATGTCGAGGTCGCGATCATCAAGTCGACCGCCGACCCGACCGGGATCGGCGAGCCCGGCTTGCCGCCCGCGGCACCCGCTGTCGCCAATGCCTGGCGCCGGCTGACCGGCAAGGTGGTCGAACGGTTGCCGTTCGCGCATCCCTCCAATCTCGCCGCATCGGGAGGCAAGGCATGACCATGATCTCGCTCCCCCGCTTCGGCGTCCTCGCGCTGATCGCGTCGGTGATCGTCCTGCCGCTGTCGATCGCGCGCGGCGGCGAGGCGTCAGGGCTGAAGCCGGCCAGCGCGTTCGCCGGCATCGCGGACCGCAATGCGCGCTCGACGGCGATCTTCACCGAAATGGGCAAGGTTCTGATGTCGCCGCGCTGCCTCAATTGCCATCCGCGCACCGACAGCCCGACCCAGGGCGACGCGATGCTGCTCCACGTGCCGCCGGTGACGCGCGGTCCCGACGGCTTCGGTGCGGCGGGGATGGAATGCGCGACCTGTCACGGCCCGCGCAACGCCCCGTTCGGGAATGGCGGCGGATCGGTGCCGGGCAACCCCAAATGGCATCTCGCGCCGCGCAGCATGGCCTGGCAGGGGCTGACGCTCGGCCAGATCTGCGCGGTGATCAAGGATCGGACCAAGAATGGCGGGCTCAGCCTCGATCAGCTGATCGATCATAATGGCAAGGATGAGTTGGTCGGCTGGGGGTGGAACCCAGGACCGGGCCGGATCCCCGCGCCTGGGACGCAGGCGGAGTTCGGCGCGCTTACAAAGGCTTGGGTCGAAACCGGCGCGGCCTGCCCGAAATGAGCTATTCCCCTCCCGCTTGCGGGAGGGGTTAGGGGAGGGGGCGTCGATAACGTCCTGCCGTCGGCGATTTGGGACACGCCTTCCCCCGCCCCCCACCGCAAGCGGGAGTGGAGGAGAAGATGCTGCACCTCAGCCCGCAGCAAAATGCTCGCTTGACCTGGCCGGCAACCAGACTCAGGATGCCGCCATGACAAGCACCGATCCGGCCGCGTTCTTTCGCGAGCTGTTGGGCGAATGGGAGAAGATGGCCAACAAGGTCGGCGGCGACTTCGCCCGCTCCGACGAGTTCACCCGTGCGATGCACGGCGCCACCGCTGCGACGATGAGCACGCAGGAAGCGATCAGCGCGATGATGACCCGCGCGCTCGCCGCCGCCAACATGCCGAGCCGTACCGAGATCGAGGATTTGTCGGGCCGCCTGGGACGGATCGAGGATCAACTCGCGCGGATTGAAGCCGCGTTGGGTGGCAAGCCCGACCGACCCGCGCGGCCTAAGCCGAGCCGAACGCGGAAGCCGCCGGAGAAGAAGGGCTGAGTGTGTTGCCCGCCCGTATTCCTGCGAACGCAGGAATCCAGGGTCACAGGCGAACCGCTTGCGGCTCTCGGCTCCCGCTGGCGCACGAGCACGACTGAGTGGCGACCGCCGCCTTCGACGTCCTGGACGGCGCCGCGCGCGAGTTCGAACGCGCGATGCAGCGCAATCTCAAGGGCCTCGAATATTTCCAGACCAGCGGCCCGACGCTTGGTGCCACGCCCAAGGACGTGCTGATCGAGCGCGGGACGATGCGGCTCTATCATTATCACCCGCGCACCGACGACGTGTACCGGGTGCCGCTGTTGCTCGTCATGGCGACGACCAACCGCGGCTATATCTTCGACATGGTGCCGGGGCAGAGCTTGGTCGAATATCTGCTCGACGCCGGGTTCGACGTGTTCATGCTCGACTGGGACGCGCCGCGCGCCGACGAGCGCAACCTCAGCCTCGAAAGCTATGTGCTCGATTTCCTCCCTGCCGCGGTCGCGCGGGTGAAGCAGGAGAGCGGAGAGGACGATGTCACCGTCGTCGCCTATTGTTTCGGCGGCGTGCTGTCGCTGCTGTGGGCAGCACTCCATCCCGACGACGGGCTGGCCAACCTCGTCACCTTCACCACGCCGGTCGATTTCTCCAGGATGGAAATGTTCCAGAGCTGGGCCGATCGCCGCTTCTTCGACGTCGATCGGCTGGTCGATACATTCGGCAATTGCCCCGGCGATTATCTCTACACCGCGTTCGACATGCTGCGCCCCGGCCAGCGCGCGGCGGGCAACATCCGGCTTTACGACAATCTGTGGAACGACGATTTCGTGAAGTCCTATCGCATGTTCGATCGCTGGTCGGCCGACATCTTGCCGCTTGCGGGCGAATATTTCCGCCAGACGACGAAGAAACTGATGTGGGGTAACGAGCTGATCGAGGGTACGCTCGAGGTCGGTGGACGCCGCGTCGATCTCGGCAACATCACTGTGCCGTTCCTCCACGTCGCCGCCGAGCACGACCATATCGTCCCGACCGCCGCGTCCGCGCCGTTGGTCGGAATGGTCGGATCGAAGGACAAGAACGAGATCGTGCTCAAGGGCGGGCATGTCAGCCTGGTCGCCGGCGGCAATGCGATCAAACGGCTATGGCCCAATCTGGTGGAGTGGCTGGGAGTGCGATCGATATGAGCCATGCCATCCGCCGCTTCCGGCCCCAGGATGCCGAGGCGATGATCGCCTTTGCGCGGAGCCTGCCCGAACACGATCTGCTGTTCCTCAGCCGCGACGTGCGCGAACCGCGCGTCGTCGCCGCCTGGCTCAAGGCGATCGAGGAAGGCGAGATCGACAGTTTGATCGCTGAGGATGGCGGGCAGATCGTGGCGACCGCCGCTCTGGTCCGCGATCCGCTGAGCTGGAGCGCACACGTCGGCGAGGTGCGCCTGCTGGTCGCGCCCGGCCGGCGCGGCGCTGGGCTGGGCAGCGACCTGCTCCAGGGTATTTTCATGATCGCGAAAGAGCGGGGGCTGAGCAAACTGGTCGCTCGGATGACGGTCGATCAGACCGGGTCGATCGCGCTCTTCGAAGGCGTGGGATTCCGCGCCGAGGCGATGCTCAAGGATCAGGTCCGCGGGACCGATGGTCGCAGCCACGATGTCGCGATCCTCAGTTACGACGCTGCAAGGGTGGCGGCGCTCCATGCCGCGACGGGGATCGAATGAGGGGGGCGGTGCGTAGTCACCGGATGAAAGACACCATGCAAAAAACCGATATCCAGACCAAAGCGCCCTCGGCGCTGCTCGCGCTAACCGAATTGCCCCGCGCGCTCGTCGAACTCGGCGCGCTGCCCTGGGCCGCCCCGCTGCTCGCTACCGCCCCGCGTGGCGATGGCCATCCGGTGCTGGTGCTGCCGGGGTTCGTTACCAGCGATCGGTCGACCACGATCCTTCGCGGCTTCCTTAATGGGCAGGGCTATGACGCGCATGCCTGGGAACTCGGACGTAACCTCGGGCCCAAGGCGATCGGGCATCAGGGCGAGAAACTGATCGCGCGCATCCTCGAAATTCATCAGGCGACTGGCAAGAAGGTCAGCCTGGTCGGCTGGAGCCTGGGCGGCGTGATGGCGCGCCTCGTCGCAAAGCGCATTCCGCACGCGGTGCGCCAGGTCATCACCCTGGGCTCGCCTTTCTCGGGCAGCCCCAAGGCGTCGAACGTTTGGCGCGCTTATGAGATGTTGACCGGACAAAGGGTCGACGACGACCACACCCGGTCGCAGCTGAACGAAGTGTCGTCACCGCCTCCGGTGCCCTCGACCGCCATCTATTCGCGCGGCGACGGCGTGGTGGCGTGGCAGAATTGCTGCGAAGACGTCGGACCCACCAGCGACAATATCGAGGTGTACGGCAGCCATTGCGGGCTGGGGATCAACGCCAGCGTGCTCTACGCGGTGGCGGACCGTCTGGCGCAGGCGGAAGATGACTGGCACCCGTTCGAACGCACTGGGCTCAGGGCGCTGGTGTACCCGTCCGTGGGGCATGCCTAACAGCAAGGCGAGGAGGAAAGCCCCTCCCCTTCAGGGGAGGGGCTAGATAACCGTTATTTCTTCGCTTCCCCCACGGCATCCCTTCCGAACCGCATGATCAGTTCCCCGATCTCGCGCGCATGCGCCAAGGCCCGGGCACCCTGTTGCTTGAGATACTCGCCCTGAATCTTCGCCACTTCCGCCGGGTTCTTCGCGCTCGCCGCCGCGCGCATCGCGGCGAAGGCCTGGTGCGTGTTCTCCTCGGCGTGCTCGATCATCTTCATGCTGATCGCCGAGCCCTGCTTGGCGATCTTTTCGCCTGACGCCTTCAGTTTCTCGCCCGATTTCTTGAGGTTGTCGCGCGCGCCCTCGACCCGGTCGGCGGCGGCCTTGGCGCTTCCCGCGACCTTGTCGGTGGCGTCCTTGGCGGCGTTCGCCGCGCGGTCGGTTGCCTTCTTGGTCGCCGCGGCGGCCTTGTCCGTCGCTTCCTTGGCGCGTTTTGCGCTTTTGTCGATCGCGTCCTTGACCTTCTTCGCCATCATTTCACTCCCTTGGCACGAGGTGTCCGCCTGGCGGCGGGTTTGGCAGTCGTCTTGGGCTTGGCCGCGCGCGGTTTCGCCGCGGCGCGGGGTTTGGGTGCGGGCTTGTTCTCATTGGCGGGCTTGGCGGCCGGTTGCGTGGCCGCTGCCTTCAGCGCCTCGAACGAGTCCCGCAGCGCCTGGGCGTAATTATCCGGATCTGGCAGCATGTCGCGATCGGCGGTGAACGATATCGCGATCGTGTCGCCGTACGAATAGACCGGGTTGATCAGGCCCATGCTGTCGAACACCGGGGCGGTGCCGTACATTGCCAGCATCTTGGCGCCGCAGAAATAGAGCGGCACGCGCGGCCCTGGAATGTTGGTAACGACGCAATTGAACGCCGGTGCGTGCATGTTGGCCGCGCCGACCCGGGTGTAGAGACGCGCCCCGAGCCCGGCGAGGCCCGAGGGGATCAGCTTGGAATAATCGGCCAGGGTCCGGGCTCCGACCGCATTGGTCATCGCCTTCGAATTGACCGCCTCGCCATGGACGAAGCGCAACCGCTCGAGCGGATCGGCGATCTGGGTCCCTAGGCCCACCACCATCGCCGAGACGAGATTACCCAGCGCCGCCTTCTCGCCTTCCTGTCGCACGGAGATCGGCGCCATCGCGGTCAGCGTTTCCTTGGGCAGTTCGCCCTTGTCGAGAAGATACGTGCGCAGCGCCCCGCCGACCACGGTGAGGATGACGTCGTTGACCGTCGCGCCGGGCACGACGTCCTTGACCGCGCGCACTTCGGCCAGCTTGAACGGGACCGCGTCCCACACGCGATGCGCGCTCACCTTGCCGTTGAACCGCGTTTTCGGCGCGGTCCGCGTATTCTTGAGGCTGACGTCGCCTTTGCCAGCCTGCACCGCCAGCTTGGCCATGCCCGGAAGCGAGCGGCCGATCGTCTCGGCGATCCGCATCGGCTGGAGCAGGTTGTTGAAATAGCTGCGGGTGAGCAGGTCGGCGACGCCCGGCATGTTCTCCGGCTGCCAGCTGTCGGGCTTGTCGGGCTCCGCCATCGAGGGATCGAGATCATGGACTGCGGCCGACATTTCGACACCCGACATGCCGTCGATTGCGGCGTGATGAACCTTGGAGACCAGCGCGAAGCAGCCGGGCGGCAGGCCCGGGATATTGTCGAGGCCTTCGACCACGGTGAATTCCCAGAGCGGCTTCGACAAATCGAGCGGCCGGGCATGGAGCCGCGCGACCTGGATGCAGAGCTGGCGCCAGTCGCCGGGCTTGGGCAGGGCGATGTGGCGGACATGGAATTCGAGATCGAATTCGGGATCCTCGATCCAATAGGGATGATCGACGTCGAACGGCACGCGGACCAGCCGCTGGCGGAAGCTGCGCGCGCCCGGCAACCGGCTGGCAATGAAGCGGAGGATGTCCTTGAAACGCACGAACCCGCCGGGCGCGGTCGACGGATCGTAAATGCCGACCGAACCGATATGCATCGGCGTGTGTGGAGTCTCGAGATAGACGAACGACGCATCCTGCGCGCTTAATTGCTGCATCAGGCTCTCTCCTCCCGCGCCCGGCTAAGGCCGGTTTTGGAGGAGCGTATCATGGCGAAGCACGGGGAGCGAATCGGCAAAATTCCCTCTCCCTTTGGGAGAGGGAGGGAGGCGCGAAGCGCCGGAAGGGTGAGGGTGGGGCGTAAATGGCGA
>NZ_BCYZ01000051.1 GCF_001598455.1 Sphingomonas pruni NBRC 15498
CCCCACCGCCGAGTGTCGTCAACTGGGTGGGTAGCAGCCCGGCAGCTTTTGCGAGTGTTCGTTTGATATTAGAAGGCGTTCGATTGATCCTCGGCAGGAGCCGCAATGTCCATCGTAGATACCGGGACCGTTGACGCGATGGGCATCGACAAGGTGTCAGGCGACGTCGTTCTGAATATATCCGACCACTTGGACTGGGGCGATGAGGCCAACCACCTCGGGGCGCTGGAAGACAAGGTAAATGCGTATCTTGGTTATCTGGAAAGCGGTCAGCTTGTTGAGGATATGCCTGAAGCTAATGGACGGCGACTAATGATTGCGGTCTATCACCAGTTTGCGCCGACCGAGACTGCCAAGCAGGTATTGGACAGACTTCAGGCCGCTTTGGAATCGCATGGCATTGGTTTCACGTTCGGTTCGCTACCGGCGGGATATTAGCGATCTCGGTAGCCCACTGCTTTGTCGGAATGACCGGCAGCTTTTGGGTCGCCTGCCGACAGTCTGCTTTTTATAAATCTAAGCCTAACCGGAAAGCAGCGACGGCCCGAGCAGCGTCAGCAACTTCACATCGATCGCCACCCCTGCCGCGCGGCGCTCGGCGATGAAGTCGGCTATCGTTCCCATCGGCACGCGATGAACGATGATGTTTTCATCGGCCGTTCCGCCGCCCTCATCCATCCGCGTCAGCCCCTCCGCGCGGATCAGCGTGAAACACTCGCTGACCATGCCGGGCGAGGCGTAGAAGGTTCCCAGCGAGGTGCAGGTCGCGGGACGATAGCCGGTTTCCTCTTCCAGCTCGCGCGCGGCCGACATTTCGGCGGTTTCGCCCGCGTCCTCGTCGCCGATCAGGCCGGCGGGCAGTTCCAGGCAGGCGCGGCCCAGCGGCACACGATATTGCTCGACCAGTATCACATGTCCTTGATCGATCGCGATGATCACCGCCGCTTCGACCCCGCCGACGCGCCCGACATATTCCCAGCGGCCGCGTTTCTTCATTTCGAGAAAGCGGCCCTTCCAGACGGTTTCCTCGATGGCGTCCGCGTCGGTGACGCTCACAATTCGATCAGCCGGTCGGGGAGCTCGTTGACGTCGCTTTCGGTCTTGGGGAAATGTTCGGCGACGATGGCGCCGATCGCGGCCACCGCGGCGGCCATCCCGTCTCCCGGGTGCCCGGCACGAACGCGGTCGATCAGCGCGGCCATCGCCGCGCCCCAGCGTTCGGGCGGGACCTTGGCATGGATCGCTTCGTCCGCGACGATCTCGGCCAGCCGCTCATCGAGCGAGAGGTAGAGCAACACCCCGACCCGCGCGGCCGTGCGGCGTTCGGCCCCGACCTTGAAATATTGGATCGCGCGACGCCGGACGCGGCGCGACCGCACCGCCTTGGGCGTCAGTGCCATCCGCAATGGCGACCAATAGAGCGCGCCCCGGATCAGCAGCAACACGACCGCCTCGACCACCATCAGCGCGAAGAACGACCGGCCCAGGTTGACCCCGCCTTGCCAGCCATTCTGGAACCAGGCGACCTTGTCCTCGATCGCGGTGGGATTGAGCGCGGCGATCCCCGCCACCAGCAGCATCGCGACGATGCCGAGGTTGAGGCCGATATCGTGATAGGGGTCCGATCGCGGCGCCACGATGGTGACGATCTCGGCATCGGTACCGGCCTCGGCGGCGGTGACTGCCTTGGTCACCTGTTCGCGTTCGGCCGGAGTCAGGATCGGTCCGCGCATCACCAGCTCCCCGAGGCGCCACCGCCGCCGAACGACCCGCCGCCGCCCGAAAAGCCGCCGCCACCGCCGCCCCAATCGCTGCCGCCACTGCTCCAGCCGCTCGACGACGACCCGCTGCCCCAGCAGCCGCCGAGGCCGGGGCCCCACAGCACCACCGGCCCGCGGCCGCCGCGATATTTCCGGCCGCGCGCGCCACGAAAGACGATCGGCAGCACGAAGAACAGGATGATGAAGATCCAGAATACCGCCACGAAGCCGTCCGACGACGATCCCGAAGACCCCGCCGCCTGCGGTTGCGCGGCAGCTGCCTTGACCCGCGCCTCGGCGGCTTCGGGCGGCGCCTTCATCTGCTCGGCGATCGCCTGTGCGCCCGCCATGATGCCGCCCGCCATGTCGCCGGCGCGGAATTTGGGCAGGATCTGGTCGTCGATGATCGTCTGCGCCAAGGCATCGGTCATGATCGGCTCGAGCCCGTAGCCGACCTCGATCCGCACTTTGCGCTCATTAGGGGCGACGATCAGGATGATGCCGTTATTGGCGTCCTTCTGTCCGATCCCCCAGGCACGGCCCAGCTTGTAGCCGTAATCCTCGATCGGATAGCCCTGCAGATCGGGGATCGTCGCTACCACGAACTGGCGCTGCGCGACGTTGCCGACATCGGTCGACAGCGCCTCGAGCTGCTGCTTTTGCGCCGGGCTGAGCAGGTTCGCGGCATCGACCACGCGCCCGGACAGCGGCGGGAACGTCTGCGCGCCGGCAAGCTGCGGCACGGCCAGCAGCGTCAGCATCAGCAGCAGCGCCCGAAGAATCCTCATACGGACTCCCCCCGCAGCGGGTGCGATACGGTCACCGCGATCAGTTCGTATTGCCGAAATCGACCGTCGGGTTGGTCTCGGCACCCGGCTGCGCCTGGAACGGGACCATAGGCTTTGCGCCATAGAAGACCTTCGCGCCGATCGCGTCGGGGAAGGTGCGGATGCGCGTGTTATACGCCTGAACCGCGGTGTTGTAGTCGCGGATCGCGATCGTGATGCGGTTGTTGCTGCCCTCGATCTCGGTGATCAGCGAGCGGAAATTCTCCTGGCTCTTGAGATCGGGATAGGCCTCTACCGTCGCCAGCAGCCGGCCGAGCGACGCGCCCAGCTGGTTCTGCGCGGCCTGGAAGCTCGCGATCTTGGCCGGATCGGTCAGGTCGGTCGCGTTAACCTGGACCCGCGTCGCATTGGCGCGGGCGTTGATCACGTCGGTCAGGATCTTGCCTTCGGACGCGGCGCTGCCCTTCACCGTCGCGACGACGTTGGGAATGGTGTCGGCGCGACGCTGATAGGCGGCCTGGACGTCCGCCCAGCGCGCCTTGGCATTTTCCTCGGCGGTGGGAACGGAGTTGATCCCGCAAGCCGACAGCATCGCCATCGCGGCCAGCACGATCATCGCACGAAACTTCATCTAGCTACCCTCCAGTGGCTTGCGTGCGCAATGTAGTGATGCCCGCCGCCGTCGTGAAGCGGATTCGGTTGCGCGGGCGCAACGGGCAGCTTGCATCCATGCCAACCGGCCTTAGGCTGTGCCGGCTTGAGACAGCGAAAGGGGCTTGATCATGTTCAAGGAATTCAAGGCGTTCATTGCCCGCGGCAACGTGCTCGACCTGGCCGTCGCGGTGATCATCGGCGCGGCATTCGGCAAGATCGTCACCTCGCTGACCGACGACCTCATCATGCCGCTGATCGGCAAAATTTTCGGGGGCCTCGATTTCTCGAGCCATTTCATCGTCCTGTCGCCCGAAAAGGTGCCGCCGGCGCTGGCCGGATCGACCGACTATGCCGCGCTGAAGAAAGCCGGTGTCGCGTTGTTCGGCTATGGCGAGTTCATCACCGCCGCGGTCAATTTCCTGATCGTCGCGTTCATTATCTTCCTGCTGGTCCGCGCCGTGAACCGCGTCGCGCCCAAGCCGGAGGAAGCAGCACCTGCGGATCCCGCCGATGTCGTGCTGCTGCGCGAGATCCGCGACGAATTGCGGGCAAGGAAGGGGTGAATATTAGCCCCTCCCCTGAAGGGGAGGGGCTTAGAGTGACGCAGTCTCCGAATCTTACGCCGCCGCGAGATCCTCGCTGACCGCATCGGCCAGGCTGGTACCGTCGAGGATGCGCGCGGTCTCGTCGCGGACGCGCGCCATGGCATGGCGGATCGCGCAGGCGGCCTCATCCTTGCAATCGGCGCAGCGGCGATAAGCGGTGCGGCTGACGCACGGCACCAAGGCCAGCGGACCCTCGATCACGCGGATGATCTCGCCCAGCGAGATCAGATGGGTCGGACGCGACAGGCAGTAACCGCCGGTCTTGCCGCGATGGCTGTGCAGAAAGCCCGCCTCGCGCAGATCGGCCAGGATCAGTTCGAGGAATTTGCGCGGGACATTGGCGTTCTCGGCGATCCGGTTCATCGGGATCGGGGGGCTGCCTGCGGGCGCCTCGGCCAGATAGAGCATCGCGCGAAGCGCGTAACGGGAACGCTGCGTCAACATAATGGGTAACCTTATTACCCAATAATGTGGCGACCGAAAGGCGGAGGTCCGGGAAAACCGTGGTTTTTTGCCGGTTGGCACCCTGCGCCCACACCAGCAACCAAACCCACCACTTTTCTTTAAGCGCGCAGGCCCTATATTGGTCGGGCCGGGCAACCGGCTATGGCGATAAATGATGGCGTGCAATAGACGCAGCGGACCCGGGGGCAGTACCCGGCGGCTCCACCAGAAATGGTGGTGTATCTGGACACCGTTTCTGACGGGGCCGAACCAGGATCGACGTGTGTTGAAAAGCGCCGACGTTCGCTCAGAACGGGCCACTGTGACGGCTCATTACACAAGTGCCAACGATAACGAAGCACTCGCTATTGCGGCGTAACCCCAAGGCCTAACGGCTTAAGGTTACTCTAAAATGCGCGGTTGGACCGCACCGGGCAACAGAAGCGGATTCCAGCGGTACGGGGAGCACCGGGCAACAGAAGCTCCCCACTCTATTCGCCCTATCGTTCTGGTTTGGAGATCGCGCCGCGCCCGCGCGGACCGTGCAGCATTCCTGCACTCGGCGCGTTGCGGACCCGGGCATACCATACCCATTGTTCGATTGCGCTGGTCGGGTTAGGTTCGTCGAAACGGAATCGGAGAGGCTGATATGGCGACACTGGCTCGAGTCGAGGACACCGGCATGGCCCCGGGCGAATGGGAGGCGCGGGTCGACCTCGCCGCCGCGTATCGGCTGGTCGCGCTGTACGGCTGGGACGACCTCATTTTCACCCACCTCTCGGCGCGTGTGCCGGGGCCGGAACATCATTTCCTGATCAACCCCTATGACATGATGTTCGAGGAGATCACGGCGTCGAGCCTGGTCAAGATCGATGTCGAGGGCAATCCGGTCGGCAAGTCGGAGCATCCGGTCAATCCGGCCGGCTTCACCATCCATTCGGCGATCCATATGGCGCGCGACGATGCCGCGGCGGTGATGCATCTCCATACGCCTCACGGCCAGGCGGTGTCGGCGATGGAATTCGGGCTGTTGCCGCACACCCAGACGGCGATGATCGCCAAGCACAATGTCGCGTACCACGATTATGAAGGCATCGCGACCGACCTCGACGAGCGCGAACGGCTGGTCCAGGATCTGGGCGACAAGCATGCGATGATCCTGCGCAACCACGGTACGCTCGCGGTCGGCAAGACCGTCGGCGATTGCTTCCTGCGGCTCTATTTCCTCGAACGCGCGTGCCAGGCACAGGTGATGATGCTGTCGGCGGGCTACGACCATCTCTACAACCCGCCCCAGGGCACCGAGGACAAGGTCAAGGGTCAGACCCCGCCGGCAGGCATGGCGATGGCCGCAGAACGGCTCGCCTGGCCGGCATTGCTGAGGAAGCTCGACCGCATCGACACCAGCTTCCGCGACTGAGCGCAACCGCGCTTGCATCGGCGCCGCCAATCGGCGCAGACCAGCCGGCGTGCCAATCCGCTGGACCGACTATCGATTGATCGCGGCGTTGCTGCTGGCGTTTGCGCTGGTCTGCGCCGCGCAGGCCTATGCCTATGCGCCCGGGCTGATGACCTGGGATTCGATCCGCCAATATGGCCAGGCGCTGAGCGGCGATTTCGACGATTGGCATCCGCCGGCGATGGAATGGCTGTGGCGGCAACTCTTGCCGATCGCCCACGGCCCCGCGCCGATGCTGGCAATCCAGCTCGGCCTGTATTGGTCGGCATTCGCCGGGCTGGTGGTCTGGGCGGTGCGCGCGGGCCGGCGACGGCTCGCCATCGCGTTCGCGATCGCCGCGATCCTGCCGCTCCCGGTCGTGCTGATGGCGGAGATCATCAAGGACAGTTTGATGGCCGCGCTATTGCTCGCGGCGAGCGCGATCCTGGTCGCCATCCCGACCCGCGGCCGGCCCGTCGCGCGGGTGATCGCACTCATCCTGATCGTCTGCGCGGCGACGTTGCGCTTCAACGCCCTGCCCGCCTGCCTGCCGCTCGCGATTGCGCTGCTGCCCGCCTCGTGGCGCGCGACGCGGGTGCGGTTCGGCGCCGCGTTGCTGATCGGCACGGCGATCATCGCTGCCGCGCTGCCGCTCGCCAACCGCGCGGTCGGCGCCAAGCCGAGCGGCGTCGGGCTGTCGCTCGTCATCTTCGATCTCGGCGGCATCACCCGGTTCAGTGGGGTCGACGCCTTTCCCGCGGACGACGATGTCGACGATCCGATCGCGGTCAATCGTCATTGCTACAAGCCCGAACGCTGGGATTCCTATAGCTGGTGGGTGCCCGATCCGTGCCCGCTGGGGTTCGACGCGATGGACGATCTGTTCAAGCAGAGCGGCGAGAGCCCGTACCGCCACTGGCTCGGCGCGGTGCTGGCGCATCCGGTCGCTTATGCCGAGCATCGCCTGACCCATTTCAACATCAACATCCGCTTCCTCGTCCATGACGAGGTCGAACGTCCGGTCATGGGCCGGATCCCGCCCAATGACTGGAGTTTCCACCTCACGCCCAATCCCGCGCTGACCTGGCTCGACCGCGGCGCGCGCTGGTCGGCGCATACGCCCTTGGGTTGGCCGGTCTGGTGGATGGCGCTGGCGATCGGTCTGCTCGTCGTCGCGCCCGGCCTGCCGTCGCGGCGGCTGGTCATCCCGATGGCACTGTCGGGTTTGCTCTATGGCCTCGGCTATCTGCCCGCGAGCGTGGCGTGCGAGCTGCGCTACCACCTCTGGACGATGCTGGCGGTGCTGATCGCCGCGCTGATCGCGGGCGCGGACATGGCTGGAGGCGCATGGCCGAACCGCCATCGCCTACTCATCGCGATCGCGCCGGTCGCGCTCGTCTCGATCCTGTGCGTGATCTCGCGCCTCACCTGAGACGGTGCCCCGTTTTTCGCTCGGCGCAGCCGAGTGGGAAGGTGAGGGCCGCTATGACGTGAAACGCCTAAGGCTATTAATTGCTTCTGAAAACACCGCGGAACCGTCCAAGACGAGTTAGCACGCACCTCGTCATTTCTGTTTCGCAAACGCGATTGCAAAGGCGCTGATCGCTCCGAGGAAAAATGCGGCTGGCGTCGCGAATAGAAATAGCACTTCGCCTATCATCTGCATCCCATCGAGCCGACAGGGCCCCTCAGACGGGCATCGCGACTGGTTGACGTGCGCCAATCCCCAAAGAACGAGCCATGGGAGCGCTGAGTAACAACCCGCAGCCCCCATCAACACGACGACGTTGCTCCTTTTGCCAATTCTACTCGTATAAACGAGGAGCGCTATCGCGAAGCAGATAAGCGCCAGAGGCATCAAAAGGATGATATAGATCATATATCACATTCCGGCGGCCAAGTTGTAAACGTCGGGTGTAGATCAGCAAAGCACCGTCGTGTCGGAGCGGACTGAAATAGTCCATCCCAACGGCAAAGCGGCCCGGGATTGCTCCCGAGCCGCTTCATCCTCCCCGGCTTTCCCGGTGTTATGCCTTTTGTCGTCCTATCGCCTCTGCGGAAAAGCGGTAGCCGCTTTTTCGCGCGAAGCTTTAGTCGTCATTGCGCTCGGTCAGGAAAGCGGGCGCGAACTCGGGCTCGGGGCCTTCGTCCTTGCCGCCTTCGCTGCGCTCGCGGCGCGGGCCGCGGTCGCCGCCGCGATCGCCACGGTCGCGGCGCGGGCCGCGATCACGGTCGCCGTCGCGGCGGGGACCACGGTCACCGCCACGATCGCCGCCGCCGCTGCGCGGACCACGGTCACGGCCGCCTTCGCGCGGTTCGCGCGGCGGACGCGTGTCCTCCAGCTCTTCGCCGGTTTCCTGGTCGACGACGCGCATCGACAGGCGAACCTTGCCGCGCGGATCGATCTCGAGGACCTTGACCTTCACTTCCTGGCCTTCCGACACGACGTCGGTCGGCTTCTCGACCCGCTCGTTCTTCATTTCCGACACGTGGACGAGACCGTCCTTGCCGCCCATGAAGTTCACGAATGCGCCGAAGTCGACGATGTTGACGACCTTGCCGTTATAGATCTTGCCGACCTCGGGCTCCTCGACGATGCCCTTGATCCAGTTGATCGCGGCCTCGATCTGGCTGACGTCGGACGACGACACCTTGATCACGCCTTCATCGTCGATGTCGACCTTGGCGCCGGTGGTGGCGACGATCTCGCGTATCACCTTGCCGCCGGTGCCGATGACGTCACGGATCTTGGTCTTGTCGATCGTGAAGGTCTCGATCCGCGGCGCGTGCGCCGACAGTTCCGAGCGGGTGTGGTCGAGCGCCTTGTTCATCTCACCGAGGATGTGCGCACGGCCTTCCTTGGCCTGGTTCAGCGCGGCCTCGAAGATCTCGCGCGTGATGCCCGCGATCTTGATGTCCATCTGCATCGTGGTGATGCCTTCGGACGTGCCCGCGACCTTGAAGTCCATGTCGCCGAGGTGATCCTCGTCGCCCAGGATGTCGGACAGGATCGCGAAGTCCTTGCCCTCGAGGATCAGGCCCATCGCGATGCCCGAGACCGGGCGCTTGATCGGCACGCCGGCGTCCATCATCGCGAGTGACCCGCCGCACACCGACGCCATCGACGACGAGCCGTTCGACTCGGTGATGTCGCTGGTCAGGCGGATCGTGTAGGGGAATTCTTCCTTCGTCGGCAGCACCGGGTGCAGCGCACGCCACGCCAGCTTGCCATGACCGACTTCGCGACGGCCCGGCGCGCCGAAGCGGCCGACTTCACCGACCGAATAGGGCGGGAAGTTATAGTGCAGCATGAAGTTCTGGTAGCTGAGGCCGTTCAGGCCATCGACCATCTGCTCGGCATCCTTGGTGCCCAGGGTGCAGGTGGCGATAGTCTGGGTCTCGCCGCGGGTGAACAGGGTCGAGCCGTGCGCGCGCGGCAGGAAGTGCGTTTCCGCCTGGATCGGACGGATCTGCGTGGTGGTGCGGCCGTCGATTCGGGTGCCGTCCTTCAGGATGGCGCCGCGGACGATTTCCGCTTCCAGCTTCTTGGTCAGCTTGATGCCGGCCATGACTTCCTGCGGGGCGAGGCCGTCGGCGGTGAACTGCGCCTTGGCCTTGGCCCGCGCCTCGTTGAGCGCGTTCGAGCGCGCCGACTTGTCGGTCAGCTTGTAGGCGGCGGCGATGTCGGCGCCGATCAGTTTCTTGAGCTTGTCCTTGATCGCGGCATTGTCGTCCGACGACGCCATTTCCCACGGATCCTTGGCGGCCTGCTCGGCGAGCTTGACGATCGCCTTGACGACTTCGCGGCAGGCGTCGTGCGCGAACATGACGGCGCCCAGCATGACCTCTTCCGACAGCTCCTTGGCTTCGGATTCGACCATCATCACGGCGTCGTAGGTGGCGGCGACGACCAGGTCGAGCTCGCCTTCGGCAACCTGCGCATCGGTCGGGTTGAGGATGTATTCGCCGTTCAGGTAACCGACGCGTGCGGCGCCGATCGGGCCCATGAAGGGCACGCCCGAGATGGTGAGCGCGGCCGACGCGGCGACCATCGCCAGGATGTCGGGCTCGTTCTCGCCGTCATAGCTCAGCACCTGAGCGATGGCGTTGATCTCGTTGTAGAAACCTTCCGGGAACAGCGGGCGGATCGGGCGGTCGATGAGACGCGAGACCAGGGTCTCCTTCTCGGTCGCGCCGCGCTCGCGCTTGAAGAAGCCGCCCGGGATGCGGCCGGCGGCCGAATATTTTTCCTGATAGTGGACGGTGAGCGGGAAGAAGTCCTGCCCTTCCTTGACCGACTTGGCGGCAGTCACCGCGCACAACACGACGGTTTCGCCGAGCGTCGCCATGATGGCGCCGTCAGCCTGGCGGGCAACCTTGCCCGTTTCGAGTGTGAGGGTCTTTCCGCCCCACTCGATGCTTACTTTCTTGGTATCGAACATTTTATTTCCTTCACTCCCGTCGCCCAATGCGACGGGGGCCTTTGAGAAGAGCCGTTTTTGGCTCCTGGAGGATTGACCGGATTGTCGCTCCTCCAACGCTTCCCCGGCGAAGGCCGGGGCCCAGTTTCACAGCGCTGGACGGTGCTACCGCACCTAAGTTCGCTGGATCCCGGCCTGCGCCGGGATGACAAAAGGGCGACCCTAGGGCCGCCCTTTCGTCACTTGCGAAGACCGAGCTTCGCGATGAGAGCGAGATAGCGATCGCCATCCGACTTGCGCAGATAATCGAGAAGCGAGCGACGCTTGTTGACCATCATCAACAGACCGCGGCGCGAGTGATTGTCCTTCGCATGGGTCTTGAAATGCTCGGTGAGCGTCTTGATGCGGTCGGTCAGGATCGCGACCTGGACCTCGGGGCTGCCGGTGTCGCCTTCGGCGCGGGCATGTTCCTTGATCAGCGCTTCCTTGCGCTCGGGAGTAATCGACATTCTGTTTCCTTCGACATCGCGGACTATAGGTTGAAACCGCGGACGACACGGGCTTCCCCGCTTTCGACTTCCACCAACGCCACCGGGGTTTCGCCCAGCATTGCGAAGTGGAGGCCCCCTTTGGAATGGGCGTCTTCGGCAATCCCGGCCAGAACGCGCCCCTGTCGGAGCGCTCCTGCCTGGTCGGGGTTGAGGGAGAGAGCCGGGATGTCGTCCAGCCCCGCCCTCAATGGCAGGAGAATCTGTTCAAGGTCGTGGCGCTTAGCGGATTCGGCCAATTTGTCCAGCGATATCGCGTGGGACAGGTCGAACGGGCCGGCCTTGATCCGACGGAGATATGTGACGTGGCCGACTGTGCCAAGGGCAAGCGCGATGTCGCGGGCGAGGCTGCGGATATACGTGCCCTTGGAGACATGGGCGGTCAGGGTGATTTCGTCCAAATCCTCCCCATCGGAGATGGGGAGGGGGACCGACGACCGCAGGTCGGCGGTGGAGGGGAATGGCGACTCAATTTCCCCTCCACCATCGCTTCGCGATGGTCCCCCTCCCCACGCTTCGCGTAGGGAGGATTTAAGAGAAAACACCGTCACTGCCCGCGTCGCGAGCACGACCTCTTCCCCGGCCCGCGCCAGATCATATGCCCGCTCGCCGTCGACCTTCAGCGCCGAATAAGCCGGCGGCACCTGCTCGATCGGTCCGGTGAAGCGCGGCAGTACCGCCTCGACAGCGGCAAACGTCGGCCGCACGTCGCTGCTCGCGACCACCTCGCCTTCGGCATCGAGCGTGCTGGTCTGCGTACCGAACCCGATGGTGAACTCATAAATCTTGTCGCTGTCGAGCATCCGCCCGGCGAGCTTGGTCGCCTCGCCGATCGCGACCGGCAGCACGCCCGAAGCGAGCGGATCGAGTGTGCCGCCATGCCCGACCTTGACCTTGCCATAGCCGCCCTCACGCAGGGCGCGCTTGACCGCGCTCACCGCCTGGGTCGAGCCGAGGCCGAGCGGTTTGTCGAGAATGATCCAGCCGTGCATCCGCGCGCCCTAGCGTGCGAATGGCTTGCGGTCAGCCCCGCTTCTTGGCCTTATTCGCCTTGGGTGGCGGGCCGTTGCTCGCGACCAGACTGTTGATCGGGCAACGCTCGCGGTCGACGAGCAAGGTGCCGGTGCGGTCGAGCTGGGTGCCACCGAACCGCGTATCGACGCCGATCCGGACGGCAAAGGGAAGGCCCGTGCACGGTCCAATCACCGTCGCATAATACCAGCGCCGTTGCTGGTCCTGCAGCCAGACGCCGCGGTCGCCATCGGCTTCGAAATTGTAGAGTCCGATCGTACCGATGAACGGAATGCTGGTTTCCTTGCCGAGCTTGTCGGCGGGCCAGGCTGGGGCCTGTTGCCGGGCAGCGGCTGGGATCGCGGCGCCGGCGAGGTTCCCCGCCGCAAGCGCTGTGATCAATAGGGTACGGATCATGTGCGTGCCTTTCGACTCCAGGACGAAACGAATGATCGTCACCCTTGACCGTGCCACGTCGGGCCTGAATTCAGCCTGAAGGCACTCTCATGAAAAGCGCGAGCAGCGAAGCGACGACATGGTCCGCGATCGGTCCGACGACCCGCGCCACGACATCGGCGCGCGGCGCGATCATTGGCAGGATGACCAGCAGAAACAGCATGACCGGAAAGCCGAAGCGGCTGAGCCTGGAATAGTGTGCGGCAAGCGGTCGCGGCAGGATCGCCTCGACGACATGCCCACCGTCGAACGGCGGCACTGGCAGCAAGTTGAAGATCGCCAGGAAGACGTTGATCAGCAGGAAATTGATCAAATTGGCGGCGACGAATCCACCGGCACCCGCCTGGGGCAAGCTCCCCGTCGACCCTACCCAGACACCGAGCCCCGCTGCAGCGATCGTCGCCATGACGAGGTTGATGCCCGGCCCGGCGAGCGCGACCAGCGCCATGTCGCGGCGGGGATGATTGAGCCGCTCGGTCACTACCGGCACCGGCTTCGCCCAGCCGAAGATTGGCGCATTGGCGAGCGCGAGCATCATCGGCACCAGCAGGGTCCCGACCGGATCGACATGGCGGATCGGGTTGAGCGTCAGCCGGCCGCGGTCCGCCGCGGTTCGGTCACCCAGCATGCGCGCGACATAGCCATGCGCGACTTCGTGGAACACGATGGCGATGACCAACGGGATCAGCCAGATCGCGATCCTGTAGAGCGTGTCGTTCATTGCTCGGCCACCTGCCCGGCGGCCTGCCGCGCGGCAACGAAATGCCTGCGGCACAGAGCGACATAGCGGTCGTTACCGCCGATCTCGGTCTGCGCGCCTTCGACCACGGCCCGGCCTTGCTCATCGACGCGCAGGTTCATCGTCGCCTTTCGCCCGCATTCGCATACCGATTTGAGTTCGATCAGCGAATCGGCCAACGCCAGCAGCCGCGCCGAGCCGGGGAACAACTGCCCCTGAAAATCGGTGCGCAGGCCATAGGCGAGTACGGGAATCCCGACCACGTCGGCGAGATGCGCGAGCTGATCGACTTGCGGCGATGTCAGGAATTGCGCCTCGTCGACCAAAACGCAGGCGATCTTCTCATGCGCGTGACGCTCGGCAACGATCGCGGCGATGTCGGTCTTACCCTCGAACGGGATCGCGCTCGCCTCGAGCCCGATCCGCGACGTGATCGTGTCGGCGGCAAAACGGTCGTCGATCGCTGCGGTGAACAGCATCGTCGTCATGCCGCGCTCGCGATAATTGAAATCGGCCTGGAGCAAGGTGGTCGATTTGCCGGCGTTCATCGACGCATAATAGAAATAGAGCTTCGCCATCAGCCGATCTTCGCCGGTCCCTCGGTCAGGACCGCCCAGCCCTTGCCGTTATTGTAGATCGCGATCGTGCGGCGGCTCTTCCCATCGTCCCAGCGGACGAAGGCCATGTTGGCGACGATCATCGGCGAGGTCAGCGTAAGGGTCCTGCCGCAATTCGCCGGCTTGTCCGGTTGGACCGAAGCCGGGAGCGTGATCGCCGGATAGTCTCGGACGCGCGCTTGCGCCCATGCCGCAGCGAGCGTGCTAGCGAGCTGGTCGTCGACCAGTTGGTACATGCCCTGCGCATTGCGCTCAAGATAGGTCCAGGTGACTGGCTTGCCGACGATTGCGGGCGGGATCGGCTCGGGGCCCTTACGCGCGATCGTCTGCGGCGCGACGCAGGCATTGCCCGAATAGCGCGCGGCATAATCCCGCACGACCGCCGCCTCGATCGCGGTCTGGTCGGCCGTCACCGCAGGCGCGGCCGGCGTTCCTCCGGTCGAATGGCAGGCCATGAGGACAAGAGGGGCGAGCGGCAGCAGCCGGCGGAGCATCATGTCACCAAACTAAGCACGCGGCGTGCCGCGCGTCCACGTCAGTCGTCGCCGTTCTGGTCGATATCCTGCGCTACCTTGGGCGCGCGCAGCAGCGCGTCGATATGACTACCCTCGTCGAAACTCTCGTCGGCGAGGAATTTGAGCTTGGCGGCATATTTGGTCTGGACGCGATGCGCGACCTCGCGCTGCAGATAGGCGGTGTTGGTCCTGAGCGCCTTCAGCACCGCGTCCTCGTCCTTGCCGAGGAGCGGCTTCACGAACACCGTCGCATGGCGCAGATCGGGCGACATGCGCACCTCGGTGATCGAGACGAGGTGGCTCGCCAGCGTGTCGTCGTGCACGTCGCCGCGTTGCAGGATCTCGCTCAGTACATGGCGCACCTGTTCGCCGACACGGAGCGTGCGGACGGATTTGTCGGGACTGGAATCGTTGTGGCGCATGACGTTGCCTCCGCCTGCGTCACCCCAGCGAAAGCTGGGGTCTCATGCCGCGGGCGCGATCGATATGGCACGGCCCGCGGCGCAAGATGCCAGCTTTCGCTGGCATGACGGTTGATCTTACAGCGTCCGCTCGCGCAGTTCGACCTCGAACGTTTCGAGGAAGTCGCCGGCCTTGATGTCGGTGAAGTTCTGCGTGAACGTCACACCGCATTCGAGCCCTGCGCGAACTTCGGCGACGTCGTCCTTGAAGCGCCGCAGGCTGGCGATCTCACCCTGATAGATGATGACATCCTCGCGCGTGATGCGCGCCTTGAGCGCCTTGCGGATGACACCGTCGACCACCAGCAGACCGGCCGCCTTGCCGTGCTTGCCGGCCGAGAAGACTTCGCGGATTTCGGCGCGGCCGACCACGGTCTCGAACGCTTCGGGACCAAGCTCGCCCGCCATGCCGGCGCGGATCTCGTCGATCAGGTCGTAGATCACGTCGTAATATTTCAACGCGACCTTCTGACGCTCGGCGATCTCGCGCGCCTTGGCATTGGCGCGCACGTTGAAGCCGATGATCGGCGCTCCGCTCGCACCCGCCAGGGTCACGTCGCTCTCGGTGATGCCGCCGACGCCCGAATGGAGCACGCGCGCCTTGATCTCGTCGGTCGAGATCTTGTTGACCGCACCGACGATCGCCTCGACCGTGCCCTGCGTATCCGCCTTGATGACCAGCGGATATTCGATCGCCTGGTTGGCCTTGAGCGCCGAGAACATGCTTTCCAGGCTGGCCGGCGCGTTGGTCGTGCGCTTGTCCTGGATGACGCCGGCGCGATAGGCCGCGACTTCGCGAGCCCGCGCCTCGTTCTCGACCACCTGGAGCGGATCGCCCGCCGAGGGCACACCCGAAATACCCAGAATCTCGACCGGCATCGACGGCCCGGCTTCCTTGATCTGCGCGCCCTTGTCGTTGACCAAAGCACGGACCTTGCCGCTCTCGGCGCCGGCGACGAACACGTCCCCGACCTTGAGCGTGCCGCGCGTGACGAGCACGGTCGCGACCGGGCCGCGGCCCTTGTCGAGCTTGGCCTCGATCACGGTACCTTCGGCGTCGCGGTCGGGATTGGCCTTGAGCTCCATCAGCTCGGCCTGGAGCTGGATCTTCTCGATCAGCTCGTCGAGCCCGGTCTTCTTGAGCGCCGAGACTTCGACGTCCTGGACGTCGCCGCCCATCTGTTCGACCACGACTTCGTGCTCGAGCAGCCGCTCGCGGATGCGCTGCGGATTGGCTTCGGGCTTGTCGACCTTGTTGATCGCGACGATCATCGGAACGCCGGCCGCCTTGGTGTGATGGATCGCCTCGATCGTCTGCGGCATCAGCCCGTCGTCCGCGGCCACCACCAGCACGACAATGTCGGTGACGTTGGCGCCCCGTGCGCGCATTTCGCTGAACGCCTCATGGCCCGGCGTGTCGAGGAAAGTGATCTTCGACTTGTCCTTAAGGGTGACCTGATAGGCGCCGATATGCTGGGTGATGCCGCCGGCCTCGCCGCGCACCACATCCGTACCGCGCAGCGCGTCGAGCAGGCTGGTCTTGCCGTGATCGACATGGCCCATGATCGTGACGACCGGGGGACGCGGCTTCAGCGTCTCGGGCGCATCTTCGACACTGTCGGTCGACAGATCGATGTCCGAATCGCTGACGCGGGTAATGTTGTGGCCGAATTCGGTGACCAGCAGCTCCGCGGTATCCTGATCGATCGTCTGGTTGACGGTGACCGGCATGCCCATCTTGAACAGCGACTTGACCAGGTCGGCGCCCTTTTCCGCCATGCGGTTGGCGAGTTCCTGGACGGTGATCGCGTCCGGCACGACGACGTCGCGGACTTGCTTCTCGCGCGGCGCGCCGCCGCCGAGGTGACGGCGATGTTCCTTTTCGCGCGCACGCTTGAGCGCGGCGAGCGAGCGGGCGCGGGCGCCCTCTTCGCCACCGAGCGCGCGGTTGACGGTCAGCTTGCCGCCACGGCGTTCCTCGCCCTTGCGGTCGCGTTGGCCGGGACGCGCGGGTTGCGACGTCTCGGCACCCCGACGCGGGGTCGCCTGGCCAGTACCGGTCGGCGCTGCACGCTGCGCGGGGGCGGCCGAAGACGAGCTCGACGACGCGGCCTGGGCCGGAGCCGGCGCGGGCGCCGGGGCAGGCTTGGGGATTTCGGGGCGCGCGACAGGGGTGAAGCGCCGCGGCGCCGGCAAGCTCGGATCGAGCTGCACTGCGATCGGCGCTGCTGGTGCAGGCGCGGGCGCAGGGACTGGCTTCGGCGCGGCGGGTGCCGCCGCGACGGCCGGGGCAGCCGGGGTCGGTGCAGGGGCAGGAGCCTCGACCGGTGCGGGCGCCGGGGGCGCCTCGGCAGCTTTGCTCTTTTCCTCGGCGCGACGCTTTTCTTCCTCGGCCGCGGCCTGGCGCTGCGCATCCTCGCGGCGGCGCGCATCCTCCAGCGCGTTCATGCGCTGTTCCTCGGCCTCGCGCAGCAATTGCGCCTGGCGCTCCTGCGGCGACAGCTGCGGCGCGGACGGTGCACGCGCGGCAGGTGCGGCCGGGGCAGGCGCCGGAGCCGGGGCGGGTGCTTCCTCGATGACCGGCGCCTCGGCATGGCCGCCGGCATTGGGGCCGAGCACGCGGCGGCGCTTGACCTCGACCACGACGGTGTTCGAGCGCCCGTGGCTGAAGCTCTGCTTCACCTTGCCGGTCTCGACCGTGCGCTTCAGCCCCAATGGCTGGCGCATTCCGAGTTTCGGCTTGTCGTTGTCGGTATCGCTCACTCAATATCCTCGTCGTTCTCGGCCGAACCGCTAGTGCTTCCAGCCGCCGCGGGAAGCGCCGATGCGCCCTGCGAGGCCGTTTCGCAAGGCTCGGTAGTCAAATCAGGGCCGATAAAGTGCCGCCAGCGGTCGAGCGCGTCACGCACGCGGACCGCGGCAGCGGGGTCGGTCACGGCGATATGTACCACATTTTCGCGGCCTAGTGCCAAGGACAATATGGTGCGCGGGAGGGGAAGTGCCAAGCCCTCTTCGCCCGAACCTTCGCGATCGCGCCCGACCCGCCACGCCTGGGCCAGCTTGCGCGCGCCGTCGGTACCCGCATCGGAGGCATGGAGCAACAGGTGGACGTGGCCCGACCGCGCCGCTTTCTCCACCCGTTCGGTGCCGTTGACGATCTTGCCCGCCTTCGATTCGAGACCGAGCCGGTCGAGGAAGGCGCGCTGCAACTGGTCGGCGATCAGCGTGCCGAGATCGGCGGGGATCGTCAGCGCGTTGGTCTTGAACGCCCGCGCCAGCGCGCCACGCAACTTGCCCTTGGCATTGGCCGCATCGAGCTCGCTTTGTGTCACCCCGATCCACGCCCCGCGCCCCGGCGCCTTGGCGCGGATATCGGGCAGCACCTGGCCGTCCGGCCCGAGCGCGAGACGGATCAACTCGCCCCGCGGCTCACGGTCGCCGGACAGGATGCAGCGGCGGACGGGGTCGGTCGAAGTTTTCATAGCGCCTCCCTTTCAAGGGAGGGGTTGGGGTGGGTGGCGAGCGTAGCGAGCCCCCCAAACGAGCAACGAAGAGCGCCGCCGGAGGCATCGAGCCTCCGCCGTCGCTGCACCCACCCCTTGCCCCTCCCTTGAAAGGGAGGGGTTGGAGTATGTGACGCTATCGGACGAGCGGGGTTATCATTGTGAGGGAACCGCATGCGCGTCTCCCTCGCTTTTGGGGGCATCGCGATCGGCGATCAGGATGCCGCCGGCGCCGTAATTCTCGGTCGAAACTTCCTCGATCACGATCTGCACCGCAGCCGGGCTCTTTCCCAGCCGCTCCACGAGCGACCGGGTGACGTCCGCCACGATGCCGGACTTCTGGTCCTTCGTGGCGGTGCCTGCGATGCGGATCGAGACGAAGGGCATCAGCCTTCTTCACCCTCCGCGGTCGCTTCGTCCTCGAACCAATGTGCGCGGGCAGCCATGATGATCTCGTTGCCCTGCTCTTCGGTCAGGCCATATTCGGCCAGCACGCCGCCCTTGTGCTCGGGGCGCTTGGGCGCGTCCTCGGCGCGGCGGCGCGGTTCCTGGCGCTTCTTCTCGACCAGTTCGTCGGTGGCGAGATCGGCGAGATCGTCGAGCGTCTTGATCCCCGCCTTGCCGAGCGTGACCAGCATCGCTTCGGTCATGTACGGCATGCCGGCAAGCGCGTCCTCGACGCCGAGCGCCTTGCGCTCCTCGCGATTGGCCTGTTCGCGGCGCTCGAGCGCTTCCTGCGCGCGACTCTGCAACTCCTGGCCGAGATCCTCGTCGAAGCCCTCGATCGTGGCGAGTTCGGCGAGGTCGACATAGGCGACCTCTTCGAGCGCGCCGAAGCCTTCGGCGACCAGCAGCTGGGCAAGCGTCTCGTCGACGTCGAGCTCGTTCTGGAACATTTCCGACCGCTCGACGAATTCGCGCTGGCGCTTCTCCGAGGCATCGGCCTCGGTCAGGATGTCGATCGCCTTGGCGGTCAGCTGGCTGGCGAGACGAACGTTCTGGCCGCGGCGGCCGATCGCCAGGCTGAGCTGGTCGTCCGGCACCACCACTTCGATCCGGTCCTCTTCCTCGTCGATCACGACGCGGCTGACCGATGCCGGCTGCAGCGCGTTGACGACGAAGGTCGCGGTGTCTTCCGACCAGGGGATGATGTCGATCTTCTCACCCTGCATTTCCTGGACGACTGCCTGGACGCGGCTGCCCTTCATGCCGACGCAGGCGCCGACCGGGTCGATCGACGAATCGTGGCTGATGACGCCGATCTTGGCGCGCGAGCCTGGGTCGCGGGCCGCGGCCTTGATCTCGATGATGCCGTCGTAGATTTCGGGCACTTCCTGCGCGAACAGCTTCTTCATGAAGTCGGGATGCGCGCGGCTGAGGAAGATCTGCGGCCCGCGATTCTCGCGGCGGACATTGAGGATCAGCGAGCGGATGCGGTCGTTGACGCGGACCACTTCGCGCGGGATCTGCTGGTCGCGGCGGATGACGCCCTCGGCGCGGCCCAGGTCGACGACGACATGGCCGAACTCGACGCGCTTGACCACGCCGGTGATGATCTCGCCCATCCGGTCCTTGAATTCTTCATACTGGCGCTCGCGCTCGGCGTCGCGGACCTTCTGGAAGATGACCTGCTTGGCGGCTTGCGCGGCGATACGGCCGAATTCGATCGGGGGCAGCGGATCGACGATGAAGTCGCCGACCTTGGCGTCCTTCTGCAGCTTCTGCGCGCCCTTCAAATCGACCTGCTTGAAATAGTCGTCGACCGCCTCGACCACTTCGACCACGCGCCACAAGCGCAGGTCGCCGGTATTCGGGTCGAGCTTGGCGCGAATGTCGTTCTCGGCGCCGTAGCGCGCACGGGCGGCGCGCTGGATGGCGTCTTCCATCGCCTCGATCACGATGCCGCGATCGATCATCTTCTCGCTCGCGACCGAATTCGCGATTGCGATCAGCTCGGCCCGGTTGGCGGTAACGGCGGTGGCCATCAGTTACTTTCCTCTGTCTCGAATTCTTCTGCGCCGTCGCTGGAAAGCGGCGCGGTTGCGGCAATCAATTTGTCGGTGATCAGCAATTTGGCGTCGGCGACCTGATCGAACCCGATCGTCATCGGCTGATGCTTGCGGACGTCGATCGTGATGCGGTCGCCGTCCACGCCGGCGAGATCGCCGGTCAGCTGCTTGCGGCCATCGACCGGCGCGGTCAGGTGGATGCGCGCCTCCTGCCCGATCCAGTTGGCGAAATCCTTGAGCCGCGTCAGCGGTCGATCGATCCCTGGCGACGACACTTCGAGGCGATAGGCGTCCTCGATCGGATCGACCCCCTGTTCCTCCAGGGCGTCGAACTTGTCGGAGATGCGGCGCGACAGATCGGCGCAATCGTCGATCGTCAGCTGGCCGGTCTCGGGCCGCTCGGCCATGACCTGCAGGGTCAGGTCCTCCTTGCCGCCGAACATCTTCACGCGCACGAGGTCGAAGCCGAGGGCCTTGGCCTCGGGCTCGATCAATTGCGTCAGTTGGGCGATGTCCGCCATGGAGTATCCGTGAAACAAGCAGGTTCGGCGCCGGGGAGCGGGAGCCCTCCGACCTCTTCACCTGGCGATGTAGAGATTGTGACGAGGATATAGTCCGGTCCACGCGCCGTGGCAAGCGGGCAACCCGATGCTATGCGAGGGCGTTGTCCCAGCGCCCTTCGCTCCGCTTCATAAAGGCATCGCCATGATCCGTCGCATCCTGTTGTTCGCCGGCCTGATCGCCACGGCCTGTTCGGCGCAGACAGGCGGCCAGGCCAACGGCCAGTCTGCCAAGACCAAGGGGGGCGTGCCGCGCAATTCGCCGCTCGAACCCGACATCAAGAACGTGCCCGCGACCACCGGACGCGCCAACATGCCGATCGCGCCGGCGCCGTTCACTATCACCGATATCGGCAGGTTCGACGCGCCGTTCGCGATGGCGTTCCTGCCCAACGACCAGGGGCTGCTCGTCACCGAGAAAACGGGGGTCCTCAAGCTGCGCCAACCCGACGGCAAGGTGGCGCAAATCGCCGGCGTTCCCAAGGTCGCCACAGGCGGCCAAGGCGGGCTGCTCGATGTCGCCGTCGCGCCGACCTATGTCGACAGTCATATCGTCTATCTGAGCTATGCCGAGCCGGGCGCGGCCGGAAGCCAGCTCGCGCTGGCCAAGGCGAAGCTCGACCTCAAGGGGCGCAAGCTCGACGATCTGTCGGTGATCTGGCGCTCGGGCTCGGCCGGGCCGGGCGGCCAATTCGGCTCGATCATCACCTTTTCGCCCGACGGCCAGTATCTGTTCCTGACCTCGGGCGAGCGCCAGCGCTTCACCCCGGCGCAAGACCCCAAACAGGCGCTCGGCAAGATCCTGCGGCTGACGCTCGACGGCAAGGCCGCGGTGGGCAATCCTATGTACGATATGGGCGGGGTCGAGGCGATGACCTGGACCAGCGGCCATCGCAATCCCTACGGCCTGGTGTTCGCGCCCGAGGGCCGGTTGTGGGAAGAGGAGATGGGCCCGCGCGGTGGCGATGAGCTCAACCTGATCCTGCCGGGCAAGAATTACGGCTGGCCGATCGTCTCCAACGGCGACAATTATTCGGGCCAGCCGATCCCCGATCATCCCAGCCGCCCCGATCTCGAAGCGCCCAAATTGTGGTGGAATCCGTCGATCTCGCCCGGCGGCATGATCTATTATTCAGGCAACATGTTTCCGGCCTATAAGGGCTCTTTGCTCATCGCGGCGATGTCGACGCCCGGGCTGATCCGCGTGACCGTGTCGGGCGATACCGCGACGCCGGCCGATTTCTGGGATTTCGGTACCCGCATCCGCGACGTGGCGCAGGCGCCCGATGGTTCGATCTGGCTGCTCGAGGATGGCGAACGCGGCGCCGGCGGTCGGTTGATGCGGCTGACGCCGAAAAGTTAGTACCGGCCGAACCTGCGGCAGCCTAACGCCGCACGATCAGATAGTTCATCCGCGCCGCGGCGATCGGCTTGGCGGGATCATCCTGCCAGGCGGTCGCCTCGACATTGGCGACGCGGGTGCCCAACCGGGTGACGATGCCGCGCGATCGCGTCGTCTTGTCGCGGCCGCCGCGCATGAAATCGACCGTCACGTTGATCGGCTTGATCTCGCCGCCGCCCTCTCCTTCCAGAGCGTCGTGCAGCGCGACGATCGCGGCCATTTCCATCAGGCCGCTGATCGCGCCGCCATGCAGGAAGCCGGGGCGCCCCAGCACGTCGTTGCCGAACGGCATGACCAGAACGGGCGCACCGTCGCCATCGCGCTCGGCAGTGAGGCCAAGCAATTGAGCATAAGGCGGCAGCCGGTCGATCATCGCGGATAGCCGTCGGGCGCCATGAACGTCCCCGCGACATGCGCGAGCGGATCGTCGGGGTCACCGTCATGCGCCTGGCCGCGGACGAACGCGATCGATCGCGTCAGCCGGTAGCATTCGCCGCGCCCGATCACCGTCTTGCCCGGGGTCGCGGGCCGCAGATAATCGACCCGCAGGTCGAGCGTCGCGTGCGCGACGAAGGCGTTGGCGCGCAGCCACACGCCGACGCTGGTCGCCATGTCCATCAGCGACAGGATCGGACCCGAGGCGATCACGCCGGTGTCGACATTGCCGATCAGCCGCTCGTCATAGGGCAGTTCGAGTTCGGCCCAGTCGGCCCCGTGCGCACGATAACTGGTGCCGAGCAGCCCGCCATGGCCGAGTCGGCTGGTGAGGAACCGCGCAGGGTCGAATTGGAAGCCGTGGCTCATCGGGCCGATGCCCTACACGTGCGGTCGCGCGGTGCAACTCCTTACGCTGGGGCTTGCCTTGTCGCCACGACCAGCTAGCCTTACTGACAACAATGTAAGGAGAGGACGGATGCATCCCAGCGTCCATGCGCGTGACAACGCCGACAAGCCGGCGCTGATCGTCGCCGAAACCGGCGAGACGTGGAGCTATGCCGAGCTCGATCGACGGTCGAACCGCGTCGCCCAGCTGTTCCGCGCGCGCGGTCTTTCGATCGGCGACACCGTCGCGATCTTCATGGACAATGTTCCCGAATATTTCGCGCTGACCTGGGGCGCGCAGCGGGCTGGGCTGTTCTATGTCTGCATCTCGTCGAAGCTGACCGCGCCCGAGGCCGACTACATCATCCGCGATTCGGATGCGAAACTGGTCGTTGCCTCGGCTGCGCTGATCGCGATCGCCGAACCGCTGGCCACGCTGATTCCCGATCTCGGCCGGCTGATGCTGGGCGGGACGGCGGCCGGCTGGGACAGCCTCGAGGATGCATTGGCGACGCAGCCGGATACGCCGATCGCCGACCAGCGTGCCGGCATCGACATGCTCTATTCGTCGGGCACGACCGGCCGGCCCAAGGGCGTGCGCGTTGCGTTGCCGGAGGATGCCGACATCGCCGCGGTCAACGTCCTGGCGATGCTGGCCCAGGGACTCTACGGCTTTGGTCCCGACACGATGTATCTCAGTCCGGCACCGATGTATCACGCCGCGCCGCTGCGCTGGTGCATGACCGTCCACCGACTCGGCGGCACCGTGATCATGATGCAGCATTTCGATCCGGTCGCGGCGCTGGCGCTGATCGAGAAATATCGCGTCAATGCCAGCCAGTGGGTGCCGACCCATTTCGTCCGCATGCTCAAGCTGCCCGAGGAAGACCGGCGTAAGTACGACGTGTCGAGCATGAAGGCCGCGATCCATGCCGCCGCGCCCTGCCCGATCCCGGTCAAGGAGGCGATGATCGAGTGGTGGGGGCCGGTCATCTACGAATATTATGCCGGGTCCGAGGGCAATGGCTTCACCTCGATCACGTCGGAACAATGGCTCGCGCACAAGGGCTCGGTCGGCAAGCCGGCTTATGGCATCGCTCATATCTGCGGTGAGGATGGCGAGGAATTGACGGCGGGGAGCGAAGGCCTGATCTATTTCGAGGGCGGCGGCCAGTTCGCCTATCACAACGATCCTGCCAAGACCGCCGAGGCATGCAACGCCAAGGGCTGGACAACACTCGGCGACATCGGGCGGTTGGATGCGGATGGCTACCTTTATCTGACCGACCGCAAGAGTTTCATGATCATTTCGGGCGGCGTGAACATCTACCCGCAGGAGATCGAGAACCGCATCATCACCCATCCCAAGGTGGCCGACGTCGCGGTGATCGGCGGGCCCGATCCCGATATGGGCGAGCGCGTGATCGCGGTGGTGCAACCCGCGGATATGGCCGATGCCGGGCCCGAGCTTGCCGCCGAGCTGACAGCGTGGTGCCGCGCCGAATTGTCCGGCGTGAAGACCCCGCGCCAGATCGACTTCGCCGCCGAATTGCCGCGCCACGCCACCGGCAAGCTCTACAAACGCTTGCTCCGCGATCGCTATTGGGGCGAGAGCGGTTCGAGGATTGTCTGATGCGCGTCGCCCCGGCGGAGGCCGGGGCCGCTTTGCGAGTCGAAGCGCGCGCGTGAAACCCAGCGGCCCCGGCCTCCGCCGGGGCGACGGAGCCCCATCATGAACGACCGCGTCACCATCAGCATCGCCGATCAGATCGCCGACGTCCGCCTCGCGCGGCCCGACAAGATGAACGCGATCGACCCGGCAATGTTCGAAGGCATCGGCGCGGCAATCGATTCGCTCGCGGAGCGAACCGACGTCCGTTGCGTGGTGCTGTCCGGCGAAGGCCGCGCGTTCTGCGCCGGGCTCGACATGACCAGCATGCAGGCAGGCGGCTCAGGCCTGTCGTCGCGAGCCCGCAACGACCAGGGCGCGATCCTGCCGCAGCATGTGTCCTGGGGCTGGCGCAACCTGCCGATGCCGGTGATCGCCGCCGTCCATGGCGTCGCTTTCGGTGGCGGCTTCCAGATCATCTCGGGCGCGGACATCCGCATCACCGCCCCGTCGACGCGCTTCGCGATCCGCGAGACGCATTGGGGCCTCGTGCCGGACATGGCAGGCTTCCCCTTGTGGCGCAGCCTGGTGCGCGACGATGTGCTGCGCGAACTGGTCTATACCGCCCGCGAATTCGATGCCCAGGAAGCCCTGGCGCACGGCTTCGTCACCCGCATCGCAGATGACCCGCACGCCGCGGCGATGGACCTGGCGCGCGAGATCGCCGGCCGCAGCCCGCATGCGATTCGCGGCGACAAGCGCCTGCTCAACATGATGCACGATGCCGACCCGGTGACGATGCTCGCCGCCGAGACCGAAGAGCAGGTCAAGGTGATCGGCAAGCCCAACATGATGGAAGCGGTCGCCGCCAATATGCAGAAGCGCGCCGCGGTGTTTCAGGACTGATCGCGGTGGAATTGCGTGTCAGGCCGACGGTGCGTGCCGATGCCCCCGCGCTGGCGGAACTTCTTAACGAGATTATCGCGGCGGGCGGGACCACCGCGTATGAGACGCCGTTCACACCCGAGAGCTTGGCCGAAGCCCATATCGACGGACCCCGCGTGATCACCAGCGTGATCGCCGAGGATCAGGAGGGCTGTGCGATTGGCTTCCAGATCCTGCTCGCCAACGACAAGCTGGGTTCCGATTGGGGCGATATCGGCACGTTTGCGCGCCGCGGATCGACTACGCGCGGGATCGGTTCGGCGCTGTTCGCCGCCACCAGGACCGCCGCGATCGCCGCCGGGCTGAAAGCGATCAACGCGACGATCCGCGCCGACAATGAAGGCGGCCTCACTTTCTACGCCAAGATGGGTTTCGTCGACTACGCTGTCGCGCGCGCCGTCCCGCTGGCCGACGGCAGCCCGGTCGACCGCATCTCGCGGCGCTACGACCTGATTTAACCTGGTTCGCGCACCAGCCATTTTTCGAGTTCGGCGCGGAAAGCCGGATCGGTTCTGTCGACCCCGATGCTGACGATCGTCACGTCGCATGTGGCGAGCGGCTTGCCCTCCTGTAGGGCCAAGCTCAGCGTCTGCCACGATCGCGTGCCGAGCCGCCCAATCCCGCTGGCGATCGTCATCTCGGCGGGAAAATTGCCCTCCCCCAGGTAATTGATCTCGACATTGGCGACGAGCCCGCGGTTGCGGCCCGGCCCCAAGGCGCTGAGCGTATGATAGAATCGCACCCGCGCCGTCTCGAACAGCGCCGCCCAGGCGACGTTGTTGATATGGCCGAGCACATCGAGATCCTGAAAGCGGGTCTGGATGACGTCATGGTGCGGATAGGCGGCCGGATCGAGCCGCCAGGGTGCAGGGCGAGGCATGGTCCGTCCTTGCCGACCGCCCTTGGACGAGTCGAGTCCCTTTGCCGGTATAACTTAGCGCATAGATGATATGTCGACCGGGTCGGATATGTGGAGTTCGTTGCCCGGTTATAACGATTTTGATTGCGCCCGGCTTCGAATCGGAGCCTTCCTCTCATAATCAATATTGGGGAGGTTACCATGAGTCGTGCCATGATCCTGGCAGCAGTAGGTGCAGCTTGTCTTACAGCAACTGTTTCTATCGCCAAGAAATATACCGATTACACGCCGCAAAAGGGCCTGTGGGAAGTCAACGCCATCGAAGTCGATCCCAATCACGTCGACGACTATTTGACCGGGCTCCGCAAGTCGCAAGTTCCCGGGTTCGAAGTGATGAAGGCCCACGGGATCATCGATTCCTACAAGTTCCTTGTGCGCAACGGCTACAACAAGGGCGCCCCGAGCGTCCTCATCATGACTCACTTCACCAGCGCCGCGATGCTCGAGCCCGATCAGGCGCGCGACCAAATGGTCGAAAAGGAGATCCTCGCCAAGTTCAGCGAGGAAGAGGGCAAGGTGGCGGTCGCCGGATACGAGAAGTACCGCACGTTCGTCGACGACGGCCTTTGGTCCGAGGTCACGATGGCGAAATAACGGGTATCGCCCCGGCTGGCGCGCGCCGTCCGGGGCAGTTGCCCTATGATCCGACTTGCCGATCCGGCCGCGCCGGGCAAGGTTGCCGGCATGAACGTCTCCGATGCCATCGTGGCGCGCCGATCGGTGCGCGGATTCCTCGACACGCCGGTCGATCCGGCCCTGCTTCACGACATAGCGGTGAAGGCCGCGCGCGCGGCCAGCGGGGGCAATATCCAGCCCTGGCATATCGACTTGGTGACCGGCGACGGCCTGACCGAGCTCAAGGCGATCGTGGCGGCCAAGCTAATGGCGGGCGAGACCGAGACTCCAGGCTACGACATCTATCCGAATGAGTTCGTCGCACCGTATCGCGCACGCACTTTCGCAGTGGGCGAGGCGATGTACGGCCACATCGGCATTCCGCGCGAGGACAAGGCGGCGCGGCGGATGTGGTTCGCACGCAATTTCCAGTTCTTCGGCGCCCCGGCGGCGTTGTTCTGCACGGTGGACCGGCGGATGGGCCCGCCGCAATGGTCGGACCTCGGCATGTATCTTCAGAACGTCATGCTGCTCGCGGTCGAGGCGGGGTTGGCGACCTGTCCGCAGGAATGCTGGGCGATGTATCCCGAAACGATCGAGCGCTTCCTCGGCACGCCCGCGGATCGCATGCTCTTTTGCGGCATGGCGATCGGATACGAGGATAAGGAAGACCCCGCCAACCGCCTGCGCACCGAGCGTGCGCCGGAAGAGGAATGGCTGAGTATTCGGAAATAGCGCCGCCAAAACCCTTCCCGCGAAGTCAGCCGCCCGCGACGATCCGCTGCAGCGCGGCGACATGATCGTCGAACACCTTGCGGCCGGCGCGCGTGAGGCTGGCCCAGGTGCGCTGACGGCCATCGAGCGCGGCCTTGCGCAGCGAGATGAACCCCGCATCGGACAAGGCCGCGAGGTGCTTCGACATCACCGAATCGCTGCTCGCGGTGATCTCTTTCAGCCGCGCGAATTCGGCTTCCTGCGCCTGCGCCAGCACCGCCATCACCTGGAGCCGCGCCGGCGCCTGAAGCAACGGCTCGAACCCGGCGATCGGGTTGAGGGCCTCAGGCACCGAGTTCACGGACGAACACTCGCTGCCAGATCGTGCTGCCGATATAGCCGATGACAAACGACGCCGCGGCAAGCGCCAGGCTGACCATCGGCTGGCCGCGGTCGAGCGCGAAATAGCAGCTCGCTGCATAGAGCAGCAGGATCAACGCCAACATCGGAAAGGTGACCAGCCGGGTCTTGCCGCGGCGATAGCCGTTAACGAACACGCCGAGCCGCCGTCGGTCCGACTGCACGACCAGCGCGATGCTGGCCAGAATCAACACGAGCAGGCCAAAACGCAGCGGCAGCGGAACCGCAGGTGTTGCGACCAATGCCGCCATCATCCCGGCAAATACCGCGTGGCGCCAGGGCGGGCACGCCGCAAGCCGCGCCAGATCCTGTTCGGCCGCGCCCTTTGCCATCAAGGCGAGGCGGGCCTGTTCCTCGATCGTGGTCATCATCGATTCCTCACTTTCCAATGTGGAAAGAGATATGCGTCACTTTCCGGATTGGCAAGTTAAAACTTTCCATGTTGGAAAATGATGGCGAGGCCATATTCCCCTCCCGCCTGCGGGAGGGGTTAGGGGGCGGGCATGCTCGATCGACTCCGAGCATGACACGCCCTCCCCCAGCCCCTCCCGCAAGCGGGAGGGGAGTTGTGATACCTGGCATCGCCAGCGAAGACCCTTGCCCGGTTGACGTCACCCGTCCACAGAGACCGCATGACAGATCGCCCGGCCGCCCCGTCTATTTTGCGGGAGTCGAATCTCCTGGATGCCTTGCGCGAGGGCGAGCGCGCGATCCGGCGCGGTGAGTTCCTCACCCATGACCGGATGGTCGCCGAGATCGACCACTGGAAGCAATCGAGGAGGGCAGCCCGCTGATGGCGGGAGCATTGCGCGTCGGGCTGTTGGGGGGGTCGTTCAACCCCGCGCATTCGGGGCATCGGGCGATCAGCCTGGCGGCGATCAAGACGCTCGGGCTCGATGAGGTCTGGTGGCTGGTGTCGCCCGGCAACCCCTTGAAGGACAAGGCGACCGACATGGCGCCGTTCGCGGTGCGCTTCGCCTCGGCTCGCGCAATGGCCGGGCATGCGCCGATCCGGGTTACCGCTATCGAGCAGCGGCTGGGGACGCGCTACACGGTCGATACCCTGACTAAGCTGCAGCGTCTCTATTCGCGGATCGACTTCATCTGGTTGATGGGCGAGGACAATCTGATCAATTTCGACCAGTGGAAGGGTTGGCGCCATATAGCGAAATCGATCCCGATTGCGGTTATCGCTCGGCCGGGCTATGATCATGCTGCCCAGGCGGTGCCCGCTATGGGTTGGTTGCGGCGCTTTTTCCGGCCCGTACACCAGGCGAAGAACTGGACGACGTGGAGATTGCCAGCCCTCGTGCTGCTTCGTTTCCGCCCTGACTCCACCTCAGCCACCAGGCTGCGTTTGGCCGATCCGGCCTGGCAGCGCCGTTTTCTTCGTCGATCCAACGACACTGACCCTCCTTCCTCCGCACCATAGGACCCACATTGGCCACTAACCCGCATGCGTACCGCTCGTCCGACCCTCAAGGGGCCGAGGCGTTGCACCAGCTTGTCCTGTCCAGCCTGGACGACGACCAGGCGGTCGACACGATCTCGATACCGCTCGCCGGCAAGTCGTCGATCGCCGATCACATGGTGATCGCCAGCGGCCGTTCGACGCGCCAGGTCGCGTCGATGGCGCAGAAGCTCGCCGAGCGGATCAAGGCCGAGACCGGCCGCGGCCCGCGGATCGAGGGCCTGCCGACCGCCGACTGGGTGCTGATCGACGCCGGCGACGTGATCGTCCACCTGTTCCGCCCCGAAGTGCGGACGTTCTATAATCTCGAGCGGATGTGGGCGTTCGGCGACGGGCCGTCGGGTTCGTCGCACTGATCGATAAGCAGCGGGGTGATTGAGCCTCTGCTGTCGTCACCCCGGACTTGTTCCGGGGTCCAACCCTCCACAGCGGAATCCGTCCGTGGTTGCACGTTGGATGCTGGAACAAGTCCGGCATGACGGGAAGGACTTAGACCCATGCTCCTCCACATCGTCGCGCGGGGGCGGATCGGAAGGAGCCCCGAGGCGGAGCTGGTCGACCGTTACCTCAAGCGCGTCAGCTTCCCGACGCGCGTGACCGAATTGCCCGATACCGGCGGCAAGATGCCGGCGATCGAACCGCAGACGCGCATCGTCATGCTCGATGAAACTGGCGACACGCCAGGATCGATCGCGTTCGCCGGCAAATTGGGTAAATGGCGCGACGACGGCGTGCGCGAAATCCGCTTCCTGATCGGCGCGGCGGACGGCTTTTCTGCCGAGGAGCGCAAGGCCGCCGACTGGCTGGTGTCGTTCGGTCGGCTGACCTGGCCGCATATGCTGGCGCGGGCGATGCTGGCCGAGCAATTGTGGCGCGCGAGCTCGATCCTTGCCAACCATCCCTATCATCGCGAAGGGTAGCGCGATGCGCGCCGCCTGGACCCTTGCCCTGCTCCCGATCGCCGCCGCGTTCGCCGCGAGCCAGGGCAACGCCCAATCCGATCTGGCCGACCAGCAGCGCCGCTTGCTCTCCGCGCGGGCGCAGTCCGCCGCCGCCGCCGAGCGCGCCGCGAAACTCGACGCCGCGGCCAAGGCTGAGCAGGATGAAGCCGCCAAAGCGCGCGCCGAGGAACAAGCGATGGGCGCGCGGATCCAGCAGGCACAGGCCGATATCGCCGCGGCAAGCGCGCGGGTGACGTTGGTCGATCGGCTGCTCGGCGAGCAACAGGCACGACTCGCGACGCAACAAGGGCCGATCGCGCGGCTGATCGCGGCATTGTGCTCGCTGGCGCAGCGTCCCGACGCGGTCAGCGTGATGCAGCCGGGATCGGTCGCCGACCTGGTTCATGTCCGCGCGGTGATCGGCAGTACGCTTCCGCTGGTGCAAGCACGCACGGCCGGGCTGCGCGCCGACCTGGACAATACGCGCCGGCTGCGCGCCGACGCCGCGCTCGCCGCGCGCAGCCTGACCGAAGGTCGCCGCCGGCTGGAGAGCAACCGTATCGCGCTGGCCCGGCTGGAGGCCGAACATCGCTTGAAGTCGCAGGACCTCAGCCGTTCGGCGCTGGCCGAAAGCGACCGCGCGATCGGATTGGGCGAACGCGCCCGCGACCTGGTCGACACGATGCAAGTGACGACCGATGCGGCTGCGACCGCACGCGCACTGTCGGCGCTGCCGGGGCCCTTGCCCCGCCCCGGCGACGGCACCGCACCCGCATTGTCGTGGACCGCCGCCAGCGCACCCTATCGCGTACCGGTTACCGGCACTCTGGTCACGGGATTCGGCGAAGTGTCGCTCGACGCCGGCGTTACCTCGCGCGGGCTGACCTGGGCAGTGCCGGGTGGTGCCGACATCGTGGCACCCGCCGCCGGCAAGATCGTGTTCGCGGGCCCGTTCCGCGATTATGGCAATATCGTCGTGATCGACCATGGCGGGGGTTGGAGCACGGTCCTGATCGGACTGGGCACGCTGACGGTCGCAACCGGCGGGCAGGTCGGGCAGGGCGCAGTGCTGGGCGCGGCGCCGCCCGGCGACGATCGCCGGGTGACCGCCGAATTGCGCCGCAAGGGCCGTCCGATCGATCCAGCGCCCCTGACTGGCTAGGCCGATCGAATATCGCTACATGACGGACGAGTTGAGCAAGATCGGAACGCAGTAACCCCATGGCCCGTGCTATTACCTGGCTCCAGGCGACCGCCATCGCCGGCGCCATCGCCCTCGTCCCCACCGCGACCGCGGCGATGGCGGCAGCCGATGGCGACACGTATCGCGAGATCGACCGGTTCATGGAGGTCTTCAATCAGGTCAAGAAGTCCTATGTCGACAAGGTCGACGACAAGACGCTGATCCGCGGCGCGATCGACGGCATGCTCAACAGCCTGGACCCGCATTCGTCCTACATGGACGCGGTCGATTTTCAGAACATGAAGATCCTGACCGAGGGCAATTATGGCGGCCTGGGCCTGTCGGTCACGATGCAGGACGGCGCGGTCAAGGTCATCGCACCGCAGGAAGACACCCCGGCCTTCCGCGCCGGGATCAAGGCCGGCGATTACATCACGCATATCGACGGTCAGCTGATCTATGGCGAGACGCTGGACGAGGCGATCACCGCGATGCGCGGCAAGCCCGGCACCAAGATCGCGCTGACCCTGGTCCGCCCGGGCCGCGACAAGCCGATCGACGTCAGCCTGGTCCGGGAAGTGATCGTACAGAAACCCGTCAAGTGGGAAGTCAAGGACGGCATCGGCTATATCAACATCAACACTTTCTCCGAGAATACCGGCGCCGACGTCCGCTCGGCGATTTCGAGCATCGACAAGTCGCTGGGGCACAAGCCGCTCGGCTATGTCGTCGACTTGCGCGACAATGGCGGCGGGTTGCTGAGCCAGGCGATCGAGGTGTCCGACGCGTTCCTGTCCTATGGCGAGATCGTCAGCCAGCGCGGCCGCGACGCCGCGGATATCGAGCGCTATTACGCCAAGCCGGGCGACCTGGCGAACGGCCTGCCGGTGATCGTGCTGACAAACGCCGGAACCGCCTCGGCGTCCGAAATCGTCGCCGGCGCGCTGCAGGATCATCACCGCGCGCTGATCATGGGCGAGCGCAGCTTCGGCAAGGGGTCGGTGCAGACCCTGCTCCAGCTCGACGACACCAGCGCGCTGAGACTCACCACCGCACGCTATTACACGCCGTCTGGCCGATCGGTGCAGGAAGGCGGCATCCGTCCCGACATCGCCGTGCCGCAGATTTCGGATCCCGATTACAAGTCGCGTCCGATCTTCCGCGAAGCCGATCTGCGCAAGCATCTGGTCAACGAGGTCAAGGCCGACAACGCCATCCTGGAAGAGGATACCAAGACCGATCCGCGCTTCGCCGCGACACCGGAGGAATTGAAGAAGAAGGGCGTGACCGACTTCCAGCTCTGGTACGCGCTGCAGACGATCGGACGGCTGGCCAAGGTGCCGGCCGTGACCACCGCGGCGGCGACGCCGAAAAAGCATTGAGGGCGCGATGACCTCGTTCCAGAAAGCCCGCGCTTTGGCCCTGCTGGTCCCCGCGGCGTTGCTCGCCGGCGCCTGGGGATTCCAGCTGATCGGGCACCTTTACCCGTGCGAGATGTGTCATTGGCAGCGCTGGCCGCATTACGCCGCGCTGCCGATCGCTTTGCTGGCGTTCGTGCCGGGATTGCCGCAGCGGCCGCTGGTCGTGCTGGCGGCGATCGCGATCGCGATCAGCGGCGTGATCGGCGTCGCGCATGCCGGGGTCGAATATCATTGGTGGCAGGGCTTCACGCCGTGCACCTCGACCTTCAGCAGCGGCGGCGACACGCTGAGCGCGATCATGAACGCGCCGGTGGTGCGCTGCGATGCGCCGCAATGGACCTTTGCGGGAGTTTCGCTGGCGGGATTCAACGCGGTGATCTCGCTCGGCGGCGCGCTGATCATCCTGTTCCTGCTGACTCGTCGGAGCCGCGCGGCATGAAGCGCTGGCGCCCCGGCGATCCCCAGCCACGGACCGACTCGATGATTCGGGTCGACCAGGCCGGCGAATATGGCGCGACGCGTATCTATGCCGGGCAATTGGCGATCATGGGCGACCGCACGCCGGTCGCGCGTGAGATCGCCGGCATGGCGCGGCAGGAGGAACGCCATCGTGCGTTCTTCGACACAATGATCGCCGAGCGCGGGGTGCGGCCCACCCTGCTCCAGCCCTTCTGGACCGTTGCCGGCTTCGCGCTGGGCGCGGCGACCGCGGCGATCGGCCCCGAAGCCGCGATGGCCTGCACCGCGGCGGTCGAAACCGAGATCGACAAACATTATTCAGAACAGCTTCAGCAACTGGGCGATAGCGATCCCGCATTGTCGGCGGCGATCGCGGAATTCCAGGCCGAGGAGGTCGAACATCGCGAGACCGCGCTGGCGCACGGTGCGGAATCGGCTCCGGCCTATCCGCTGATGTCGGCGCTGATCCGGCTCGGCTGCCGGGTAGCGATCGCAACCGCCAAGCGTTTCTAGGCGCCGGCGGGAGGAGGAGACGAGGATGCGTATCATTGCCCTGGGCCTGCTGGCCGCGACGACCGTCGCGATGCCTGCCACCGCACAGGTGGCCGGTCCGGGCGTGCCGCCGCCGCCCAAGCCGACCACACCCGGCCCGGTGTCGCGCAACGCGCCGGTCAACGGCGTGCTGGTGCTCTATGGCAACGAACAATGTCCGACCGACCGCGACGGCAACGAAATCGTCGTCTGCACGCGCCGCGACGCCGCCGAACAATATCGCGTTCCCAAGGAATTGCGCAATTTCAAGATCACGCCCGAAAATCAGAGCTGGGCGTTGCGTGCGCAAGGCACGCTCGACACCGGCGCGTCGGGGATCGGCTCCTGCTCGGCAATCGGCCCGGGCGGATCGCTCGGCTGCTCGCAGCAGCAGTTCAAGGAATCGAAGCAGTTCAACAAGGACCGCAAGGCCGCCGAGGAAGAGGGGAAGTAGGCCCAGGTAGCGCCGGCGGCCGGGTCCGGCTGTAGGCCCTTGAATCGGGCCGACGCTGCGTTGCATTGCTCAA
>NZ_BCYZ01000052.1 GCF_001598455.1 Sphingomonas pruni NBRC 15498
GGGCCCGCAGCCGCGTAGCGGCGAGGATAGCGCAAGGCACTTCCCCTCCACCATTTTGCTGCGCAAAACGGTCCCCCTCCCCATGCATTCGCATAGGGAGGATTTGAGTTAGGCAGCGGCTGGCAGCAGAATAGGAATTCTGAAGGACGGGCGGGCGACGGCTATGCTGCGTGCTCGCACTCCGAACACTTGCCCCGCACCTCGATCACCGGCCGAACCGGCGAGAAGCCCGCCGCCTCGGCCGCATGACGGACGTTATTCGCGATCTTGTCGTCGTCGATATGCGTGGTCTGGCCGCAGCTGTCGCAGACCAGGAAGATGCAATCGTGCAGGCAGTCGGGATGCGCGTTCGCGATATAGGCGTTCGAGCTTTCCACCCGGCGCGCCAGATTGGCGCCGACAAACAGGTCGAGGATGCGATAGACGCTGTTGGCAGCGACGCGGCGGCCCTCCGCCTTCGATACCGCATCGGCGATGTCATAGGCGCTGGCCGGCTTGTCGAACTTGGCGAGCGCATCGAAGATGCTCGCGCGCATTGTCGTCCATTGCTCGCCGGATTTCTCCAGCGTCGCTTGCGCCACCTTGGTCAGCTCGCTCCCGGAGGCCTCATGATGGTCGTGATGATGATGCGCACCCATGATCGCAAATCTAGGGATTGTGACGGGGCAGGGCAATGGCCCAACTGGGCCCGCACCGGTTCGGCCTTCAGTGTGACGCGCGCCGGTTGAGATCGTGGCCGAGCGCCAGGATCGCGACGCCGATCAGCGTCCACAAGGTCTCGCCACCATTGCCGTGCGGCAGCTGCATCGCTCCGGCCATCATGCCGAGCCCGAGCGATCCGGTGACCGCGGGCGCCATATAGCCATGTTCGAAGATACCGCGGCCCAGCGCCAGCGCGCCCAGGACGATCGCAACCGTCAGCCCGACCTCATGAAAAGCGGGATTGAGCAGCATGCCGCCGGCGGTCGAAGCGAGCGCCACGAGCACGGCGCTGGCGAAGCAATGCACCGCGCATAGTCCCGACAAACCCATCGCATAGCGATCGAGCTGGGGAATGCGGGCCAACCAGGAAAGGCGAATCGCGGAATGCATCGAGCGCCCATCTAGGCTCAACCGCGCGACGTTACAATATTACATCAGCAAAAATCGGCCGTGCCGATATCGCCGTTCGATCGAGTGCAGCGAAACCGGGGGAAAGGGCGTTCCCCCGGTTGCACCTGTCAGAACGAAGCTCCGAGCGAAACGACCACGCCGCTTCGCGCGGCGTTCTTGCCATTGGCCAGGGTGAAGACGCCATCGGTGTCGACATAGCTGACGCCGAATACCAATTGCTTGTAGGTCAGCGTCGCGCCGAAACCATAATCGGTATATTCCTTACCCAGCGCGAGCCAACTCGGACCCCAGGTGTGGCCGAGATGCGCCGTCAGCCCGAGCGGAGTCTTGGGGATCGACGCCGACAGATCGCCGGCGAGGTAGACGTTGTCGTTATTCTTGAACAACCCGGTCTGGCCCTGGTCGAGCGCCAGTGCCTTTTGTTTGGGCGCATAGTTGACCGTGACCTTGGCCGTCACCGGTCCATAGGTATAGGCGATGTCGGCATAGGGCTCGAAGAAATCGGCCTTGCTGCGGTCACCGGCGGGACGCGACCGAGGATAGACGTAATAGAGCACGCCCGCGTCGAACGTGACGCCGCTATAGGTCTTCTTGAACCCGGCGATCAGGTCGATTTCCTGGCTGCCAGTGCCCGAAAAGGTGACGTAGCCGGACGTCGATGAGCTCCAGACCGAGGCGTAGAGACCGGAGGAATGGGTGACCGTGAGCGATCCCTGGATCGCCGGCTGCAAATTGGTCTGCGAAATACCGCGGAAGCGATAGTCGGACACCAGGGTCGCCGAGCCGTTGATCGTGAAAGCCGGCGGCGGAGCTGTAGGCCCATCCCCGGCGGGAGGAGCGGCAGGCGCAGGTGCCGGATCGTCGACGGTCGCAACCGCGGCGGGGGTGCCGCTGTCCGTCGAAGCGGATGCCGCGGGAGCAGCCGCTGCATCGGGCGCCGGCGTGCTTGCGGGCAAGGGGTCCGCCAGGGCGGGAGTCGCAATGGCGAGCGCCAGCGCGCCAAGGCTGATGTGAGACAAGCGCATTATCTTCCTTTCGAAGCGAAAAGTGCGTTCGTCCCGCCTGCGGTGCCGGTCCAGCCTCTGTATCGGCGAATGCCGATCGGGCCGTTGAGCCGGTCACACGCAGATAGAGTGCAGACTTTCGCTGCGCTGCACAACACTAATCGACCTTAATCGTGCCCATGGGCGCAACGATGTTGCGGCAGAGCAACACTTTCGGGGGATCAGTCGGCCGCCGCTGTGCCGACAAGGTGAACGTCCCGGCGTGGATAGGGCAGGACGATGCCATTGTCGCGGAACAACACCCATAGCCGGTTCAGCACGTCGGAGCGGACACTGCCGACGCCGCTTTCCGGGTCGTTGATCCAGACAAGAATATCGTGCTCGATCCCGATCTCGCCGAATTTGTTGAGCCAGACGTTGGACTTGGGCATATCGAGCACGCGCGGGCTTTCCGCCGCTGCGCGCAGCATCAATTCCTGCGCCAGCGGCAGGTCGCAATCATAGGCGACCGTCACGGGGATCCGGACCCGCACGTTGCGATCGGTATAGGACCAATTCTCGACCGGTTTGGTCATCAGATCCTCGTTCGGGATCAGATGCTCTTTGCCGTCGCGGGTGATGATGCTGACCGCGCGCACGCCGATCTTGTTGACCCAGCCCACGTCCTTGTCGGCGACGACGATGACGTCGCCCGGCTTGATCGAGCGATCGAGCAGCAGGATGATGCCGGCGATGAGGTTGCCGACCGTCTTTTGCAGCCCGAACCCGACCGCCAGGCCGAGCGCGCCCGAGAATACCGTCAGGCTGGTCAGGCTGATGTCGAGCAAGTCGATGCCGATGAAGAAAGCGAGCGCGATCGTCGCGATCCCGGCCAGTTTCTGCGCGAGCAATTTCTGGGTCGGGTCGAAGCTGCTGGTGCTGACGATGGCGTGACCGACCAGCCGGTTGACCAGCCGGATCGCGGCGAACAGGCAGATCACCGTCACCAGCACGATGATCACGCGCAGCAACGAAAAGCGCCACGAGCCGAGATCGAAGCCGACCGAATCGAGCGCATTGTTGATCGGCGTGAGGCCCCCGACCGAATGGCTGAAGATCGCGGCGAACAGCACGAGCCCGACGGTCCACGCCATCCAGCGCGCGAGGTTGAGGCCGCGCAGGATGTGTGCCGCCATCCGCGCGACTGCTACGCCCAGGAAGAAGCCGATCAGTCCGGCGGCGAGCGGCGGCCATTGCCCCGCCGCCTGGAGAATCGAGAGGAGCAAGGCTGCGGCGCCATGTCGTACTACCGAGGGCACGCGCGGGCCGATCCCTTCGGCATGATGGCCGAGCTGGCGCTGCCACAGCGCCTCGATCGGTGGACCGAGCCAGCGGCCGGCCAATATTCCGAGCGCCAGCGTCACGACAATCAGCCCGACGACGATCAGGGTTTCGGTCGCCTCGCTACCGCGCGGGACGGCCAATCCCTGCGCGTTCAACCAGGCCATCGCGTCGTTCATCCCTGCGCCGCGCGGAAGGCCGCGAACGCCCGATCGAGGTCGGCGATCAGGTCGGCCGGATCTTCCAGCCCGATATGGAGGCGGACCAGCGCGCCGCCATGATCGGGCACACCCAAAGCGCGCCTGGGATCGGCGGTGACCGCCAGGCTCTCGAAACCGCCCCAGCTGAAGCCTATGCCGAACAATCGCAGCGCATCTATGAAGGCGGCGCGGCCGGCTTCATCGCCGTCCTTCAGCGCGAAGGCGAACAGCCCTGACGATCCCTTGAAATCGCGGATGAAGAATTCGTGCCCGGGGCAACTCGGCAACGCAGGGTGGAGTACGGTGGCCACTTCCGGCCGCTGCTCGAGCCAGCGCGCGATCTCGAGCGCGCCCGCCTCGTGCTGCTTCAACCGCACCGCCATCGTGCGCAGCCCGCGCGATCCCAGCCAGCAATCGTCGGGACTGGCGACCTGACCCAATTGGTAGCCGAGATTGCGCAGCCGGGCGAAGTGACCGGGAGCCGCGGTCACCGATCCCAGCATAACATCGGAATGGCCGACGACATATTTGGTGCAGGCAAGCACCGTGAGGTCGATGCCTTTTTCGATCGCGGGAAAGAGCAAGGGGGTCGCCCAGGTATTGTCGAGGATCGTGGCGATGCCCCGTGCCTTGGCCGCGGCGACGATCGCCGGGATGTCCTGCACCTCGAAGGTCAGGCTGCCCGGGCTTTCGAGCAGGATTGCCTTGGTCCTGTCGGTAAACAATTCGGCGATGCCGGCACCGATCAGCGGATCGTAATGCCGCGTCATGATGCCCATCCGCTTGAGAAAGCCGGCGGCGAAACTGGTGGTCGGATCGTAAGCCGAATCGACCAGCAGCAATTCGTCGCCTGGGTCGAGCACCGACAGCAACGCTGCCGTGACGGCGGCGACGCCCGAGCAATAGAGGAAGGTATCCTCGGCGCCGGGCTCGAGCTCGGTCAGTGCGTCGGCCAGCGCCCATTGCGTCGGCGTGCCGCGGCGGCCGTAATAGAGCCGGTGACGCGTATCGCCGCGCCCGGTCTCGCGCAAATGCTCGACCGAATCGTAGAGGATCGTCGATGCGCGCCACACCGGCGGATTGACGATCCCCTGCGTCCATTCCTTGCGCCTGCCCGCCGCCACCACGCGGGTAGGGGGCTTGTCATTCTCGTTGCCGGCCATGGAGAAGTGCTAGGAGGCTGGGCGCGGTTCGACAAGACGGCAGGAAAGCGCGGCGCGATGCCGCGCGCCATTCCCCCTCCCGCTCGCGGGAGGGGTTAGGGGAGGGCGTGCTTTGACCGCTGCGATGGAGCCATGCGCTCCCCCGGCCCCTCCCGTAAACGGGAGGGGAGATTTGCTTACGCCGCGCCCATCGCTTTCGGCGTCGACATATCCGCTCCCCATTCGGACCAGCTGCCATCGTAGAGAGCGCCGTCATTGCCGAGCAGGTGGGCGCCGAACAGCAACACCGCGGCGGTGATGCCCGAACCGCAGGTCGTAACCAGCGGTTTCGACAGGTCGATTCCGGCGCGCTCGAACTCGGCCTTGAGCGCGTCGCCGGTCTTCCACGTGCCGTCCGCGTTGAACAACTGCGTGTACGGCAGGTTCTTCGACCCTGGAATGTGGCCGGCATGCGTCGCCGGGCGTGGATCGGGTTCCTCGCCGGTGAAGCGCGGGCCGGAACGGGCGTCGAGCACCTGCTCCGCGCCGCTGTCGACGTTGGCCTTCATCTGATCGAGCGTGCGGACCTGGCTGTCGTCGGCCCAGACGGTGAAGTGGCGATGGCGATGCTGCGGCTTGCCGCTTTCGACCGGGCGCCCCTCCGCCTGCCATTTGGCAAAGCCGCCATCCAGGATCGCGACGTCGTGCGCGCCGAACACGCGCAGCATCCACCAGGCGCGCGCCGAAGTGTGATAATGCGAATTGTCGTACAGCACGATACGGCTGCCGTCGCCGAGCCCGAGCGATTGCATCCGGCTGGCGAATTTCTCCGGCGGGGGCAGCATCGTCGGCAGCGGGTTGTTGAGATCGGCTATCTCGGCGATGTCGAAGAACGCCGCGCCCGGGATGTGCGCCTTTTCGAATGCGACCGCTGGATCGCCGTCCGGGCTGCCCGGCACCGAGCCGAAATAGGTCGCGTCGACCACGCGAAGGTCATTCGCTCCCAATTCGTTGGCCAGCCATTCGGTGGTCACCAGCGCGTCCATGATTCGTCACTCCTCTACTCGTGGTCGATGCCAAAACGCCCGGGGAAGAAGGAACGGCACGCCGATCCTAACGCGCACGGAAGGGGCCGTCGAGAAGGTTGAGGGTCGAGGACGAAATTCTCCTTTGCGCGGTGTTTTGCCCCGAATGGACCGCTCATTCATCGTCATGCGGCAAAGAGCGCGGCGGGGTGACGGTTGAGGGCGGCGCTCCTATATCTTCGCGCATGAACCCCAAACACCTCGGTCAGAACAGCTCGCTGCCGGCATCGCCCGAAGAGGCGGTGCTCGATTACGTCGCCAATCCGCGCCAGGGCAGGCCCTATCTGGTCCGCTTTACCGCGCCCGAATTCACTTCGCTTTGCCCGGTGACCGGCCAGCCCGATTTCGCCCATCTGGTGATCGACTATGTACCGGCGGAGACGATCGTCGAATCGAAGTCGCTCAAACTGTTCCTGAGTTCGTTCCGCAACCATGCCGCGTTCCACGAGGATTGCACGGTCGGGATCGGTGAACGGCTGACGGCCGAGATGAAGCCGCAATGGCTCCGCATCGGCGGCTATTGGTATCCGCGTGGCGGGATCCCGATCGATGTATTCTGGCAATCGGGCCCGGCTCCCGACGGTCTATGGCTGCCCGATCAAGGCGTGCCGGGCTATCGCGGTCGAGGCTGATATGCCCGATCTTAACACAGGTCAGCGCGATTCCTTTGTTGCGTTGCAACAAATACGCAACCATATTTCTTTCAATCCGTTCAGGGAGGCATGAGTCGGGCGATAATGCCCGGAATTTACTTGTGAAAGGGCAGAAATGGCGTCGTCGCCTCTACCACCCCGGACCAAACACCTCGCGCTGATTGGCAATTTCCTGCCGCGGCAATGCGGCATTGCGACATATACGACCGATACGTATCTGGCGCTTCAAGATCGTTTTCCCGACATCAAGGTCGACGTCTATGCGATGGACGATCGTGCCGAAGGATACGATTATCCGCCGGAAGTTACCGGATCGATCGCACAGGAAGACCGGCTGGCCTATCTGACGACCGCGCGGGCGATCGAGGCGAGTGGCGCTCAGGCTGTCTGGGTCCAGCATGAATATGGCATCTTCGGCGGAACCGCGGGTGAACATCTGCTCGCCCTGCTCGATCGGCTGACCGTTCCCGTCATCGTGACGCTGCACACGATCCTCGAAGACCCCAATGACGACCAGCGCCGGGTGATGAACGGCTTGCTCAAGCGCGCCGCCCGGGTCGTCGTCATGGCCGATATCGGCCGCGACATCCTGATGCGCGTCTACGGCGCCGATCCCCGGATGATCATGATGATCCCGCACGGCGTGCCCGATCGTCCGCTGGTCGATCCCGACACCTTGAAGTCGCGCTTCGGCTGGGAAGGGCGCAAAGTATTGCTGACCTTCGGCCTGCTGGCGCCGAACAAGGGCATCGAAAGCGTGATTTCGGCGATGCCCGAAGTGGTCGCGGCCAATCCCGACGCGCTGTACGTCGTCCTGGGGGCCACGCACCCCAATCTGGTCGCGCAACAAGGCGAGGCCTATCGCGACCGGTTGAAGGCGCTTGCCGCTGAAAAGGGCGTGGCCGACCATGTCCGCTTCATCGACGGCTTCCTCGAGCATGACGAGCTGCTCGACTACCTGCAGGCGACCGATCTCTACGTCACGCCCTATACCAATCCTGCGCAGATAACGTCGGGGACGTTGTCTTACGCCATTGGCGTCGGCAAGGCGGTGGTATCGACCCCGTACATCCACGCGACTGAGATTCTGGCCGACGGGCATGGCGTGATCGTCGATTTCGGCGACGTCGAGGGCTTCGCGCGCGAGATTTCGCGTTTGCTCCGCGACGATGCCGCGCGTACCGAACTGATGCGGCGCGCTTATGCCCGCGGCCGCACGATGATCTGGCCACGCCTTGCCGAAGCTGGTCTGGTTGCGATCGATGCGATCGTCGCGGCGGCACCGCGACGCATCAGGAGCACCAAGCCTTTGACTCCGCTCAAGCCCAGCATCGCCGCCGTCGAACGGATGAGCGACGCGACGGGCATGTTTCAGCACGCCATTCTATCGGTGCCGGACTTTCGTCACGGCTATTGTATCGACGACAATGTCCGAGCGCTGATGCTGATGACCGCGATCGACGATCTCGACGAGGACGTCCGCGACAAATGGATGACGACCTACGCCGCGTTCGTCCAATATGCGTGGAATCCCGACAAGAAGCGTTTCCGCAACTTCATGAACTTCGACCGCACCTGGTGCGAGGATGCGGGATCGGAAGACTCGAACGGCCGTACGATCTGGGCGCTGGGTGTCACTGCCAAGCGTGCCACGCTTCCCAAGCATCGCGATTGGGCGGCACGCCTGTTCGATGAGACGGCGGGAATCGCGTTCGAGCTGACAAGCCCACGATCGCAGGCGTTCGCGATGCTCGGCGCCGCCGCGATGTTGAGCGCGCATCCGGGCCATGAGCGCTCGCGGGTGATCCTGGAACGTTTCTCCGCCGATCTCGCCGACCTGCTCCAGGAAACGCGTAGGCCCGAATGGGAATGGTTCGAAATCGTCCTCGCCTATGACAATGCTCGCCTGCCGGAAGCAATGATCCGCGCCGGCGTCGCGCTCGAACGGCAGGAATTGATAGCGACGGGCTTGCGGACGCTCGACTGGATCGTGGGTCAGCAGACCAGCCCCGAAGGGCGGTTCCGCGCCGTCGGCACCGACAGTTTCGGGCGACCCTATGAGGGACCATTGCCGTTCGACCAGCAGCCGCTCGAGGCGCAGGCGACGATCGATGCGTGCGCGGCGGCGTTCAAGGCGACCGGCGATCCGCGCTGGGTCGAGGAAGCGAACCGCGCATATCGCTGGTATCTGGGTCAGAACGACCTCGATCTGCCGCTGGCGACGGCGCAGGACGGCGGCTGTTTCGATGGCCTGATGCCGGGCGGTTTGAACCGGAATCAGGGCGCAGAGTCGATTTTGGCGCTGCAATTGGCGTCTTGCGCGATTTCGGCACTTGGAAAAGCGGCAGGAACCGTGGCAGGGACGGGCCGCGCCGTCGCGTAGCAACGACACGCGGCGCCGCTTGGATCAGGGTTGCAAGCGGGATTGCCGTTGCTCGAAATATTTCATCACAGCCTCAGGCTGCACGCCGACCCGTCGCGAGTCGTCGTTCGTCCGTTCCATATCGGCTGGTCCCCCGTCGGCGGCGGGACCAGCCGGACCGATCGGCTGGTCCGGGCGGTTCTGGCCATGTCGGCGCAGGAGACGCGCGACGAACTCGAGGTCGTACTTAAGGACTTCGAGGCGCGTCACTGGCAGACGCGTCGCGTGTTCATGACACGCTATGACGAGATCGAGGATTTGCTCGGCCTCGACGGTCGCGACATCGGCGATGAGAAACGCCAGTTGATCGGCGCCTATTTCTGCCACGAATATTCTTATGCGGCCGCGGCATTGATGAACCCCAGCGCGGTTCCGCATTTCGACCAGACGGGCATGACCAAGGGGTCGATGCGCATCCTGATGTCGCTGCGCTCGGTAGGAGAGGGGCACATTTCGTCGGTGGCCTTTCGCGAAGGCATCATCACGTCCGACAACCAGCTCAAGCTCGCGCCGGAACCGCCCTTCGCGACGGCGGCCGACGTCCATGGCAGCGACGAGGAGCATGTCCCCTCGGGCCCGGTCACGGTACACCGGCATCGCGATTCGACCTTGTCAGGCACGGTCATCTTCCCGATCACCGACGCGCAGTCCAAGGGGCTGGAGGATCTCCGGCTAGTCCAGTTCCGGCATGACGACGGCGAAGTGGAATGGCTCGGCACCTATACCGCCTATAACGGCTCGCAGATCCAGTCCGAGCTGTTGCGTACGCGCGACTTCCGCGCCTTCGACCTGGTGCCGATGACCGGACCTGCCGCGCGCAACAAGGGTATTGCCTTGTTTCCGCGCAAGGTCGGCGGCCGCTATCTCGCGATCGGGCGCCAGGACGGCGAGAATCTCTACCTGCTCGATTCCGACCGGCTGACGCATTGGGAGGAAGGCGGGCGCCTGCTCGAGCCGCATTATCCGTGGGAGCTGGTCCAGATCGGCAATTGCGGCCCGCCGATCGAGCTCGACGAGGGTTGGCTGCTGCTGACCCATGGCGTCGGCGCAATGCGCAAATATTCGGTCGGCGCGGTACTGCTCGACAAGAACGATCCGTCAAAGGTGATCGGTCGCACGGTCGAGCCGATCCTCGCCGCCAAGGATCAGGACCGCGAGGGGTACGTGCCCAACGTCGTCTATTCGTGCGGTGCGATCCGGCACGGTGATTCGTTGTTCCTGCCGTATGGCGTGGCCGACAGCTCGGTGGCGTTCGCCTTCGTGCCGATCAAGGCGCTGGTCGCGACGCTGGTCTGATCTCCCGGTTTCGCCGTTTCCGCTCCCCTCCCGCTTGCGGGAGGGGCTGGGGGAGGGTGTGTGTCTGATCGCCGGGGGCAACAAGCCCTCCCCTAACCCCTCCCGCAAGCGGGAGGGGGAATCTTCGATCAGCGCACCATCTGTTTCGTGCGGCTGTAGAGCCAGGCGATTGACCCGAAGAACACCAGCAATGCGGCGAGCTCCGCCCATTGCGCATAGCTCGCGCCCATGATCCCCGCGGGGATCTCACCGCCGCGCACGGCGACGAAAAAGGCGAAGCCGACGCCCCACAGGCTCTCGCCGACGATCAGGCCGGTCGCCGCCAGGGTACCCATCCGCTCGGCGAATTCGGGATTGGCGGTGCGCCGAGCCCAGCGGTCGTAGAAATGGCCGATCAGCGCGCCGACCGGGATCAGCAAAGTCAGCGCCATCGGCAGATAGATGCCCATGCCGACGCCGAGCGGCGGCAAGCGCATCTTGCCCATCTTGCCGAGCGTCTCGTCGATCGCGATCACGATCGCACCGATCAGCGCGCCCGTGCCGATCAGCCACCAGTCGATGCCCGAGCCGAGGATGCCTTGGGCCAGGGCCGCGATCAGCGAAGCCTGGGGGGCCTGCAATGCGTTGGGGCCAGCCCCGGGCATGCCGACGAAGCCGAACGTGTTCTTGAGTAGATCGAGCACGACCGGGATGACCAACGACCCGAAAATCACGCCGAACACCAACGCAACCTGTTGCTTCCACGGGGTCGCGCCGACCAATTGTCCGGTCTTGAGGTCCTGGAGGTTGTCGTTGGAGATCGTCGCCACCGAAAATACGATGCCGGTGGTGAACAGGGCATAAGCGATCAGCGCGCTGGCGCGATGCGGATCGGTCTGGTGCCCGAAAAAGGCGAGCAGAAGCAGCGACGCCCCGACCGCTGCGAGGATACCGACGCCGGACACCGGGCTGTTCGATGCGCCGATCAGGCCGGCCATGTAGCCGCACACCGATGCGATCACGACGGCGACCAAGGCGATGTAGATGACGGTACCGCCGATCACGGGAACAGCATGCTCGGCGACCGGGCCGCCGGCGGAAAAGGTCCATAACAGAAAAGCGATCAACGGCAGCATCAGCAGGATCGTGCCGCCGACGATCGAGATCGGCAGGTCGCGCTCGGTCAGTTCGAGCACTTCGCCCTGGCCGCGTGCCTGGGCCGCCGCCATCGCTGAGCGGATGCCGCCGATGATCGGTCCCAGGATCTTGAACAAGGTCCAGATCGCCGCGACGCCGATCGTGCCGGCGCCGACGAAGCGGACCTTGTTGCGGAAGATGTCGGTGACGATCGCGTCGGTCGCGCCGGGAACATGCGCGCTCAACCAGGGCACCAGCCCGACCCAGGCGATCAGCATGCCGAAGAACATCGCCGCGCCGACCGACAGGCCGACCAGATGACCGACCCCGATGAGCGCCATCGAGAAACTGGTCGAGACGCCGCTGACGCTCGGGCCGATGCGAAAGTTCTTCGCGGCTTCCGCGGCGACGACCTTGAGCGTCGCGAGCAATTGGAAGATCGCGGATACCAGCGAACTGATCACGATGATGCGCAGGCCCTTGGCGTTTTCCTCACCGCCATTGGTGCTGGTGCCGACCTTGAGCACCTCGGCCGCCGCGACCCCTTCGGGATAGGGCAGGTCGGATCCCGTCACGAGCGCGCGCCGCAACGGCACCGAGAACATCACCCCCATGACGCCGCCGGTCGCGCACACCGCGACCGTCGTCCAATAGGGAAAGCCCTGCCACCAGCCGACCAGGATCAGGCCGGGCAGCACGAAGATGATCGCCGACAGCGTCCCCGCTGCCGAGGCGATCGTCTGGACGATGTTGTTCTCGACGATATTGGATCCGGGCAGCATCCGCAGGATCGCCATCGAGATCACCGCTGCCGGGATCGACGTGGCGAAGGTCAGCCCGACCTTCAGCCCGAGATAGACATTGGCCGCGGTGAACAGGATGGTGATGATGCCGCCCAGGATCACGCCGCGAATGGTCAGCTCGGCGATCGGGCGGGTGGTGGCGGTGGTCATGCGCAAAACCCGGGTTAGTGTTCGAGGTGCCGGTGCGGCAGGACCGTTGTGCGGCGGACTGCGTGTCGCATCGCTGAACGGAAATCGCCCCGGTTGTCTGTCCGGAACGTGGCACATTATTGCGGGTCTAGGACAGAAGATTCTGTGTTCGCCGCGCCTGACCCTTCTCTGACCCGAAGTCCGCCATGAACTTGGTGACGTTATACGCCCCCTGCGAAGGCCGGGGCCCAGTCGCAACATGGCCTTGACGTCAGGATGGCGTCTCCAATTCGCCGAAGGTGGGCCCCGGCCTTCGCCGGGGAAGCGTGACGGCGGGGCTCCGTCCGGTAGTTTTCAAACCGGTCCAGCCAGCGAGGCCGTGGTGTAGTTGCTGTGCAGCGCCCATCCCAGTGACGTATAGAGTTCGCGACCCGCGGGAGTAGCGCAAAGCATCGCGTCCTTGATGCCCGATTGCCGCGCGTCCGCCGCCAGTGCGCGCATGACCGCGCTTCCCAATCCGCGGCGCTGATAGTGATCGGCGGTGCAAATGCGATCGAACACGATCAGCCCGTCGACCGCCACGATGCGGCCGCGTGCGGCCTCCTCGCCCGAAGCGTCTAAGATATGTGCAAACGTGATGGAGTTGTCACTTGTGATGCGTATTTCGAATTCCGCCGGAATGGCCGGCGGTCGATCGAGCATGGCTGACAACGGCGCGGTCATCATGTAGCCGGGCGTGGCGATCTCCCAGCCTGGCGGCAGTAGCGGGCGGACATCGTCGGCCGGGGCGCAGACCTTGAGGTAGAGCAGGGGCCGGTCGATGCTCGCGGCAAGCGGACGGATCGCATCGGCGTCGAGCCGCGCGAACAGATAGCGGCCCACCTGGTCAGGCTGATCGACATGGATGTACAACCCGCCGTCGCGCGCGACTGGCGTCGCCGCGCCGCGCGAGATCGCCCAGGCACCCGCCCAGCGGGCGATCAGGTCGGGATCGGCAACGAGCATTGCTCAGTCGGATTTGGGGATCAGACCATATTCGACATTGAGGTCGAGCAGGCGATGGCCGTGGATCGATCTCGCTTCGATATCGACCACCACGACCAGGAAGATGTCGGGTCGATCGGTCTCGATGATGATCTGATCGTAGCGGCCGCGCGCATCCTGATAGACGCGGTCGACATCGTCGAACCGCTCCACGCCGAATGTCTTGGGGTCGAGCGCGTCGACATAGGGCCAGATGTCGATGTCGAGATCGGCATCCTCGTCATCGGTGACGTCGAGCATCGGCTCGTCGAAGCATGCGGCGAATTCCGCCGCGCTCAGTTCGCGCGGCGCGGTCAATCGAACCCGTTCTCGAGGAAGCGTTCGGCATAGGCACAGTGCATCGCAATGCCCTTGGCCATGACCGATTCCTCGATCGTCATCTTGGTGTTGTGGAGCGGCGGATTCTTGGCCGGGTCGGAGCCCTCGGGCGCGACGCCGATGAACGCCATCGCGCCGGGCACTTCGCGAAGAACATAGCTGAAATCCTCGCCGCCCATGATAGGCGCCGGCATCGGCTGCCACTGACCCGGTTCGAGATCTTCGGAAATCTGTTTGAGCAGCGAGACTGCGCGCGGATCGCACATCGTCACCGGATAGCCATCGTCGATCCGCACCTCGGCCGTGCAACCATGGGCAGCGGCGATATTCTCGGCAATGCGCTTCAGGCCTTCCCGCGCCTTTTGGCGAGTCTTGGCGCTCAACGTGCGCAGGGTGCCCAGCATCTGCACCTCGTCGGGGATGATATTGTACGCGCTGCCGCCGTCGATCTTGGTGATCGACAGCACCGCGGGGTCGGTCGCGGGAATCTGGCGAGCGATGAACACCGACAGCGCCGTGACGATCTCGGCGGCGACCGGAATCGGGTCCATCGCGTCGTGCGGCATCGCGGCGTGGCCGCCCGCGCCGCGGATCGTGAAATTGAGCGCGTCGGTCGAGGCGAGCAGCGCGCCTGGCCGCGTCTGGATCGCGCCGGCGCAGGCGTTGGGATAGATGTGCAGCGCGAACGCGCTGTCGGGGCGCTGGACGTCGAGTAGCCCGTCCTCGATCATGAAGCGCGCGCCGTGATGGCCTTCCTCGCCCGGCTGGAACATGAAGACGACGGTGCCGGGCAGGCTATCCTTGCGCGCGGCAAGGGCACGCGCCGCGCCGACCAGCATCGAGCAATGGCTGTCATGACCGCAGGCGTGCATCGCGTTGGGTACCTGGCTGGCGAAGTCGAGCCCGGTCTCCTCGGGCATCGGCAGCGCGTCCATGTCGCCACGCAACAATACCGTGCGGCCATTATCGCCGCCGCCGCGCAGGATCGCGATGAACCCGCTGGTCGAGGTCGATTCGTGGATTTCGAGCGGCAGCCCGTCGAGCGCGGCACGCAGCTTGGCGGTGGTGCGCGGGCATTGGTTGCCGATTTCGGGATCGGCATGGATCGCGCGTCGCAGCGCCACCACGTCGGCGAGTTCGGCCTCGCCGGCGGCGATCCAGTCGGTGGAGAAGTCATTCATTGGTATCGTCCTCGAGTCTCTGTCGCACGCTAGACCAATTCATCCCCGACGGCATCATGCCGCATCGAGCGCCGCGCGCGCATGGCGGCCGATATTGCTGGCGAGTCCGGGCATTACAGCGAGGTCGCGCAGCTCGGGCAAGGTGGCGCCGCCGCGATTGACGATCGTCACCAGCCGGGGGAATGCGAAATCCGGATTGGGACGCTCGGCGAGCACGACCGTGTCGCCCGGCGCGATCGGTCCTTCGCGCAAGACACGATAATACCAGCCCGAATGTCCCGACCGCACCATGTGCTTGGCTAGCCGTGGCTCGCCGAGCGCCAAGGCGAGCTTGAAACAGGGCTGGCGCGGTTGGCAGACTTGCAGCAGCGCTTCGCCGATCGCATGCACGTCCCCGACGCAGAGATCGACCTCGCTCACGCCGTCGACGGTCAAATTCTCGCCCATCGCCCCAGCAACGAAACGGTGCGCGAGATCGGGAAAGGCAGCTGCCCAATCGGGGTAGCGCGCCGACGCATAGGCATAGACCGCCTTTTCGGGGCCGCCATGAACCGAAAGATCGGCCTGATGGTCGCCGTCGAGCCCGAGCGCGCCGGCCATGATCGGTCCGTCCACCGCGCTCTTGATGAACGCGCTCGGCACGCGTTCCGGACCGAGCGGCGCGATCGGTCCGACCCTGAGCGAGGCGATGCGCGCGGTCACCGGCGCTCGAACCGCCCGCGAAATACCGTTGGGGTCACTGCTTTAGCAGCGGCGCGGCCGACCGGCACCGTGATCGCCATACGAAAACTCCCTCGTCCCGGCTGGGGACGAGGGAGGTTTAGCGTGGGATTCCCGGGGCTGCCACGCCGAAGCAGCCATTATCTCAAAACCGCGCTACGGCGCGCTTTCGAATTACCCCGTCAGCTCCCCTTGAGCTTGATCGCGACATACTGGCTGCCCTGACGCGCGCGGGTCATATAGAGGAGCAAGGTCGTCTTGCCCGCCGCCTTCGCCGCCCGGACCTGGGCGTCGAACTCGGCCGGTGTGCGCACCGTGACCCGATTGACCGACGAGATAATGTCGCCGCGCTGCATGCCCTTGGCCGCCGCGTCGCTCGACATGTCGACTCCGGTGACGACCACGCCGCTGACCTGGCTCGGATTGACGCCCAAAGTATTTGCGATTTGCGGGGTGAGCGCGGTCACTTGCACGCCGAGCAGATTCACGCCGGCATGGAGTTCGGGCGCGCCGTTGCCGGGGGCGCCGTCACCATCGTCGTCGCCGTCATTGCCGCCGGTGATCGATTTGGCGAGTTCCTCTTCGCTGGGGCGATCGCCGACGACGGCGTTCACCGTGATCGGCTTACCGTCACGGATGACGCCGAGCTTGGCGGTGCCGCCGGGCGGGACGTTCGCGACCAGATAGGGCAGCGTCTGCTCGGGATTAACGTCCTGGCCGTTGACGGAGACGATGACGTCGCCCTGCTTCAGGCCGGCTTTCTCTCCTGGGCCGCCCGGCTCGACGCGATTGACCAGTTCGCCGCGATCCTTGGGGAGGCCGAGCGTGCCGGCGATATCCTCGTCGACCGGCTGGCGGCCAATGCCGAGATAGCCGCGCTGTACCTTGCCGCCCTTGATCATTGTGTCGATGATCGGCTTGGCGGAGGCGGCCGGGATCGCGAAGCCGATGCCGACCGATCCTTCGGACGGCGAATAGATTTGCGAGTTGATGCCGATCACATTGCCGTTCAGGTCGAACATCGGTCCGCCCGAATTGCCCTTGTTGATCGCGGCATCGGTCTGGATGAAGCGGTCATAGGCGCCGCCCTGGCCAGTGACGCGATTGAGCGCCGAAACGATGCCCGCGGTCACGGTGCCGCCCAGGCCGAACGGCTCGCCGATCGCGATAACCCAGTCGCCAACCCGCGCCTTGGTCGAATCCCCGAACTTCACATAAGGCAGGTTGGTCGCATCGACCTTGAGCACCGCGAGGTCGGATGCGGTGTCGCTACCGATCACTTTCGCCACATATTCCTTGCGATTGAACAAGGTGACGGTGATCGATTCGATCTTGCCCTTGGCCGCGGCGGTTATGACGTGCGCATTGGTGACGATATAGCCGTCCGGCGAGATGATGAAGCCCGATCCCAGGCTCTGCCCCTCGCGGGTGATCGGCTGGCCGTCGTCCTGACCCTGCTGGCCGAGCAGCCCTCCGAACAGGTCGCCGAACGGATTGCCACCCGATGAGACCTGCACCTTCTGCTTGGTCGAGATGTTCACCACTGCCGGCTGAAGCTTGGCGACCATGTCGGCGAAGCTCATCGGCGCGCCGGCCTTGGGCGCCGAGGCGGAAATGGTGCCCGGCTCGTTCTGCGCGTTCTGCGCATAGGAAGGCGACAACACGGTCGTAGCGGCGCCCCCGAGCAGCAGGGCGGTAGTAATGGCGTAGGCGTAGCGCACTTGGGTAAATCCTCTTCGTCTCGATATGCCCCAGTTGGGCTGTTCTTGCCCTCCGGAGCCTGAACGGCGATTGAATATGAACGAACTGCAAGGAACGCGATTGGTCAAACCCGCCACGCCCTTATCGGTTCAGTGCGTCATTTCCCGTTGCCTTCGAACTCCTTCAGATACGAATTGTCGGGCGTCAGGATCAGGTTGGTCGACCCCGACGGCAGCTTGCCGTTGGAGTCGGGACCGAACGTGACTCGATAGGACTGCATCGCGCGATAGAAGTTGTAGAAGGCAGGGTCCTTGTTGAACGCTTCGGCGTAGATTTTCGCGGCCTGCGCGTCGGCCTGTGCGCGGATGATCGCCGCATCGCGCTGACCTTCGGAGCGGATCGTCTGCGCCTGCTGTTCGCGCGTATTCTTCATCCGGTCGAGCGCCGATTGCAGCGGCGATCCTTCCGGATAATCGGCATGCTTGATGCGCACGTCGATGATCTGGACGCCGTAATTGCGGGCATAGCGCTGCAGCGCGATCTGGATATTGTCCATCAGCTGACCGCGTTCCGGACTGAGCAGCGCGTCGAAATCGACCTTGCCGAGTTCGGAGCGCAGAGCCGAGGCGAACAATGGCGTCAATTGCGCGCGGACGCGATCCTCGGCACCCGAGGTCAGGCCCATCGACTGCACGAGGCGTAGCGGATCGACGATCCGGAAACGCGCGAAGGCGTCGACCTCCAGCCGCTGCTGATCGGTCGACAGCACCGGTTGATTGTCGAGATCGAGATCGAGCACACGCTTGTCGATCCAGATCAGTCGGTCAACCAGCGGAATCCGCGCGATCAGCCCCGCGCCGGTCTGTCCCAGCGTCTCGCCGGCCTTCCACCGATTCACCGTGCCGATCGGTTGTTCGAGCCGGACGACGACGACCTGCTTGGTTTCGGGAACGATCGCGATCGTGCTGGCGAGCAGGATCACCGCGAGCAGGGCGACGACGCCGAGCGTGATCGGGTTACGCAGCCAGGTCATCAGCGTGCCTCCCCTTGCGGGGCATCAGGCAGTTTCCGGACGCCCCCCGGCACCGGAAGGAAGGGCGCGATGTTGCGCGGCTCGATGATCGTCTTGTCGTTCTTGGACAGGATCGCTTCCATCGTCTCGTAATACATGCGGCGGCGCGTGACCTCAGGGGCGAGCTTATATTGCTCGTAAACGCTGTTGAACGCGGCCGCCTGGCCCTGGGCGATCGCCACGACCTGTTGCGCATAGCCGCGCGCTTGCGTGACGTTAGATTGACGTTCGTTCTGGGCGGCCGTCACGCTCTTGAACGCATCGCTGACCTGTTGCGGCGCGGCGGCGTTGTTCAGGGCGACGTTCACGATGCGGATACCGGATTGATAATCGTCCAGGATTTTCTGCATCGAATCGGCGACCTGGGTCTGGATCGACAATTTGCCAGCGCCGAGCACTTCGTCGAGCGTCGCATTGGCGATCGCGGCACGCACCGCGGTTTCAGCGATCGCTTTCACCGCGTCGTCTGGTTTGTCGAGTTCGAACACGTATTTTTGCGGATCGATGATGTTCCACTGCACCGAATAGCTGAGGTCGACCAGGTTGCCGTCGCGCGTCAGCACGAGGTTCTGTCCGCCGCCGCCGTCGGTGTCGGGAAACGAAAATCCCTGGATTCCGGTGACGTTGATCACCCTGACCGATGCGATCGGCGCCGGCAATGTCAGGTTCCAGCCCGGCCCGATCGTGCCCGAATACCGCCCAAAATACGTCACCACACCGCGTTCCTGGGGGCCGATGCCGTGAATGCTGGTCATGCCGATCCAGGCGAGCAGGAACAGGCCGACGCCGGCGAGCCACAAGGATCGCCCGCTGCCGCTGCCGGGGAAGCGGAAATTCCCGCCGCCACCACCGCCGCCACCGCCACGCGCGCGTTTCAGAAGATCTTCGATGCCGCTGCCCGGGCGTGGGCTGCGCGGGCGCGATCCCGGCGCCTGCGCCCAGGGATTACGCGGCCCGGCATCGTTGCCGCCATTGCCGTCGCCGCTTCCGCCATCGGAATCGCCGCCACCGCCGCCCCAAGGGCTTTTAGGTTTGTCGGACATGGTTTCGGAAAGGCGGCGCCGCCACGGCAAGGCAATCGTCATATCGGTCTTTATAGGTTCCGTTGCGCGGAAAAACAGTGGCAAGCGGCGGTTGCGGCCCTATCTGGCCTGCATGAACGAAAAGACGGGGCTGGCGGCACGCGTCGCCGAGGTGGCGGGGAACCGCGCGACGGTGAGACTCGACGGTGATCGCGCGAGCGTGATCCTCGACGTTACGGGGTTGGATCCGGAGGCGCGTGAGGCGTTGGAGGGGAGGGTGCGCGCGACTGCACTCGACGGCCCCGAGGCGCGCGAGGTGCGCGTCGCGATGACCAGTGAGCGCGTCGGCCGCAAGCTGATCGCGGTGGCCAGCGGCAAGGGCGGGGTCGGCAAGTCGACCGTTGCCGCCAATCTGGCGATCGCGCTGGCCAGGGCCGGACGCAAGGTCGGGCTGGTCGATGCGGACATCTATGGGCCTTCGCAGCCGACGCTGATGGGCGTTGAGGGGACCAAGCCCGAGGCGCGTGACAAGACGATGATCCCGGTGCCGACCGCGTTTGGCGTGCCGATCCTGTCGATGGGCCAGTTGGTCGCGCCCGGTCAGGCCATTGCGTGGCGCGGCCCGATGGCGGCGAGCGCGCTGGGACAGTTGATCGAGGGCGATTGGGGCGCCGCCGATACCCTGGTGGTCGATATGCCGCCGGGCACCGGCGACGTACAGCTGACGATGATCCAGAAGTACAAGCCGGCCGGCGTGGTGATCGTATCGACTCCCCAGGACCTGGCGCTGATCGATGCGCGCCGCGCCGTCGACCTGTTCGACAAGGCGGGCGTCCCGGTGATCGGCGTGATCGAGAATATGGCGGGGTATCGCTGTCCGCATTGCGGTGAACTGTCCGATCCGTTCGGGCAGGGCGGCGCGGAGGCTGCTGCTGCGGAGATGGGCGTTCCATTCCTGGGGCGCGTGCCGCTGGCAATGGCGATTCGCGCCGCGTCGGATGCGGGCACGCCCCCGGCCGCCGGGAACGGGGCGGAGGGTGTCGCGTTCGGAGAGATAGCCGGGAAAGTGAAAGACTGGCTTTCCGCCGGTCGTTAGCCGAACGGATTTGGGAGAGGGACATGCCACTCACCGCCGACCAGGATATTCGCGACCTGCTGACCAACGCCCGCACCATCGCGATGGTCGGCGCGTCTGATCGTCCCGACCGCCCCAGCTACGGTGTGATGGCGATGTTGCAGCGGCATGGCTATCGCGTGATTCCGGTCAATCCGCAGATTACCGGCCAGCACGTCCATGGCGAATATGTCTTTCACGATCTTGCCCAGATCGGCGTGCCGATCGATATCGTCGACATCTTTCGCCGGCCCCAGGCGGCTGGCGAAGCGGTAGATGAGGCGATCGCCTCCGGCGCGAAAGCGGTGTGGATGCAGCTCGGCGTCATCAACGAAGACGCTGCGGCGCGGGCCGAAGCGGCCGGGCTGAAAGTCGTGATGGATCGCTGTCCGGCGATCGAAATTCCGCGGCTCGGCGTGCCGCGCGTCGCAGCCTGACGCGAAACCGCCGCAATCCCGGGTCATTACGGAGCCGCAAATAGCATCGGCGGAGTCGGATCATGCTGTGGTGGCTGGTGATGATGCAGGCGGCTCCGCAGCTCGACACGGCGATGGACCGTTATCGCGCCGCGACGCGCGCGACGATCGACTGCCATGATAATCAGCCCGATGACATCGTCGTTTGCGGCCGGCGCGAGGCCGATCGCTATCGCGCGCCGCTGACGGTGATCGATCCCGACGATCCCCGGCATGAAGGCGTGCCGGCCGAGCGCGAGCGGATGCTCGCCAGGACCAATAATTGCCAGGAAAAGTCGACCTTCCTGGTCGGCTGCGGCGCGGCCGGAGTGTCGGTGAGCACGCGATCCGGCGTATCTTTGATCGGCGAGCGACCGATCGCCCCGTAAACGCGTCGAATTGCGACGGGAAATCGGTCGGGTCGCGCGCATCCTCTGGCGTTTCGGAACGTCTTGTGGCCTCATGTGTTGGCGTTTGAAGTGCTCGAGACAGGGGTCGGTCCGATGCTCACGCCGTTATTGTTTGTCATGTTGGGCGCCGCCGCGCACAACCCACCGTTGAAGCTGAATTTCACGCTTAAGCCGCAGGCGCCGTCGCGATGCTCGGGCATATGTGCCGAGCGGTATCGCTTGCCGGCGTCGAGCGAGGATACGCAATCGCTCAAGGACCGCGCGCTCGCCTATGACGGCCGCAAATGCGACGTGATCGGCGCGATGCGCTGCCTCAGCAAGCGTCGTACCTTGCTGCGCTCGAATCAGGATCCGGTTGACACTTTGCGCGCCAGTTTCATGCCGCATTGACGCCGCGTTCGAGCGGTACATCGCTCGCGGGAGGGGTCGCTATGCCCGGATTGCTGTTGTCTTTGGCCTTGCAAGCCGCGGTGGCACCCGCCGCAGCGTCCCCTCAGGCGCCCGCTGTCGATACGCCTGAGCGATTCTCGATCCTGGTTCCCATCAGCAACGAACCCTGTGTTCGCCATGTCGATGGCAAGGACATCGTCGTGTGCGGTAATCCACTGCCCTCGCAAACATTGCCTTATCCAGATGAAATACCGCCCGACGGGCCGATACCGTCCAATCCTTATAGGAGCGGCACCGGCGCACTCGCCGCGGCGGGTACGCCCTGTCCGATCAGCCGGAGCTGCGTCGTCGGGTTCGGCCCGCCCCTCGTGCCGATGATCAAGGGTGCGGCAGATCTCGCCAAAAAGGCATTTGCGAAAAAGCCTGACAAGACCGGCCGCGTCGCGATACCGCTCGACGATACGCCACCATCGACCAAGGGCAAGTTACTGCCCTGAGGGAGACGAATATCGGAACGCGATCAGCTGAGGATGTGCATCCAAAGCGGCTCGCCGGCCAGGCTTTGCGACCCCCGCAGCTTTTCGAGCGCTTGAGCCACTGCGCGTTCAGGGCCTTCGTGCGTGACGATCGCGACGAGCACGCTGCCATCCGCGCTCGCGCCACGTTGCATCAGGCTTTCGATCGAGACGCCGGCATCGCGCATCGCGGCGGCGATCTCCGCCAGCACGCCGACCCGATCGGCGACCATGAAGCGCAGATAGGCGCGGCCCCGGCGTTCGCCGCTATCGGCCGGCGGCAGAACGGTCAGCTGGGCGGCAGGCATCGCGTAAGGCGGTCCGAATTCGTCGCGAGCAATGTCGATCAGGTCCGCCACGACGGCCGATGCCGTCGGCCCGTCGCCCGCGCCCGCGCCCTGGAACAGCAGTCGCCCCACGAAATTGCCCTCCGCGACGACGGCGTTGAGCGCGCCCGACACGTGCGCGAGCGGATGGCTGAGCGGAATGAGGTGCGGATGGACGCGCTGGAACAGTCCTTTCGGCCCGGCTTCGGCGATGCCGACTAGGCGGATGCGGTAGCCCAGGGTCGCGGCCTCGGCGATATCGGCGGCCAGAACGTGACGGATCCCGCTGGTCGCGACGTCGTCGAACGCGGGGCGCGTGCCGAAGGCCAGGCTGGCGAGGATCGACAGCTTGTGCGACGCGTCGACGCCGTCGATGTCAAAACTGGGATCGGCCTCTGCGAAACCCAAGGCCTGCGCTTCGGCCAGGACGTCGGCGAAATCGCGCCCTTCGGCTTCCATCTTGGTCAGGATGAAATTGCAGGTGCCGTTGAGGATGCCGTAGACCCGGCTGATCTCATTGGCCGCAGCGCCTTCGCGCAGGCCCTTGATGACCGGGACACCGCCGGCGACCGCCGCCTCGAACTTGAGTGCTGCATTGGCCGTCTCAGCCGCTTCGGCGAGTTCGAGCCCGTGATGCGCCATCATCGCCTTGTTGGCGGTGACCAATCCCTTGCCGCCGGCCAGCGTGGCGCGCGCCAGCGTCAGCGCCGGGCCGTCCGATCCGCCGATCAGCTCGACCACCACATCGGCGTCCTCGCGATGCGCCAGCGCCGCGGTATCGTCGACCCAGTCGAACCGTTCGATGTCGACGCCGCGGTCCTTGGCGCGATCGCGGGCGGACACCGCGACGATCTCGATCGGCCGGCCTGCGCGCCGGGCGATGAGCTCGCCATTGACGTCGAGAAGTTTGATCACGCCGGCACCGACCGTGCCGAGGCCTGCAAGCGCTACGCGCAGCGGATAAGTAGAAGTCATCGCTGTCCCGCGTAGAGGAACTTCACCGATCGCCGCAAGCGTTCCCGGCCCAGCGGATCGGTCGAAAACGTTACGAACGGCCTAGATGCGCGTTCCGGTAATGCCCAGTGCGTTGGCCAAGGCGGCGCGGCGGAGCACTACGCTGGACGGACCGGGCACGCGCGATCCGGCCAGGCAGCCGGCGAATACCGGGTCCAGCCGTCGCGCTGCGGCGAGCGACAGGTCGGAACCAAGCGGGGCACGGACGAAAGTCAGTGCGGTGTTCCGGTCGCGCTGGACCACGCACCGTCCCACCGTCGACCACAAACGCAGCAGGCCGGACGGGTTCGGTGCCGTCCGCTCGACGCGCGTCACGTCGTCGCGCTCGCCGGCGAACAGGTCCGCCCCAGGGCGAGCCGCCGCGATCGAGGCGAGCAACAGTCCGCTCGTCAGGATGCAGCTCGTGAGAACAGCGCGGCGCATATTTCCCTCCCGTTACGCGCAGGCTTCTAGCACGAAACGATCAGGCTTTCACGAGGCCAATTTCGACCAGCCGCTCGTGCAAATAATCATGTGCCGTGATCGGCGTCGGATAGCGGTTCGGATTGTTCGCGCTGATGCAGCCCGGCAGCGTCTCGATCAGGAATTCCGGATTGGGATGCAGGAAGAACGGCATCGAATAGCGCGAGAAGCCGCGGCGTTCGGGCGGCGGATTGACGACGCGGTGCGTGGTCGACGGCAAGACGTTGTTGGTCAGCCGCTGCAACATGTCACCGACATTGACCACCATCGCGCCTTCGGGCGGGCGGATCGCCAGCCACTTGCCGTCGCGGTCGAGCAATTCGAGCCCGGCCTCTTCGGCACCGAGCAGCAAGGTGATCAGGTTGATGTCCTCATGCGCGCCGGCGCGCACGCCCTCGGCATCGGCCGGGATGGGCGGATAATGGAGCAGCCGCAGGATCGAATTGCCGTGATCGACCACCGTGTCGAAATAATCGGGCGCCAGCTTCAAATGCCGCGCGATCGCCGAGAGCAGGCGAAGGCCTGCGCGGTCGAAAGCATTCCACAGATCGGTCAGCGCTTCCCGGAAATCGTCCGGGCGCGAGGGCCAGACATTGGGCATCATCGTCGCGGCGGCGGGATGATCCTCAGGCAGGTCGCGGCCGACATGCCAGAATTCCTTCAGGTCGACATGCTTGGCGTCCTTGGCGATCTCGGTCTTGAACGGCGTATAGCCGCGCTGGCCGCCCCACGCCTTGTCGTAATAGCTGTGCTTTTCCTCGACCGGGAGCGCGAAGAATTCTTCGGTCAGCTTCCAGGCACGCTGGATAAGCGGGAGAGAGATGCCGTGATCGGCGACGATCGCGAAACCGAAACGTTCGAACGACCCGCCGAACGCGGCGGCAAAGGCGGCGGGATCGCGCGCTTCGTCGGCAAGGCTGAGGGTCGGTACCTGGGCGGAGGGGGTGTCTAGCATTTTCAATCGTCCGGAATTCTCGAAAGGGAGATGATAGACCCTCGCCATTCATCCGTCACCCCAGCGCAAGCTCGGGTCTCGTGCCACGAGCGTCCCTTAAGCCTCTTGAGACCCAGCTTGCGCTGGGGTGACGGGTATTTCGGCGTCACCCACCCATGTCGATCGTGCCGCTCGATTTGTTCGTGCCCTGGTCGCTGAGCTTGAGCGCGAACGGCTTGCCGTCGTCGGTCTTGCCGCTCAGGCCGGTGCCGTCGGCCGACAGCGTGAAGCCGGCCTTGCCCAGCCGCTCCTTGAGCCAGTCGCGCACCGTCGCGGCATTGGCCGGGCTGGTGAAGGCGACGCGGACCTTGCCGGGATCCTTGTCCTCATCTTGACCGCCGTTGACGTTGATCGAACTGATCGTCGAGCCGGGATAGAGGTGCACCCCGTTCATCTCGAAATTGTTCGCGTCGACCGAAAATTTCGGCAGCTTCAGATCGGCCTTGAAGCCGTTGGCGTCGATCTTGAGGTTGCCCGAACTGTCGATGCCGCCGGAGACGACGCCATCCGAGCTGTTGCCGCTGAAGCTGATCGAGGTGCTGTTGCCGTCATGGTCGCCGCAAGCGGCGAGCGCCAGCGCGGCAGCGGCGAGCGGTATCAAACGAAGCATGGCGGGCTCCCTAAGTGCATTACATTAATAATACACCAGGGTGCCCGCCACGGCAAGCCCTGCTCGTCAGCCGTTCATCAATTTGTCCATCGTCTTCTGATGGAGCCAGATGTTCATCGTCGCGGTGTCGTTCTGGTCGCCTGTATAGCCGAGCTCGGTCGCGAGCTGCTTGCGCGCGTCCAGACTCGAATCCTGGCCGATCGCCTTCATCAGGTCGACGATCGATTCCTTGTAGTTGAGCGGTTCGCCACGCGCTTCGGCGTGCTTTTCGAGTACCGCGTAGATCTGATCCTCGCTCAACGTCGCCGGCGGAGGAGGAGGGGGAGGCGGCGGGGCCGCTGCCTCGGCGGGAGCGGGAGCAGGGGCCGGCGCGGGCGCTGGTGCGGCCGAGCCGAAAATGGCGTCCTTGATCGTACCGAAGATGCTCATGCTATTCTCCTCACATATCCACCCCGGATGACACAGGCTTAGGTCCTGCGCCCACGACCGGCAATGGCCGTGACCGGTCCGGTAGCGTCAGCCTGTTCCGGTTACGTGACATATTTTTTTCGGGGCTGATTTGTTCGCGCGGCTGGGGCATTGGGGCTGGATGCCGCAACCAGGGGACCCTTCTCGCGCCGAATCCTCGTCGCCGATCCACTTCGTGGAGTTCGTCGCGCTGATCGCCGTGCTGATGGCGCTGGGCGCGCTCGGCATCGACACGATGCTGCCCGCGCTGCCGGAAATCGGCCAGGATCTGAATGCTGCCGCGCGCGATCTGCCGCTGGTGATCGTGATGTTCTCGGGCGGATTCGGCGCGGCGCAGCTGATTCATGGCCCGCTGGCCGACCGCTATGGGCGGCGGCCGGTGCTGGTCGGGTCGATGGTGCTGTACGTCCTGATGAACCTGGTCTGCGCAATGGCGAAGAGCTTCGACCTGCTGCTTATTTCGCGGGTGTGCGCGGGAGTGGCGATCGCCGCGACGCGGGTGGTGACGATCGCGCTGATCCGCGATTGCTATTCCGGGCGGGCGATGGCGCGGGTCAGCAGCCTGGCGGTGATGACCTTCATGATCTTTCCGATCATCGCGCCGAGCATCGGGCAGTTCATCCTGCTGATGGGATCGTGGCGGCTGATCTTCAACATGATCGCTATCGTCAGCGTGGTGGTCGTCCTGTGGTTCGTGGCGCGCATGCCCGAGACATTGCCGCCGGAACGCCGCGTGCCGCTGGAGGCCAAACTGCTCCTGAGCAATTGGAAGCGCACGCTGCAGGACCGGCTGTCGGTCGGCTATGCCGCGGCGGTGATCGGGCTGCAGGGGGCGCTGTTCGGCTATATCACCAGCATCCAGCCGATCGTCGAGAAGGTGTTCCATCAGCCCAAGCGGCTGGGTCTGATCTTCGCCGCCTGCGCGGTGACGATGGCGTGCGGCAATCTGCTCAATTCGCGGATCGTCATGTGGCTGGGCATGCGGCGCATATCGCATGGCGCGATGGTCGTACTGATCGTGGCGGCGTCGGCCAGCCTGGTGATCAGCCATCTCGGCCTGGAGAATCTGTGGACCTTCGTCGCGCTGCAGGCAGTGACGATGGCGTGTTTCGGCCTCGCCGCGTCGAACTGCTCGGCGATGGCGATGATGAACATGGGCGAGATCGCCGGGACGGCGTCGAGCCTGCAGGGCTTCGTCGTTACGACCGGCGGTGCCGCGATCGGCGGGCTGATCGGCATGGCGTTCGACGGCACCACTACTCCGTTACACCTTGGCTTCCTGACCGCCGGAGTGGTAGCATTGGTGCTGGCGGCAATCGTCGAGCGCGGTCGCCTGTTCCGCCCGGCTTAGTGCAACGCCCGACGGAACTCGAAGCCCGCGTCGCCGTTCGCTTCCTAAGGGTCTGCACCCTTATGTCATGGAGACGGAAATGGGCGGATATCAGGTACCGGGCCAAGGATCGGGCGACGACGGCTATGACGAAGAGGGCTATGACGAAAGCCAGCGCGCCGAAATCCTGGAAGCGACGCGCGATGGACCGACCGACGGCACGATCCTGACCGACCTCGATCCCGATCTGGGCGACGAGCCGGAGGATGACGATGTCGAGATGTCCGCCGATGATGTCGGTGAGGAAGATGACGACGCCGACATGGCCGAGGGCGATATCGACGAGGATGAAGTCCAGGACGAGTTCGACGACGGCGATTCCGACGACGACGAACTGTCCGATGCCGATGACGAGGCGCTCAATCCGTGACGACGGGCGGTCGGCGTTGACGTTGCTCCGCGCCCGACCTTAGACTTCTGCCTCGACCTGATGCCGAAAGGGGAGGGCGATGCCGAGAGACCCGCGCGTCGATGCCTATATCGCGAGCAAGAACGACTTCGCGAAACCCATCCTCACGCATCTGCGCGATCTGATCCACGGCCATGCTCCGGCGGTCGAGGAAACGATCAAATGGAGCATGCCGTTCTTCACCTATAAGGGCACGCCGCTCGCCAATATGGCGGCGTTCAAGGAACATGCCGCGTTCGGTTTCTGGGATCGGCTGGGCCTCGCCACCGGCAAGGAAGGCGACGCGATGGGGCAATATGGCCGCCTGACCGATGTCGCGACGCTGCCGCCCGACGCGCTGTTGCTCGATCGGCTCGACCAGGCCCTGGCCAAGATCGATGCCGGTGAAAAGCCCAAGCGGCCGGCCCGCGGCAGCAAGCCCGAAGCGGAGGTGCCTTCCGCGCTCGCGGAAGCGCTGGCGGCGGACGCGCAGGCGACGGCGAATTGGAACGCCTTTCCGACGGGCTGCCGCCGCGAATATTGCGAATGGGTGTCCGGCGCCAAACGCGATGAAACGCGGGCCAAGCGCGTCGCGCAGACGGTTGAGCAAACCCGTGAGGGCAAGAAACTCAACTGGAAATACGAGAATTGCTGAGGGGGCCGGCGAGGTCGACGTTCAGATTTCCCCTCCCTGCTTGCAGGGAGGGGATCAAGGGGTGGGTTTAGCGACGGGCGAGGCTCGATGCCTCGTCCGGTGCTGTTTTGGCGATCGGCGGATGCGTGTCTGAAAGCGCGCAGACGCGCGCACCCACCCCCAGCCCCTCCCTGCAAGCAGGGAGGGGAGCTTCCGGAGGTCGCTTCCTTGGCAGTAAACTTGCCATTCCCATTTTGTATGATACGTTATCACGTATCTAATCGGGAGAGCACTCATGGCCAGCCGTACCGCCTATTCCCAACCGATCGCCGAGATGAACATCACGCCGCTGATCGATGTGTTGCTCGTGCTGCTGATCATGATGATCCTCACCCTGCCGATCGCCACGCACAAGGTCTCGGTCGACTTGCCGAGCGGGCCGGGCCATCCGGTGTCGCCCGACAAGGCGCACCGGCTGGAGATCGCCGCCTCGGGCGCGCTCAGCCTCGACGGCGTCACGATCTCGGAAAGCGCGCTGCCCGATCAACTGGTCGCGACGATGGCCGACAAGGATGCAACCTTGACCATCCGCGCCGACGCCGCCGCACGCTATGAGACGTTCGATCGCGTGCTGGCGACGGTGAAGCGCGCCGGCGTCACGCAATTGGGGTTCGTCGGCAACGATCAGTTCAAGCAGGTTTTCTGATCGGGGAACGACACGAGCGGACGAACGTTCACACGCCCTACAACCGCAATGCCCCGGGGGTTCCATCGTGCGCGCCGTTTTTCTTGTTCCGTTCCTGTGCCTTGCCGCCTGTTCGCAGCCGACCACGACCGGCAATAGCGAAGTCGACATCAACGATGCCGCCGACCGCGCCCAGGGCGACATCAGCACCTATAATAAAGTCGACAATGCGACCGAGGTCGCGACCAATGGCGGGACGGCGCCCGCGGCCACCGATGAGCCGCCGCTGGCGCCGGCCGAGCCCGGTCAGCCGGGTGGGCTGCCCGACGACCGGACGCCGGTTTCCGAGGGCAAGTTCACCCCCGACAGTGCGCAGGGCGCGGCGAACGTCGTTCAGATCTATTTCGCCAGCATAGAGGGCGGCAAATATGCCGCCGCCCGCGCTTTGTGGGGCAACGGCGGCGCCGACAGCAAAATGAGCCCGGCGGCGTTCTCGGGAAGCTTCGACAAATACAAGGAATATCACGCCAATATCGGCGGCCCCGGTGAGATCGAGGGCGCGGCCGGGAGCCGTTACGTCTCAGTCCCGGTGCAAGTCTATGCGCGGCTCAAGGACGGCCGGCCCGATTATCAGACCGGCACGGTCGTGCTGCGCCGCACCGTTGTCGACGGGTCGACGCCCGAGCAGCGCAAATGGCATATCTATTCGATCGACCTGAAGCCGGCCCCCGGCAAAGGCGGCGCGAAGCCGGGTGCGGATAGCGGAACCGGTGTCGGCGATAGCGGCACGCCGCCGGTGGTCAGCGCGCGCTATCGCTGCATGGACGGGACCAAATTCGGGGTGCGGTTCGACAACCGTGCCGACACCGCGGCGATCACGCGCAACGGCCGCATCGTGGCGACGCTCGATGGGCAGAAGCCGGCCTCCGGTATCTGGTACAAGCAGGGCCGGTACGAACTGCGCGGCAAAGGCGATGCGGCCACCTTGACGACGCCGGGCCAGCCGCCCATCGCCTGCACCGTCATTCGCTAACGAAAGAGATCGACCGGCATGTGGACGGTTGCCCTGCTCGCGCTGTCCAATTGTTTCATGACGATCGCGTGGTACTGGCATTTGAAGGGCGGCATGGACAAGCCGCTGTGGATCGTGATCGCGATCAGCTGGGGCATCGCCCTGTTCGAATATTGCCTGGCGGTTCCCGCCAACCGCATCGGCTATGCCGCCGGCTGGTCGGGCGGACAGCTCAAGGTCACGCAGGAAGCGATCGCGCTCACCGTGTTCGGCGTGTTCATGGTGACCGTGCTGGGTGAGCCGCTCGGCTGGCGGCATCTCGGCGCGTTCCTCTGCCTGGTCGGCGCAGTCGCGTTTCTGTTCGCGGGGAAGTAGGCGGGGCGCTACGCGGCCGCGCGGCCATACTGCCCACCGCCGTCATGCCGGGCTTGTCCCGGCATCCACCGCGCAACAATTCCCCATCTCGATTGTGGAAGAGTGGATGCCGGGACAAGCCCGGCATGACGACGCAAATTGGTATTCCGCCAATCAACACGTTCACGGCTACGCAATTTGGTCTTAGCCGGTTAGTTCCCCATCGCGTTGGCGAGCACCGCCAAGTCGCCATTGTCGACCATGGCGCCGGTCGCGTCGGTCTCCGCGGCAGCGCTGTTGTTGGTCACCGGATCGGGCGTGTTGGCGCTTGCGACATCATAGGCCGTCCAGATGATCCCGGCCGCCCAGAAGAGCGCCGACCATCGGCTGCGGAAGATTTTGGACGAGATCATCGCCGGACGATAGCCGGGTGCGGTTAACGCGCGCTCCGCAAAGCCGGTTAACGGCGGGATTGCCCGATCGCTCGCGCGGTCATAGCATCGCGCCGGTTCAACCAAGGGAGAGGCGCGATGACCAGGACGATGTCGGCATTGGTGCTGGTAATGGCGGCGAGCGTGCTGACCGCGGCCGCGGCGACGCGGCGCGACGATGCGGATCAGCTGATTGCGGCGCGGCAAGCCGGGTTCAAGCTGCAGGGCGCGGCCTTTGGCGGGATGAAAGGGGTGATCGATGCCAAGGGCGACGTGAAGACCCAGGCTTTCGCCGCCGGCGCGATCGCCGCGTGGGCGCGCGCCTTGCCCGGGCTGTTCCCCGCCGGCAGCGACGGCGGCACGACCAAGGCACTGCCGACCGTGTGGAGCGACCGCGCCGGGTTCGAGGCGGCCGCCGCGCACTTGGCGACCGAGGCGGGCAAGCTCGCCGATCTCGCCAAGGCTGGCGATCAGCCGGGCTTCGCGGCGCAATGGGGCGTGGTGCGCGGTGCGTGCTCGGCCTGCCACGACAAATATCGCGTGGCGGACAAACCCAAGGCGTGAGACGGGCGGCGGCCCGTCCCGACACATGTCCAAAATTTACAAGCCGTAGCAACGTCGCTGCGGCATGATGGCCGGCAGTTCGCCAGGTCATCCAATGGGTTGATCGGCGCGGCGCGGGAAGTCTTGCACCGGGGGGATGCGGCCTCCCGCGCCCCCTGATCGATGAAACTCCGACGGCGTCACGCGCCATTACGCGTCAGTCGGGCAGCACCTTGCCGCTGATCTCGCCATCCGGGAATTTGTCGGTGTGGACGTTGATCACGATCTTGCCGGCGTTCAGCGCGTCGACGAATTCCTCGAATGTATCCTGATCGTTGAGCAGCTTCGCGCCCTCGGCATAGGAATAGTTGCGCATCGACACGTGGAACCCGTTTTTGGTCGCGCGGTAATTGGCGCCATAGGGCACGGGCAAAACCGCATCGACATCGTCGGCGCTGCGATATTGGTGGAAATGGACCGGGCCGATCGGCTTGGCGACCAGGGCGTCGTTGAGCTGATCGAGCGTGATCCCCTGCACGTCGAGTTCGACCGAGACGCGTTGCGACTTGGTATCGACCTTGACCGTCACCTTGCCGTGCGCGGGCGATCCGGTGGTCGTCGGGATCGCGGTGCCGTCCAGCGTCGCGCGGAAACTCTCGGTCTTGGCGGCGGCGGGGGTGGCGATCGCGACGGCGGCGACCGCGGTCAGGACAGTCAGGGGAGTGAAACGCATCGAATCCTCTATTGGCGGACGAGCACGGCGCACGCGCTCGCGGCGGGTTACCTCAGGCAAGCTTGCCCCAGGATGAAGCGGTCAGACGGCGCCGGTGACGCGCGCGACCGCCAGCGTGTCGGCATATTGCTGGAACCCAATCGCGCGTCCACCGGCGATGCGCCAGACATGCGCCATCTGGGTATGCTGCGTCTTGCCGGTCGCCTTGTACGTGCCGACATAGCGGCCGAGCGCGATCACCGTATCGCCGCCATCGACGATCTCGTCGACCTGGACGCCGAACCCGTCCCACTCGGTCGCGCAACGCAGGAACACGCCCTGCGCCACGGCTTCGGGGCCGATATACGGGCTGTTGTCGGCATAAGGGAAATTCTCCGCCTCATGCCATTCGATGGCCGGATCCATCCGGCCCAGGATGCCGGGCACATCGCCCGTGGCGAAGGCATCGTAGATGGCGCGGATCAGATCGACATTGGCTGACATGGTTTCCCTCCCGATTTGCGGACGACCCTAGGCTCGACGTCCTGCTGGCGATAGGACGGACCCGACTAAGTCGATGATTCCCCAAATCCTCCCCATCGCAGATGGGGAGGGGGACCGGCGAAGCCGGTGGAGGGGCCGCAGCCGCGGAAGCGGCGAGGACGGGAGTTT